>CAMTMZ010000005.1 GCA_947073765.1 uncultured Bacillota bacterium | reverse complement strand
ATGGACGCAGAAAGACGGCGTGATCGTGCGATCACGCCGCCCTCTGCGGAAATAGTTCCCTATCACCTTTTACCCTTTGCCACACCGGTTTTTCCGGAAATTCTATTTACTTCCTTATTGGCATCCGCCGAAAGGACAGCGCCTCTTTTATTATGCCCAGGGCAGCCAGCTGCCGCTGCTGCGGGCGTTTATCATGTCCAACGCACTGTCCAGCATCTCGGCGGCATCTGCCATAGTAAGGGTGTCAGCCAGTTGGATGGCCCCGGCAGTGTCTGCCCGGATAATCCCTGTGGCGGACAGATTAGCTGCCGACTGGGCGGCCCAGTGCCCGCTGTCATCAGAGGAAAATACCGCCACGGGCACATCAGTGATTTCCAGAAGATTGTCCAGCATCACGGCTGCCTCAGCCCGAGAGATGGAAACTCCGGCACCGAAGATGGGGGCGCCGCTCTCGTCCCGGGAGCCTTGAACCACCCCCGCTTTCAGCGCGGCGGAGACAGCCCCCTTGGCCCATGTGGGGATAGCGTCGTCATCAGAGAAGCCGGTAAGGGTGATTCCGTCCAGGCTCTCAAGCCCTGCTACCGACATGGCCATAGTGAGAAATTGGGCGCGGGTGACGCTCTGGTCCGGATCAAAGAAATAATGCCCGTCTACATACCGGCCCACGTAGACACCTTCCTCAGCCAGACGGATGGCGGATTTGCGGACGGGGTGGCCATCCAGATCGGAGTAGGTTACCTTGGTATCCGGTTTGTCAATACGCAGGGATACCTTGGCCTCTGGAGAGGTGTTGCCGGCGGGGTCGATGGCCACATAAGTGAAGGAATCGGAGCCCGTTTTGTTCTCATAGGGGGTGTAGACAAACTGACTGGAGCCGTCGTCAGCCAGGGTGACCGATCCCCGGGCGGGAGTGGAGGTGAGCTGGAAGGTGAGGGCGTCTCCCTCGCCGTCTACGGCGTCAAAATAGCCGGTAATGGCCACATTTTTATAGGTGTTCAGCTCCATATTTCGGGCCACGGGGGGATTGTTGGTTTCTGTAAGAAGATAGAGGGTAGCGGTGGCCTGGGGAGACTCCAGAACAGAGGGGAAGGAGGGGGTAAAGCGCAGCGTTGTTGTGGTGACAGTGGGTGTTTTGGCACTCTGGAACCGCAGCCCAGCCAGAGCGGTGACGTCAACAAAAGAGCCCGGTACTACCGGCTGGTCACCTACGCAGAGGCTGCCCGCTCCTGGATCAGGGAGGGCGTCGATGGTAATGCCGCTGAGGGCAGTTTTGCTGTCTGGCTTGACCACAAAGTCTTGGGGAGAAAAGGAGATGACTGAGCCGATCAGGCCGTTTTTGGAGAAATCAGCCACATAGGGGGCGTCCGCCTTTTTGCTCCAGAAAAAGGCAGAGGTGGGTAGTGCCAGGGAAAAAGCCAGGACCAACGCCAGCATGGGGGCAGCCGCCTGGCGGAGGGGATTGGATTTCATAGGGATACCTCCTTATTAAATGGATGTATCCCTATTGTTTTGTTGTTTCAGGGAAATTATGCGGGAAGAAATTATTTAAGTGTGGACAAAAGCAACCCTCGGATACCCATTTGACCCAGGTTGTTTTCTATAGGTCGTATGTATCTTCGTCTGTTAAAGACATGACAGATACCTCAAAGGCGATACGCTCTTGAATCTGGCCGTCGATCTCCTTGGTGTAGGCCCGGCTCTGAAGCCTGCCTTCCAGGGCCAGGCGGTCCCCCACCCCCATAGCGCCGCAGCGGTAGGCCAGACTGCCCCAGGCGATGCAGGGCAGATAGTCTGCCCGGCCGTAGCGGCGGTTGGCGGCTACTATCATGTCGCAGATGGTGCGGCCCAGAGGAGTGGTGCGGAGGATGGGAGGCTTGCATAAAGTTCCAGAAAGCTCCAGGTGGTTTTCGTCCTCCCCCTCATCCTGGCCCAGTTCCTTGGCAAACACGCTGACCACCAGACGACTGCCTACCCCGCTGCGATTATTAAAGGTTCGAACTTCACCCCGCACAGTGAGGGGGGTGCCTGTCTCCAGGAGAGACAGCGCGGACAACTGATCCCGGGCAGCTACCACATGGAGGGTGTCCTCCGCCCCGGACAGACGGCGCACCGACAGGGGAAGCAGGAGATACTCCACCCCGTGGTTTACATGGGAGAGGGAAGGAGGGGCGGCCAGCCGCCCCCTGAGAAATATTTTGTTGTTGTTGGTCTGCATGGAAGCAACACTCCTATCGTTAAACGAACGCCAAGCGTCTGTTGCTTCCATCCTATGCGGATAGCGGGGAGGGTATGTCCAGAAAAACCCTCCCGCAGTAAGCGGGAGGGTTTTGTCAAAAGTCAATGAAAACCGCCTGCACCTGGGCCGAGGGGAGGGCTTGAACGGGCACGACAGGCGCAGGTTCCGGCGCATAGGGGGCGATTGCCTTGTCAAACCAGAGCAAATCGATCCAGCGGCCGTTTTTGTAGCCTGCCTTTTGCTGCACGCCCATGAGATGGAAGCCCAGGGAGGTGTGGAGATTTTCGCTGGCGGAGTTGGGGCTGGCCACCAGGCCGTAAACGGTCCGAACGCCCTGAAGCCTCAGCAGATCAATCAGAGCCTGATACAGCCGCCTGCCAAGGCCCTTTCCCGCTGCGCCTGGATGGAGATAGATGGACAGCTCCGCCCCCCAGCCGTAGGCGGCCCGCTGGGCGATGGGGTGGGCGTAGGCGTAGCCCAGGACGCTTCCTCCCTCCTCCAAAACCAAATAGGGGTAGACCTGGGAGACATCCCGCATCCGGCGGGCAAACTCCTCCCGGCTGGGGAGAACATATTCAAAGGTGATGGTGGTGGAAATATACCGCTCATAGATAGCCAGCAGGGCGGGAACGTCCTCCAGCGCGGCAAAGCGCAGCGTCATGGCGTTGCCTCCTCCTTCTGTGGGGCGGGCAGAATCACAGTAATTCGGGTGCCCACGCCGGGGCGGGAGACGACCTCGAACCAGCCGCCGTGGCGCTCCACAATCCATTTGGCGATGGACAGCCCCAGCCCGGTTCCGCCGGTCTTCCGATCCCGGGACTGATCGGTACGGTAAAAACGCTCAAAAATATGGGGGATGCTGTCAGGGGGAATGCCCATGCCCTCATCCTGGACGGTGAAGCGGATAAAGCCCTGCTTTTCCAGCACACGCAGGTAGATTCGGCCCTCTGGAGGGCTGTATTTCAGACTGTTGTCCATTAAAATGCGCAACACCTGCTTCATCAGGCCGGAATCAGCGTATACGCTGATGGGTTCCTCCCCCCAGTGGGGGAGGAAGGTGCGTTCTGGATGGATCATCTCCTCTTCCCGGAGAACCTCGCCAGCCAGGTCGGTCAGGTCAAACCGCTCCATTTTCACAGGCTGGGAATCGTTGTCCCCCCGGGCCAGGAAGAGCAGCTGCTCTACCAGCCGCTCCATGGAGGCAGCTTCTCCGCGGATGGCGTCGATGGACTCCTGAAGGGCCTCCGGGTCGCTCTTGCCCCACCGGTCCAGTAGGGCGGCGTAGCCCTGAATAACGGCGATGGGGGTGCGCAGTTCGTGGCTGGCGTCGGAGACAAAGCGCATTTGGGCGCTGTAGGCGTGGTTTACCCGGTCCATCATCTCGTTGATGGCCTGGGCTAAGGAACGCAGCTCCTTCTGAGTGGGGGGCAGGTCAATGCGGCTGTCCAGATGGGTGGCGTCGATTTTGTCCAGCTCTCCCGTCAGACTTTCGATCTCCCGTTTTGACATATGGGTCATAGAGTTGAGACGGGATGCGGTAGCGGCCAGGTCCTGGATGGGCCGCAGCACCTTACGGATGGAGCGGCTGCTGCGGAACAGGTTGGTAATCAGAGAGAGGCACTGGCAGACCAGAACCACCACGCCCGCCCAATACAGACCGGTAGAAATTCCCGAAAAATCCACAGTGACTGCGTAGGGCTGGCCGCCGTTGGGCATCTCCATGGTGTAAAAGCTGCTCAGGTTCCAGGAGCGCAGGCCCTCCCAGGTCTCCGGGTGGATAGTGGGCAGCCAGCTGGAGGCGGCTGGGCAGCCATTAGGCTCCCGGTCCAGACGGGTGATGGAGTAGTCGCTGGCTTCCATCCAGGGGATGGCCTCCTGGGTGGGAACTCCCCGCTGATTTACCATATCCACCACGTCAGCGCACCGGTTTTCCCCATAGACAAACAACCCAAAAGCGGCCAGCGCCAGCAGCAACAGGTCCATTACGATAAAAATACCCAGCTGCCGCAGGAAAAAGCCAACATTCAGCCGCAGGGCCAGGGAGGAGTCCCGGGCGGCGGCAATGGGGTCCGCCGGGGGAGGGGTCTGGAATCTGTGTCGTCTGCGGGGCATAGGCTCACCTCCTGTAGGGCGCCTTATTGAAAGGAGCTGTCAGTCGAACGTTGACTGAGGATAGTATTTTGCAAAAGGAAAAGTGTGTAAAATTAGGCGGAAATATTGCTTGTTTCGCATGTTTTGCTCCGCAAAACCAATCCGTTGTCCCCTTGGGGGAATCTCCTTTAAAAAGAGGCTTTTATACTTCCTTCATCCACTCCCGGATGGCCTCCAGCTTCTCAAAAGCTACAAAGCTGCCGCCGTGGAGGAGAAAATCCAGATATTGATTCTCCTCCGGGGTGCGGCGGCTCCCCTTGTCCCGGAGGGACTCCCGTATGGACTTGGTGGCCATGCCAACCATGCGGCGTTTCAGCCAGCTCACTTTTTTTGGAGCCCAGCCACCCTGGAGGTAGAAAATAGGGGCGCCAGGGACATAGTTGGCCTTAGACAAGGTGCCCAGCACCTGCGGGGAGGCGGGGGACATACCCACACCGCACACTCCCTTGACGGTGAATTGTTTCATGGCCTGGTCAATGCCGGCAATGTGCCCGGCCATTAAAGGACCCATGTAGAAGACGGGTTCGCTGACCGTCCCTTCCGCCTGGGAGAGGCTGTAAACCTTCATTTTTTCGGCTTTTCCCAGCATTTCGGCGTATTCCCTGGTAAAACCGGTGTTGGAACGGTATACGATGACCATAATCAATCCTCCTTGATGACATATCCCACACCACGAACGGTGTGGATAAGCTTGAGGTCGAAGGCGTCGTCCAGCTTAGAGCGCAGAAAGCGGATATACACGTCCACGGAATTGGTCTCTCCCACAAAGTCGAAGCCCCATACCGCGTCCAAAAGGGTTTCCCGGGTGAGGACTCGACCTTTGTTCTCCAGCAGATGACGCAGCAGGTCAAACTCCTTTTTGGTCAGCTCCACACTCTGACCCCGGACGGTAACCTGATGCTTTTCCACGTCCATTACCAGCGGCCCCGCGGCCAGGGGGATACTCTGCCCGGTTTGGCCGTTTTTATTGCGAAGGGCGGCCCGGATGCGGGCCAGCAGTTCCTCAATGGCAAAGGGCTTGGTGATATAGTCGTCGGCACCGGAGTCAAGCCCGGCCACCTTATCCACTACGCTGTCCCGAGCAGTCAACATAATAACGGGAACCTGACTTTCCCGGCGCAGCCGGCGCAAAACCTCCATTCCAGACAGCTGGGGGAGCATGATATCCAGCAGAACCAGGTCAAACCCTCCGCCCAGGGCCAGGTCCAACCCACTGCGGCCGTCCAGGGCCTTATCCACCCGATAGCCCTCATATTTCAGCTCCATTTCCACCATGCGGGCCAGCTTTTCCTCGTCCTCCACAAGCAGGATACGTTCCGCCATTCCTCTCACCTCACTGATCGTTGTGTTTTTCGTCAGAGCGCCAGTCATGCTTCAACTCTTCCATAACCTTATGTCCCAGATCGGCGGCGGTATCTGCCGCAGAGCTGAAAATGCCGTTCAGACTGTCTCTCTCCAGATCAGGGCCGGAGAAGCGGTAGCGGAAGCCCAAGAAAAGACCCAGCAACAGTACCGGGATGGTCACCCATGGAGCGCAGCACAGAAGCAAAACCAGAATCAGCACAGGAAGGGCGGTAATGGGCTGGTCCCGGCGCCAGATCTCCAGTTCATTGTCAATAAGCCAGCGGCGCAGGGTGTGAAAAAAACGCTGGCCGCCATTTCGGCTGGGGTTGGAGGCTTTGCTGGATTTTCTGCTCTTTTCATGGGTAGGAAGCTGGGCGGGCAGGGGATCTTCCTGTGGCGGGGGGGAGGCTTCGCCCTTGGTGGAGTAGTAAGCGCCCTCCGCCCGGGGAATGCTGCCCTTCTCCTCCAGGTAGATCAGTGCGTCCAGCAGATTGCCGCCGCTGTATTCCAAGGCCTCCTTGGCTTGAGCGTAGGTGACGTTGGCCTTCTCTTTCAAGCGCTCTACCATTTCCAATGTAATCTCCATAAAACGGCTCCTTTCCACGGGCCATATTCCTTTTTTACGCTGTCAGTGTATCACAGCAGAGTTGAAGGACCTTTTAGCTTTCATTAAGATTTCCTTAAAATAGTGGCGCTTGCCCAAACGATTATACTATGATATAATCAAAAGCGCAACTATTTATAGGAGGGAAGGGTATCATGAAAAGGCGACGTATTTTGCCGGCGCTGCTGGCAGTTGTGCTGTGTCTGGGGATGCTCTGCCTGATTCCTGTGACAGCGGCGCCGCTGTACTTTACCGCTGTCAACGACAGCGTGTCCCACCTTACCGCGGATACGATGCCGTTCTGGTCTGGGGGGACCCTCTATGTGCCTTATACGGTGTTTAACGCCAGACTGAACGGAATTGGTGTAGGGCTGGGGCTGGATACCAGCTATAACCGCAATAACAACACAGTGACTATTTTTAATCTGAAGCAGATGCTGGTATTTGATCTGAACAATGGCACCTGTCGGGATGAGATGACGGGGACGCCCTATGCGGCCCGGGCCATTCTGCGAAGCGGAAAGCCCTATGTGCCGGTGAATACGGTGTGTTCCTTTTTTGGCATGGAGTACAGCTACAATCAGCTGCCCTACATTACCCAGGGTTATCTGGTACGGATTAAGGGGGCTGACACAGCCCTGGATGACGCCACATTTATCGATGCGGCCCGCCGGCTGATTAATGACCGTCTGCGGGACTACACTCAGAGTCTCAGCCCCGCGGAGACCGCAACGCCTGCCGTGCCCGCCAATCCCTCCGGTGCCGGGGGGGATGCTGAGATGGATGGAAGCAATGTGGCCACCTATTTGGCTTTCCGCTGTGAGGACGCCCGGGGGCTGTCCTCTATCCTGAATTCACTGGATGCCTCTGGGCAGTATGCTCTGTTTTTCCTGGCGCCTCAGATGATTCGGGAGGAGGGGGACTTGGTCCGCCGGATGCTTGGCACCGGGCATAGTGTGGGCATTCTGGCTTCTGAGGGAGCAGAAGAACAGCTGGAGGAGGGAAGGCTGGCCCTGGAGGAGCTGGTGCATACCCGGACGACTCTGGCCTATGTACCGGATGGGATCCGGGCAGCCCTAGAGGAGGAAGGATGGGTGTGCTGGGAGGAGACGCTGCTGCTGGAGCCCACGGATACTGTGAGCGCAGCGGGCTTTGCCAGCACGGTGGTGAACAGGCTGGGCAGCCGCCGACGGACCGTCTATCTGACGCTGGAGGGAGGAGACAATACTGCCCGGATACTGCCCGCCCTGCTGCGGCAGCTGAACAGCAGCCACTATACTGTGGCGATTCCAATGGAGACGAAGCTGTAAAAAACCGCCGGCATAGCCGGCGGTTTTTTACACTTACGGAACAGCTTGTCAGAGTGGACGATCCCCTGTTTTCCTAAGCCAAATCCCAGTTCGATGTCCGTTGGCTTAAAAAGCTTAAAACATTTACCAGAGTTATTGCTTGAAAATTTCCGCTGCCCGCTTCATGTTCTCCATGATGGAAACGGAAAAGGGACAGCGTTTTTCACAGGCGCCGCAGGCGACGCACTCCCCTGCATGGTGGGGGAGGAGCGCATAATGTTCCCGTACAGTTTCTGGAACCGTCCCCTGGGCCTTGGCCAGGTTGAGGAATTTAGTCACAGTTGCTACTTCGATGCCCTGGGGGCAGGGGGCGCAGTGACCGCAGTACATACAGTGTCCCTCCCAACTGATCTTGGGCATGGAGGCAAAAGCGGCGGCGTAGTCCTTTTTACTGTCCGGTGCGTCCTCATAGGCCGCGCACTGGACAAGCTCATCCACTGTCCGGGCCCCGGCCATGACACAGGACACCCCAGGCCGGGTGAGGGCATAGTGCAGGCACTGAAAGGAGGTCAGCGCCACCCCGGCGGGGGAGTATTGGCTCAACAGATCGCCGCCGCCAAAGGCCTTCATCACAGTGACACCCACTCCCAGCCGCTGACAGCTCTCATACAGGGCCTGGCGCTGGGGGTCCATGTTTACCAGCTGCTTTTCGTAGGCCGATTCCGCCCACAGTTGTTCCACATCCTCATTGGCGGGCTGGAGGTCATAGCAGGGATTGACGCTGAACATCAGCACGTCAATCAGTCCGCTGTCCACCGCCGCCTGTGCCACCTCAGGGTTGTGGCTGGACAGGCCGATACAGCCGATTTTCCCGGCGGCCTTCAGCTCCTGGGCGTAGGTCATGATGGGGCCGCCCTTGATCTCCTGCCAGTCGGACAGGGCGTCGGAGTAGTGGATCATGCCGATGTCGATAAAGTCCGTGTCCAGCAGGCGGAGCATGTCTTCAAAGCCAGATTTTACCTTGGCAATGTTCCGGGTGCGCAGATACTGGCCATGCTCCCAGATGGAGCACAGGTGGGATTGCAGGATAAATTTGTCCCGCCGTCCCCGCATGGCTTTGCCCAGGCTGGCCCGGACCTCCGGATTGGGGGTGTACAGGTCGATGCAGTTAATTCCAAGCTCCTCCATTTTGTCTACAAATTCTTTCACCTGTTCATAGCGCTTGTCCACGAGTCCCTCGCAGCCCATGCCAATTTCGTTGACTTTCAGGCCGGTGCGGCCCAATGTACGGTAGTTCATACGCTTCCTCCTTGCTTTTGATTGGAGCCATCTTATCACTTGAAGTTAGGTTTAAGTCAAGAGGAGATTTACTTTAGAGTGGTTTCGTGGTAGACTATTCAAAAAAGGAGGGGTATAAATGGGCGAAAAAATCAAAACCCTGCAGCAGTGGATTGACGAGAGCTGCGCCATCGTCTTTTTCGGTGGGGCGGGGGTGAGCACGGAGAGCGGGATTCCGGATTTCCGCAGCGTAGACGGACTTTACAACCAGAAGTACGCCTGGCCCCCGGAGGAAATTCTCAGCCGCACCTTTTTTGACGCAAAGCCCGAGGAGTTCTACCGCTTCTACCGGGATAAGATGCTCTGCCTGGACGCCCTGCCCAACGCCGCCCACAAGAAGCTGGCTGAGCTGGAGGGGGCGGGCAAGCTGCGGAGCGTGGTCACCCAGAACATCGACGGCCTTCACCAGCTGGCGGGGTCCAAGCGGGTGTGGGAGCTACACGGATCGGTCCACCGCAACTACTGCATGAAATGCCATAAGCCCTTCGCCGTGACAGATATCAAGGAGGGGACCGGGGTTCCCAAATGCTCCTGCGGCGGGACAGTCAAGCCCGATGTGGTGCTCTATGAGGAGGGGCTGGACAGCGCGACCATTGAGGGAGCGGTGGCCGATATCCAGGCGGCGGACCTGCTGATCATCGGTGGTACCTCTCTGGCGGTCTACCCGGCGGCGGGGCTCATCAACTACTACCGGGGATCCCGGCTGGTGCTTATTAATAAGAGCCCCACACCCTATGACGATAGGGCTGCCCTGGCCATCAATCAGCCCATCGGAGAGGTGCTGAGGCAGATCCAGGTACGATGAAAAACAGCCGTCTCTTTAAAATTCTATACCTTCTGGTGGAGAGGCGCTCCGTCACCGCCCGGGAACTGGCGGAGCGGCTGGAGGTGTCGGAGCGCACCATCTACCGGGACGTGGATGCACTGTCAGCCGCCGGGATCCCAGTGTTTACGCAGAAGGGTCAAGGGGGCGGCATCCGCCTGATGGAGCAGTTTGTGCTGGATCGGGCGCTGCTGTCCCAAGAGGAACAGGACGAAATTCTGTTTGCCCTCCAGGCTATTTTGACCACCGGTGGGTCCGAGGAGCGGGAGACTCTGTCCAGATTGTCCGCCCTGTTCCAACGGGAAGGAGAGGGCTGGCTGGAGGTGGATTTCACCGATTGGGGCAGCGGGACTGTGGAGCGGGAAAATTTTGCGCTGGTGAAGCAGTCCATTTTAGAGCGGCGGCCCCTGTCCTTTACCTATTACAGCTCTGCTGGAGAAAAAAGCCGACGGACTGTGGAGCCAGCCCGTCTGGTGTTCAAGTCCGGGTGCTGGTATCTCTCGGCCTACTGCCGGGATCGGCAGAATTGGCGTATTTTCCGTTTGGTGCGCATGGAGGACTTGATCCTGGAGGACGGGAGCTGTCCGCCCCGGCAGCCCCCGAAGAAGCTGGAGGCCCCCCTTCCCGGGGGATACCGGGGGGTGGACCTGAAGCTGAGGTTTGCGCCTTCCGCTGCCTGGCGGGTGCGGGACTATTTCCACCCCCGGCAGATTACCCCGGAGCCCAGTGGTTTCCTGCTGGTGGAATGCGCCTTTCCAGAGGACCGCTGGCTGTTGTCATTTTTGCTGTCCTTCGGCAGCCGGCTGGAGGTGCTGTCTCCGGCATACTGGCGGAACATTTTGCGGGAAGAACTAAAAAAATCTTTGGCAGGATATGAAACTGGACAGACCATGTCAGATTTGGGGGAGTATCCTGGTGTCAGAGATGGGGGAGAAAGCCCCGTCCATAATAAGGAGGTTATCCCAATGGAAGAAAGAACATTTTGCCAGTGCTGCGCCATGCCTTTGGACAAGCCAGAAGATAAGGGCACCGAGGCCGACGGTTCCCTCAGCGGCGACTACTGCCGCTACTGCTATCAGAACGGGGCCTTTACCGCCCCAGAGGCCACCATGGACGACATCATTGCCTTCAACCTGAAGTTCAATGCTGAGAACGGTCACCCCTTCGGTCCCCAGGAGGAGGCGGAGAAGATGATGCGCGGCTGGTTTCCCACTCTCAAGCGGTGGAAAACCCCATAAGGAAGGTCCATTTTTGAATAAAAAAGTTTTAATATGGGCTTAAAGAAAAGGACAGCCAGTGGCTGTCCTTTCTTTTATCTCCTCAAATATTCCGGCGGCCGGTACTGCAGCGCTTCGGCCAGGTGGGCAGGGGAAATATCCCCGCCGCCGTCCAGGTCGGCGATGGTGCGGGCCACCCGAAGGATGCGGTCGTAGCTCCGGGCGGTGAGGCCCAGGCGGTCAAAGGCCCCCTTCATCATCTTTTGGCAGGCGCTGTCCAGGGCGCAGAAGTGGTCCAGAGCCTGACGGGGCAGCTGGGCATTGCAGGCCACACCGGTATCCTGCCGGCGGATAGTCTGGAGGGCGCGGGCGGCGTCTACCCGCTCTTTCACCTGAGCGGAGGACTCCGAGCGCTCCCGCTGAGCCAGCTCGTCAAATTCCAGGGGAGCCACTTCGATAAACAGATCAAGCCGGTCCAGCAGAGGTCCGGACAGACGGGAGAGGTATTTTTTCACCTCTGCCTCGGTACACCGGCACCGGCGGTCGGGATGGCCGTACCAGCCGCACCGGCAGGGGTTCATGGCGCACACCAGCATGAACTGAGCGGGGTATGTGACGGTGCCCGCTGCCCGGGAAATCTGGACATGGCCGTCCTCCAGGGGCTGGCGGAGAACCTCCAGCACCTCCTTTGGGAACTCGGGCAGTTCGTCCAGAAAGAGCACCCCGTTGTGGGCCAGTGATATCTCACCGGGCCGGGGATTGGAGCCGCCTCCGGCCATGCCTGTGGAAGACACGGTGTGGTGAGGAGAGCGGAAGGGGCGCAGGGTGATAAGAGGATGCCTGGCGCTGGTCTGGCCCATGATGGAGTGAATTTCAGTGCACTCCAGTGCCTCTTGGCGGGTCATGTCAGGCAGAATGCCGGGCAGGCGCTGAGCCAGCATGGATTTGCCTGTGCCCGGGGGGCCGGACATGAGAACGCTGTGGCCGCCCGCGGCGGCAATCTCCAGGGCCCGCTTTACCTGCTCCTGGCCCTTTACGTCGGCCATATCGGGGCAGCGGAAGGCTGCCTCACCGGGGATCCAGGGAGGGGCGGGAGTGATGAGCTCCTCTCCTGTGAGATGGCGCTCCAGCTGCTCCACATCCCGGACCGGGTAGACCACCGGCCCCTCGGCCAGGGTGGCCTCGGCGGCGTTGTCCTCAGGGACATACAGGGCCTCAATTCCCTCCCGCTTGGCGGCCAGAGCCATGGACAGCATCCCCGCACAGGGTCGCAGCTGCCCGGACAGGGACAGCTCCCCTAAAAAGGCGCAGTTTTCTTTGGGCAGGCGCAGCTGCTTACCGGCAGCCAGAATACCCACCAGGATGGGCAGGTCGTATAAGGTACCCACTTTTTTCAAATGGGCGGGGGCAAGGTTGACGGTAATGCGGCTGACCGGAAAGGTAAATCCGCAGTTTTTGATGGCGGAGCGTACCCGCTCCCGGGCCTCATTGACGGCAGCGTCGGGCAGGCCCACTACCGTAAAGGCGGGCAGCCCGCCGGACAGGTCACATTCGGCGGTAACCAAGTAGCCGGTGACCCCGTGGATTCCTAGAGATTGGATAGATTGCACCATAATGCCGCCTCCCACTCAGGTGATAACTGACTGAAACCTATTGTATCGGTTTTTTGAAAAAAATGCAACAGAAGGGGGAAGATTAAGATTTTATAAATTCTGATTTTAATGGTTGCATTTTCTGATTGGGCCTCGTATAATTAGGTTCAACGGCCTTTGGCCGAATGTTGAAAAAGGAGTGACTTCAATGAAACAAACCCGTAGAATCCCCGCATTGCTGCTGGCTGTGCTCATGGTGTTCTCCCTGTCGCTGACCAGCTGCAAGAAGGAGGCGCCCATCGCCGCGGACAAGGTGGCTGTGGTCCTCTTCGACATGATTTTGAAGGATGACGCCGCCTCTGCCGTGGAGCTGTTTGGCTATGCCGATGAGGCTGCGGCCCGCAAGGACATGGGCCTGGAGAGTGGCATCTATGAGGAACTGGCCGGTCAGCTGACCTCTCAGTTCTCCTCTATGGGCTACAGCGTGAGCAACGAGGAGATGCAGGCCTTTGTGGACGCCTTTATCGCTATGTTTAGCGAGGTTAAGCTCACTGCAAAGGTAAAGGAGTCTGACGAAAAGGCAGGCACCGCTGTGGTGACCTGTACGGTGAATACCTTTGATCCAGAGGCCATTACCCAGGCTATGACTGAGGCAATGAGCGATGTGGACCCTGATCTGCTGATGGAGGATATGGACGCTGCTCTGGGGACTATTCTGAAGGCTGCGGCCAATGTGATTGGTGACATCAAGCCCACTGACAAGACCGCTGACTTTGACGTGGACTTTGAGCTGGCTGATATGGAGATTGACGGCAAGGCCAAGAAGGTGTGGATCCCCAAGGATGCCGCTGAGTTTGGCAACAAGATTTCTTCTACCGCTATGGGCGGCTGATCTTCGATTTTTGTACATTCGCCCCGCCGGAGAAAACCGGCGGGGCGGCTTTTGCGTTTTCCATGAAAAAGTCCCTTTGTGAGGCCAGAATTTTGAAGGAGAAATTGCATCAGAAAAGTTTACAAAGCCGCTGAAAAGTGATACACTACCTTTGTATGAAGACCTAAGACGTGCTCTGTCTGCCGGGGCCGTTGCGGGACTGTCCCGATATAACCAGACACCTATGAAAAATATAACTATTTTGACCATTGGTCAGATGGGGACAGGCCTGTAAAATAGAGCAGAAGATCCAAGCAAATTTAGGAAGAAAGTAGGGAACTTCTATGGCAAGAAAATTCAAAACCATGGACGGCAACAATGCCGCTGCGTATGTCAGCTACGCTTTTACTGAGGTAGCCGGCATTTACCCCATCACGCCGTCCAGCCCCATGGCCGACTACGTGGACCAGTGGGCTGCCCAGGGCCAGAAGAACATCTTCGGCAACACCGTGAAGGTGATCGAGATGCAGTCTGAGGCCGGCGCTGCCGGTACTGTACACGGCTCGCTCAACGCCGGTGCCCTGACTACCACTTACACCGCCTCCCAGGGCCTGCTGCTGATGATCCCCAACATGTACAAGATTGCCGGAGAGCTGCTGCCGGGCGTGTTCCATGTGTCCGCTCGTACTGTGGCTGCCCAGTCGCTGAATATCTTTGGCGACCACTCTGACGTGATGGCCTGCCGCCAAACCGGCTTTGCCATGCTGGCTGAGGGCAACGTGCAGGAGGTCATGGATCTGGCCCCTGTGGCCCACTTGGCCGCGATCAAGGGCCGTGTTCCCTTTATCAATTTCTTCGACGGCTTCCGCACCTCCCATGAGATCCAGAAGGTAGCGATCTGGGACTACAAGGATCTGGGCGAGATGGTGGACATGGATGCCGTGGCCGCTTTCCGCGCTCGCGCCCTGAACCCCGAGCACCCCACTATGCGCGGCTCCCATGAGAATGGTGATATCTTCTTCCAGCACCGTGAGGCTGCCAATAAATATTATGACGCCCTGCCTGAGATCGTTGAGGAGTATATGGGCAAGATCAACGCCAAGTTGGGCACTGACTATCAGTTGTTCAACTATTACGGCGCCCCCGACGCTGATCGGGTGATTATCTGTATGGGCTCCTTCTGCGATGTGGCGGAGGAAGTCATCGACTATATGAATGCCCACGGCGAGAAAGTGGGTATGGTCAAGGTCCGTCTGTACCGTCCCTTCCGGGCTGACAAGCTGTTGGCGGCCATCCCCGCCACCGCCAAGAAGATCGCCGTGCTGGACCGCACTAAGGAACCCGGCGCGCTGGGTGATCCTCTGTATATGGATGTCGTGGCTGCGCTGGCGGGCGCAGGCATTACGGATAAGACCGTGGTTGCCGGCCGGTATGGTCTGGGCTCCAAGGACACCCCGCCCCGCTCCGTTTTTGCCGTGTATGAGAATCTGGCCCAGGCTCAGCCTAAGGACCACTTCACGCTGGGCATTGTGGACGACCTCACCAACACCTCTCTGGAGGAAAAAGCCGCTCCGAACACTGCGGCTGAGGGCACCATTGAGGTCAAGTTCTGGGGCCTGGGAGGCGACGGCACCGTGGGCGCCAACAAGAACTCCATCAAGATTATCGGCGACCACACCGACAAGTATGTGCAGGCCTATTTCCAGTACGATTCCAAGAAGACCGGCGGTGTGACGGTGAGCCACCTGCGCTTTGGCGACCAGCCCATCCGTGCCCCCTACTATATCAATAAGGCCGACTTCGTGGCCTGTCATGTGCCCGCCTATATCGTCAAAGGCTTCCCCATGGTCCGGGATGTGAAGCCTGGAGGAACCTTCCTCATCAACTGCCAGTGGACCCCTGAGGAGCTGGATAAGCACATGCCCGCCATAGCCAAGCGGTATATCGCTGAGAACGATATTCAGGTCTACCTCATCAACGCCATTGATTTGGCTCAGGACATCGGCATGGGCAAGCGCACCAACACCATTCTCCAGTCCGCTTTCTTTAAGCTGGCCAAGGTGATGCCCGAGACCGAGGCAATTCAGTATATGAAGGATGCCGCCACCCACTCCTACCTGAAGAAGGGTCAGGATGTTGTGGATATGAATCACAAGGCCATCGACGCCGGTGCTACCGCCTTTACCAAGTTTGAAGTTCCCGACTCCTGGATGAATGCCCAGGACGCGCCGAAGGAGAACAAGCACACCGGCCCCGTTAAGCTGGTGGATCTGGTGAATAACGTACTGGACCCCGTGGACCGCATGGATGGCGACAGCCTGCCTGTGTCTGCCTTCGAGCCTTACGCCGACGGCACCTTCGATCTGGGCGCCGCCGCTTACGAGAAGCGCGGCGTGGCCGTGGCCGTGCCCACCTGGGACTCCTCCAAGTGTATCCAGTGCAACCAGTGCTCCTATGTCTGCCCCCACGCTACCATTCGTCCCTTCGCTTTGACAGAGGATGAGGCCGCTAAGGCTCCCGAGGCCGCAAAGATTGTGGATGTAAAGGCCGGCAAGGGCAAGGGCCAGTATAAGTTTGCCATTGCCATCAGCCCCCTGGACTGTATGGGCTGCTCCGTGTGTGTGAAGACCTGTCCCGTGGACGCCTTGGCCATGGTGCCTCAGGAGCAGGAGGCTGCTCAGCAGGATGTGTTCAACTATATGGTGGGCAATGTCTCTGTCAAGGAGGAGATGGCTGACCTGTCTGTCAAGGGCTCTCAGTTCAATAAGCCTCTGCTGGAGTTCTCTGGCTCCTGTGCCGGCTGCGCTGAGACCGCCTATGCCCGCCTGATTACTCAGCTCTTCGGCGACCGGATGTATATTTCCAACGCCACCGGCTGTTCTTCCATCTGGGGAGGCCCCGCCGCCACTTCTCCCTACGCCACCACCCCTGAGGGGAAGGGTCCCGCCTGGGCCAACTCCCTGTTTGAGGACAACGCCGAGCACGGCCTGGGCATGTATCTGGGCCAGAAGGCCATCCGTGAGCGCCTGAAGGCCAAGACCGAGGCCCTCATCAAGGTGCCGCAGACCTATCAGCCCCTGAAGGACGCCGCGAGAAAGTGGCTGGATACCATGGAGGACGGAAAGGCCAACGCCGAGGCCACCAAGGAGTACGTCAAGCTGCTGGAAGAGAGCATCATGACTGTTGACGATGTTGTGGCCTTTGTTGACAGTGAAGAGGCTAAGAAGGTCTTTGGCGTCAAGCTGCCCGAGTTCCAGGCCCATGCCAAGGAGCTGAAGGAGTCCGGCGCCCAGTACTGCGACTGCGCCGCCTGTACGCTGGCCAGAGCTATTCTGGAGGAGAAGGACTATCTGGCCAAGAAGTCCGTGTGGATCTTCGGCGGCGACGGCTGGGCCTACGACATCGGTTACGGAGGCGTGGACCACGTGCTGGCCTCCGGCGAGGATGTGAACATTTTCGTGTTCGACACCGAGGTGTACTCCAACACCGGCGGTCAGGCCTCCAAGGCTTCCAACATCGGTCAGGTGGCCCAGTTTGCCGCCGCCGGTAAGGTGATGCCCAAGAAGTCCCTCACCGAGATCGCCATGACTTACGGCTACGTGTATGTGGCTCAGGTGTCTATGGGAGCCAACCCCAACCAGACCCTCAAGGCCATTGCCGAGGCCGAGGCGTATCACGGTCCCTCCCTGATTGTTGCCTACTCCCCCTGTGAGATGCACTCTATCAAGGGCGGCATGGCAAACTGCCAGGTTGAGATGAAGAAGGCCGTGGAGTGCGGCTACTGGAACCTGTTCCGGTTCAATCCCGACCTGAAGAAGGACGGCAAGAACCCCTTCACCCTGGACAGCAAGGCCCCCGCCGGCGGCTACCAGGAGTTCCTGATGAATGAGGCCCGCTACTCCGCCCTGACCCGCTCCTTCCCCGACCGCGCCAAGGAGCTGTTCGCCCTCTCCGAGGAGACCGCCAAGGCCCGCTTCGACAAGCTGACCCGCTTGCAGAAGATGTTTGGCGAGGAGTAATCCTTAGGACGATAAGCGCCCCGCTGCTTTACAGCAGCGGGGCGCTTTTTGCTTTCATCCGTGTGAAAAGCCCCCGGCTTGAAGCCGGGGGCTGAGAGCTGCTCAAACCTTCCCAATATCGGTCCGGAAGTGCATATCCTGGAAGGAAATGGGTTTTGCGGCGGCGTAGGCTTTGGCGATAGCCTCCTCCAGAGAAGGGGCGGTGGCAGTTACGCCCAGCACCCGCCCTCCAGCGGTAAGAATTTCGCCGCTGTCGGACTTTTTGGTCCCCGCGTGAAAAACGGTGGCCCCAAGGGTTTCCGCCTCCATCAGCCCAGAGATGGGGTATCCGCTCTTGTAACTGACGGGATACCCTCCCGAGGCGAGGACCAAACAGCAGGCGGCGCCAGACTTCCACTTTATGTCGATCTTGTCCAACGTGCCGTCCACACAGGCTTGGAAGATGTCCATCAGGTCGGTGTCCAGCATGGACAGGATGGGCTGGGTTTCCGGATCGCCAAAGCGGGCGTTGTATTCCACCACCCGGGGGCCATCTTTAGTTAACATAAGACCAAAATATATAATCCCCTTGAAGGGACGGTTCTCCGCCTTCAGCGCGTTTACCGTAGGCTGGAAGATCTCCTTCACACAGCGTTCCGCAATTTCCGGGGTGTACTTGGGGGAGGGGCAGAATGCCCCCATCCCGCCAGTGTTGGGGCCCTGGTTGCCGTCATAAGCCCGCTTGTGGTCCTGGCTGGATAGCATGGGGACCAGGTGCTCTCCGTCGCAGAAGGCCAGAACCGTTACCTCTGGGCCCATCATGCACTCCTCGATAACTACTGTGGAGCCTGACGCCCCGAACTTCTTAGCTTCCATCATCTCCCGGACAGCGGTCTCGGCCTCCTCCACTGTGGCGGCCACCACCACGCCCTTGCCCAAAGCCAGGCCGTCGGCCTTCACCACGATGGGGGCACCCTGCTTCCGGATGTAGGTAAGGGCCTTGTCCAAGTCGGTGAAGGTCTCATACTGGGCGGTGGGGATGCGGTATTTTTTCATCAGTTCCTTGGAAAAGGCCTTGCTGGCCTCAATAATGGCGGCGTTGGCCCGGGGGCCAAAGGCGGGAATGCCGACCGCCTCCAGAGCGTCCACCATTCCCAGGGCCAGAGGGTCGTCGGGGGCCACCATGACAAAGTCCATGGCATTTTCCTTGGCCCACCGAACCATCTTGTCCACGTCAGTGGCTTTGATGGGGACACACTGCGCCACCTGGGCAATACCACCGTTGCCCGGAGCGCAATATAGTTCTGTTACCTTGGGGGACTGGGCCAGCTTCCAGCAGATGGCATGCTCCCGGCCGCCTCCGCCGACCACTAAAACTTTCATGCTTGACACCTCATTCTGTGAATATTTGTGGAGCCCGCCTCCATGGGTGGGGCCATCCTATACTGCACTGCGATTGGGCAGGGGGTGACGCGCCGAGGGTGGCGGGTCCCACAGTAGGAACAGCAGTCAGTGGTGGAACAGCCGCATACCCGTAAACGCCATAACCATGCCGAACTTGTCCGCGGTCTCGATAACCTGGTCGTCCCGGATGGAGCCGCCAGGCTGGGCGATATACTTTACGCCTGACTGTCTGGCGCGCTCCACGTTGTCACCAAAGGGGAAGAAGGCATCGGAGCCTAAGGTAACATCAGTAAGCTTAGAGACCCAGTCCTCTTTTTCCCGGGGGGTGAGAACATCGCTGATGAAGGCGTCGATGGCGTTGTCCCGGTCTGGACGGCGGACATTTTCCGGGAAAGGGATGGAGAGCACCTTGGGGTGCTGCCGCAGCCACCAGACGTCAGCTTTGTTCCCAGCCAGACGGGTGCAGTGAATGCGGCTCTGCTGGCCGGCGCCTACGCCAATTGTCATGCCGTTTTTGACATAGCACACTGAGTTGGATTGCGTATATTTCAAGGTAATAAGGGCAAGCAACATGTCGTTTTTGATGTTCTGCGGCAGGTCTTTGTTCTGAGTAACGATATTTTCCAATATTGTTTCATCAATGGTAAGGTCATTATAGCCTTGCTCAAAGGTGATGCCAAAGATGTTCCGCCGCTCAATGGGTTCAGGGGCGTAATTCGGGTCAATTTTCACCACATTATATCCGCCCTTGCGCTTGGTTCTCAGAATTTCCAGGGCCTCGTCGGTGTAACCGGGGGCGATGACGCCGTCGGACACCTCCAGAGCCAGGAAGCGGGCGGTGTCCCCGTCGCAGGGGTCGGAGAGAGCGGCCCAGTCCCCGAAGGAGCACAGCCGATCAGCGCCCCGGGCTCGGATGTAGGCACAGGCGACAGGGGAGAGGTTCCCCTCCGGGGCGAAGTAGATCTGACGCTCCACATCGCTAAGGGGCAGACCCAGTGCTGCGCCGGCGGGGGAAACATGCTTGAAGGAAGCGGCGGCAGGCAACCCGGTGGCCTGCTTCAGAGCTTTCACCAGCTGCCAGGAGTTGAGGGCATCCATAAAGTTGATATACCCAGGCTTGCCGTTGAGGACGGTGAGGGGCAGCTCTCCTCGCTCCATAAAAATACAGGCGGGTTTTTGATTGGGATTGCAACCGTATTTCAGCTCCAGCTTGGTCATAGCTCAGCCCTCCCCATATTTATTGATGATTGCGGTGTCCCGCGCGCCAGTTTCCAAGTCGAGGAGCTGGACATAAAGGGACACCTTGTTTTCCTCGTTCAGGCTGCTCCAGATTTCTTCCGCCCATGAGTGGGCATCAGTAGCGTCAATGACCACCCGCCGGGGCTCCCCATGGAAGGAAGGAAGAGGCATGGAATTTTCCTGGTAGGTATGAATCAGGTGGCCAATCCCGGCGATGGGGGCGTCGTACTCAAAAAAGTACCGGCAGCAACAGGCGGGATCACCGTCCATACTCTTGAGGATAGAGAGATTATAGGAGCCATCCGGTTTGACAACTCCGGAAATACGGGGAGTCCAGTTGGGGCCGTCAGGTTCGAACTTTCGGGTGTTCAGAGCGTGGCGGTAGCAGTGACCCTGAGCAATATTTTCCTGAATGGTGTCAGTCTGGTCACCATTGGTGACCACAAGAAGGCCGTTGTCCAGCAGGCGAACAGGGTGATAAATGATGAGGGAAGGGTCAGTCATCTTCGACTCATCAAAAGCCCGGGTGCGTATGCCATCCTCTGTTTTTTCAAAGACACGGTTACGGCTGTTTTCGCTCCGGCCCATAATGAAATAGGCGACAGCCGCCTTTTTATCATCCGCTGTGCGGCCCAGGACGATGCCACGGCCGGGGTAGGAACTGTCTGCAAGATATTCTTTTAAATTAATCAGCTTCATAGCGGCCTCCTGTTATGGTTCTAAAATTCGGACTACGCGCCCATCTACCCGCAGCCTGTTCTGACAAAACAGGCTGACAGCCTGAGGCAGAAGTGTCCATTCACATTGTTCCATAATGCGGCGCTGAAGGACTTCCGGAGTGTCGTCCGGAAGGACATCCACTGCCTTCTGAAGGATAATGGGCCCGCTGTCGCACTCCTCAGTGACAAAGTGGACGGTGGCCCCGGAGACCTTTACACCGTAGGCCAGGGCCTTCTCATGAACATGGAGGCCATAACATCCAGGACCGGCAAAGGAGGGAATCAGGGCGGGATGAATATTAATCACGGAATTATTGTAAACCTCAAAAAGCTCTTTGGTGACAATGGTCATAAACCCCGCCATGACCACAACATCTATAGAGAGCTCCCGCAATTTTTCCAGCAGTGCCACCGTCATGGACTGGCTGGAGGGGTAGTATTTCCGATCCAGGACATAGCTTGGGATACCAGCTTTTTGGGCTCGTTCTAAAGCGTAAACCTCTGGAACAGAAGAGATGACGACAGAAATTTTGCCGTTGACAATCTCTCCGCGGGACTGGGCGTCGATGAGGGCCTGTAAATTGGTGCCCCCTCCAGACACTAAAACGGCTATTTTCTTCATCCAACCAGCTCCACACCGGTTTCGCCGGCCACAATCTCGCCGATGACCCGGGCGCCCTTGCCCTGGCTGTTCAGGGCGGCGACGGCCTTATCCACATCCTCCTTGGACACCACTAACACCATGCCGGTTCCCATGTTGAAGGTGTTAAACATGTCGTGTTCCGGAATATTGCCCAGCCGCTGGATCATGGGGAAGATGGGGTCGATCCACAGGGCGGATTTGTCAATCCTGGCCCGCAGCCCCTGGGGCAGGCAGCGGGGGATATTTTCGTAGAAGCCGCCGCCAGTGATGTGGCTGATGCCGTGGACCCGGGCGGCCTCAATAGCGGACAGGACGGGCTTGACGTAGATGGCAGTGGGCCGGAGGAGCTCTCCGCCCAATTCGCCGCCCAGCTCCTCGGACCAGGCGGACAGATCGGTGTGCTCGATGTTCAGCACCTTGCGCACCAGGGAGAAACCGTTGGAGTGCAGACCGTTGGAGGGCAGGGAGAGAATTACGTCCCCCGCCCGCATCTGGTTGTGGTCGATCATCTTTTCCTGATCCACAATGCCCACGGCGAAGCCGGCCAGGTCGTAGTCGTCGGGGGCCATGAGGCCGGGGTGTTCGGCGGTCTCACCGCCGATGAGGGCACAGCCTGCCTGAACGCAGCCCTCCGCCACACCGGAGACGATGGAGGCCACCTTTTCCGGCTCGTTCTTGCCGATGGCGATGTAGTCCAGGAAGAACAGCGGGCGGGCGCCGCAGCAGATGATGTCATTGACGCACATAGCCACGCAGTCAATACCGATGGTGTTGTGCCTGTTCATCAGCTGGGCAAGGCGGATCTTGGTGCCCACGCCGTCAGTGCCGGACACCAGCACAGGATCCTTCATACCGGACAAGTCGGGAGCGAACAGGCCGCCAAATCCCCCGATGCCGCTGATCACCCCGGGGATCATGGTTCGGGCTACGTGCTTTTTCATCAACTGTACACCCTGGTAACCGGCCTCAATATCCACGCCAGCGGCGGCATAAGAGGCGGAATGAGAGTTGTTCATGCTTCGATCTCCTTCCACAATTTGCACTGTTCGATCCGCTTTCCGCCGTCGCCCTGCTTTTCGTCGTAGGCGAACTGGTTCAGCAGTGCGCAGGGAAAGTCGCCGCACTGGCCGCAATGCGTATGCTCTTTCTCCTCACAGCAGGATTTGACAGGGCAGCTGTCGCCCCAAAAGGGTTTTTGAATCTGGAGGCAGCCGGCGCAGCCTGTTTGCTCCTGAAAGCTGCATTCTCCGCACAAAATGCCACATCTTGACTCAATCATGGTGGTAATCTCCTTTTCTATTCTTTTCCGGACCAGCAGTAGGTACACACCCTGTTTTTGTCAATGCCTATGGCCTCCAGCAGACCGTCCAGTGACTGGTAGCCCAGGGAGTCGAAACCGAAATTTTTGCAGATAGCCTTTAGCATACAGCTGCCCCGGTCTGTGGAAGCGTCAGCATATTCCTCCAAGTGCCTCTGCCCCTCGTCCCCCTCCAGTTCTTGAATGGTGCGCCGGGCGAGAAGGTCCATGTCAGAGTTTCCCCGGGAAAAGTTCAGATACTTGCAGCTGTACATGATGGGGGGACAGGCAGAGCGCATATGGACCTCCTTTGCCCCGGATTCGTAGAGAAATTCCACGGTTTCCCGAAGCTGGGTGCCCCGGACGATGGAGTCGTCTACGAAGAGCAGCTTCTTGCCCTGAATCAACTCCGGGACAGGAATCTGTTTCATCTTTGCCACTTGGCTGCGCACGTTCTGGTTGGAGGGCATGAAGGATCTGGGCCAGGTGGGCGTGTATTTTACAAAGGGGCGGGCGAAATGGGTGCCGCTGGCATTGGCATAGCCAATGGCGTGGGGGATTCCAGAGTCTGGAACACCGGCCACATAATCCACATTGGGAATAGTTCCCCGCTCCTTTTCCTCCCGGGCCATGATGGCGCCGTTGTGGTAGCGCATGACCTCCACATTGACCCCCTCATAGTTGGAGTTGGGGTAGCCGTAGTAGCTCCAAAGGAAGGCACATATCTTCATCTCCGTCCCAGCGGGGGAGAGGACGTCGAAGCCGTCAGAACGGATGCGGACAATCTCCCGGGGGCCCAGCTCATAGGCGTCCTCATAACCCAGTTTGTGGTAGGCGAAGGACTCAAAGGATACGCAATGCCCCTCCGCTTTCTTTCCGATGAGGACGGGCAGGCGGCCCACCCGGTCCCGAGAGGCAATAATCTCCCCCTCGCTGGTGAGGATGAGCAGGGTGAGAGAGCCGCGGATCGCCTCCTGGGCATGGAGGATGCCGTCAACTAAATTGTCTTTCTGGTTGATAAGAGCGGCGGCCAGCTCCGTAGAGTTGACCTTGCCGGAGCTCATGGCCATGAACTGGTGCCCATGATCAGAGAAATACTGCTCAACCAGATCCTCCGCGTTGTTGATGATGCCAACGGTAGTAATGGCGTACAGGCCCAGATGGGAGCGGACCAGAAGAGGCTGGGGATCGGTATCGCTGATACAGCCGATGCCGGAGGTGCCGTGGAACTTGGTCAGGTCCTTCTCAAACTTGGTACGGAAAGGGGTGTTTTCAATGGAGTGAATCTGACGCTGGAACCCGTCCTTGGCATCGTGAATAATCATGCCGCCCCGGCGGGTGCCAAGATGGGAGTGGTAGTCCACCCCAAAAAAGATATCAAGGGAGACGTCCTGCGTGGAGACGGCCCCGAAAAAGCCACCCATGTATGCTTGTCCTCCTTATGCTCAGGCGAAAAACAGCTTGGATAGTGTCATAGGATCAACATATTGTCCATCCTTGTATACCCGCATGTTGCCGGAGGCGATCTCGTCAATCAGCATCACGTTTCCGTCGGCGTCATAGCCGTACTCAAACTTGATGTCGTAGAGCACCATCCCCTTTTCCATCAGATCGTCAGCCACGATTCTGGTGATTTTCTGGGTCATGTCCTTGATGTCGTCGTACTGCGCCTCAGTCATCACACCCAGAGCCACCAGGGCGTCCTTGGTCACGAGGGGGTCGCCCTTCTCATCATTTTTAAAGGTGGTTTCCACATAAGCGGGCAGGTCGGCGCCCTCCTCAATATACTCGCCGTACCGGCGGATAAAGGAGCCCACCGCCTTGTGGCGGCAGATAACCTCCAGGCCGTGGCCGAAGACCTTGGCGGGAAGAACCTCCATAGTGGTGTTGCCCAGATCGGCGGAGACATAATGAGTATTGATGCCGGCAGCGTTAATCTTCTCAAAGAAGTAGATGGACATGCGCAGATTAACATCTCCTACTCCGTCAATGGTCAGGCCGATGGAGTTTTCACCTGGGTCAAACACGCCGTCCTTGCCGGTGCAGTCGTCTTTAAATTGAAGCAGATAGTTGCCGTTATCCAGGGCGTAGACATTTTTGGTCTTACCAGTATAAACCAGATTCTTTTCCATAATATATTCCTCCAAAATATTTAGATTGAACAATGTGGGTTCTACCCTGCGGGTAGAGAGAAAAGAGGTCAGCCAGCCAGCTCCGCCTGAAGTCTGGCTTCCTTTTCAGCAATCTGTTCAGCCATCTTTTCCCGGGCCTGGTCCAGCCGGGCAGCCAGGACAGCGTCAGAGACAGACAGGATCTGGGCGGCCAGTACGGCGGCGTTTTTGGCGCCGTTAATGGCCATGGTGGCCACGGGGATGCCGCTGGGCATCTGAACGGTGGAAAGCAGGGCGTCCAGACCGTCCATGGCCCCCCCGTTCATCGGGATGCCGATGACGGGCAGGGTAGTGTTTCCGGCAAAAGCCCCAGCCAGGTGGGCGGCCATGCCGGCGGCGCAGATGAGCACACCGAAGCCGTTGGCTCGGGCACTTTTGGCAAACTCCGCCGCGGCGGCAGGGGTGCGGTGGGCGCTGAGTATGTGGGCCTCGTAGGGAATTTTGAACTCATCCAGCTGCCTGCAGGCCCCTTGGACCACAGGCCAGTCGCTGTCAGAGCCCATAATTACGGCGACTTTTTTCATAGAAAGCACTCCTTTAAAAAAGTTTCAGGCCGCCTGAGGGTACAGACAGCCTGATTAAGGATCAGGGGATGATTTTGGACAGATTGGGGCCATAAAACGCCTGAAAATAAATGCAGGCATAGAAAAGCATAGCGAAACCCCTTTCCATTATTATGGCTCCCATTTTATAGGGAAATTTGCTATTTTGCAAGAGGAAGAAGTATTTTCGTAGATATGAACAAGAAAGGCAGCAGGAATTGGGAAATCCTTTGGAACAGGCGCGGCTGGCGGGCTGCGGCTCTGGGGTTGAGGGCTTAAAAAGGTTATTGACAGGAGGAGCGAGCGGTGCTATACTCATTAAAATAGTAATTATTACTATTTTAATTCGCACAAACTACAAATTAAGCCGCTATTCTAAAAAAACGCAATCAGGAGGAAATTTAAGATCATGAAATATGAGCTGACAAAAGAGCTGGAGACCGGCAATAGTATTATTGATCGAGAGCATAAAGAGCTGTTTCAGGCGGTGAACCAAATGATAGATGCCTGCAGCGGCGGAAAGGGACGGACGGCTATGGAGCCTGCCATACAGTTTCTGCTGAGCTATGTGGATAAGCACTTTGCTCACGAGGAGCAGCTGCAGCAAATGAACAATTATCCAGATATCGCAGCCCACAAGATGTTCCACGCCGGATATACAAGAAAGCTGCGTGAGATTATATCCGCGATTCCGGCCGCAGGCCCGTCGATTGCGGATGTGGGGAAATTAAATCAGCACATTGCCGTTTTAGTTACCCATATCAAGACCGAAGATAAAAAGATGAGTACATTTTTAAAGAGAACCTAAATTCAGCAGACAATACAACAGGGTCGTCCGGGCAGCGCTGGAACGCGGCTCGGGGCCCTGTTGTTTTTCTGCAAAACGAGTGCCCAAGCTACAGCAGTCCCGCAGTGGTGAGGATACGCTCCACCTCGCCCACCCGCCGGGGCCAGGCGGCCTGAGCGGCCCGGTCTATCCGACGCTGGGCCAGTCCGGGGGCCTCCTCTATAGCGTGAGCGCAAAGAGTGACAAACTCCTCCAACTCGTGGGCGCCGTATACGACATCGGGAAACTGCTCCACCTGGTCGGGCCACAGCATGGACACCACAGGCTTGCCGGTGGCCAGATATTCGAACAGCCGGGGTGAGACCACCTCGTCAAAGGGCTGATCGGTTCTGGGAAGATCCATCAGCACCTGGCAGCGGAACAGCCAGTCGGGCACCTCAGCTGCCGGTCTGGGTCCGGTGAGGAATACATTGGACAGCTTGTCCAGCTGGCGAAGAAATGGGTTCTTTTTGTCCACCGACCCAAGAAGGAGAAAGCCCCAGTCGGGCCGGGACTGGGCGGCGTAGAGCACGGGGGACAGATCCAGCCCCTCGCGGATTGCTCCCGCCCAACCCAAGATGGGGGCCTTTACTCCCGGCATGGGATCGGGACGGGGGGCGTTGGCGTCGAAAAGGGGAAGATTGATTCCGTTGGGCAGCAGGGCGATGTTGGAACTGCAGGGGGACAACCGGTCGCACAGCAGAGGGGAGGCGGCAAATACGACATCTGCCGCCTGGGCCAGGCTGCCTTCCCAGTGGGCGGGGGGATTGTCCCACACCCGGTCGCAGTCGTAGACCAGGGAGCTGTAATCCAGCCGATCAACCAGATGGATGTGGCGGGGGTGGGTGGTCCACAGCAGAGGCTCATCAATCCGTTTGCGCACGGCGGCCTCCTGAATAAAACGGCTGATCCTTTTCCAGGCCATTTGAAACAGGCGGCGCCGCTGCTCAGGGATGGGAAAAGGAATGGGAGGCAGGGTATATGCTGTCACATTGGGGCGTACTTGCCGGCCTGGCTTCCGAAAAGTTCTGTCCCGGGGGGACAGAGCAGGGGAGAAGTAGAGTATTTGGGTATCCCTCAGGCGGGAAACGATCTGCTGAGTGCGCCCTGGAAGACGATTGGACCAAGGTTCGCTGGAAAGACAGAGGATTTGCTTCAAGGGACAGGACCTCCGAAAAAATTAGTGTTGACTTGTGGAAAAAAAGCTCTATTATTATAATATAGAACTGAAGCACGGTCAAGGGAGGTTTTTTGGTGCTGGATTGTTTACTGCAGATTGACGGCCAGCTGCTGACCGCAATTCAAAATCTGCATATATCCTGGCTGAACCCTGCTATGTCTTTTTATACCAAGCTGGGGGATGCGGGGATTTTATGGATTTCCTTGGCCTTGGGACTGCTGATTTCAAAGCGAACCCGGAAGGCGGGCGTGCTGGCCCTGATAGCCATGGCACTGGGGCTGCTGGTAACCAACTTTACCATCAAGCCCCTGGTGGAGCGTCCCCGGCCCTGGCTGGATTGGCCGATTGCCCCCCTGGTGGTGGAGGACGACCCAAACTCATTCCCCTCGGGCCATACCTGTGCCGCCTTTGCTGCGGCGATGATCTGGGCGAAGACCCTGCCGGGGCGGAGAAGCCGGATCTGGGCGGTGGCATTGGCTGTGCTGATGGGTCTGTCCCGACTGTATGTAGGGGTCCACTACCCCAGCGATGTGCTGGTGGGAGCGATGGTCGGATCTCTGTGCGCGTGGGTGGTATGGAAAGCCAGTCAGGTGTGGGAGGACAGCCGGAACCGCGTTTTGTGAGCAAATAGAACGATAGTTAAAGATGGAGGAGAAAATTATGTGGAAAAATGTTGGCTATTATAACGGTGAAATTGGCCCCCTGGAGGAAATGAAAGTGCCTATGAACGACCGTGCCCTCTATTTTGGGGATGGCATTTATGAGGCTACCTGTGTGGCGAATCGCATCCCCTTTGCGATTGAGGACCATTTGGATCGGATGTACAACAGCCTGCGGCTGCTGGAGATTCCCTTCAAAATGGAGCGGGAACAGGTGAAAGAGGAACTGCAGAGGGTGATTGACGCAGCGGAGGACTCACCAATCCACTTTCTGTATTGGCAGGTTTCCCGGGGGATTGCCCCTCGAAACCACGTATTTCCTGGCGCGGAGATAGCACCCACCCTGATGGCCTATGTGAAGCCCCACACGATGAAGCCCATGGACAAGCCCTATAAGCTTATCTCCCTGGAGGACAACCGCTTTAAGCTGTGCAATATCAAGACACTGAACCTGATTCCCAGTGTGCTGGCCAACCAGCGGGCTTTGGAGGCCGGCTGCGATGAGGCGGTGCTCCACCGGGGCAGCCGGGTGACCGAGTGTGCCCACAGCAATATCTCCATCCTAAAGGACGGCGTATTGCGCACTGCCCCCACCGATGAGCTGATTCTGCCCGGCATTACCCGCAAACATCTGCTGGCTTTGGCAAAGGAAAACGGTATTCCAACGATGGAGGAGCCTTTCTCCATGGTGGAGCTGATGAACGCCGATGAGATCATCGTCACCAGTTCCAGCGCCCTGTGCATGAAGGTGGAGTCAATCGACCGTATCCCCGTGGGAGGCAAGGACCCCCAGCGCCTCAAACTGCTTCAGGACGCATACATGGCAAAATTCCAGCGGGAGACCGCAAAATAAAATCAAAGAGGCTGTCGAACACCTAAATCGAACAATGGACAAAAGTCCCCTGATGCAGGAATATGAAATCCTGCATCAGGGGTCGTCTGTATATGGCATGGCAGTGGAGTGTTCGCCATTCCTGTTAATAGATAAGCGCGGCAGTTTTAATCAGCCTTGTTTCGCAAGCAGGTGTTTACACCTGCACCTCGTCCAACTGTTTTTCAATTTTCTTGGCGCCAGCACCAAAGAACGCATACGTCTGGACATCCATTTAAAATTTGGCGGCCCATAGGAGGACGCTTTGAATCGGGCAAATCCCTCCCTTTGCTTCACCCGTCTAAAAAATATTACGCCCAATCAGGGGATCAGGATGATTTAATTTCCATTGGAACTATTGGGCTCATAAAAGGAATATCTACCTTCAGAGCGGACAAAAATGTTCGGTTGGCCACCTATGCCAGCAGATGTATCGAAAATGAAATTTTGATGCACTTTAGAGTGCAGCGCAAGCTGCAGGGAGAGGTGTCACTCACAGAGACGCTGGAGGCGGCGGGAGATGGTGGAACGCTGTCTCTGATGGATGTAATTGCAGTGGACGACAACATGCTGGAAGAACTGGATACACGGGATGCCTGCGTAAAGGTCCGACAATGCGTCCAAACCTGCCTGACACCACGGGAGCGAATGATTATCACTATGCGCTATGGCCTGGACGATAAACCGCCTAGAACCCAGCGGGAGATTGCTGGACAGTGCGGAATCAGCCGCTCTTATGTGTCCCGCATAGAAAAAAAGGCGCTGGAAAAGCTCCAGGTAGGAATGGAGGGCTGGTCTCCATGAATTGGAAAGAACATTATAAAATGTATGGCATGTATAAAGATGGTGAGAAGATTTCGCTGGAAGCGGCGATAGCTGTGAACGGACAGGCCGGGGATAAAAAAATAACTTGCTTTCTGGTGAAAGGTGTACTATAATAATAGCGCAGACTAGAATATGTTCTGCAAATCCCAGCGGCAAAAGCCTGGTCAGGCTTTTTGCTCTTCCAAAGCGGAAGAGCAGTGCCAATCTGAAAATATGGAGGAAAGAAAATATGAAGAAGAAACTTGCCCTTGCCCTTTCTCTCGCTATGGCCATGACCCTGGCCCTGACCGCCTGTAGCAACGGTGACAAGCCCGCTGCCAGCACTCCCGCCGCCAGCAAGCCTGCGGTCAGCACCCCCGCTGCCAGCCAGCCTTCCAGCGGCCTGGCCGCCAAGGATGGCGGTACCAATCTGACCTTTACCACCGGCGGCGAGTCCGGCACTTATTACGGCTTTGGCAACGTCATCGCCGGCAAGGTGGGCGACATGACCAGCACCTCGGTCAAGGCCATCACCTCCGGCGGTTCTGCCGCCAACATTCAGGCCCTGGAGGATCAGGACGCTCAGCTGGGCTTTGTTCAGTCTGACGTTATGGTTTACGCCTACAATGGTGAGCGTACCTTCGCCGAGACCGGCGCTTCCACTGGCTTCTCCACCGTTGCCAACCTGTACATGGAGCAGGTTCAGATCGTAACCGTCGATCCCAGCATCAAGTCTGTCGCCGATCTGGCCGGCAAAAAGGTCTCCGTTGGCGCTCCTGGCTCCGGCGTGTTCTTTAATGCTGTTGACGTGCTCAATGCCTATGGGCTGGGCGACCTGAACGACAAGCAGGAGTTCACCAAGATTGACGCCACCTATCAGTCCTTCCAGGATTCTGCTGAGGCTCTGAAGGACGCCCAGATTGACGCCGCCTTCATCGTGGCCGGCGCCCCCACTACCGCCGTGACCGACCTGGCTTCCGGCCGCGCCATCTCTCTGGTCAGCCTGGATGACGAGCACATTAACGCTCTGATTGCCTCCTGCCCCTATTACAGCAAGAATGTTATCTCCAAGGATGTGTACAGCCTGGCTGAGGATACCACCACCGTGGCCGTGGGCGCTGTTGTGATTGCCCGTGACGACGTGAGCGAGGCTGACGTGTACAACTTCCTGTATGGCACCTTTGAGGATGTTGCCAACCTGTCTCACGGCAAGGCCGCTGAGCTGGATCTGGACTTCGCCGCTTCCGTGACTGCCATTGGCTATCATCCTGGCGCCGTTGCCTACTTTGCTGACAAGGGCATCACTGTCCCTGCCAAGGGCTGAGTTAAGCGGATTTTGACCTCTTAGCGTAAGCCAGGCGGCTGCGGCGGGCTTGGTGCCCTCCGCAGCCGCCTTTTCTTTATAATTGGCGGATTGGATTTATCTTTATCTGGCGGGATGAGGATAAATCTGCTTCGTCACTCCGGCGAAGTGCAGAACAAGGAGAAAGGAGAAACCTATGGACCCAAATGAAAAGAATGTGAACACCGAGCCCATTCTCGACGACGGCGGTACCGGTACCGCGGCGGACGTCGAGGCGGTCATGAAAAAGTATGACCGGGAATCTAACACCCGTATCTGGACGGGAACCCCTGCCCTTGTAATCAAGCTGTTGGGCATCGCTTTTTCGTGCTACTGCATCTTCTCCACCCTGTCTGGCTGGCCCACCCTGCCTGAGCAGAAGCTGAACATCTTTGTAGGCCTGATTCTGATTATGGGTTACCTGCACTACCCTGTTAAAAAGGGAGTGTCTCGGGCCAACTATGTTCCCATCTACGACATCATTATTATGGTGCTGGGATCGGTCCCCTTTTTCTATTTCGCGCTGAAGGCCAACGAAGTGATTCGGCAGGCCAGCCGGATAACCAGAGAGACAAAGTGGATTGTTCTGGCTATCATCGGCATCCTGGCTCTGATGGAGCTGTGCCGCCGCAGCGTGGGCATTCCCATTTTGTGTGTGCTGGGCGCCCTGCTGGTTTACACTTTTGCTACCACCCGCTTCCAGAAGGTGATTTATGACCTGTTCTTCACCACCAGCGGCGTTATGGGCACTCCCATCAACGTGTGCCAGAAGTACATTGTAGTCTTTATTATCTTTGGCGCTTTCCTGGAGCGCACCGGTATTTCCAATTTCTTTATTAATCTGGCCAACTGTGCGGCCGGCTCCTCCGCCGGTGGTCCCGCCAAGGTGGCCGTAATTTCTTCGGCTCTGTGCGGAATGGTATCTGGTTCCTCTGTGGGCAATACTGTTACTACTGGGTCCGTTACCATCCCCATGATGAAGAAGACAGGTTATAAGGGCGAGTTTGCCGGCGCTGTGGAGGCTGCCGCTTCCACCGGCGGTCAGATTATGCCCCCCATCATGGGCGCCGCCGCTTTCCTGATGTCTGAATACATGGGCATTCCTTACCGTGATGTGGCTCTGAAAGCGATCCTGCCTGCTGTGCTTTATTTTACTGGCATCTACATCGCCGTTCACCTGGAGGCCAAGAAGCTGGGCTTGAAGGGTATTCCCAAGGAGGAGCTGCCTAAGTTCAGCAAGCTGCTGCCCAAGGTCTATCTGCTGCTGCCCCTGGTAGTGCTGGTAGTGCTGGTGTCTACTCAGGCTCGTACCATGCAGGTGTCCGCCACCATTGCCATTCTGGTTACTGTGGTGGTTGGTGTTATCAACAATATCGTCAATAAGGCCGCTGGAATCAACGACCCTGCGGAGAACTTTACCGTCGCCAAATTCTTTGATGCCCTGGAAGCCGGCGGTAAGAGTGTGGTCACTGTGGCCGTGGCCTGTGGCATGGCTGGTCTGGTAGCCGGCTGCATCACCACCACCGGCCTGGCTTCTACGCTGATTACCACTATCGTTAAAGTATCGGGTGGTATGCCGATCATCGCTCTGTTCCTCACCATGATCTGCTGTATTGTGCTGGGTATGGGCGTGCCTACTACCGCGAACTTCTGCATTATGGCCTCTACCTGTGCCCCCATTCTGATGGATAAGCGCATTGGCATTGTGCCTGTGGCTGCCTACTTCTTTGTGTTCTACTTTGGCATTGTGGCCGATATCACTCCGCCCGTAGCTCTGGCTGCCTATGCCGGCTCTGCCATTGCTAAGGCACCTCCCATGAAAACGGCCTTTAACGCCACACGTCTGGCTATCGCTGCTTTCGTAGTACCTTACATCTTTGCCTTCAGCCCTGTGATGCTCTTCGAGTTTGAGCCTAACACCGCTATGGCCATGAAGATTGTGGAGTCTGTTCTCATCGTCGTCACCTCCCTCATTGGACTGTTTGGCATCGCCGCGGCTCTGAATGGTTTTCTGTACCGTCCCATCAATCCGCTGTTCCGGGTGCTGATGGCGGCGGGCGGCCTGTGCATGATGATTCCCGACCATATCAGCGACGTTGTCGGCCTGATTGTGGTTGGCGGTGTGATCGTTTTCCAGCGCATGGGCGCAAAAAAAGCGGCATTGTCTTAACGCGTAGTGAGGCATAATATTCCTTTGATAAATCAAACAAACCGGCGGGGCCTTTTGGCTCCGCCGGTTGTGATACATTTGAACAATTTTTTCTTGTAAAAAGAGCTGTTCTATGATAAAATAATACAATCTAATTGTGCGCAGCTGACTTATCAGAACGGTCGCTGCCTGAACAGGAGAAAATATGAAGGGTATTGTTTTAGCGGCGGGAAAGGGGACCCGTCTGTATCCCATGACCAAGCCGGTTTGTAAGCCCCTGCTGCCGGTATATGATAAGCCGCTGATCTACTATCCTATCGCGATCCTCATGCAGGCAGGCATTTCTGACATTATGATTATTGTGCCGCCGGATGAGACGGCTACTTTCCAAGCCCTGCTTGGGAGTGGAAGTCAATACGGCCTGCACATTGAGTATGCTGAACAGCCAGTGGCCCGTGGTATTGCGGATGCGTTGCTGATCGGGGAAAAATTTGTGGGAACTGACCGGGTTTGTCTGGTATTGGGAGATAATATTTTTTATGCCCCCACTCTGGCGGTTACCTTGAAGCGGGCTGCGTCCAACGACCGGGGGGCCACTGTGTTTGGCTATTGGGTGGAAGATCCCCGTCCATTTGGTGTGGTGGAGTTTGATAAGGACGGGCGAGCCATCTCTATTGAAGAGAAGCCCCGCTATCCCAAGTCTAATTATATCATTCCCGGGTTGTATTTTTATGACCACCAGGTGATGGAGATTGCCAACCATTTAAAGCCCTCCGCGCGAGGAGAGCTGGAGATTACTGATGTAAATCTGGAATACCTGCGCCGGGGAGAGCTTCAGGTGGTTCCGCTGGAGAAGAATTTTATCTGGCTGGATGCGGGGACGGCAGACAGCCTGTTAGCGGCAGGGGAGTCAATTAAACACATTCAGGATACCACCGGCCGCTATGTGGGTTGTCTGGAGGAGCTGGCCCTCTATGAGGGGTGGGTGACTGAGGAGCAGGTTCATAAAATTGGGGACGAATTGTCCATGACACTGTATGGAAAATATTTGCAGTGCCTTTAGGCAGCAGTTGGTTCTGCCAAGAGAGGAGTGAAAACTTTGAAGCATATTCTGATGCTGGCTACCGGGGGCACAATCGCTTCAATGGAGAGCGGACACGGACTTAGTCCAGCCATTACCTCAGAAGAAATTTTGAGCCATATACCTGCTGTGGGGGAGCTATGTTGTGTGGAAGCTGTCCAGCTGATGAACCTGGACAGCACAAACATCGGACCTGGCCATTGGCTGGAGATCGCGAAGGCCATTCAAGAGCGGTATGACAGATACGACGGCTTTGTGATTACCCACGGCACTGACACCATGGCCTACACGGCTGCCGGGTTATCCTACCTTATCCAGGATTCCCCCAAGCCGATTGTCATCACCGGTTCTCAAAAGTCCATTTCCCTCAACGATACTGATGCCCGGCGAAATTTATATGACAGCTTTCGCTATGCTGTGGACAGGGACTCCCACGATGTAAGCCTGGTTTTTGATGGCAGGGTGATTTTAGGCACCCGAGCTCGAAAAGAGCGCAGTAAAAGTTTTAATGCTTTCTCCAGTGTGGACTATCCCGAGCGGGCGGTCATTCGGGATGGCAGACTGATTCGATATCTGGCCCCTAAGATCTACTCCTATGGAGCGGAGCCTGTCTTTTATGACAAGCTGGAGGAAAAAGTATTATTGCTTACCCTCATTCCCGGCATGGGGGCGGAGGCGCTGGGGCTGCTGATGGACCGCTATCAGGCTGTGATTCTTCAGTCCTTTGGCGTAGGCGGATTGCCTGGCGGAGAAAGCGGACCTTTGGCCCAAGCTATGGAGGCATGGCTTTCTGCGGGAAAGACCATTGTTATGATGACCCAGGTGCCCTATGAGGGCAGCGATATGTCGGTCTACCAGGTGGGCCAGCAGGTGAAGGAGCGGTTCCAGCTGATGGAGGCTTACAACATGACGCTGGAGGCAGCAACAGCAAAATTGATGTGGGTACTGGGCCAGACCAGCGAACCACAGCGGGTACGGGAGCTGTTTTACCGCCCTGTGCAATTTGATGTGATCCAGTGAGATGGTATGGAGGTGTTCTGAGTGAAGCGCCGCATTTCCGCCTTTTTGCTGTCAGTTCTATTGCTGTGTGCGATGCTGCCTACCCTGGCGGCGCCATCCGGAGACCGTACCGTTACGGTGTTGTTTACACATGATCTCCACTCCCATTTTTTGCCTCAGGCTGATGGCAGGGGTGGGGAGTCCGGCGGCTATGCCCGATTAAAAACTGCCCTGGATCGGGAACGGCAGGCCAACCCCGACGCGCTGACAGTAGACGGCGGTGATTTTTCCATTGGCTCGCTGATTCAGACCCTGTACACCACTCAAGGGGCGGAGCTTCGCACCATGGGGGCTTTGGGGTATGACGCGGCGACGGTGGGCAATCACGAGTTTGATCACACGGGGAGCGGATTTGCCAAGATGCTCAACGCTGTGGTAGACAGCGGAGAACCGGCGCCGGCCCTTCTCATGGCCAACTACAAGCCGGCGGATAATAATCCGGACCGGCTGGATATCCAGCGGTCCATGGCGGCTTATGGCGTTCAGGAGCATGTGATTTTGGAACGAGGCGGAGTTGTCTATGGTATTTTTGGGCTCATGGGGGCGGATTCCCATGCCTGCGCGCCCTCTTCGGGCTTTAATCTGGAAAATACAGAAGCTGCCGCCCGGCGGTGTGTGGATGCTTTGAAGGAACAGGGAGCCCAGTTTATCATCTGTCTGTCCCATGGGGGGACCAATGAGAAAAAGAAGTTGTCGGAGGATGAGCGGCTGGCCGAACAAGTGGACGGCATCGACCTGATTGTCTCTGGCCACACCCATACCACTTTGACTGAACCAATCCGAGTAAATAACACCTATATTGTCTCGGCCGGGCCGTACTGTGAAAATTTGGGCTCCATTACATTTTCCCTTGGCGAGGACGGCAGCAAGCAATTATCTGACTACCATCTGCTCGCCATCGATGAGACGCTGCCTGATGACCCCGGGATTGCCTCCATGGTGGAGCGGTGGAAGGGATTGGTAGGGGGGACCTACCTGGCCAGGTATGGCCTGACCTACGATAAAATGCTCACTGTGGCCGGCTTTGACCTGCCAACCCCAGTCTCCGGGCTCCAGAGCGGCAATACTTTGGGGGAACTGGTGGCCGATTCTTTCCTGTGGGCTACGGAAAACCTGGAGGCAAACACCTCCAGTGTGCCAACTGTAGCGATTACTGCTGACGGGGTCCTCCGAGCCCCTCTGGCTACAGGAGAAATTACCACTTCCATGGTGTTCGATGTGCTGTCTATGGGAGTTGGAAGCGACGGTACATCTGGGTTCCCTTTGGTGGGAGTATATCTGACTGGGAAGGAGCTGAAGGCTGCCGCAGAGGTAGATGCCTCAGTTACACCTCTGATGCCCGCCGCACAGCTGTATATGGCGGGGATGAAGTACAGCTTTAACACCCACAGGATGTTTTTCAACCGGGTGACGGACATTCAGTTGGTACAAGAGACTCGGCGGACCCAGCCTGCCCCTGTCCTGGGCAGCGGGGAGCAGTCAGGGGAATACGGCTATACGGTTTCCACGATCGACCGGACCTACAGCGATTTGCGGGACGACCAGCTCTACCGGGTGGTCACTGGGATGTATTCGGCCCAGATGTTGAGCACGGTGAAGAGCAAATCTCTGGGGCTGTTGTCCCTGGAGCCCAAAATGGCCGACGGCGCCCCCGTCACCGACTTTGAGGCCTGTATTCTCCGGGACGAGAACGGCAGCGAGATCAAAGAGTGGTACGCATTGGCGGCCTACCTCCAGAGCTTCGGGGAGGAGGGTATTCCATCGCGCTATTCACTTCCGGATGGAAGGAAAGATGTCAGCCGCAGCTGGAACCCCATTGAGCTGATTAAAAACCCGAATTGGATTACTTTGACGGCGCTTTTTGTGCTGACTCTGGCAACGGTTTTGGCAGCGTTCGTAATTCGTTGGCTGTATTATGCCAGGAAGCGGCGCAGGTATGGGAAAGGAACAAAGTGGTAGGTTTGTGATCCGTGCGGCGGGGCCGCTTGTGATACTAGATGGAAAAAAGGAAGTTACTCTGACAGGAGGAGAAACAGTGAAGAAGTACGAAATAGTAAAAAAGAAGACGCTGACGCCAGAAATTGGACAAATTTCAGTATATGCGCCGCTGGTGGCAGCCAAGGCTGAGGCGGGCCAGTTCATCATTCTGCGTGTGGATGAGGAGGGGGAACGGATTCCTTTGACTGTTTCCAACACGGCGGATGGACTGGTCACAGTGATCTACCAGAAGATTGGCGGCACCACACTGGCGCTGGATGAGCTGAACGAGGGCGACTGCCTGCAGGATTTCGTAGGTCCTCTGGGTCTGCCTACTGAGGTGGAGAATATTGGCCGGGTGGCTGTTCTGGGCGGAGGACTGGGATGCGCCATTGCCCTGCCTGTAGCCCGGGCCCTGCATCAGGCCGGCAACCAGGTAGACCTGATCGGCGGCTTTAAGACGAAGGACATTGTCATTCTGGAAGAGGAGATGGGCCAGGCCTGCACTGACCTGCACATCTGCACCGACGACGGCACCTACGGCTACCATGGCTTTGTTACCGGCAAGCTGGAGGAATTGATTAACAGTGGAATCAAGTTCGACCGGGTCTTTGCCATCGGCCCTCTGCTGATGATGAAGTTTGCCTGCAAGCTCACCGAGAAATATGGTATCCCCACCACTGTGAGCATGAACCCCATTATGATTGACGGTACGGGCATGTGCGGCTGCTGCCGTCTCACCGTGGACGGCGAGGTGAAGTTTGCCTGTGTGGACGGCCCTGATTTTGACGGCCATAAGGTGGACTTTGATGAGGTAATTGCCCGGAACGCGACTTACAAAGAGCATGAAGCCAAGGCGAAAGAGAAGCATCTCTGCCGCCTGGGAGGAGGTGCCATGAATGGCTAATATGCAAATGGAAAAGACCCCCATGCCGGAGCAGGAGGCCAATGTACGAAACGCAAACTTTAAGGAAGTGGCTCTGGGCTACACTTTGGAGCAGGCTCAGAATGAGGCGCAGCGGTGTCTGAACTGTAAACACAAGCCCTGCGTCAGCGGCTGTCCCGTGGGCATTCCCATTCCCGAGTTTGTGGGCAAGGTGGCCGAGGGCGACCTGGCCGCTGCATATCAGCTGCTGTCTGACGCTAATGCGCTGCCCGCCATTTCGGGCCGTGTCTGTCCCCAGGAGACCCAGTGTGAGGGGAAATGTGTCCGGGGTATTAAGGGTGAACCGGTGTCCATCGGCCGTATTGAGCGCTTTGTAGCCGACTGGGCCGCCGAGAACGGTATCGCCAATGTGTCCACCGCACCCAAGAATGGTCATAAGGTAGCCGTCATCGGCTCCGGTCCCGCCGGTCTGACCTGCGCTGGTGAGTTGGCCCGGATGGGCTACGCCGTCTCCGTGTTCGAAGCGTTCCACACCCCCGGTGGTGTGCTCAGCTATGGCATCCCCGAATTTCGTCTCCCCAAGGCCATTGTCAAGCGTGAGGTGGCCAACTTGGAGAAGATGGGGGTAGATATTGAGCTGAACATGGTCATTGGTAAGGTTCTTACCATTACGGAGCTGTTTGAACAGGGCTACGAGGCGGTGTTTATCGGCTCCGGCGCGGGCCTGCCCATGTTTATGAAGATCCCCGGAGAATCCTTGGTGGGCGTATATTCCGCCAACGAGTACCTGACCCGTATCAATTTGATGAAAGCTTACAGGGAGGACTCTCCCACACCTGTCCTCCATAACAAACGGGTTGCTGTGGTAGGCGGCGGCAACGTGGCCATGGACGCTGCCCGGTGCGCTAAGCGCCTAGGGGCGGATGTACATATTGTTTACCGCCGTTCTGAGGCCGAACTCCCCGCCCGTGCTGAGGAGGTTCATCACGCCAAGGAAGAGGGGATCGTCTTCGATCTGCTTACAAACCCTGTGTCGATTGAGGGTGATGAGACCGGACACGTACAGTCCATCACCTGTGTGAAGATGGAACTGGGCGAACCCGATGCCTCTGGCCGCCGCCGCCCCGTGGTTATCGAGGGCAGCGAGTTTAAGATGGAGGTTGACGCAGTGGTGATGTCCCTGGGCACTCAGCCAAACCCCATGAGCTACGACGGCACTCCCGGCCTGGAGAAGACCAGGAAGGGCTGTGTCCAGGCGGACGAGGGTGGTTGCACCTCCTGCCCCAACATCTTTGCCGGCGGCGATGCCGCCACCGGAGCGGCCACAGTTATCCTGGCCATGGGCGCGGGCAAGTCCGCCGCCAAGTCCATCGACGAATATATCAAGAGCAAGGCGTAATAGAGAAGGGCGGCCCCGACGGGCCGCCCTTGTTTATATCACCACGGCCCTCATGGAGGGCTCTCCGGTGGCCTTTTCACCTAAAAAATTGGCGGATCGTTCAGTAAAGAAGGAGAAATAGGACACATCTCTCCGCCATTTCCGCTGGCAGGAGGAGAGATTAGCCCACAGGGCGGAGGGCAGGCCCACCGCCGGCAGGTAGAATGGGCCCAGAAATAGGGATTGAATCGTGTGGCCGTACTCATGGACCAACAGCCGATGGGGGATCTCCTCATAAAGGACCTGGCCCCTACGGTCTTTGGGGGGCTTGTCCGTGAGGAAGATGAAGGGCCCCAGAGAGAGGCTGGAATAGAGAGGGTAGACCGTAACCACCGCGCCGCGAAAGCGGAAGTGGGGACTGCGCCGGTACCGCAGGAAGACCGCCGCTCCCGCCGCCGTCTGGGCCACTCCCCAGGTACACTGGACCAGGAGAAAGAGAAATTTTCTCAGACCTGTCATCCTTTATCGGTCATACAGGAGGCCTCTTTGGCCCGCCGGACCAGTTCATGGATCTTGTCATCGGCGGCCTGCTTGGCGATTTTAGTGGTTTCTTCGTTTGTGGGGATGTGGATGTCCTTTAAAGCATAGGGGTCGTTGAGCCGCAGGCCGGTGCCGGTGAGCATGGCCCGTACCTGGGTATAGGTCCACTGCCGCTCTCCTGCCGGTATGCTGGCGTCAAAGTAATCGCTCCAGGAGCACTGATATTTGGCGGCGATGAAATTCAACTGGCTGGGCAGATCCCGTCCCAGAGGACTGTTCAGTGCCTCCTGGTAGGCGCCGGCGTAGTAATCTTTGATGGCGCCCTCGGCAGTGTCTTTAAACTCCATAACCTGGGAGACATAGGAGTCAAAATAGCTTTTACACCAGATTTGTCCGTCCGGGTCCACTGTGGCGTTCCAGTTGACCTCCAGCTTCTGTTCACCCAGCTGATTCCGGACCATGGACATAAATTCATCCTTGGTCATACTGCCCAGCATGTCCTCTAGTTTTTTCCATTCCTGATCAAAGTCCGGCGTTTCCGCGGCGGCCTGTTGGCCCTCGTGGGAAATTTCTATCTTGTCCTGGGATTGTCTCATGTCTTGGGCCGCTTTTTCCTCCGGGGCAGAAAATCGGACCGTCCGCATGGGAGAAATTTGGCTGGCCTTGGGATTCAATGTAATATCCATAAGCTGTTTGCTCCTTTGAGAGGATTGATACTACATATATCGGTAAAAAAATGAAAAAATTAAGCGGCTGTCCTGGTTCAGAACCAGCCGCTTGACGCTGTTATTTCACCCGCAGCCGCTTGGCGAGCTCCCCGTCGGGGGTGACCTGGGCGGTCTCATAGGTGGTATAGACCACCATACCGGGCCGGGCGCCCCCGGGCTTTTTTACATAACGCACCGGGGTGTAGTCCACCGGGACCTTGCTGCTGTCCCGGGCCTGGGAGAACCAGGCGGCCAAGATGGCGGCCTCATTTATACTTTGCAGGTCTGGCTGGCCGCCCTCAGTCCACAAAATGACATGGGAGCCGTGAATCTTTTGTGTGTGGAACCAGATATCCCCCTTGCCCGCCAGCTTGCAGGTGAGCTGGTCGTTCTGGCTGTTGTTCTTGCCCACAGAGATACGCAGGCCGGAGGTTGACATAAATTCCATAGGCTTGGAGGTAATTCGTCTGCCCCGGTCCTTGGACTTGGAGGGGCGGCGGAGGTAGCCGGTGTCCGTCAGCTCCTGGCGGATCTCCGCCAGATCCCGCTCCCCCTCGGCCAGGGAGATGTTCTCCAGCACGCTGTTTAGGTAGTCCAGCTCTCGCCGTCCCTTTTCCAGCTGGATGGTGAGCATCTCCTCTGCCTTTTTGGCCCGGTTGTAGTCTTTATAATATTTGGCGGCGTTCTGCTGAGGGGTGAGAAGGGGATCCAGCTTGATTTCAATATCCTTGCCCTCGGGATCGTAGAAGTCCACCGTCCGCAGGCAGGCCATACCTTTTTGCACCTGATAAAAGTTACTGGTGAGAATATCTCCCAGCTGGCGCAGCCGGTCCCGGTCCTTGGTGGCGGCCAGCTCCTTTTCTTGATGGCCGATCTTCCTGGCGGTGCGGTCCCGGGCGTTGGTGACCGCTTTAATCAGGTCCTGACCCTTCTGCTTGACCCGGTCCTGCCGCTCCCGCTGCTCAAAAAAGGCGTCCAGCATGGGGGAGAAGGCGGGCCAACGGTCGATTTGGGCGGTCCCCTCGTACTGGCCTATGGGGAGGAAGGTGAAATCGCGGGGGCGGGCCTCCATAGAGATCATAGTAGGTATACAGCAAAATTTCTTAACCGTATTTCGCAGCTCCTCCAGTCGGTCCAGCAGACGTGCTCTGCCCTCCGGGCCCAGAACATTCAGCCGCACGTCGGTAGCACCGCCCGCACAGTGAGCCAGCTCCCGGCAGAGAAGAGGGGAGAGACCGCCGAAGGTGTCCAGCAGCCATTTGTCCGCCTGGCACTCCTCTGGGGCGGAAGAGAGAAGGACATCCATGTCCTCCCGGCTTATGGTAAGGGGATTTGCCTTGTCAACATTGGCAGGGAGCCGATAGAACATCCCTGGCTGAAGGATGCGCGGGGCGCTGCTTCCAGTGGCCGCTTGATTCGAGAGATCCGCCCCCGCGTGGCGGATGCAGTCCAGAATGCGCCCATCGCCGTCCAGGAGGATGAGGTTGGTCTTGTGGCTGATGGCCTCCAGGATGAGGCGGCGTTCCACCCGGTCGCCCAGCTCATTGAGGGCCTCAAAGCGCAGGACGGCCACCCGCTCCAGAGGGGGCTGGATAATCTCCAGCAGCCGGGCTCCAGACAGGTGCTTGCGCAGCAGCATGCAGAACATGGGGGGCTTCTCCGGGTTCTCCAGGGGCAGGGTGGTGAGGTGGAGCCGGGGATGGGCCGGGTTGGCGGACAGCAGAAGGCGGACATTGCCTGCTCCCTGGGTCCGCAGGACCAGGATTACCTCGTCCCGGCCGGGCTGGTAGAGTTTGTCCACCCGGGAACCAGACAGGGTAGTATTCAGTTCATGAATGACGCCGGACAGGCACAGCGCGTCTAAAGGCATGGGGATCACCTCCTGGGATGATTTGCAGGGGCGGCCGGTGGCCGCCCGAAGGTTAATAAGGAAATTCCGCGTAATAGTCTACGCTGTCCCCGTCGGTGAGCCAGCGCTCAAACCAGCCCGGAAAATCCTGGCGCTGGCAGCAGGGCTGAACGCCCATTTTACACAGGGCCCAGATCATTCCTCCATCATGATTGAAAACAACTCGTTCAGCCGTTCTGTTTTTCCCTGGAGGTACAGCCAGCCAAAGAGGGCCTCCAGCCCGGTGGCGGTCTGGTATTGCGCCCGGCTGGCCGCCTTGGGGACGGAGTGAGGGGCGGTGTTGCGGCCCCGTCGGAAGACGTCCTCCTCCGTGCCAGTGAGGAGGAGGCGGATGCGTTCAAACCGCTCTGCCTGGGCGGGAGCGGCCACATACTGTACGGTGGCCCTGTGGAGGTCTTTTGCCTTGGCTTTGCCATGGAGCACCAGCCAGGAGCGGACCATCACTTCATAAACCCCGTCTCCCAAGTGAGCCAGCCCAAGGGTGGACAGGGACAGAAGTCCATCTCTGTCCATATTCAGATGAAAGTAGTCGGTCATACATAAGGGCTCCCTTCGGAAAGTGGGTTGATTTTATCATATTTTTTGAGGGATGGCAAGTGGGGGGAAGTATGCCGGAGCTGCCGCACTCTACTTGCAATTTTTATCCAAACATGATACCCTTTAAGAAAAGCGGAGGAGGGGAGAGGACATGCGCATACTGGCCACCTTTGCCTTCTCCTTTGCGGCGGCAGTTTTCCTTGCCATTTACGGCGGATTGGACGCCTGGCTGCCTTTGCTGGGCGGAGGATTGGTTGTCACAACGTTGCTTTTGTCGCTGCTGCTCCGTAAGAAAAGCCGCGCACGAACACGGACGCTGCTGATTCTGTCCGGTTTGGCGGTGGGGTTTTTGTGGACGGCGCTGTATATGGCGGTGTTTTTCCAGCCTGCCCGGGAGCTGGACGGCCGCACCGTCCACCTGACGGCCACGGTGGCCGACTGGCCCCAGGAGGGAACCTACGGCGGCTATACTATTCTGGTTCAGGCACGGACGGAGCGGTGGGGAAAGGTATCCGCAATTCTTTACACCGATGGGCAGGGGGCACAGCTGCGCCCCGGGGACTGGATCAAAACCATTGCCCACTGCACCCTGGGAGACCGTACCTTTGCCGGGGAGAAGATTACCTATTACACTGCCAAAGGGATATTTTTACGAGCTACGGCCTACGGTCGGCTGGAGGTGGAACACCCGAGTGTTATTTCTCCCAGGTATTTTGCCGCCTGGGCCTCTAAAACACTAAAAATGGGCATTGACACCGCCTTTCCGGAGGACGTGTCTGGCTTTATACAGGCTCTGGTAACAGGCAACCGGGACAATCTTACCGATGAGTTTACCACCTCTCTGGAGCGGGCAGGGCTGAGCCATACGGTAGCGGTGTCTGGGATGCATCTGGCATTTTTGGCCAGTCTGCTCACCGCGCTTCTGGGACGGGGAAAACGGGTTACCGCGCTGTTCACCATTTTGTGGATAGTGTTATTCTGTGGCATCGCCGGCAACACCCCTTCTGTACTTCGGGCGGCGGTAATGATTCTCATGCTCCAATTAGCGCCTCTGCTGGGCCGGGAGCGGGACGGGCCCACCTCTCTGGCGTTTGCCTTGTTCTTGTTGCTGTGGGTCAATCCCTTTTCTGCCGCCCATGTTGGACTTCAGCTGTCTTTTACGGCGGTGGCTGGCATTCTGCTGGTATCTGACCGGATACAGGAGTGGCTGTTGAGGCTGTTTGATCTGGACAAGCGGGCCAAAAGCCGTGGAACAAGGTTGATGCGGGCAATACTGTATTTTGTAATTTCCAGTCTGTCTGCCACCCTTGGAGCGTCGGTGCTTACGGTACCATTGGTGGCGATTCATTTCAACATCGTTTCTCTCATTGCCCCATTGTCTAATCTGCTTACCCTGTGGGCCATTGGATTTTTGTTTCTGGGAGGCCTTGGAATAGGGGCGCTGGCCGTTTTTCTGCCTGGGCTGGCGGCTGTTCTGGCAGGTCCCTTTACATGGCTGGCCCGCTATCTGCAATGGGTTGTGGGGGAGCTTGCTAAGCCGGCCCTGGCGGCCCTGCCCTTGGAGTCGGTATACTACCAGGCCTGGCTGGTGCTGGTCTATATCCTGGTATTGATTTTTGTTCGGGAGAAGGGGAGACGTCCAGTGTGGATACCGCTGGCCGCCGGTGGGGCAGGACTGGCGCTGGCTATAGTGCTGACTCGCTCTACCTTCTATCAGGGCAATATGGCAGTGACCGTTCTGGATGTGGGCCAGGGGCAGGGTGTTTTTGTTCGGACAGGCAGCTTCCTCACCCTAGTGGATTGCGGTGGAGACAGCCGGGACAACCCGGGTGACGTGGCCGCCAACTATTTGCAGGGTTTGGGCCGCAGCAACATTGACTTGCTGGTGGTGTCCCATTATCATGCCGACCATGCCAACGGTATTCCACAGCTTCTGGGCCGAGTAAATGTGGCGGAGATTGTTCTGCCGGATGTGGATGAGGAAGATCCCCTTCGGATGGCCATCCTCACTTCTGCGGAGGAGAAGGGTATCCCGGTTCATTTTATTCAGCGGGAGACTTATTTTGAGGCGGGAGATGGCGCCATAACCGTTTTTCCACCTATGTCTGAGGTGGGGACGGCAAATGAGCTGGGTCTGAGTCTGCTGGCTCAGGCAGGGAGCTCCGAAGTTCTGATTACCGGGGATATGGAGCGGGACGGGGAGCTTCGTTTGATGGGGGCCGTGGATCTGCCCAGCGTGGATGTGCTGGTGGCGGGTCACCACGGCTCGAATACCTCTAACACGCCAGAGCTTTTGAAGACAGTAGCGCCGGAGCTGGTCCTGATTTCTGTGGGGCTGAACAACAAATACGGGCACCCGGGCATGGACGCCTTGGAGACCTTGGACCGATCCGGAGCTGAGATATACCGCACCGATCTCTACGGAACGATAGAGGTGCTGTTAAAGGGATAAGAAGTGAAAAACGGAGGATGAAACAATGCCGCCCAGGAAGAAGCCGGATACCGCCGGATTTGAGAAGCTGAAACAGAACCTGTCTGAGGGAAAACCGGGGCAGCTTTATATGTTCCATGGGGAGGAGACCTATCTGCGGGACCATTACCTGAGCCGCCTGCGGGAGGCTGTCCTAACCGGGGGACTGGGGGAGTTTAACCGGCACGATCTCAGCGCCAGGGAGATGTCTCCCCATGCTCTGGAGGAGGCAGTGGACTGCCTGCCGATGATGGCGGAACGGACGTTGATTCAAGTTACCGATTTTGACTTATTCAAATCGGGGGATAAGGAGGAATATGTCCGAATTCTGTCCAACCTGCCCGATTACTGCTGCCTCGTGTTTGTCTATGATGTGCTGGAGTACAAGCCAGACTCCAGGACCAAGCTGGCCGCGGTGCTGAAGGAGCACGGAACGGTGGTGAACTTTACGCGGCAGGAGGCGTCGGAGCTGCGGAGCTGGATTCGCCGCCACTTCCGGGCTTTGGGCAAGGACATCGACTCCAGGCTGTGCGGCGAGATGATAGAGCTGTGCGGGGATTTGATGCAAAATCTCCAGCAGGAGATTGAGAAGATCGCCGCTTACGCCAAAGGGGGACAAATTACCCGGGCGGATATTGAGGCGGTGGCCACCCCTCAGCTCAGCGCGGTGGTGTTCCGCATCGCCGATGCGATCGGGGAGCGCAGCTACGATGAGGCGGCAGCTACCCTGGGAGAGCTGTACCGTATGCAGCGCACGCCCTATGAAATTATGGGAGCCTTTGGCCAGCAGATGCGCAAGCTATACTCTGCCCGGCTGGCGCTGCAGCAGGGAAAGGGGGCTGACTATGTCAGCAGCCTATGGGGGATGAGCTACCCGGCTACCCGGCTGATGAACAGCGCTCGGCGCTTTTCTCTGCCGTGGTGCCGCCAGGCGGTAATCCGTTGCGCTCAAACTGACCTGGCTATGAAGTCCACCGGACAGGACGCAAAGGAGCTGATGACCACACTGCTGCTGGAGCTGGCGAATTCGGCGTAAAGGAGGAAAATATGCTGCACATCCGGGAAGCTATTGTGGTGGAGGGCCGGTATGATAAAAACACACTGTCTCAGGTGGTGGATACGCTCATCCTGGAAACAGGAGGATTTCGGATATTTAAGGACCCGGAGAAAATGATTCTGCTGGACCGGGCGGCCCGCCGCCGGGGATTGGTGGTATTCACCGATTCCGACGGAGCGGGGTTTGTAATTCGCAACCGAATCAAGGGGGTTATTCCCGCACAGTATTTAAAACACGCCTATATCCCGGATATCTACGGTAAGGAGCGGCGCAAGCGCCGGCCGGGAAGAGAGGGAAAACTGGGGGTGGAGGGTATGCCGCCCTCTGTGCTGGAGCGGGTTCTTCGCCGTGCGGGAGCCACTTTTTTGGAGGAAAGCTGTCCGCCGGAGCGTTCAAAGGCGCTGGTGACAAAGGGAGACCTGTTTGCCGCTGGGCTGTCTGGAGGAGAGGGGAGCGCCGAAAAGAGACAGGCTCTGCTGAAGCGGCTGGAGCTGCCGGAGCACATGTCTGCCAACGCCTTGCTGGCGATACTCAACAGCTGCTACAGCCGGGAGGAGACGGAGAAGATATTGAATGACACTTAACGGGGCGGCCGCCGGCCGCCCCGTTTTATCGCAGGATCACCTCAGTTTATGGATGTGGATTGTGGGATTATTTCCCTGTCAAGTGCCTCCAGGAAGAGAGGAAGGCAGTCTTCCCACCGGGAGAGGGTCCTGTAGCTGACCAGCAGAATATCCTGTCCCCGCAGAGCGGCAAAGGTCCAGCCCCTTTGTCCGCCGGCGCGAAAGCTGGCTACCTCCAGCCGGTCCAGGCCGGGCCAGCTCTGAGGGGCGAAGGGGTCTAGGTCAGTAATGTGGGAGACATATGTGGGCTTTTGCCACTGCTTCAGCTGGTCAGCCCGCTCCTCAAGCGTCAGTTGGTAAATCCACCTGGCTGTTTTTGGGGAGCTGGCCTGGATGTAGTGGATGGTAGTGGAGAAGTCAGTGGGATATTGCGGCACGCGAAGGGGATGGTAGTATGTAAACTCCTGCACCGGGGCGAAGGGGGAGGTGTTGACCCTGACGTAGCCGTCCGCCTCCGGTTCCTGCTCCAGGGGAGAGGGAGCAACCGCTTCCAGCTGAGCAATGGTGGGCCACTGGTGGGACAGCGCGGCGTTTTCCGGACTGAATGTCTCCCATCTCGATGAGGGGAGGATAAGCCTAGGGACCACGAGCAGCAAAATGTAGATAGGAAGCCATATCACAAGCATTAGAGGCCGGTTCCAGCGCTTTTTTGCTTTCAGGGGCAGGCCCTGGGCCAAAGTGTTACGAATTTTTAAGATCCTTCGTATGTTAACAGCCAGAATCAGAGCAGCGATTACCGTAATGATGGGGAGAAGGATCATATAAAACAGGTCCTGGGGATACCCCCACAGAAGCAGGTTCAAAAGAAAGCTGTGAGAAGAGATAAAAATAAGCAGCGCAATTAAAAAGAACCAGAGCAGTGAAATTGAAATATAGGTTTTGATCTTTCGCCGGATCATATGATCCATGGATACGGACAGAGACTGGGGATCGGTGTACAGCTCCGGGGCCTCCGGATTGTCGGAGGAAAAGATGTAATACCACTGAGGAATCCAGTCTACAAATTTCCAGCCCATTTGCGCATAGGGCTCCTCCCGATCCTTGTCTTTGTTTTTGCTTTTACCGACGGGGTCGAGCCGGTAGCGCAGCGGTTTTGGGTCACCTGTCCGGAAAACAGCCCTGTCCTTTTGGCGGGTAAACTCCTCCAGGAAAAGGCCCTGGAGGGCCATTTCGTCTAGCCACTCCTGAATACCTTGAATGTCATAGAGAGAACAGGGCACAGGTTTTTTTACAGTCATGACAGTACCTCCTTTCTGATAGGGGATTACCCCCCGTCCAATGACGACAGGCCGTCCTCCACGCAGGAGCGCAGACGGTTCAGCTCCTCCTGGAAGGCCTGACGGCCCTTATGCGTGATTTGATAGGTACGTTTGCGGCCATCTACGCCAGTTTCTGCGATGAGCGCCTCATCCTGGAACTTGGCTAGAAGGGTATAAAGCGTTCCAGGGCCCAGGCTGACACGGCCCGCTGTTTTGTGCTCCACAAATTCAGCGATCTCCGTGCCGCACATCTCCCGGCGCAGAAAGGACATGAGGACATAATACATGGGCTCGGTCAGAGGACCCTTTTCCCGTCCTGCCATAGGCACACCTCCCTCTAAATATCGTTTTATAATATCGCGTAACGATATTATAGCAGGATATAAAGGAAAAGTCAAGTGTATTTGAAAAAAGCGATCCCGACAGAAACCGTCAAAAAGCCCTATCAAAATTGTGACCGCTTTTTTCCGGTCAAGCTCCTATAATAGGACGTGCCGAAGGGGGGAGAGGACATGACAGTAATCTATGTAGATACGCTGTTTTTTCTCAATACCCTTGTGGACTATTTGCTTCTTCTGGCTGCCGCACGGCTGGCGGGGGAACCACTGCGCAGATGGCGCTTTGCTTTGGGGGCAGCTCTGGGAGGATTATATGCGGTGGCGATTTTTCTGCCTGGCCTGGGCTTTCTATCCCATCCGGTATGCCGTGTGGCGTCTGTGGTCCTTATGATGCTGGTATCTTATGGTGGGAGCCGCCGCCTGCTTCGTCAAGGAGTCCTTTTCGTGGCGCTTACCTTTGCTTTTGGAGGAGGGGTGGTGGCAATTGGACTGATGGGGGGAACAGGGCTGTCCTTGGGCAAAGGGGTGTTTTACTCTGCGTTGGATTTAAAAGTGGTGCTGCTGTCAGCGGCGGTCTGCTATGGTGTGCTCACCTTGGTGTTTCAACGGCTGGCCCGACACAGCGCCACGAGTGGAGAGTTGGTGAACATAAAACTGTATTTGGGAGAAAATACAGCAGATCTTACAGCTCTGGTGGATACAGGGAACACCCTCACGGATCCGGTATCCGGTCAACCGGTTGTGGTGGCGGAGGGGGAGCGGCTGGGCCAGCTTTTTCCCCAAGGGAAGCGCCCCAGCCTCGTTGATCTGCGCAATCCCACTGGAGCCTTAACACGCTTGGGGACAGGGGAGTGGAAGTCCCGGTTCCGACTGTTGCCCTACCGCAGCGTAGGTGTGGACCATGGATTACTGCTGGCTGTGCGGGTAGATAGGATGGAGTTAGACGGACAGAGGATTGGGCCAATGTTGGTGGCTCTGTCTCCCACCTCAGTGTCCGATGGCGGCGGTTATCAAGCATTGATTGGAGCATAGAGTGAAGGAAGGGTTTGACTTGAATAAAGTTTACAGAATGCTAAAAGCTGGGATTTCTGAACTTTTGATCCGCTTGGGGATGGCGCTGCCTGGAAAAATTATGTATATCGGTGGCAGCGATACCCTTCCTGCCCCTTTGAAGCGGGAGGAGGAGTCGGCTCTGATCGCCCGTTTGGGGGAAGGAGATACCCAGGCCCGGAATTTACTCATTGAGCACAATCTGCGGCTGGTGGCATATATCGCCCGCCGGTTTGAGAATACCGGCATCCATATTGAGGACCTGATCTCGATTGGTACGATCGGGTTGATTAAGGCGGTGGGAACTTATCAGCCGGAGAAGGCCATTAAACTGGCCACTTATGCCAGCCGGTGCATTGAAAACGAAATACTCATGTATCTGCGCAAAACCTCCAACCAAAAGACAGAGCTGTCCTTTGACGAGCCGCTGAACACCGATTGGGATGGGAATGAGCTGCTGCTGTCTGACATTTTGGGTACTGATGAGGACTTAGTGGTGCAGCCTCTTGAGGCTGACGTGGACCGTCAGCTGCTTCGTCAGGCTATGGACCGGCTGGACAGTAGAGAGCGGCACATCATTACCCTGCGCTTTGGCCTGGACGGCCGGCGGGAGTGCACCCAAAAAGAGGTGGCAGACCAGTTGGGCATCTCACAGTCTTATATCTCCCGACTGGAGAAGAGAATTATCGCCCGATTGAAAAAGGAAATTGTAAGAATGATGTAAAAAACAGGCCCCAATGGGACCTGTTCAGGCACTACAGTTTCCGGCATAGTATCTCAAATACACTTTCATCAGAGGTGCTGACGATGAACAAACCACGCCGGTCATCTGTGATAATATCCAATATGTCGATATTGTCGCTGTCATTCAATATGTCAAAAAGCTTGTCCTTAAAATAATTGAGGTCCATGTTCTCCACCTCCTTTCCTGCCTGATATTTTATATTCATCAGATGAAAACATATCTCGTTAAAATTAGCATAATGACGTAAAACTTGAAGAAAGATTGACCGCGGGGTTGACCGGTGATATAATATAAAACAATCTGCTTACGCTTATGATGCATGATCTCCCAGCGGGAGGAGGAAAACCAATGAAAAAGTATCTGCGGTTGACAGGGCTGCTTGCGGTTTTTGTACTGCTGACAGTCGGAACCTATGCGGCCCTGTCGCAGGATAGTGTTATTACACTCAGCTATCTGCGGGACACTTTTTTCCCAAAAGCTGTTCAGTCCGGGGAAGCAGCAGCGAACAGAGCTTTACAGGAGACCTATGACAGCGCGAAAAAGCGGCTGGATGCCGTGGGGGGCGGAACAGTGGGCAGCACCAGCAGCTACAGTGAGACCCTCCAGCGCCGGGAATGGCCAGACGGCCAGATTGTTACCCTGTCCATGGGGAGTAGTTTTCTTCTGCTGGACGGTTCCGCCAGTCTGATTCACACCGGAGCGGTGATTGATGTTACCTCTGGGGAGGAGGTTGTATCTGGGGCGGCTCTGACGCAGAACCACCGCTATTTAGTGGGAGAAAATACCGATGCCGCGGTGACGGTTCGCTCCGGTCAGGCGGCGCTGGGTGTTCAGGGAGCTTACACGCTGACGGCGGGAAAAAAGGAGCACACGCCATTTTACGACGTGAACCAGAATGATTGGTATTACGCGCCCGTAGGCTACGCCTATGAAAAGGGGCTGTTTTCCGGGATGGACGCCAATCACTTTGCTCCGCATTCACCCATGAACCGGGCTATGCTGATGTCGGTGCTCTACCGGCTTGCAGGTTCCCCCGCGGTGATTACCCAGATTGCTTTCAGTGACGTACCTGGCGACAGCTGGTATGTTCAGGCCGTCCAGTGGGGAGCGGCGCAGGGGATTACATCGGGAATGGGAGACGGAAGCTTTCATCCAGAAGGGCAGGTAACCCGGGAGCAGGCAGTCGTCATGATGTACAACTACGCGGTTAAATTCAGACAGTTGAATCCCGGTCTGGGGGCCGACCTGTCTGGTTATGCCGATCTGAATCGTGTGGGCAGTTGGGCAAGGCCGGCCATGGCTTGGGCGGTGGAGCAAAAAATTGTCAGCGGGGTAACCAATGGTGTTACCCTTACGCTGGAGCCTCAGCGCAATGCCACTCGGGCGGAAATGGCTACGATGCTCCGGGCCTTCTGCGAGAACATTTTATAAAGGAGCGCACCGATTTGGATCTTTTGCCATATGATGGTATCGAGAGCGGCAAACAGCCCTCTTAATACTTTCATAATCAGGAGGTACTCATAATGGGGTGCTGCAATAACGGTTGGGGCGGCAACAGCTGCCTGTGGATCATCCTGCTCATCATCATCCTGTTCAGCTGTGGCGGCTGGAGTGGCTGTGGGAATAACTGCGGCAACAATTGTGGCTGCAACAACGGCTGCTGCTGAGATGGAGGTCCGGGCGCGGAGGGAAATACCCTCCGCGCTTTTTTTATACTCCGGTCCGGGAAAAAATTTTGCCGAAAAAGGGGAGATGCCACTACAAAAAACTTGCAATCTCTGAAAGACTGGTGTATCATTATTATCACGCAGCAAGACCGGCGGTTTCGCAAAAAGCAGAGGGAGGGACCGGCGGGTTTTGTCGTGTGTCCGGCGTGGCCGGACGCGGCAGCCTCAGCCCGTTCCGGAAAGGGCGAAACGCAAGCCGGGCCGCATTACTCCAGCAAGTTATAGGGAGGTCGAAAACTTACATGAGCAAATTTCTCAAACGATCTGCGCATGGTGCGCAGGTCCCGCATGAAAAGCGGACGTCCAACCAGGAGACCGTAAAGATGCCTCTGCCCTCCAGAATTGTGCTGTCCATGGGACAACACATCGGTGCGCCCGCCGCTCCCGCAGTGGCTAAGGGCGACCAGGTCTTTGTGGGCACCGTAGTGGGCAAGGCGGGGGGCTTCGTCTCCTCCGACATTCACTCCGGGGTATCTGGTACGGTGGACGGCATTACCACCATTACTGCCCCCAATGGCGCGGTGCAGACAGCGGTGGTCATCATCCCGGACGGCAAGCAGACAGTAGATCCGGCCATTACGCCCCCTGCTGTCACCGACCTGAAGTCTTTTCAGGATGCGGTTCGGGCCAGCGGCCTGGTGGGTTTGGGCGGCGCAGGCTTCCCCACAGCGGTGAAGCTGTCTCCCAAGAATCTGGACGAGATTGACGTTCTCCTCATCAACGGCGCCGAATGTGAGCCTTACATCACCTCAGACAACCGCTGCTTCCTGGAGGATACCCAGTATATTCTGGACGGAATTCAGGCGGTGATGAAGTATCTGGAGATCCCAAAGTGCATCATCGGCATCGAGGGCAATAAGCCTGAGGCCATTGCCAAGATGAGGTCTGTGGCCTCTGCCGGCATTGAGGTGAAGGAGCTTCCCTGCCGTTACCCTCAAGGTGCTGAAAAGGTTCTGATTGAGAACTGCACAGGAAGGGAGGTGCCGTTCCCCGGTCTGCCCTCTGATGTGGGGGTGGTGGTGATGAATGTTACCTCTGTGGCCTTTGTGGGCAAATACTTAGCGACCGGCATGCCCCTTACCACCAAGCGCCTCACAGTGGACGGTGACGTTATTAAGGAGCCTAAAAATGTAGAGGTAGTGATTGGCACTCCCGTGCAAGAACTGATGGACTTCTGCGGCGGCTTTACGGAGGAACCGGGCAAGGTGCTTTACGGCGGTCCAATGATGGGCAACTGTATCGCCGATTTGTCTCAGCCTATTTTGAAAAACAACAACGCTGTGCTGGCATTTTCCAAAAAGATGGCGCAGCAGCCCAAAGCCACAAACTGCATCCACTGTGGCCGGTGTACCAACGCCTGTCCCTTGGGCCTGTCCGCCAAGGAGATTGTTCAGGCTTACAACGATGGCAACGTGGAGCTGCTGATTGAGCTTAACGCGGATCTGTGTATGAGCTGCGGCACCTGTTCCTTCGTTTGCCCGGCCAAGCGGCCTTTGGCCCCCTCCATTGCCCTGGCCAAGATTATGATGAAGAATGGAGGTAAGAAGTGATGGACAACAAGCTGATTGTCACAGCCGCGCCCCATATTACCAGCGCGGACAGCACCCAGAAGATTATGGGACGAGTGTGCTTGGCTCTTTGCCCAACCCTTATCGCCTCCGTCATTATTTTTGGGTTTAACGCTCTCATTCTCACCGCTGTTACAGTGGCGGCCTGTGTCTTCTTTGAGTGGGCTTATTGCAAGCTGATGAAGCGGGAGATACCTGTTGCGGACCTGTCCGCCGTAGTCACCGGTCTGCTGCTGGCCTTTAATATGCCCGCTGCCCTGCCCTGGTGGATGGCCGTTGTGGGCGCGTTTATCGCAATTGTCATTATCAAGCAGCTGTTCGGCGGCCTGGGCTACAACTTCGCTAACCCCGCTATTGTGGGCCGTATTGCCCTGGCTGTAGGTTTCGGGGCCAAGATGTCTGCCTTTCCCCTGCCTGAAACGGTGGACGCTCTGGCTTCCGCGACTCCTTTGGCCGTCTCCGGCAATCTTGGGGCCGGCGAGTATGTCACCCTCCTGTTAGGGAACCACGGCGGCGTGTTGGGCGAAACCTGCGCCATCACCATTCTGATCGGCGGGTGTTACCTCATTGCAACCAAGGTTATCAGCCCCGTGATTCCTGTTACCTATCTGGCCACAGTGGCTGTGTTGTCTGTGTGCTTTGGAATGGACCCAGTTGTGCAGCTGCTGTCCGGAGGCCTGATGCTGGGCGCTTTCTTCATGGCAACCGACTATGTGACATCCCCCACCACTGATAAGGGTAAGCTGGTTGCCGGCATTTTCCTGGGCGTGGTCACCATGCTGATTCGCCGGTTCGGCAATATGAATGAGGGTGTGTCCTTTGCCATCCTGCTGATGAACCTAATCACCCCCTACATTGAGGTTAATACCCGGCAGGACAAGTTGGGTATCGCCAAGAAGAAAAAGGAGGGTGCGAAATGAGCAACTGGAACAAGATTTTCAAGCCCATAGTGGTGCTGTGCGTCATCTGTGTTGTGATTACCGGCGCCTTGGCTGCTACAAACAGCGTGACAGCTCCAGTAATTCTGGAGGCAACAATCCGGGCCCAAAACGAGGCCAGAAACGAGCTTTTGCCGGAAGCGAAGGGTGCGTTCTCCAAGGTGGAGGGCGTTGATGTGGAAAATGTGGACAATGTCTACGCCGCGGACAACGGAACCGGCTGGGTGATTACCAGCAACGCCAAGGGATATGGCGGCACCATCACCGTTATGTCCTCCTTTACCCCTGACGGTAAGATCAAACAGATCAAAGTCACAGAGGCCCAGGAGACCCCCGGCTTTGGCAGCAATGTCACCGATAATAAGTCCTACTGGGAGCGCTATGCCGGTCTGGACAGCGCGAAACCGCTGGTGCTGGGTCAGGACGTGGACGGCTGGTCCGGAGCCAGTATCTCCAGCCGTGCGTTGCTGAAGGCGATGAACTCCGCTATTGAGGCGTACAACTCTATTCCTTGAAAGGCAGGTGAGTCAAGATGAGTGAAAATAATAAAATGAAAATTCTTACCAACGGTATTTTGAATGAAAACCCGGTTTTACGGCTTGTCCTGGGCACCTGTCCCACCCTTGCCGTTACTACTATGGCCTCCAACGGAATCGGCATGGGTTTGGCTGCTACCTTTGTTCTCCTGTGCTCTAATATTGTTATTTCTGCCCTGCGGAAGATTATTCCCGACCAAGTCCGTATCCCCTGTTACATCACCGTGATTGCAGGCTTTGTGTCGGTAGTTCAAATGGTAGTTAAGGCCTATGTGCCAGACTTGGATAAAGCTCTGGGTGTGTATTTGCCTTTGATTGTGGTAAACTGCATTATCTTGGGCCGTGCCGAAATGTTTGCCTCCAAAAATGGTATTTTGGATTCCGCTTTGGATGGCATTGGGATGGGCATCGGGTTCACGGTTACCCTGACAATCATGGGCTCTATTCGTGAAATTCTGGGTTCCGGCACTTGGATGGCCGGTCTTGGCAAGCTGGTTCCGGCCTTGGGTGCTGACTTCTCCATTCGGGTTATCCCTGAGTCCATTGATACCTTCTCTCTGATGACCAGCGCTCCCGGCGGCTTCTTCGTCTTTGGCATCCTGATGGCTGGGGCCACCTGGCTTACAACCCGCCCTAAGAAAAGTGCGCCCGCAGTGGAAGGAGGTAATGCGTAATGGTGAAACTTGCCGTTATTTTCTTCACCATGATTTTGGTGGACAACTACGTCCTCGCCAAGTTTCTGGGCATCTGTCCCTTCCTGGGCGTATCCAAAAAGCTGGATAGCGCTGTAGGTATGTCCCTGGCCGTTACTTTTGTCATGGTGTTGGCTACCGCCGCCACCTGGCCCATTCAAACCTTCCTGCTCACCCCGGTGGATGCTGCCGGAAACCAGAAGTGGGATATGGGATATCTTCAGACCATTGTGTTTATCCTGATTATCGCAATTTTGGTGCAGCTGCTGGAGAATTTCCTGAAGAAATTCATCCCCGCCCTGTATAAGTCTTTAGGCGTCTATCTGCCGCTGATTACGACTAACTGCACCATTTTGGGTGTGACCATTTTGAACCTGGACAACGGCTATAATTTCATTGAGTCCATCGTCTGCGCCGCCGGCGCGGGCATCGGTTTCCTGGTGGCCATGGTGCTGTTCTCCGGTGTGCGCCGTCGAGTGGAGCAGGCTGTCACCCCCAAGTGCTTTGAGGGGCTGCCCATCACCTTGGTGGCCGCTGCGGTGACCTCCCTGTCCTTTATGGGCTTTGGTGGCATCATCGATGCCATCTTCAATGTTGCTGCATAGGAGGGGGAGAATATTATGAATCCGATTTTAATGGCAATTATCCTGGTCACAGTCATCGGGCTGATTGGCGCGGTGATCCTGGTGGCTGCCTCCATCTTTATGTATGTGCCTGTAGATGAGCGGGTGGAGAAAATAACTGCGGTTCTGGCGGGGGCGAATTGCGGCGCCTGTGGATGTGCCGGCTGTGCCGATTACGCCAAGAGCATTGTGGAAGATGGCAACGCTGTGAATAAGTGCACCCCTGGCGGAGCTGCCTGTGCTGCCAAAGTGGCGGAGATTATGGGTGTAGACGCTGGTTCCTCCACCCCCATGAAGGCTGTCGTGGCCTGTTCCGGCACTTGCGGCAAGACAGGTAAGAAGTACGAATTTCAGGGTATTCAGAGCTGCCAGGCTGTTAAGGGCTTTTATGGTGGCGACGGGCTGTGTAAATTTGGCTGCCTGGGCTATGGTGACTGCACTCGAGCCTGTGCTTTTGATGCTATCCATATTGTTGATGGTATCGCTAAGGTGGACCGGGAAAAATGTACTGGCTGTGGTGCCTGCGCCGCTGTCTGTCCCAATGCCGTCATCTCGATTGTACCTGAGCATAAGCGCAAGCCTGTGGTTTTGTGCCAGAACAAGGATAAGGGTGCCGAAACCCGTAAGGTCTGTACTGCCGGCTGTATTGGCTGCATGAAGTGCGCGAAGGCCTGTCCTAAAGAGGCTATTACAGTGGAGAACTTCCTGGCCAAGATTGATCAGGACAAGTGTGTAGGCTGTCAGATCTGCGTGAAGGAGTGCCCGATGGGGGTCATTCATGTACCGGCCAGCGAGTAAATCTGGATAGAGAATGCCCCGCCTTTTGGCGGGGCATTTTTTATACCTGACTCCGATCCCTGAGCCAGCTGGGCATTGGCCGGGCCTTGACGCTGGAAACAATTCCCATGGCGGCGAACAGGGTGATAATAGAGGAGCCACCGTAGCTGATAAAGGGGAGAGTAAGCCCCATAACGGGCAAGATGAACAGACACATGCCCACATTGAAGGTAATCTGAGCCAGAAGCATCCCGGCCATTCCCATGCAGACATAGGCATTAAAGGGTGAGCTTGCGTGCCGGCCTACCCAGATGCACCGCAGAACAATGCTGGCTAGCAGCAGCAGCAGTGCCATACAGCCTACTAATCCCAGCTCCTCGCCGCAGACGGCGTAGATGAAATCGGTGTGCCGGGCAGGAAGGGCCTCGCTGTTGGGGGATTGGGTCTGGATACCCTTGAGGTAACCTTGACCAAACAATTTCCCAGAGCCGATGGCCATGGTGGATCGGAGCTGCTGCCAGCCTCTTCCGCTGGGGTCAAGGCTGTGATCAAAGACTACCCGGAAACGCATAATGCGGTAGTCGTTCCACCACCGGGTTTCCGGCAGGAAAAACAGCCATAAGAGAACTACAGTCAGCACAAGCCCGCTCCCTACCAGAAGGAACCACCGCAGCTTGACGCCGGAGGCCCAAGCCATGGAGACAAAAATCATCATATAGATGACGCACATGCCGAAGTCACCGCAGATGGCAGCAATGAGGCCCAACATAAAGACAGTGTGACCGCCAGTTTGGATGACAGAGGGGATAGAGCTGATATCCAGCTCCCGGTCCTGTATTTTTACAATTTGGAGCGCCAAAAGAAGGATAAAGGATATTTTTACAATTTCGTTGGGTTGGATGTCCATAGGGAAGCGGGGAATAATTCGAGAGATAACCAGCCAGTTCAGGTTTCCGGAGTTGTAATCCTCACCCAGCGGGGTGAGAAGAAGGAGAATAAAAAACACATTGAAGATCAACAACAGCTTCCAGCGTTTTTCTACAAAGAGCTGAAAGTCCACAAAGGTGAGCAGCATATAAGCTATCATCCCCAGCAGGATCGCGACAAGCTGAACGAATACAAAACGCATCCAACGTGTCTCGCCGGTATACTGGGTGGCGGAATAGATGAGCGCTAGACCGAATGTGCTGGCGGCGAGACAGAGCCCGAGCAGAATGATATCTCCCTTTTTCAAAAATTCCTTAATAGGGGAGAAGAGAAGGGACAATAACTGCACTACTTCACCTCCTTATAAAATCTAATCATATATTTTATCACATTTTGGTGGAAACGCAAACCCCAAGTGTGCTATAATAATGAAGAACCTGAAAATTTTCTGTGAACGGAGGGAGCATGGTGCGGTTTGTCACGAATAGTGAAGAGGAGACAGAGCTCTTGGGAACCAGGCTGGCAAAGACTTTGACATCCGGGGCGGTGATCGCTTTTACCGGTGATCTTGGAGCGGGGAAAACTGCTTTTACCCGTGGCCTGGCCCGCGGCCTGGGGATAGAAGACCGGATAACCAGCCCTACCTTCACTATTGTGAACGAGTATGAGGGGGGCCGCCTCCCGTTGTTTCACTTTGACATGTACCGTTTGAACTCATCTGAAGAGCTGTTTGATATTGGATGGGAGGATTACATGGTCCGAGGAGGGGTATGCGCTGTGGAGTGGAGCGAAAATGTGTCTGACACGCTGGGAAAGGACTCCATTTTGGTGGAAATACGGCGGGGAGAGACAGCCAGTCAGCGTGTGATTTCCATCGAGGGGGTGGAGCTGTGAAAATTTTAGCCCTAGAGTCATCGGCAACAGCCTGCTCGGCTGCGCTTTGCCAGGACGGAGCGCTGGTGGCGCAGTTCTTTCAGTGCAGCGGACTGACCCATAGCCGCACCCTGCTGCCTATGGTAAACGGTCTTTTGGAAAACTGCGGAGAGGATATAAATGGGGTGGATGTTATTGCCGTGGCGATTGGTCCCGGGTCTTTTACCGGGCTGCGAATCGGAATAGCTACAGCAAAGGGGTTGGCCTGGGCTGGAGGAAAGCTCTGTGCCCCATGCTCCACGCTGGAGTCTATGGCATGGCCCCTGGCTCATCTCGAGGGGAAGATGATTATATGTGCTATGGATGCCAGGAGAAAGCAGGTATACAATGCCCTGTTTTTTGCGGAAGGAGGCCGCTTAAAACGCCTCAGCCCGGATCGGGCCATCTCTTTGGAAGAACTGGGGGAGGAGCTAAAAAACTTCCCATTTCCGAAAATTGTCGTTGGCGATGGAGCTCAGCTGTGTTATAATAGCCTGAGAGAAGTGGTTCCAGAGCTAACTTTGGCTCCTATCCAGTTACGGATGCAAGGCGCATGGGGAGTTGCGCGAGCAGCGGAGGAATTAGCCGCTTCTGGCGGGCTACTGTCTGGCGAAAAGCTGATGCCAGTATATCACCGCCTGTCTCAAGCGGAGCGAGAACGGCTGGAACAGACGCGAAATAAAAATTTATGATAGAAGGGAATTGTAAACATGTTTAACGAGAATGTACACATTTTGGATCACCCGCTGCTGCAGCATAAATTGACAATTCTCCGGGATGAAAATACCGGTGTAAAGGAATTCAGAGAGATAGTTTCTGAGATTGCCGCCCTGGAATGCTACGAGGCCACCCGGGATTTACCTCTGGAGGATATTGAGGTGAAAACTCCCATTGCCACCGATACCTTTAAGACTCTGGCTGGTAAAAAACTGGCGATTGTTCCGATTCTCCGGGCCGGACTGGGCATGGTAGACGGCATTATTAAAATGATCCCTTCCGCTAAGGTGGGACATATCGGCCTGTATCGGGACCCGGAGACCCACCGCCCAGTGGAGTATTACTGCAAAATGCCCGCTGATATTGCTGAACGGGACGTGATTGTTCTGGATCCTATGCTGGCGACCGGAGGCTCCGCTTCCGCCGCTATCACTTTTATTAAAGGCTATGGCTGTAAACACATCAAGCTGATGAATGTCCTTGCCGCCCCTGAGGGTATTGAGTGTATCATGAAAGATCACCCCGATGTGGAAATTTATGTGGCCGGCGTGGATAAGAAGCTAAATGAGCATGCCTACATTGTTCCCGGCTTGGGTGATGCCGGCGACCGCATCTTTGGTACGAAGTAAGGCAAAGGGGAAACGTCTGGTTGATTTTGACCAGGCGTTTTTTCTTGACATGCCTGCCGCCGCTGTGGTATGCTGTTATCAACAAACAGATGGGAGGCGGGAAGATGCGCAAAACCACTTGCTGAATCCATGACAGGATAGAAAACGAGGGCTGTTAAGACAGCTTGCTTTTGTCATGGGTCGCAGGAGGAAATGCGCAATCTTCCCCTTTCGGTAAATGCTGGGCATATCCGCCTATGAACCGCAAGAGGAGGAGACCTCTTGCGGCTTTTTTGCGCATGACAGGAGGTTGGAATATGTCGCAAATTACGATACAAAATCTGCATTTCACTTACGACGGAGACCACACACCGGTGTTTCAGGAGTTAAACCTTCAACTGGATACCAGCTGGAAGCTGGGTCTGGTGGGACGCAATGGCAGGGGAAAGACAACTCTGCTGCGCCTTTTGGCCGGAGAGTTGGAAGGGCGGGGGAGCATTCGCCTCAGTCAGGGCAGCAGATACTGGCCCAAACCAGTTGATGACTCCTCCCGGCGGACACTGGATGTCCTTCTGGAGCATGTGGCCCCGGAGGAGGCGTGGAGGTTGAACTGGGAGCTGTCCAAAATGGGTTTAGGGGAGGAAGTACTGGACCGACCTTTTTACACGCTCAGCGGCGGGGAGCAGACCAGGGCCTTGCTGGCCTCCCTTTTTCTGGATGAGGGGGACTACCCCATGATTGACGAGCCAACCAATCACCTGGATGGCCCGGGCCGTGAGCTGGTGGCGAAATACCTGCGAAATTTGGATCAGGGATTCCTTTTGGTATCGCACGACCGCGCTTTTCTAGACGGATGTGTGGACCATATTCTGTCCTTAAATCAAACTGGCCCGGAGCTGGTGCGGGGGAATTTTTCCAGCTGGTTCCGGGATAAGGAGGACAGGGACCGGGGCGAACTGGCTCAAAATGAGAAGCTGAAGGGAGAAATTAAACGTTTGGAAAGGGCGGCCAGGCGGACTTCCGCATGGTCGGACAAAATAGAACAGACTAAATATGGCGACTTAAACTCAGGTCTGAAGGTGGACCGGGGCTTTATTGGCCATAAATCTGCCAAAATGATGAAGAGGGCCAAAAATCTGGAAGGCCGGCAGCAGAAAGCCATTCAGGAGAAGGCCGGCTTGCTCAAAAATGTTGAGTGGGCAGACAGTCTAAAGCTGTCTTCACAGCACTATCACAGCGACCGGTTTCTGGAGGGGAGAGAGCTGGCCATTTCTTACCCGGGAACAACTGGAAAATTGATCAGTTTTACGCTTTGCCAGGGGGAACGGCTCTGTCTGGATGGCGGGAATGGTTCTGGAAAAACGAGTCTGCTGCGGCTGCTGGTCGGAGATGAGGTTCCCCACAGTGGAACGCTGTTCCGCGCGTCAGGATTGAAAATATCTTATGTGCCACAAAAGGCAGACCATCTGCAGGGAAGTCTTTTAAGCTGGGCAGAGAGGCAAAGCATCGAGTTGACTCGTTTTCTTACAGTTCTGCGCAAAATGGACTTTTCCCGGGAGCAGTTTGAGCGGGATATGAGAGAATACAGTGCCGGACAGCAGAAAAAAGTGCTGCTGGCTGCCAGCCTGTGCCAGAGTGCCCACTTGTATGTTTGGGACGAACCGCTGAACTATATTGATTTGTTCTCTCGGATGCAGATTGAGGAGCTATTGCTTCAATATGGCCCTACCTTACTTTTTGTGGAGCATGATAAGGTATTTCAAGAAAAAATAGCGACCAGAGTAATAAAAATGTAAATGATGAAGCCCGCCGGGTGAACCGACGGGCTTTTTCGTTAAGCTATGCTTGGCATAATTTTTTTAGATTGCCAGATTGGATAAACTCCAAGTTGGCGGCGATCTTTTCGGGGGGCCAATCCCACCACCGCAGTGCTTGAAGCTGGTTGATTTCCCAATCGGAAAAACGTTTTCGAATAGGTTTGGCGGGTACGCCGCCTACGATGGTATAGGGCGGAACATCCCTGGTGACGACTGCCCTGGCGGCGATGATAGCGCCGTCTCCGATGGTGACGCCAGCCAGAATTACGGCCTCGTAACCGATCCAAACATCGTTGCCAATGATAATATCGCCCTTGTTGTCCCAAGCTTCTGGAATACGCTCCACATCCAGGCACCACTCCTCAAAGAGAACGGGGAAGATGTAAGTAGACAGAGAACGCTGGGTATGGTTTGCGCTGTTGAACAGGAACTTCGCTCCGCAGGCGATGGAACAGAACTTGCCAATGGACAGCCGTTCTTGGTTGATAGGATAGTGGTAGAGGACATTGTTGCGCTGAAAATCCTTGGGATCGTTGACAAAGTCATCATAGATTGTGTAGTCTCCCACACAGATAGATGGGTCAGTCACTACGTTTTGCAGGTAGACTGTGCTGTGCCCCTGGGAACGGGGATAAATTTTCCATGGCGGGATCATTTTATAACCTCCTGAATCCTGTTAGTTGTTCATGATCCCGCTGAGGACAATGCATCGCCTCATAGCATACCACTTCTTTCGTATAATAATCTTCAGGAGAATGATGCTGGAATAGAAGCCGGAAGCTGCTTGAATATTTTGGATGCTAGAGATGGGTGGAGGCCGCTGTTTTGGACGCCGGAAATGCGCAGGCTAGAAAGACTCCTGCCAGCCTTTGCACACATCGATCCACCCTAAGCTCTGGGCATATTCCGCCAGCTCGTCACAAGTGAGCTCAATGGCAGAGTTGCTGCTGCCAGCCGCAGGAAAAACGGTATCGAACCGTTTTAATGATACGTCCAGATAAGTGCGCACACCCTCCGGATTGGCAAAGGGGCACACTCCGCCAATGGCGTGGCCAGTGAAAGCAGACACCTGCTCTGGGGTAAGCATTTTGGCCTTGGTGTGGAACATGGCTTTGTACTTGCTGTTGTCGATTTTTGCATCCCCGGCGGCCGCGATGAGGACACAGTTTTCGTCAACTAAGAACGACAGGGTCTTGGCGATACGGGCGGGGATCACCCCTGCCGCCTGGGCGGCTAACTCGACTGTGGCGCTGGAGACAGGAAACTCCAGGATGTCACTCTCCCGACCAAGGGGGCGAAAGTAGGCGCGAACTTTCTCAATGGACATCTGTCAGCCCTCCAGTTTCTTAGCCGTCTTGGACAAAAACCGGTCATTGGTGACAATAAAGCGCTCATGAATACCTGTTCCAATAGGTCCCTTTTCATCAAATGCGGTTACGGTTAGGAGCAGACGCTTACCATCTACTTCTGTGACCTCACTCTCAGCCCAAACTTTCATCCCTACTGGAGTAGCGCTGTCGTGGGACACGTTTAACCTGGTACCCACGGTACTCTGGCCTACTTCCAGGTGGGGCGCGATGGACTTCCAGGCGGCCTCCTCCATCAACGCGCACATAAACGGAGTGCCAAAAACAGGCAGTGCCCCGGAACAGGCCGCCTGTGCGGTGTTGGCATCATTAACTAAAGTTTCCGCACGGCCCTTCAAACCGACAGTAACAGACATGAGTATGTCCTCCTTTTGTAAAATGACAGGCCCATTATAGCATAAGAATATGGAAAAATCTACATTTCGCTGCGAATTTGTGCCATTGCGTTAAGTGTTACCCAATTTTGGGGGAAGGGGCGGTCCAAGTTCCAATAACCTACACCGTACAGGCCGTAATCAAAAGCGAGATTCAGCTTGGCCTGAATGGAGCGGGCGTCCTCAAACCAGACTTCATGTTCAGAACCGCGGTCGTCCACATAGCGGAACCAGGGGGACTGAACGGCCTCGTCGTATCGAATCGCGGCCCGATGGTTCCAGGCCAGGCGGACAGCTTCAACATTATTCAAGGATTTGGCACGGCTTCCTGAACGGTGAGGGAGGGTCCAGTCGTAGCCATAGTTTGGGATGCCCAGATAAAGCTGATTGGGATGAAACTCTGTCAGAGCATACTCCACCACCTGTTGTACTTGAGGAAGCGGGGCTACTGCCATGGGAGGACTCGTGAGGTTGCCCCACTCATAGGTCATCAACAGGGCGAAATCAACCGATTGGGCAATGAGATGGTAGTCGATGCCCTCGTACAGCCGTCCGGGCTGATTGGCGGAGATTTTTGGAGCCAGGGCGACAATCAGAGGCAGGCCCCGAGAAGTCAGCGCCTGACGCAGCTGGGACAAAAATTGAGCGTACGCTTCCGCATCTTCTGACCGGACAAGCTCAAAATCTACGTCTACGCCCTGATAGCCTTTTCGATCTATTGTGCGAAGAATGTTTTCAATGAGCTCCTTCTGGTCATCCTTGTCCTGCAATAGCTCGTGGGCCAGCTCGCCAGAGAACCGTTCCTGATCATCCAGGTTGGACAGATGGAGGATTGGGGCTACCCGGCTTTGCAGCGCGGTGTTTACCAGGGCTTCATCCCGAAGCGGGATGAGCTCTTCCTCATCAAAACGATAGGTAAAAGGCGTGATTTGGGACAGATAAGGCAGAGTGGCCCGGAGTAAATTCCGGTCAATGGTGGGGTAGGCGTAGGCATTGACCGTGAGACTGCCTCTGGGCCGGGAGGCGTAATGAACCACGATAACCTGTCCTGGAAAAATAAGGTCCCGGCCCTGAAGGGCGGGATTATTGCGCAGAAGCTGGGCCACAGTGGTGTTGTGCATCTGGGCGATGGAGTATAGCGAATCCCCTGCATGGACGGTATGAGTTAGTTCTGGATATTGGACCACTATGGTCTGTCCCACCACCAGTTGAGAGGGGTCGGGGAGCTGATTGTCTTGAATAAGCCGTTCCATGGAAACGCCGTACTGCTGGGCCAGCCGGTACATGGTGTCGCCGGGTTGGACGATATGAATATCCATAGGGCTGTCTCCTTTCAGGTTACCGTCACGTACTCGCTGCTGGCATAGCCAATGGTACCGTTATAGTTTACCAAGTGCCAACCGTTGGCTGTGTTTAAGATTGTGATAGGGGCGCCGTCAGGAGCCTGGGCGACAATAGCGGAAGAAGTATTGGGCCTGGAGCGGATATTGAGATTTCCCCACTCCACATCCACCACTCCCTGGCGGCGGTTCTCAGTTTCGAAGAAGGGGATATCGAAATATTCTGTGAGAGCCAGCACGATGACTCGGGCGGCATTGTCCAGGTTCGCTTTGATCCAGGAGGCGTCCTCTGGATTATCGTGGAAGGCCAGTTCAACCAGAACAGATGGGGCTTTTACCCGCGCTACCTCTCCCAGGGTGGTAGTGGCCTCAGTACGGACTTTGTTGGGATCGGGATAGATCGTTTTCAGGCCATCAGCGATAAGGGTTGCCGCACGCTGTCCATCAGCACTGCCGGGATAGTAGAAAACAATAGAGCCTCTGGCCTTTCCGGCCTGAGCGCCAGCGGCGGCGTTGGAGTGGAGTGCCAAGTGTAGGTCATAATTCCCAGCATTAGAGGCAGCGATGGAGGAGGCCGCTGTCATATCCGGGGTGTTACGGGCGTAGCGGATACCGGAGGCGTCCAGCATAGGTACCATTTTATCGGCCAGAAGATTCATCCACTCCTCCTCTGTGCCGCCGTTGACATATTGATTCCAATCCTGGGTGCTGGGGGACAAGTATATAATGGGCATAATGATGCACCTCCCAATTTTTCTCCATCCTATGAAAATCTTGTTAAATTGGTGCAACCACGGACAGGTTTTGACGTCTATATTGATAGGGACAGCCTATAGACGACCCGGAATGGCAAAGAGAAAGGGAGGATTATAATGAAAAAAAAGCTGTTTGCGGTTGGAATGGCGGCGGTTTTGCTGCTGGCGGGGTGTGGAAGCGGCGGGGGAGGCGCCGCGGAGAACGCTCCGGCGTCCAGTGCTCCGGCAGCAGGTGTGTCTGGGGACTCCGGCGGGGAGTGGAACGGTGGTGAGTATTGGGATATGGCGGGAGCTGATATGCTTCCAGCTCCTGATGTTGAGGTAGGGCAGGAGGACTCTATCTATCGGGATTCCGGGGCCAAGCTGATCCGTCGGGCAGAACTTCATATTCAGACAGAACGGTTTGACGAAAGTGTGGCAGCTCTGAAAGCGCTGGTGGCCGACTGCGGTGGATACTTCGAGCAGGCGTCAAGTTATGGCGGCGGCAGTCGAGACGCCCATGCCGACCGCAACGGGGAGTATACCATACGGGTGCCAGCGGAGCGATACAACCAGTTTTTCCACAGTGCCGGCAATCTGGGCTATGTCACCAGCAGCACTGAAAATAGTGATGATGTGGGAGAGAAGTATTATGACACAGAAGCCCGGTTGAAAACACAGCGCACCAAGCAGGAGCGGCTGCTGGCCCTTTTGGAGAAAGCGGAGACAATGGAGGACATCATTTCCCTGGAAAATGCCCTCAGCGATGTGGAATACCAGATTGAACAGTTCTCCTCCACCTTGAACCGGTATGATGCCCTGATCAATTTCTCTACCTTTACCGTCTACCTTCGGGAGGTGAGCAGAGTTACACAGGAGGTGGGGGAGACAGCTTCCCTGGGTACCCGGATGGCTGCCGGTTTTCAGTCCAGCTTTCGCGGACTGATTCAAGGGGGACAGAACCTTCTCATATGGATTTCCTATAACCTGTTTATGGTGATGGTTCTTGCGTCCGTGGCAGTGGTGGCCGCTGTTGTAGGCTGGAGAGAGCTGAAGAAATATAGAAAGAAGGATGAGCGCGATGGGGAGGGAAGTTGAAAAAGGATTAGCTCCTATGAAATTGTAAAAAAGTAAAATATAGTCTTGACTTTGACGTAACGTCAACTGTTAGGATAATTTCCGGGAGGTGGTCAGGAATGGAGTATTCCATTCAAGAGTTGTCGCGCCTGTCAGGGGTGACCACCCGCGCCCTGCGCTGGTACGACAAAATAGGCCTGCTGAAGCCAAGCCGAATAGCGGACAGCGGCTACCGCCGCTATGGCCCGGCAGAGGCGGACCGGCTTCAGGACATTCTTTATTACCGGGCCCTCGGGGTGGAGCTGGCTCAGGTGAAGAAGGTTCTGGATGACCCCTCCTATGATCGGCTGGCCATCCTGCGCAGCCACCTTGCTGCCTTGGAGGAGGAGCGGGAACGGATCCAGAGATTGATCAATTCGGTAAAGGAAACTATCTTAACACAAGAGAGGAAGGAAGTTATGTCTGACGAAAAAAAGTTTGAGGCCTTCAAATGTCAGATTGTGAAGGAAACTGAGCGGAAATATGGCACTGAAGTTCGTGCCAAATACGGCGATACCCAAGTGGATGGCATGTATGCACGTATAATGGGTGCCAGTTGTGAGCGGTACCAGGAGTGGGAGCGCCTGGATATGGAGATACGGGAGAAGTTGTCTGCCGCTGTGCTGTCAAAAGCCGATCCAGCAGGGGAGCTGGGAAAGGAGATTACTGCCCTCCATCATCGCTGGCTGATCATCATGGGAGATCAGTACGACGTACAGCGCCATTGGGGATTGGCAGAATTATATGTACAGGATAAACGCTTTACGGCGTATTATGACAAGGAACAGCCTGGGTGCGCTCAATTTCTTCGGGATGCGGTATTCCACTGGGCAAAATGAACGACAGGGTGCGGAAGATTTCCGCACCCACATATTTTCTGTCAAAACTTGCAATTTCTTTTTTTCTGAGGTATGATGAAGCGTATCTCATAAATGTGAAGGAGAGAGCCGGATGGGAGCGCTGACACCTCAGTTGGTACATTCATTAAAACACTACTCAAAGGCGGATTTTACAAAAGACCTGATTTCCGGGGTAATTGTTGCTATTATTGCCCTGCCGCTGTCAATTGCCTTGGCTTTGGCGTCGGGTGTGTCTCCAGAACAGGGATTGTATACCGCCATTATAGCTGGATTTCTAATTTCTGCCCTGGGCGGTAGCAAGGTGCAGATTGCTGGGCCTACTGCCGCCTTTGCCACCATTGTGGCAGGAATCGTGGCCAGAAACGGCCTGGATGGCCTGGCCGTGGCCACTATTTTGGCCGGTATTTTGCTCGTTCTCATGGGTGTGCTGCGCATGGGCAGCATGATTAAGTTTATTCCCTACACCATTACCACCGGCTTTACTGCCGGAATTGCGGTGACAATTCTCATCGGGCAGCTGAAGGATTTTTTTGGCCTGACATTTACCAACTCTCCGGTGGAGACCATGGAAAAGGTGGAGGAAGTAATTGGCGCCTTTCACACAGTGAACTGGACCTCTGTTGGAGTGGGGGGCTTGGCCCTAGCCATTTTAATTACGTGGCCCAAGGTGTTTAAAAAGATTCCCGCGTCACTGATCGCGGTGATTGTCACGGCGGGAACTGTTAAGCTGTTTGGCCTGCCGGTGAATACCATCGGAGATCTGTATACCATCTCCAGCGACCTGCCAAAGCTTGTCCTGCCGGCCATCTCTTATGAGACGGTAGCGGCGGTATTGCCCGATGCCTGCACCATCGCTGTGCTGGCCGCTATCGAGTCGTTGCTGTCCGCTGTGGTGGCCGATGAGATGATCGGCTCCCGGCACAACTCCAATATGGAGCTGGTTGCCCAGGGAGTTGGCAACGCGGCCTCCGCCCTGTTCGGGGGCATTCCCGCCACTGGCGCCATTGCCCGAACGGCGGCCAATATCAAAAACGGCGGCCGCTCTCCGGTGGCCGGTATGGTCCATGCAATAGTGCTGGTACTGGTGCTGGTGCTGCTGATGCCATATGCGGCGCTGATTCCGATGCCCTGCATCGCAGCCATTTTGTTCCAGGTGGCTTACAATATGAGCGGATGGCGCACCGTTGCGCAGGTGGTGAAGCACTCCCCCAAAAGCGATGTGGCGGTGCTGGCGGTTACCTTTTTGCTCACTGTGGTGTTCGACCTGGTGGTGGCCATAGCAGTAGGCCTGTCCTTGGCCTGCCTACTGTTTATGAAGCGCATGGCTGATGTGGCAGTGGTCAAGGAGTGGGAGTACGTGGAGGATACTGAGGATGATCGAGGACGCTTAAAGCCTGTTCCCGCCCATGTGATGGTTTATGAGATCACCGGCCCCATGTTTTTTGGGGCAGCGGATAAGATCCCTCACATTAAGCGTAATACAGGGCGCAGTGTGCTGATCCTTCGGATGCGCTCCGTCCCTGCCATGGATATCACTGCCCTCAACGGCCTGCGGCGGCTGTGGCATGAGTGCCGGGACAAGGGCATTCAGGTGTTGTTCTCCCATGTGAATGAGCAGCCCATGTCAGTTTTTCAAAAGTCTGGAATGTACGAGCTTGCAGGGGCAGACAGCTTTGTCCCAAACATCGACGCAGCCCTGAAACGGGCAGTGGAGCTGCATAGAGTGGAAACCGTATAAGCTGGAGCCCTCCGACAGTGCCGGAGGGCTCTTTTTATAGTTGACATAATTTTTTCAGCCGCTCCGGATCCCGGAGTGTAACTGTCCGGTATCCCAGGGCCACCCAGCCATTTTGGGCAAAGTCATTGAGCACCCGGCTCACCGTCACACGGCTGGCGGAGACGGCGGCGGCAATGTCCTCCTGGGTGCAGGAAACTGGCCCGGTCTTGGGGGAGAGGGTGAGCAGGTAGTTGGCCACCCGCCACCGTGCGGGCCGAAAGGCCATCTGGTCAACCTGGACGGAGAGCAAACGCACCGTCCGGGCCAAATACTTCATCATGGCCAAGGCCAATTCCGGGTTGCGGACAAACTCCTGGGTGACCAGCTCCCGGTCGATGGGCACAATCTCGCAGGAGGACAGTGCTACAGCAGAGGACACCCGGGGCAGCTCATCAAAAAAGGAGGCTTCTCCGAAGAGACTTCCGGCGGTGTAGACGTTTAGCACCCGCTCCGCCCCGTCCTCCGACTGGATATAGCTCTTTACCCGCCCAGATTTGAGGTAGTAGAAGCAGGTGGCCTCAGTGTCTTGCAGGTAGATGAGGTAGCCGGGGGAACACCGCACTGGCGGGCGGCTCCGGGCGAAGGGTTCCCAGATGCCGGCAGGAAAGTCCAGCTCGTGGTTCATGGTGTTCCCTCCAACTGGCGGCGGCGCTGGATATGGATGCCGATGTATCCGACACCCAACATGTACCAAGGTTACCGCCCCTTAGAATTTTTTATATTGTAACATATTTAACATTCTTTTGACAAGCCATGTGGTAAAATCCTTTCAACAAACCGCAAGGAGGTAATTTACCCTATGGGAATGACAATGACGCAGAAAATTTTAGCCAAGGCCGCCGGGCTGGACAAGGTGGAGGCCGGCCAGCTCATTGAAGCTAAATTGGATCTGGTGCTGGGCAACGACATCACCGCGCCGGTTGCCATCACCGAGTTCGAGAAGGCGGGCTTTACGCAGGTCTTTAATAAGGACAAAATCGCCATCGTTCTGGACCACTACACCCCCTGCAAGGACATCAAGTCCGCCCAGCTGTGCAAGCAGGCCCGGGAGTTTGCCCACAAGCATCAGCTCACCAACTTCTTCGATGTGGGCCAGATGGGGGTGGAGCACGCCCTCCTGCCGGAGAAGGGGCTGGCCGCTCCCGGCGAGCTTATTATAGGCGCCGATTCTCACACTTGTACCTATGGGGCTCTGGGAGCCTTCTCCACCGGCGTGGGTTCTACCGACATGGCCGCCGGTATGGCCACCGGCCTGCTGTGGTTCAAGGTGCCGTCCGCCGTTAAGGTGACCCTGAAGGGTAAACTCCAGCCCCACGTGTCTGGCAAGGATGTGATTCTCCATCTAATTGGGGAGATTGGGGTGGATGGAGCGCTGTACCAGTCCCTGGAGTTTGCCGGGGAAGGGGTTGCCAGCCTCACTATGGACGACCGGTTTACCATCTCCAACATGGCCATTGAGGCCGGGGGCAAGAATGGTATCTTCCCTGTGGACGAGAAAACCATGGAGTATATCAACGGCCGGGTGTCCCGCCCCTGCGAGGCCTTTGCCGCTGATCCGGACGCTGTCTACAGCCGAGAGGTGGTTATCGATCTGGACAAGCTGGAACCCACGGTAGCCCTGCCCCATCTGCCTGAGAACACCAAGGTGGTCAGCGAGGTGGCCGGCACCCCCATCAATCAGGTGATCATCGGCTCCTGCACCAACGGGCGCATCGGCGACCTGCGGATTGCCGCCGCCATTATGAAGGGCAAAAAGGTGGCCTCCAACGTGCGCTGTGTGATTATTCCGGCCACGCAGGAGATCACCCTCCAGGCTATGAAGGAGGGGCTAATTGAGACCTTTATTCAGGCGGGGGCTGCGGTATCTACCCCCACCTGCGGCCCCTGCTTGGGCGGTCACATGGGCGTGATGGCCGAGGGAGAGCGCACCGTCTCCACCACCAACCGCAATTTTGTGGGCCGTATGGGCCACACCACCTCCGAGATTATCCTGGCCTCCCCCGCCGTGGCCGCCGCCTCCGCCATTGCCGGGTGTGTGGCTGACCCGAGAGCGTAATAGAAAGGAGCGAGTAACATGAAAGTTTACAAATACGGCGCCAACGTGGACACCGACGTGATTATCCCGGCGCGGCACCTGAACGATCCCTCTCCGGAGGCGCTTGCCTCCCACTGCATGGAGGACATCGACGCGGACTTCGCCTCCACCGTCCAGGCTGGGGATATCATTGTGGCCGGGCCCAACTTCGGCTGCGGCTCCAGCCGGGAGCACGCCCCTCTGTCCATCAAGTCCTGCAAGGTGAAGTGCATCATCGCCCCCTCCTTTGCCCGCATCTTTTACCGCAACGCCATCAACATCGGCCTCCCCATCGTGGAGTGCCCCCAGGCCGCCGAGGAGATCCAGGCCGGGGACCAGGTGGAGGTGGATTTCGTTACCGGCGTGATTACCGACGCAACCCAGGGAAAAACATGGCAGGCCGCACCCTTCCCGGAGTTTATTGACGGAATTATCAAGAGCGGGGGTCTGCTCAACTCCCTGAAAGAGCGGGGGGTAGCGAAATGAACTATAAGATCGCCCTGATCAGGGGCGACGGCATCGGTCCCGAGGTGGTGGGGGAGGCCGTCAAGGTGATGGACACCATCGGAGAAAAATTCGGCCACAAGTTTGAATATGTGGATATTCTGATGGGCGGCTGCGCCATTGACGCGGTGGGCAAGTCCTATCCCGAGGGCACCGCTGAGAAGTGTAAGGAGTGCGACGCAGTTCTTTTGGGCGCGGTGGGCGGACCCAAGTGGGGTCACTCCACCGATCCGGACAAGCGGCCCGAAACGGCGTTGCTGTCCATCCGCAAGGACCTGGGGCTGTATGCCAACCTGCGCCCCGCCGCCCTGCGGCCCGCCCTGGCCGACGCCTGTCCCCTGAAGAAAGAGACGGCGGATCGAGGCATCGATCTGATGATTGTCCGGGAGCTCACCGGGGGCATCTACTTCGGAAAGCGAGAGCGGTACGTCACTGAGGACAGGGGAGAGGAGGCTGCCGACCGGATGGCCTACTCTGAGAAAGAGATTGAGCGCATCGGCCGCCGGGGGTTCGAGCTGGCCCGGCTGAGGAATAAGAAGCTGGCCAGCGTGGACAAGGCCAATGTGCTGGAGACCTCCCGGTTGTGGCGGCAGGTGATGCACAAGCTGGCTGAGGAATACAGCGACGTCGCATACGAGGATGTGCTGGTGGACAATGCCGCCATGCAGCTGGTGAAGGACCCAGGGCAATTCGACGTGGTGGTCACCGAGAACATGTTCGGCGACATCCTCTCTGACGAAGCCTCTATGATCACCGGCTCCATCGGCCTGCTGCCCTCCGCCTCCATTGGGGACGCCGCTCCCGGGCTCTATGAACCCATCCACGGCTCCGCCCCCGACATCGCCGGGCGGGACAAGGCCAATCCCATCGCCACCATCCTGTCGGTGGCTATGATGTTCCGCTACTCCTTCGACCTGCCCGCTGAGGCTAAGGCCATCGAGGATGCGGTGGATGCCGTCCTCAACGAGGGCTGGCGCACCGCCGACATCGCCAAGCCCGCTGAGGAAATGGTGGGCACCCTGAAAATGGGCGAGTTGATCCGGGCAAAGCTGTAAACGATACGTCTATAAGTCCCCTTCACAAAGGGGCTGCCAGCGAAGCTGACGGGAGAATTTTCTTGGAAAAACTGCGGCGCAGTGACAAAAGGAAAACCCTCCGCCACCACTTTCGGCGGTGCAGCCTCTCTTTGTGAAGGGAGGCTTTTTTCGTTTCCTTAAAGTTTTGTAAAAATTTCCCGCAAGGGTGGCAAAGAGAGTAGAGATGCGTTATAATGAATGAGAAAAGTAGGGGGTGGTCTGTGGCCGCCCGACCGAGGAGAGAAAATTATGTCAACTGACCGCTATGAGAGCCCCCTGTCCTCCCGCTATGCCAGCGACGAGATGCAGTACATCTTCTCTCAGGACAAAAAATTTTCCACCTGGCGGAGACTATGGGTGGCTCTGGCCCGGGCGGAGATGGAGCTGGGCCTGCCCGTCACCCAGGAACAGGTGGACGAGCTGGAAGCCCACATTACCGACATTGACTACGAAAGAGCTGCTCAATGGGAGAGAAAGCTGCGCCACGATGTGATGGCTCACGTTCACACCTACGGCGAGTTGTGCCCCAAGGCTATGCCTATCATCCACCTTGGGGCCACCAGCTGTTATGTGGGAGATAACACCGATGTGATCCTCATGCGGGAAGGGTTGGAATTGGTTCGGGATAAAATTGTCCGGGTTCTGGCCTGTTTGGCAGAATTTTCCGACAAGTATAAGGCCTTGCCTACCCTTGGATTTACTCACTTTCAGGCGGCCCAGCTAGTCACCGTGGGTAAGCGGGCCACGCTGTGGATGAACGAGCTGCTTATGGATCTGGAAGAAATTGGGCATCGCATTTCCACCTTGGCACTGCTGGGTTCCAAAGGGACCACGGGGACCCAGGCATCTTTTCTGGAGCTTTTTGAGGGGGACCACGGGAAGGTTAAGCAGCTGGAGGAGAAAATTGCCAAGGAAATTGGCTTTACAGCTGTTGTGCCAGTGAGCGGACAGACCTACTCCCGGAAGCTGGACTACAATGTGGTATCTACCTTGGCCGGGGTGGCTCAGAGCGCCAGCAAATTTGCCACTGACCTGCGTCTGCTGTGCCATTTAAAGGAGGTGGAGGAGCCCTTTGAGAAGAACCAGATTGGCTCTTCGGCCATGCCCTACAAGCGCAATCCCATGCGATGCGAGCGCATCTGCTCCCTGGCCCGGTATGTCATTGTGGACGTGGGCAACCCCGCTGTCACCACGGCGACCCAATGGTTTGAGCGCACCCTGGACGACTCCGCCAACAGGCGGCTCAGCGTTCCGGAGGCCTTTTTAGCGGTGGACGCTATTTTAAATATCTGGATCAACGTAGCCTCGGGGTTGGTAGTCCACCCCAAGGTGATTGAAAAGCATGTGCTGGAGGAACTGCCCTTTATGGCCAGCGAGAATATCATGATGGACGCGGTCAAGCGGGGAGGGGACCGTCAGAAACTCCATGAGCGTATCCGAGTGCTGTCCCAGGAGGCGGGTTATCACGTAAAGGAGCTGGGCCAGTCCAATAACCTCATTGACCTGATGGCCGCCGACCCGGTCTTTGGGATGAGCAGGGAAGAGATGTGTGCCCACCTGGACCCCAGTGCCTACATCGGACGATGTCCGGAGCAGGTGGAGGAATTTTTGCGGGATTGGGTTAAGCCGGTTTTGAGGTGCCGCGCGGGGGTATTGAACCGGGATGATATTGATCTTAACGTGTAGAAAGGCTGTGAGTAAACGTGAAACGCAATGACAGGCACCCCTATCTGTCCGCCGGGCTTACCGCTTTTGCGGTAATTGCGGCCTCTCTGCTCCTCTTCTTTGCGTTGTTCCACATGCGGGAGGTAACCGGTTTTCTGAGCACGCTGGGGGCTATTCTGCGTCCTATTTTCATGGGTGCGGTAATTGCCTTTTTGCTGCTGCCCATTCACCGGAATATTTACCGTTTTTTTGTAGCCATTACTGCCGACAAACGGATGGAGGATAACCGCAGCCACAGCTTTCTCAATTTTGTGGCCATTATTCTCAGTCTGCTGCTGGCGTTTTTCCTGTTTTATCTGCTGTTAGCCATGGTGGTTCCCCAGGTGTATGACAGTGTGGTGGGGTTGATTCAGGCCATCCCCGATTATATTGAGGTAGTCCAGCTTTGGCTCCAAACCTTTTTTGAGGATAATCCGGACATTCAAGCCTCCGTGATGTCCATCTACAGCTCTGCCGCCGCATCTTTGGAGCAGTGGCTGAACTCCGATGTCCTGCCCAATCTGGAGTCGGTGTCTACCACATTCCAGTGGGTGCGGACCACGATTCTGCCGAACCTCACCGGCGTGGTGGCTGGAGTGTCCGGTATGCTGGTGGGATTTTTAGTGCTGGTAAAGGACCTGATCATTGCTGTGATTGTCTCTGTCTATCTGTTGGCCCGAAAGGACATTTTTGCCGCCCAGAGCAAGAAGATTGTGTACAGCCTCTTCCGCACCGATATTGCTGACCTGCTGGTGGAAGAGACGCGCAATGCCTACAAAATAATGAGTGGTTTTATCAACGGGAAGCTGTTAGATTCCCTTATTATTGGAATCATCTGTCTGATCTGCTGTAATATTTTTAAATTTCCATATCCGGCCCTTATTGCCGTTATCATAGGCGTAACCAACATTATCCCCTTCTTTGGTCCCTTTATAGGGGCTATCCCCTGTGGACTTTTGATTTTCCTGGTTAATCCGCTCCAGGCAGTTTATTTTGCCATCTTTATTTTGGCGCTTCAGCAATTTGACGGCAATATTCTTGGGCCTAAAATTCTGGGTGATTCCACTGGCTTGGCTTCCTTTTGGGTGCTGTTTTCCATTTTGCTCTTTGGCGGGCTGTTTGGCTTTGCCGGTATGGTGCTGGGAGTGCCCGTGTTTGCCATGATCTACAGTGTGGTCAGCCGTACGGTGGCCTATGGTCTGCGCTCCCGCAACCTGCCGGTGGAGACAGAGGACTATATGGGCAGAACCGGGCCGATGTCCCAATCATAAAAGAACACCTCTGTCTCACGGAAAGAGACAGAGGTGTTCTTTATGATATAGGAAAGGTTTGGCGTTGAGCAGGCGGCTTCTCTTATCGCTGCCGCTCAAATTTCGCTTTTCCGGAGATCTCTTCCATATGTACCTTCCACACGGCGGTGATGGCCAGCGAATCCTTGAGAGCGGGCTCAAAGCTGTCCATATGTTCGGGGGTGACCTTTTGGCACAGCGCCCGGAGCAACCGGACTTTTTCATCGGGATCAGTCACCTCGCTGGCCGTTCCAGTGACGATAACAGATTGAAAATAAGTGGTATATTCAACTGGTGGGAGAAAGACAGGCTGGTCTTGCCCCACAAAGGTGACACACACCTGAGGAAACTGACGCAGCAGATCGATCTTCCGGCCCGCCCGGGCACAGTGGAAACAGAGGTCGTCCTCTACTCGAACAAAGGACAGCGGAAGGCAGTAGGGAACAGACTCACCAGTAGAGATGGCCATCACACCGTGGGTGCAGCGGTCGATAAGAGCCAGAGAAAAATCCCGGGGCTGGGCGCGGTCCTTACGTCTCATGATGCTCCTCCTTGTTTAATGTTTTGATGATGATATGGTAGAGGGAGGCCGGGTCCTGCTTGAAGGCGGCGGCCCAGTGCTTGGCCTGCTCCAGGTTGGGAGTCAGCAGGGCTGCGTGGAGCAGGGGGGAGGTGTTGTCCTCCAAAGTCAGGCAGAGGGTGGCGGTACCGTCTTCCCGCTCCATGATCTGGGTGCGGACCTGGGACTCCCGCCGGAGAATGTCATTGATTTGCACCAGGTTGCTGTCACACCTCCGCCGCACCGAACGAGGGAGGCTGCTCTCACATATTTGGCTGTTGCGCCGGCCCTTGTCTGTAATGGCGTAGCGGTCAGCCTCCTTGGTGAGCTGGCCGGTAGCCACCATGTGTTCCACCGCCTGAGTGAGGGAAAAGTAGTCCACCCCCGCATCGCACAGAGCCAGCTCAAACAGCTGTAAAAAAGTAATGGGGCCGGCAGTTCGGTCCATAATATAAAGGACCAGCAGCTTTAGGTCCAGATCGCTCTGGATGAATCCGATTGCGGACATGGTGAACTCCCCTCTGATCGTCATTTACGACCCCTATTATAATCGTAAAGCGGAAAAAGGGCAAGAGGAAAACTGCCTGACACGCACCAAAACCTGTCAGACACATAAGATGTGTTGTAAGCAAAACCCCTTATGGGCGCTTAGCCGCCCACGACCATCCAAATTTAGGAGGGAATTCTATGCCTGAAAAGGTCGTGCCCGGCCCCGTCTGTGACGATCGCAGTATCCGGGAGGCCGTGTGCATACACACGAAAAAAATCTTTGACTCATGCCGTGATAAGGATTGTGTTGAGGATTTACGAGTTTATCCAACCCGCTGTTCCCAGGAGGTTATTGACCGGGCCCAGTCCATCAAGGCCGGGACCGCTGAGCTGCTGTACGCGTACATTGATGTGGAGCCGGTCACTTTTAATCGGGGCTTCTATACCGTGGATGTGCGGTATTTTTACCGCATCACTGCCGATGCCTTCGTGGGTGCAGCGCGCCCCGTCCAGGTCTGCGGCCTGGCCGTGTTCAGCAAGCGGGCCATTCTCTTTGGCAGCGAGAGCGGCTCCAAACGCTTTACATCGGAGAATAATGAGAACCAGGTCCAGTGTGTGCCCCAGTCCAGTCTGCCCACCGCGGTAGTGGAGGCGGTAGATCCGCTGATTCTCAACCTGAAGCTGGTGGATGTTTGTGAATGCCGTCCTTGTGACTGCGGATGTGTGGATATCCCCATGGCGGTGGCTGCCTGTTTTGGAGATGAGTTAATAACAGGCGGTGACCAGCACCGGATGTTTATCACCCTGGGGCAGTTCTCCATTATCCGAATGGAGCGGGATACCCAGCTGCTTATCCCCGCCTATGATTACTGCATCCCCACCAAGGATTGCAGTTGCGGTGAAGATAATTGTCGGGAGGATCCCTGCGACATGTTCCGCCAGGTGCAGTTCCCTGTGGACGAGTTCTTCCCGCCCAACTCTATCACAACAACCAGCAGTGCGAGCACTGGCTGCTGCAGATAAACAAAGAGGCCGCCCAAGGGCGGCCTCTTTGTTTATCTGTTAAATTAAAAGTTTCTACTGTCGCACCAAGTCCGCGCAGCTGGGTGGCGATGCTATGACAGTGCAATTCAGAGCTTTTGTACGCGACATAGGTCCCAAAGGAATTATATTATTTAATAATAAGATAGTAGAAGGCACATCCCCAAAAGGCTGTGCCAAATTTAATGCAGTTATTTACGTGGTGGGGAGTTCCAGTCTCCTAACATATGTTTTTAGCGATTGAGCCGTATTTATAAGTAGAATGAAAGTTGACAAACACTTGCAAATAGGCACTTTTAGGCCGAAGGGTTTGTCAACTTATTATGGCTGGAGTAGTGCGGACTCGAACGCAAGATCTCCACATGCGGAAATAGCCCAAGTATTTTTTGAGGCGATTCATACGCCACTCGAACTCAAAGTATTTGCGTCCTATGTAAAAACCGTGTATAATGGGGAGAACACTTCGGAAGGGGACTTGCCCCATGCCCACCCCAGCCTATACGAGTAAGTCGTCAATAATATCCTGGATGAGATTGACCAGTATGCGTTCTGTCCAGCGGATGAGGAGATATTGTAGAGGCTGAAAAATGCCATTTAAAACCTGTCACAAGCTGGACATCCGGATCGCATGGTATGTGCGGTACAGAGCCAGTATGGAAACCGTGTGAAAACGTAAACGATTGTTGGGGGTAAGAAGATGAACGGCTCGGAATGTAAGTTTGTCAAGTACATGGAGGGAGCGGATAAGCGTTTTGTCATCCCAGTCTATCAGCGCAATTACGACTGGAAGACGGACAATTGCAAGCAGCTTTATGACGATTTGGTAAAGATCGTTGGGAACGGAAGAAAGAGTCACTTCTTCGGCAGTCTGGTGTCCGTCTACAACCCGGAGGGAAACCATGAGGAATTTCTGGTGATCGACGGACAGCAGCGGCTGACCACAGTCTCGCTGCTGTTTTTGGCAATGTACAATCTCATGCGTGAAGGGACCGTTGTACCGGAGGCCTCTAATCTCATGCAGAGGATTTATGAGGAATACCTGGTGGATAAGTGGCAGCCGGAGGATACCCGTATTAAGCTCAAGCCAGTAAAAAATGACCAGGCGGCGTTCAGCAAGCTCTTCTCGGAAACTTCGGAACATATCCGGGAATCCAACCTCACCGTAAACTATGAATATTTTTACGATAGGATTCAGAAGCAGGAAATCACAATTGACCAACTGTACGCGGGGATTTGCCGCCTGGAAATCATCAATATCCGCCTTGACACAGACGATGATCCCCAACTGATTTTTGAGAGCTTGAACTCCACCGGGCTGGACCTGAGCGAGGGCGATAAGATCCGCAACTTTATCCTGATGGGCCTTCCCACCAGGACACAGGAGACCTATTACGAAAAGTATTGGAATCCCATCGAGCTGTGCACGCATTACGATGTGAGCGCCTTCATCCGGGACTACCTGAGCGTGAAGCAATATGTGACCCCACAGCAGAGCAAGGTATACATTGCGTTCAAGGACTATGTGGAACTCGCCAAGGTTGAGACGGAGCCGCTCCTGGCCGATCTGTTGCGCTATGCCAGGAGATACCGGATCCTATTGGAAGCAGGCACAGCTGATAAGGCGTTGAACGGCTGCATCATGCGACTGAATCGGCTGGAGACCACTGTCACACGGCCATTTTTCCTGGAGGTGCTGCGGCTGCTGGATGAAAATACAATGACGCTTCCCCAGGTGACGGAGGTGTTTCACTGTACGGAGACCTACCTCTTCCGAAGGAGTATCTGCGACCTGCCCACAAACGCCCTGAATAAGATATTCCTGTTGCTTCACCGGGAGATCGTCCGGTACGATGGCAGTGAGATGGACTATGTGGAGAAGTTCAAATATGCGCTGTTGTCTAAAAGAGAACGTGCCCGTTTCCCGGAGGATCGTGAGTTTATTGAGATGTTTTCCCATAAGCAGGTCTACCTGATGAACAGCAAGAACAAGCTCTATATGCTGGAGCGCTTTGAGAACTTCGGGACGGCGGAGGACAAGGACGTGTACCGCCACTGCGATGAGGGTACATACTCCATTGAGCATATCATGCCCCAGCATCTTACTCCGGTGTGGCAGCGGGAATTGGGAGTGGACTATGAGCAGATTCATGAGCAGTGGCTCCATCGGATTGCCAACCTCACCCTCACTGCCTACAATTCCAGATACAGCAACAGCTCCTTTGCGGAGAAAAAGACCATGGAGCACGGGTTCCAAGACAGCGGTATTCGTATGAATGCGTGGATCGCCCAGAAGGACCGGTGGACGCAGGAGGAATTACAGGAGCGCAACGACTACCTGATGGGAAGGGCAGTGAAAATCTGGGCCGGGCCTGAGAGCAGCTTCAAACCGGCACAAAAGCAGCTAGACGCCTACACCCTGGAGGACGAGGCGGAGTTGACGGGCCGTCAGATTGCCAGGTTCAGCTTCAAAAATGCGGAACAGCCCGTGACAAGCTGGGTGGAAATGTATTTAAAGGTGATTCAGATCCTGTACGCCGAGGATAAGAGTGTCATCACGAAACTGGCTGTATCCAGTGAAAATGACATTGCCTATCACTTTACCACCAATTCCAGCACGTTCACGAAAAGCATGGCGGTGGGCGACGGTATTTATGTGTGGACCAACACCAACACCCAGAATAAGCTATCGGTGCTGAGCAGGCTGTTTACCCTCTATCATGTGAGCCCGGCGGAGCTGGTATTCTACCTTCGGGACGAGACGGAAACGGCCGAGGACGCGCCGGGCAGCCGGCAGGAACTCCGGCGGCGGTATTGGACCTTCGCCCTGCCGATGATCCGGGAGCGTTGCGGGGAGGACGGACCGTTCTCCAATGTCAGCCCCTCCAGGGAAAACTGGATCAACGGCTATTTCGGTGTCAACGGCTGTTACCTCTGTTGCGTGGCCAATTATGACGAGGCCCGGGTGGAACTCGTCTTGGCGAAGGCGGACAGGGCGGCGAACAAGCAGACCTATGACAAGATACTGGCCCGCCGGACCGACATTGAGTCCGCGTTGGGCACGGCCCTTATGTGGGATAAGGGTGAAAACAAGACCTCTTCCAAAGTCTATTTGCGGCTCCCAAACATCAGCATTGAGAATGAGGTTGACTGGCGGCAGATGGCTCAGTTTCACAGCAATTGGATAAAGGGGTTTTATGATGTGATTGTTCCCTATGTCACAGGGATGTAGTTCTTCAATAGGTTGTGTATGGAGGAGATATAGCATGAATGTCATCTGCTTGGGTATCGGACTTTTGGAGGTGCTCAAATGAAACGGATTATATCTGTACTGCTCTCCCTTCTTTTGCTGGCCGGATGCGGCGGAGGCGAAACAGAGGCCTCCTACCAGCAGATCAGCCAGGAGGAGGCTAAGGAGATGATGGATACCCAGGAGGTTGTCATCCTGGATGTGCGGGAGCAGAACGAGTACGACAGCGGTCACATTCCCGATGCGGTCCTGCTGCCGGTGGGAACCATCGACGAGAACACCGCCGCCGAGGTCATCCCCGAGAAGGATACAACAGTTTTGGTATATTGCCGCAGTGGAAACCGCAGCAAGACGGCCTCCTCCGCTCTGGCGGAGCTGGGCTATACCAACATCTGCGAATTCGGCGGCATCAAAACCTGGCCCTATGAGACGGAGCCGTAGAGCGGCGACGAGACAGCCGCCCTGTGTCAAATAGGGCGTTCCGGCTGTTTGAGGAACACATAGCGATTTTCTGAGGATAGCTCCTCACGGAAACAATAGCCCAACTGGTCGAAGGACCGGAGATCCTCTGGGTCTTTAATTTTGCGTTCGGCCATCCAGCGCACCATCTGTCCCCGGGCCATTTTGCACTGGGTGCCCTTTTCGATGACTTTGCCGCCTTTCCATGCGCCAAAAGTGCAGGTGACAAAGCGGACGCGCTCAGGCAGATGAGGTTCCACCACCCTGCTGTACTCCTTGGAGGCCAGATTCAGCACGAAATCCGTCTCGGACGCCAGCTGCCTGGCCAGACGGTCCCCCCAGAACTGGTACAGGTCCCGGCAGCCGTCCACAGACAGCCCGGCCTGCATCTCCAGCCGGTAGGGGGTCACGCCGTCGAAGGGGCGCAGCAGTCCGTAAAAGCCGGAGAGGATGCGCAGATGCTCCCGGAGGTAGTCCAGGTGGGCTGTCTCCATCACGCCGGGGGCCATGTAGCGGTACTGGATGCCCTCGTAGGCGATGATGGCCGGAGTGAGATTGCGGCGCAGGTCTATCTGCTCCAGCCGCTCCACGTTCAGCTTGGCAATGGCGTCGCTGCACCTCCAAAGACTCTGCAATTCCTGGGGAGACATGCCCTGCAGGACAGCGTTCAGCCGCTCCGTCTGCTCTAGAAACCGGGGAAGTCCGTCCACGGCAAAGCTGTCCGCGTCTACGATCATTTTCTTGGCCGGGGCGATGATGATGCGCATAAGCCAGGTCCTCCTCTAAATCATGATTCCCTCGCAGTGGTCGATCTCATGCTGGATGATCTGGGCCGTCCAGCCGGTAAAGGTCTTGAAGCGGGTCTGAAACTGCTCATTCTGGTACTGCACCTTGATAGACTGCCAGCGCCTGGCCCTCCGGATGCCGGTGAGGGAGAGACAGCCCTCTTCCGCCTCGTAGGGCTGGGATTTCTTGATGATCTCCGGGTTGAACATGACCATGTACTTGCCCTCGTTGTCAAAGGCGATGATCCGCTTGTTGACACCGATCATGTTGGCAGCCATACCCACGCAGCCGGCCTTGTGGGCGGCCAGAGTATCCAGCAGGTCCTGGGCGACAGGTAAATCGTCAGGCGTGGCGGGCTCTGCTTTTTGTGAGAGAAAGGTCTCGTTCTTCATAATATCTCGAATCATGATATATGCCTCCATTGTACCTTCCACCGGTGAGGAATTTGTGGTATACTCAATAAAATAGCACAAATGGAAGGAAAGCGCAAATACAGAATCGAGGCCAGTATATAGCAGAAGTTGACATGTATGCTGAATGGATTGTTTAATAGGTCCCAACAAAATCAAAAGTAAGAACAAGCGTTATACAAGCAGACTATAAGAAAGGTGATAAGTTTATGTTTGTTGGTCAAATACAGGCAGCTGCCCATATAGGCAAGATAGGCGGTTCAGCGGCATGCGCTCATTTGCCCTTTGCGTCCATGCAAACCTCTCCCGCGCGATATGACCGTGTAGAAATAGGAACTCGCTCCCAAGGAACGGCGTACTCCGGCACTTATAAACCCAAATCCGATCAGATGCGGGCACTTGGGAATACTTCTTACACATGGGCCTCTCCTGACAGCCGCTTGCAGGCGGAGCTTCTGCCGCCGTCAGAGCAAGCGTCTTACACCGAGGAGGACGCGATCCTCAACCAGTATATGAAGCAATCCCGCATTGACGGCTATTTTGATGGAGATACATTCGTGCGCACTTCCTCTGAACCTGTAAAGCT
>CAMTMZ010000004.1 GCA_947073765.1 uncultured Bacillota bacterium | reverse complement strand
CCGGGGCCGGGCCCCGGCAGGCGCCCCCCCCCTCCGCCAACCAAGAACAGCGGGCCAGGGAGGACATGGAGCGTGTGCGCCGCCTGATGGAGCAGATGAAACAGGAGGGAAACTAAGTGTCATACGACGCCAATGTACTGCGCCGGGCCACCCGGCGGCTGGAGGAGGAGTCCCGCCTGCGCCGGGACAAGACAGAACGGCTGCGGCAGGACGCCTACCGGCGCGAGCCCCGGCTGGAGCAGCTGGACCGGCGCATCCAGGGCACGATGGCCGGCCTGGTGGCCGCCGCCCTCCGTCAGGGGGGGAACCCCGTTCAGGCCGTCCAGTCGGTTCGGGCGGAAAATCAAGATCTGCAGCGGGAACGGGCCGTCCTTCTGGGCGCCATGGGCCTTCCGGAAGACGCCCTGGAGGACAGTCCCGCCTGTCCCCTGTGCCGAGATACCGGCTGGCAGGGGGCTCAAATGTGCCGGTGTCTGAAAGCCCTGTGCGCCCAGGAGCAGATCCGGGAGCTCTCCCGGCTGCTGGACCTGGGGGAACAGTCCTTCGATACCTTCCGCATGGACTACTACAGCCAGACCCCCTACCCAGGCAGAGGCGCCTCCCCTCGGGGCAACATGGAGCTGGTCTACGACGTCTGCCTCAATTACGCCACCAAGTTTGGCCGCTTCGCCATCAAAAATCTCTTTCTCTCCGGGGCGCCGGGACTGGGCAAGACCTTCCTGTCCGCCTGCATTGCCCGCACCGTGTCGGAAAACGGTTTTTCAGTGGTATATGACACCGCCGGAAACATTTTCGCCCAGTTTGAGGCCCGAAAATTCCTTCGGGACAGCCCGGACGGCATGGACGCCCGGGACGAGACCCGCCGCTGCCTCAACTGCGACCTGCTCATTCTAGATGATTTGGGCAGTGAGCTCACCACCCAGTTTACCCAGTCCGCCCTCTATGAGCTTATCAATACCCGTCTGGTGGGAGGAAAACACACCGTCATCTCCTCCAACCTCTCCATGGAGGAGGCGGCCCGGCGCTACGCCCCCCAGATTGCCTCCCGCCTTGACGGAGAGTACCATGTTCTCCACTTCTTTGGCGACGATATCCGGCTGGTGCGCAAACGTCAGCTGTAAAAGGAGAAACCACCCATGATTTACGGACTCATCGCCGCGGCCCTGGTGGCCGTGGACCAGCTTGTGAAATACCTGGTTATGACCAACATACCCCTGGGGGGGCACGTCCCCTTTATCCCATACCTTGTGGAGCTGACCTATATCACCAATACCGGGGCCGCTTTTTCTATCTTTTCCGAGCACACCTGGGCCCTGGCTCTGGTGTCCCTGGTCATGTCCATTGCGCTGGCGCTGGCCCTCTGGAAAAACTTTTTCCGCCATCCCCTGGGCAAGCTGACCATCACCCTGCTGCTGGCGGGGGCGGTGGGCAACCTGATTGACCGGGCCTTCCGGGGCTTTGTGGTCGACATGTTCAATGTCCTGTTCATGCGCTTTGCCGTGTTCAACGTAGCGGATATCTGCGTGGTCGTCGGGGGCATTGCCGCCGGCGTATACTATCTGTTCCTGATGGATAAGCTGGAGCCCCGTCCCCAGGAGGCCGCCCATGACGACACTGACGCTGACCGCTGACCGGGAGGGAGAGCGGGCAGACGCCCTCCTCTCCCGCCTGGTCCCCAATCTGACCCGCTCCTCCGCCCAAAAGCTGCTGGAGCAGGGGCTGGTCACCCTGGAGGGAACGCCGGCGAGGAAAAACGCCCGTCCCACCCCCGGCCAGACTTTAACGGTGTCTCTCCCCGATCCGGAGCCCATCGACATACTCCCGCAGAACATCCCTCTGGACGTGATCTATGAGGACGGCGACCTCATTGTGGTCAACAAGCCTGTGGGGCTGGTGGTCCACCCCGCCCCAGGACACCCTGATGGCACTTTAGTAAACGCTTTGTTGTATCACTGCAAAAATTCACTGTCCGGAATCAACGGCGCCCTGCGCCCCGGCATTGTCCACCGCATCGACCGGGACACCTCTGGCCTGATTATCGCCGCCAAGAATGACTCGTCCCACTTATCCCTGGCCGCTCAGCTCCAGGACCACTCTTTATCCAGGACCTATGAGGCGGTAGCGGTGGGGGGCCTGAAGGAAGACAGCGGCACCATAGACGCCCCCATCGGCCGCCACCCCGCAGACCGAAAAAGGATGGCCGTCGACCGTAAAAACGGCAGGCCGGCGGTGACCCATTGGTCCGTTCTGGCCCGGTATCCCGGCTATACCCACGTAGAGTGCCGGCTGGAGACGGGCCGCACCCACCAGATTCGGGTCCACATGTCCTCCATCGGCCATCCTCTGCTGGGCGATACAGTATACGGGGCGAAAAAACCGGTCCCCGGTCTGGCCGGACAGTGCCTCCACGCCCGGCGGCTGCGGTTTGTCCACCCCTCTACCGGCGAGACGATGGAGCTGGAGTGTCCTCTCCCCCCTTGGTTCCGGACAATTCTGGACCGGCTGAATGCGGCCCGGCCCGGCCGGCCTCTATAAAAACCAAACAGGAGCGCCCCGGATTGGGGCGCTCCTGTTTGGTTTCAGGTCTGCGGGGCGATCTCTTGCCGGCGCACCCGGGAAAGCCTTCCGGAAAAACGAAGCCGGCCCAGCTGGAAGCAGATCACCAGGCACCCGTGGGAAAGGATGGCAATTTCGTCGCACAGGGTCCAGGCGACGCAGGTACGGACAGGGTTTGGAGGAAAAGCCGCCTCAAAGGTGTGAAGACCGCTCCAGGCGATCCAATCGTACAGCTTCCAGAGCAGAGGGGTTGGGAACATAATAGGGTACACCGCCAGGACCAGAGCGGCCGCCGCGATGAGGAGAGAAGTCCTCTTGCGCGCGGGCCAGGCCCGGTCCAGCCAGGCAAAGCACAGGCCAATGGCGCAGCAGGACAAAATTCGGAATATTTGTGTAAAGTGAAGAAAACCGGGCGCGGATACATCGGCGTACACCGAGGCATCCATGAAGAACGCGATCAGGTCGCAGACAAGCACGGCAGCCAGCATCCACACAATGAGTCGCCGGGGATTGAGGGTGCGTTTTTCTTTGGGCGGCGAGGGGGGCGCGGGAAGCAGAACAGGCTCTAGGACATCCTCCGTCCGCTCCGCGTTGAGCAGCGCGTCCGCACTCACCCCATACAGCTTGCTCAGGGCCAGCAGATTCTCCGCCGAGGGCAGGGCGGAGCCGGTCTCCCATTTGGACACGGTCTGCCGGGACACCAACAGCGCCTCCGCCAGCTCAATCTGGGACAGTCCCTGACGTTTCCGATAATACACTAATGTCTCTTTCAGCTCCATAGCGGATACCTCCTGGGGATGATAGAATAGTCTCATCATACCTCCGGCGGACTGTTTTTGCAACCAACTTTAGTTTACATCCCCCTTTTTTATAAAAAAAGAAGCGCCCCGGGGGACGCTCCTGTCCGCTTACCCAACGGCCTCCATCTGAACGGCGGTCTGAAGCGACAGCATGTTATTCCAAAATGTGCCCACATCCAGCTTGTCGTAGGCGGCGGTCTTCTCCACCCCCAGCCGCTCCCGTTCCTGTATCAGGCTGTCCCGAAGCCGGGCGGCGGCGCACTCATCTCGGAAGCCGTCCGGGTTGATGGGCAGACGGAGGATGATGTGATAACCAAAGTCGCTCTCCACCACATCGCTGATCTCCCCGTCCTTCAGCGCCAGAGCGGCCTGCTCAAAGGGGGCTACCATCTCCCCCTTTTGGGTGGTGTAGCCGTCGGGATTGGTCTCCAGACCGGTGTCCTCACTGTACTGGTTCATCAGCTGGTCGAACAGGGCAATGGGGTCCTCCGCCCCCCGCAGCTGTACCAGCAGATCATCCGCCGCCGCCTTTTTCTGGGCAATTGCCTCATCGTCCAGGGGCTCCCGGGTGGCCAGGTCGATGGTGGCCAGCAGGATGTGCTTGGCCCGGTATGTCCCGATCTCCTCCAGGTAGGCCATCACCTCGGCGTCGGTGGGCTCTCCGTTCTCCTCCCGGTCCCGGTTCACCAGCTGGGTAAACAGATCGCTGTGCTCGTTGAGGCTGGTAAGCAGGTTCTTGGTGAGCATCTGGGCCCATAAGGCGTGGATCACCCGCTCCTCATTGGCGCCCGCCTGCACCACCAGATCCGCGTACTGCTGATCCACGGTGGCGGCTACGCCGGGATCAGGGGCAATGCCGGCGTCCTGTGCGGCTTTTTTCATAACGCAGTAGTAGCTGGCCACATCCAGGGCCTCTTCCCCCATGGACTGGCCGAAGGTGAGCCCCTCCGCCATCTCAGAGTCCCAGGGCAGAGTATTCATCTGGCCGCCAAATGGGGCCAGGTAGTTTTCGATCTCCCGGTTGAGCCAGTACAGGTATTGGCTGGCGGTGATCTCCCCATCGCCCACCCGGGCCACTACCTCATCCCCTGCCAGACCGGATACGGCCAGATAGGGGTCGGTAATCTTGCTCAGGTCCATGGGCGTGATTTGGGAGGAGTCCCCCGACCCGGACCCGGCGGGATTGGACGAGGCGCCAGGGCTCTTCTGCCCGCAGCCGCTCAGGGCGGACAGCGCCATCACAAGGGCCAGGGTCATGGCCCCCATTCGTTTTAATTTTTTCATAAAAGTGCTTCCTTTCTTGCTTTCAGGCATGGTGAACGGCCCCTATCATATCATAGCGGAAGGCGGTTGGCAAGCCTTAGACAACTTATTCATTAAAGCAGACTCAAATACAGCGTTACATCTCCAGCACTTTGGCGTAGTCCTCCACCACATGCCGGGCGCACCGGAGAGGGTCCTCATTTTTGGCCAGGCGGAAGGAGAAACGGGGTGCGTCTCCCGGCATCAGGAGCATCCGCTTGGAATACTTCTCCTGGGCGCACAGGGCCGAGAAGGACTCCAGGCAAAACTCCTCCAGGGTAAAGATCAGCTTATCCCCCTTCTGGGCCAGGTCGCTGATGCGGCACCGGGCGGCGGTGGCCCGGAGCAGGGCCACAGAGATCAGGTTGTTTACCGGCCGGGGGGGCTCGCCGTACCGGTCAATGAGCTCGTCTACCAGCTCATCGGCCTCTTCCTCCCCACGGATGGCCGCGATGCGGCGGTACAGGTCCATCCGCTGCTCCGGCGAGGGGACATACCGGTCCGGAATGGAGGCGGACACGCTGAGGTTGGCGGCGCACTCGGTGCGTGTGGGCAGCGGCTGGCCCTGTTCCAGAAGAACCGCCTCCTCCAGCAGCTTGAGGTACATATCGTAGCCCACAGAGAGCAGAAACCCACTCTGCTCCGGACCCAGTACGTTGCCCGCTCCGCGGATCTCCAGATCCCGCATGGCAATTTTAAAGCCGGAGCCAAATTCGGCAAATTCCCGTATGGCCTCCAGCCGCTTGGACGCCACCTCGCTGAGCACCTTCCCCCGGCGGTATGTGAGGTAGGCGAAGGCGCGGCGGTTGGACCGGCCCACCCGGCCCCGAATCTGGTGAAGCTGGGCCAGGCCCAGCTTGTCGGCGTCCTCCATAATCAGGGTGTTTACATTGGGCAGATCAATCCCTGTCTCAATGATGGTGGTGCATACCAGCACGTTCAGCTCCCCGTCGGTCATCTGGGCCATCACGTCGTCGATGGCCTCCTGGGCCATGCGGCCGTGGGCCACGCCGATGGCGGCGTCCTCCCCCAGCAGCATCTGGATGCGGGCGGCGCACCGGTCAATGGTCTCCACCCGGTTGTGGAGATAAAACACCTGCCCGCCCCGCTCCAGCTCCCGGCGCATGGCGTCGGCAATCAGGTTCCAGTCGTGCTCCAGCACATAAGTCTGCACCGGCTGGCGGTCGGCCGGCGGCTCCTCCAGGGTGGACATGTCCCGTATTCCGGACAACGCCATGTTCAGCGTCCTGGGGATGGGGGTGGCGGACAGCGTAAGCACATCCACCTGCTTAAAGTTCTCCTTCAGCTTCTCCTTGTGCTGCACCCCAAAGCGCTGCTCCTCATCCACCACCAGCAGCCCCAGGTCCTTAAAGCGCACATCCTTGTTAAACAGCCGGTGGGTGCCGATGAGAATATCCACCTCGCCGTTTTCCACCTTTCGCAGGGTCTCTTTCATCTGGGCGGACGTGCGGAAACGGGATACCACATCGATATTGACGGGGTACTTCTGGAACCGGCGCAGGGCAGTGAGATAGTGCTGCCGGGCCAGCACTGTGGTGGGCACCAGAATGGCTGCCTGCTTGTTGTCCAGCACGCACTTCATCATGGCCCGAAAGGCCACCTCCGTCTTGCCGTAGCCCACATCGCCGCACAGCAGCCGGTCCATGGGCGTGGGGCGCTCCATGTCCCGTTTGATCTCCCCGATGCACCGCAGCTGATCGTCGGTCTCGGTGTATTCAAACTGCTCCTCAAACTCCCGCTGCCAGGGGGAGTCGGGGGCGAACGCGTAGCCCGGCTGACGCTGGCGCTGGGCATAGAGCCGGATCAGCCCTTTTGCCAGATCCTGCACCGCCTTTTTCGCCCGTGTTTTCGCTCTCTCCCACTCCTGCCCTCCCAGGCGGTTAAGCTTTTTTGTCTCGTTGGCGTCCTCGCCGCCGCCGATATACTTGCTCACCAGATCCATCTGGGTAGCGGGGACATAGAGCACGTCGGTGCCGGCGTAGGCGATCTTCACATAGTCTTTCTCGATGCCCTCCACCGGCATCTTCACCATTCCCACATACCGGCCCACCCCGTGGTGCTCATGGACCACCAGATCCCCGGGGGTGAGGTCGGCGTAGGACTTCAGCTTCTGTCTGTTCGTCGCGTCCTTTCGGGGGCGCGGTCTTTTCCCGGCCGTCTTCTCCCCCTCTGTGAGGACGGCCAGCCGGACGGCGGGGTACTCCAGCCCGCCGGACAGCCCCCCCACGGTGATGATAATCTGTCCCGGCTGGGGGAGGGCCTTGAGCTGAAAATCCACCGCGGATTTTATCTTCTGCTCCCGCAGGAGGTTTTGCAGATCCAGCGCCCGCTGTTCTCCGGACACCAGCACCAGACTGGCAAAGCCGCTGCTCTGGTAGTGCGCCAGGTCCTGCACCGCCGTCTCCAGGCTGGCCAGAAAGTGGGGCAGCTGCTTGGCGGTAATCGACAGCAGCTCCCTGGGGGGCACGGGGTAACCAGAGGTGGTAAAGGAGTCCAGATACACCACCGGCCAGTCCTCCAGGCGGCCAAGAAGCTGAGGAAAGGGCATGGCCAGCTGGGCGCAGGAGGGGTCCAGCTCCCCCTGCTCCAGCAGAGATTTTACATCCTCCTCCAGCTGCCACTGGTAGGACTTTGCCCGGTCGGCAATTCGGGGAGCCTGGTCGAAAATCATACAGGCGTCCGGAGGAAGGTAGTCCACCCCCCCGGCCAGCTTTGGATAGATCAGCGCCATATACCGGTCCAGCGCCGGAAAGGTCCGGCCCTGGGCAATGGCCTCGTCGTCCTGCTCCAGCGTGGCGGCCAGGGCCTTATTGTCCCTTTGCCGGGCCCTGGCGGCCAAATCACACAGCTTTTTAGACAATCCGGCCAGCCCTCCGGGGGCCGCCTGCGGCAGCACCTCGGCGGCGGGGAGCAGGGTGATCCGCTCCAGGTTCTCCGTCCGCCGCTGAGTCACCGGGTCAAAGGCCCCCATGGCGTCCACCTCGTCGCCGAAAAATTCCGCACGAACGGGGCTGTCCATACCGGGGGAAAACACATCCAGGATGTCCCCCCTCAGGGAAAACTGTCCCACCCCCTCCACCTGCTCACACCGGACATATCCGGCGGCGGCCAGGGCCTCAGCCAGCTCATTTAGGTCGCAGGACGCCCCCATCTTCAGCTCCCGGCAGCAGTGCTCCAAGACCTCCGGAGGAATCGTCCGCTGGAGCAGCCCCTCCACGGTGGCCACCAGAAAGGGGATCGCCCCATCCCTCACTCCCTTGAGAAGGGACAGCCGCCGGTGCTCCCACTGCCGCGAGAGCGCGGCGGCGTTGTGGAAGGTAAAGTCTCTGGGTCCCAGCACCGGCACCGGTGTCTCGGCAAAGGCGGACAGGTCCCGCGCCAGCTTTTGTCCCTCCAGCTCGTCGGCGCACACTACCACCACCGGCCGCCGTGCGGTCAGCCCGATGCCGGCGGCGATGTGGACCCGGTGAATGGCCGCCGCCCCGGACAGGGCCACAGGGGAACGCCCCCCCTCCAAAGCGGTCAGAAGCTGCTGAAATTCTGTCAGGCGGCTGACGGCAGCAGTGAGCAGTTTCATAGGAACACCTCATTTTTTCTGTAAAAGTTGTCCACGCGACAACGCCCCTGCCCCCGTGAGGGGGGAGGGGTTATGTCAGTTATCCTTTGTAAACACGTTCAGGTGATCTCGTAATCCTGGCCAAACTGGAGCTCACCAAAGTTGATGCGGCTTCCGGCGGGGGGAGGGCGGGGGCCGTCCTCGTCGCCGTAATCATCCTCACTGTCAGGGGGGAACTCCTCATCGTCAGGAAACTCCCCGTCCTCCTCCAGAGGGGGCTCGCCGGCGGGAAACTCGGCTGTGTCCGCCAGATCCCGCTCGTCCTCCTCTTGGAGCTTGGAGCGCAGGTTCTCCGCGGCGGCGTCCTCCATGGCCTTAGCCAGCAGGCGCTGCACGTTGTCATCAATTTCCGACGCCTTCTCCGCCACCGGGTCCGCAGCGGGTCTGGTCTCGGGGGGATAGAGCTCCTCCAGCTGACACAGGTACTCCGCCTCCCGGGCGTGGAGGGCGCGCACCCGCTCCACAAAGGCGGCGGTGGTCTCCTGGGCCTTTTTCAGGCGGTACTCCTCAGTCTCCAGCTGATGGGCCAGCTCCTCCTTGCGGGCAGCGGCGGCCTTCTCCGTCTGGGCCAGCATGGCGTCCTTCTGCCGCTCGGCGTCCTTCACAAGGTCGTCAGCCATCCGTTGGGCGGCCAGCAGCGCCTTGCGCATGGCCTCCTCGGTCGAGCGGTACTCCTCCACCTTGTCCACCAGCACCTTCATCTTGTTTTTCAGCACCGCGTTCTCGTTATACAGCGCGGAGTAGTCCCCAGTGAGGATGTCCAGAAACTCGTCCACCTGGGCCATGTTATAGCCGCCGAAGGACGCCTTTTGAAAGGCGCGTTCAGAGACCTCCTGTGGTGTCAGCATAGTTGTCCCTCCAGTAGAGGCCGCCGCCCTCGGCGATCCATCCGGTATAATGCGCGATTTCCCGGCCGGCGAGGGCGCCGGCATATACAAAATGTATCAGCTTCTCTTAAAAATACAGTCCGTTGTTCTCCAGCTCGTCGATCAGGTCGCCCAGAATATCCACGTTATAGGGGGTGATGATGTAGGTAGAGATGGCCACCTTCTTGATCTTGCCCTCGTTGGCGTAGGACACGCCAGCCAAAAAGTCCAGCAGGCGGCGGGCAATCTCACCGTTGGTGGACTCCAGGTTGAGCACCACGGTGCGCTTCTCCCGCAGGTGGTCGGCGATGGAGGATGCGTCCTCAAAGCGCTCGGGCTTTACCAGCACCACCTGCAGCTGGGTGGCCGCCCGGATATTGACCACCTTGTTGGAGCGGCGGTCATCGTCGTTGGCGGCAGCGCCGTAACTGCTGTATCCGCTGCTGTAGCCGCTGTCCCGGGGGGTGCGGTCAACTGCCCGTTCCCGGCGCTCTACCGGGCGGGGGGACACGTCAAAATCATCGTAATCATCCTCGTCCTCATCCTCGTAAGGGTGGGCCAGGCGCTTAAACTCATCAAAAATTCCCATTTAGTTATCCTCTTTTCTCCAAGTAAATCCATACTGGCAAATCGCCGCTCAATGGGCGGGGCTCACGGGAGGACGGGGTCCAAAGATCGCCGTGCCCACCCGCACCAGGGTGGCACCCTCAGCCACAGCGTCCTCATAATCGCCGCTCATACCCATAGACAAACAGTCCACAGTATTATGATTATCCGCTATTTTCCCAATTATGTCAACAAGAAAATGCCGCATTTGGGCAAAATATTTTCGGTTGCCCCCGGAAACTGTTGACACAGGCGGGATTGCCATCAATCCCCGCAGCCGCACATGGGGGCAGCCCAGCGCCATCTCCGCCAGAGCCGGGAGGCGCTCCGGGACGACACCCCCCTTGCTCTCCTCCCCGGCTACATTCACCTCCAGCAGAATATCCTGAACCAGGCCCAGTCTGTCCGCTTGGCTGTCAATGGCCCGCAGCAGCCGCTCCGAGTCCACCGAGTGAATCAGCTCCACCTTTCCCACCACCTGCTTCACCTTGTTGGTCTGGAGGTGGCCGATAAAGTGGACCCTCGCTCCGGCGTAGGCATCCCCCTCCAGGTGGGCGGCCAGCTCCTGCACCCGGTTCTCTCCGCACAGCCGGATTCCGGCCGCGATGGCGGACCGGATGACGTCGTCAGACTGCACCTTGGTGGCGGCGCACAGCTCCACCGAGCCCGGGTCCCGCCCGGCGGCAATGGCGGCGGCGGCAATCTTGTCCAGCACGACGTTTACATTTCGCGTCAAATCCATGGGAATTTCCTTCTCTCTGTCATTTGGAATCAATTTTCCAGCCGCAGCCCGTCCTGCAGGCCGGTCCCCCCGATTAGAATGGTATCCCCGTCCCGGAGAACCTTCCGTCCGGCGCCCACCGGGCGGACCACGTAGTAGTCGCCGCCCTCGTGGACAATCGCGGCCTCTCGAAACTCCACCCGGCCGTTGACAAAGGCGTATACGCCGGTTTTGGTCACGACGGCAGGCGGGGCGCTGCTGTCCTCCCCGTTCTCCTGCTCTACCTCCACCAGGCGCAGGGCCTCCTTGGGAATGCGCAGGCCGGAGAAGCTCTCAAAAATCAGCTCCACCGTCTGGTGGCGCAGCAGGGTTGTGAGGGTGAGGTAGCGGTTGGAGGAAAAGACCACCAGGGTAACCCCGCCCTGGGTGGCGCCGATCCGGTCCACCTCCATCTCCACATCCCGGTTCAGCTCACCGGAGAAGCGCAGGGTAGCCCGCTCCCCCTCCTTCAGCCGGGCGGCGGACTCCTTGGGCAGGTTGGCGGCAAAATACCAGGTATCGGAGGTGATGAGCTTGCCCATAGCGCCGCCATCCTCCCCGGCGGGGCTGTCGATCAGCTGCTGAAGGGTGGCAGGGGTCAGCTCGTAGACGCTCTCCGGGGTGAGCCGGCTCTCATAGCCGTCCACCAGGCTGGAGAACACGCCCGGCACCTGGGCGGTGATCTGGGTGGTAGACCTGGCTGACTGGCGGGTAAGCACCTCCAATTCCTCTCTCAGCCCATTCAGCCGGGCGGACAGCTCGGCGGAGGTAAGGCCGTCGCCATAGGTGTAGCCCCGCTTGAGCACGCCGCTCTTCACATCCATGGCCTGTCTGCGCAGCTGGGTATAATCTCCCTGGGCGTAAGAGGCCCTCAGCTCCACAACCGACTGCAGGATATCCTCGTCCAGCCGGGCGGCGGACTCCAAATCGCCGGACTGGGCAATGGCCTCCTCCAGCAGCTGAATCTCCACCTCCATCTCCTCAATCTGGGCCTGGCTGTTCTGGGCCTGGCTGTCCCGGTAGACCAGGGCCACCTGCTGGCCCTTGCCCACCTTCTCCCCCTCCGCCCGGGTGATCTCCAAAATGCCGGTCTGGGCGGGGATCACCAGGGCCTCCCGGACCACCAGCCCCTCCGCCGCCACACTGTCGTGGGCGGTGTAGGCGTAGGCCTGGGTGGTGACATAGGGCTCATTGAGGGCGTTGTAGGCGTAGTATCCAAAATAGAGCGCCACCACCGCCGCCATAGCCAGAATGGTAACGGTAATTATGGTTTTTCCTTGCTTCATAGGGGTTCTCTCTTTCTAAACCAGAGATTCAATATACGCCTGGGCAGTGGAACGGCCGCCTCTACAGGCCTGTCTCTCCCCCCTCCGTCAGCGGAATGGGCCGCTCTGGAACGATGGTGGAGATGGCATGTTTATAAATAATCTGCTGCTTGCCGTCGCTGCTGAGAACTACGGTGAAGGCGTCAAAGCCGGTGATGCAGCCCCTCATCTGAAAGCCGTTCATCAGGAACATGGTAACCGGCCGGCGCTCCCGGCGGGCCTGGGTGAGAAAAATTTCCTGGAGGTTGTTAATTTTCTGTGTCATTGGCATATGTAGCACTCCTTTTTTATTTCAGGGCGGCACTAAAAACGCCTGTCCACCCTAGAGTGCCCCTATCATATACCAATTTCTTCCAGAAATGCTGTCGAACGGTGTAGCACGTCCTCAAAATTGGGGACAGGCCCCCACAAAAGGGACTTCGCCTCCCGGTTCCGCCGGAACCAGGTGCGCTGCCGCTTGGCGTACTGCCGGGAGCGCAGCTTAATCTCCTCCGCCGCCGCTCTCACATCCCCGTCTCCCCGGAGGGCGCAGGCCATCTCCTTGTAGCCGATCGCCTGCATGGCGGTGCATCGTTCCGGGACGCCGCTGTCCAGCAGCGCCCTCACCTCCTCCGCCAGGCCGTCCGCCATCATCCGGTCCACCCGTCGGTCGATGCGCTCCCACATGTCCTCCCGGCGTTCAAAATCCAGCGTGAGAGTAAGGGCGCTGTATCTGGGCGGAAGGGCCCTTGTCTCCTCGTTGTGCCGGGTGATGGTCTTGCCGGTGGTCCGCCACACCTCCAGTGCCCGGATAATCCGCTTGGCGTCGTTGGGGTGGAGGCGGGCGGCGGCGTCCGGGTCCACCTGAGCCAGTTCGGTCAGCAGGGCCTGCCCCCCTTCCCGGGCAAAGCGGGTCTCCAGCTCCTCCCGCAGGGAACCTCTCCCGTCAAAGGCGGCAAAGGTCCGGCCGGAGAGGAGAGAATCGATATACAGCCCCGTCCCCCCCGCCAGAATGGGCAGCCTGCCCCGGGAGAGCACATTCTCTACACAGCGGGCGGCCATATCCACATACCGGGCCACGGAAAAGTCCTCCTCCGGGTCGGCCACATCCAGCATGTGGTGGGGGACGCCCCCCATCTCCTCCCGGGTGGGCTTGGCGGTGCCGATGTCCATGCGGCGGTATATCTGCATGGAGTCCGCCGACACCACCTCGCCGTTGTGGGCTTTGGCCAGCTCCACCGCCAGCCAGGTCTTGCCGGAGGCGGTGGGACCGGTGATCACCAGGGTTTTTGGCGTCATCCCATTCTCCTCCCTTTAGCCAGGGCCCCATTTATGGGCAGGGCCCGGAATCCGTTTGATCGCTTTTCGTTGGCGGCCCTCACATCGGCCACTGGGTAACCGCGCCGCAGGCCGCCCGGCACAGGTCCAGAAAGCGGTCCAGCCGGGGGAAGAACTCCTCCTCCACCCGCCGGGCCTCCCGGGCCTTCTCCTCCTCGCTGCCATATATCTCGGTATACTCCCCGCTGGTGCCCAAATACCAGTCGCCGCCCCCGCTGGACACGCTGGCCGCGGTGGTAACGGTGACCAGGTGCGCCCCCTCCTCCCCAGGGCCGGGGTGGACCTCCACCTTCTCCCTTGGACAGGCCAGAAGGGCATTTCGCAGCTCCAGGCTCCCCAGCACCAGCTTGGTGAAGGGAACATTCTCCGCACGGATGAGACGCTTTCCGGTTACCTCCGGGCATCCAAAGTCCGCCGAATAGCCGGCGATGCCGGGCACAGCTTTTAAAACGGCGTTCATCCCTCCGGACAGCGCCTTTTCCGCCCCAATGGAGAGGTCATAGGGCTTGCCCAAGGTCACCGGCGCCCGTGCTCGGACAAAGGTACAAGGGCCGTACCGCCCGCCTCCCATCAGCGCGATATCCACTGCCAGGGGCCGGTCCTTCCAGGTGAGCAGCAGCAGGCCGGTGTCCTCCTCCCGGTCCGCCAAAAACTGTCCGCCGTGCTTTTTGTGATACTGATACAGACAATCGTTCCAGGACATGCCGCCCCTCCTTTACGTCCGCTTAAACTGCTTCTCCAGCTCTTTTCTACTCAGCTCAATGGCCACCGGCCGGCCGTGGGGGCAGTATTTCACCTGCCCGGACATAACCGCCTGGGCAACCCGCTCCAGCTCCTGGGGCCCGGAGCGCCACCCGCCCTTGATCGCCGCCTTGCAGGCCATGGTGTGGAGCAGCTCATCCCGGGCGGCGGCGGGGTCGGCCCCGCCGGTGGAGAGCAGCTTCTGGGCCAGCTCCTCCAGGGCGGCGGGAATATCCCCGGCGTCCACATCAAAGGGGGCCTGACGCACCGCCAGGTCCTGGCCCAGCTCGTCCACCTCAAAGCCGAACTCCTCCAGCAGCGCCCGGCGCTCCAGAAGGACCTCCCGCTCCTGGGGGGACAGCCGGCAGACGGCGGGGGTGATCAGGGTCTGGGCCATTGGGTCGTAGCCCTCCGCCCGCATGCGGTCAAAATTCATCCGCTCGTGGGCGGCGTGCTTGTCGATCAAGCAGACTGTGTCCCCCCGCTCCACAATGATGTAGGTGTTCAGCACCTCCCCGGCGACACGCCAGGGCTCTTCAGCTCTTCCCACCGTCCCCGCCGGGGCGGGCAGGGCTCCCTTGTCCAAGGGGCGGTCAGTCCCCGGCGCCGGCTGAGGATCGCGGCTCGCCGCGGGCGAGCCGCGCGGAGTAACATGGGAAATATGGGCCGTATTTGAAATTTCATACGTTTCACGCTTCGAACCACAGGCCTCCGCCACAGGCTTCTCCAAAGGCGGCCTTGCCCGCTGCGGCGGGACGGCGGCCGGCGGCGTGTAGGTGCTGTCATGGACCCGAACCACGGCGGAGCCGAGGGGCGCGCCAATCCTCATTTGGCTTCCTGTCACCGTGTCCTGCCGCCCCGCCCCGGAGATCTCGGTGTTTTTCAGCACCGCCCGGGGATGGGAGGGGTCCCCCTCCAGGGCGGAGAGCACGGCGTGATACACCGCGGAGAACACCTGCCGCTCTCCGCCGAACTTCACCTCTGTCTTGGCGGGGTGGACATTCACATCCACCGCGTTCAGCTTGGTCTGGAGATGGAGCACGCAGCCGGGGAATTTGCCCACCATCTTCTGGTTTTTGTAGGCCTCCTCCAGGGCGGCGGTCATCAGGGGGGACTTTACCTGCCGGCCGTTGACGAAGAAAAACTGCCAGCTGCGGCTGGCCCGGCAGCAGGCGGGCATGGACGCAAAGCCGGTGACGGACATCTCCTCCCCGGCGGATTTTACCTCCCGGAAGCCCAGAGCCAGCTCCCGGCCCAGCACGGCGTAGACAGCGCTTTTCAGCTGGCCGTCCCCAGGGGTGAGCAGCTCCTGCCTGCCGTCCCGGATAAACTTTACGCTCACCTCCGGGTGGGACAGGGCCGTCCGCTGGACCGCCGCGAAGACGGCGGCCCCCTCGGCGGCGTCTTTTTTCATGAATTTCAGCCGGGCGGGGGTATTGAAAAACAGGTCCCGCACCACCATTGTGGTGCCCCGGGGACAGCCCGCCTCCTCCACCTCGCCGGGCACGCCGCCCTCCAGGGTCAGCGAGGCCCCCAGCTCCCCATCCGGCGTCCGGGTGAGCACATCAACGCGGGAGACGGCGGCGATGGCCGCCAGGGCCTCCCCCCGGAAGCCCAGGGTGCCGATGGCCTCCAGGTCGTATTCGGTGCGCAGCTTGCTGGTGGCGTGGCGGAGGAAGGCAGTTTTCAGCTCTCCGGCGGGGATGCCCTTTCCGTCGTCAGTCACCCGGAGGAAGGTGAGCCCGCCGTGGGATATCTCCACCGTCACCGCTGAGGCCCCGGCGTCGATGGCGTTTTCCATCAGCTCCTTGGCCACGGAGGCGGGCCGCTCCACCACCTCGCCCGCGGCGATGAGGTCGGCCACATGGGGGTCTAGCACGTGAATATTTGGCATAATTTACCTCGATCTCATCTCATATTGCAGGGACTCCGGGTCTACCCAGGCCCGTCCGGGCCGCTCCTGGTCCAGAAAGATTTTCGCGGCGGAGCCAGCCGGCTCCTCCCACAGAAAGGTGCTGCGGACCGTGTAGGTCTCTCCCTCGTACCGGTATTGGCACAGAACAGTCCAGGGATGGCGCTGATTGCCGTAGTTGACGCAGCGATGGCACGTCACCTTGATCACCCGCCCCTGCGCCGGAAAGCCGCTGCGGCGCAGCCACTTCCGCCGCCGGCCCTGACGCCGGGCGATCACCGTGCAGGGTATGGCGGCAAACAGCAGAAGCAGGCCGGTCACCCCAAACATCCAGGGCTCCCCGCCGCGCATGGGAATAGTAAAAAGCTTCAACAGCCCGAAGAGCAGCAGAAAGACCGCGGCCAAGGCGTCCAGGACGATGACAACCATCTCCAGCCGGCTGGCCGGGCGGCGCAGATCCATAATGTAGTGGGTGTGGAGATCCATGGGAAGTCACCCTCCGTTCAAATCCTGCTTCAGCTCGGCCAGCAGGTTGAGGGCCTCGATGGGGGAGAGAATGTTCACATCGGTCATCCGCAGCTTTTTCAGCACGGTCTCGCCCCCCAGATCCCCCAGAGAGAGCTGGTCTGTCGGGGCCGGCGGCCCGGCCGCCCGCATAGAACGATTGGACGGCGCGCCGGAGTCGTCGCCCCCTGCGCCCGATTCCAGCTCCTCCAGAATCTCCCGGGCCCGGCGGACCACCCGCTCGGGCACCCCGGCCAGCTTGGCCACCTCCACACCGTAGCTCTGGTCGGCCCCGCCCCGGACGATTTTCCGCAGGAAAATCACGTCTCCCCCCCGCTTTTTGGCGGCGATGTTGTAGTTTTTCACCCCAGGGATGTCCCCCTCCAGGGCGGTGAGCTCATGGTAGTGGGTGGCAAAGAGGGTCTTGGCCCCCAGCCGCTTTTTATCGGCGCAGTGCTCCAGCACCGCCCGGGCGATGGCCATGCCGTCGTAGGTAGAGGTGCCCCGGCCGATCTCATCCAGAATGAGCAGAGACTTCCTTGTGGCGTGGTTGAGCAGGGCGGCCACCTCGGTCATCTCCACCATAAAGGTGGACTGTCCCGATGCCAGGTCGTCGCTGGCCCCGATGCGGGTAAACACCCGGTCCACCACCCCGACGCGGGCGGAGCGGGCGGGGACAAAGGAGCCTATCTGGGCCATGAGGACAATGAGGGCCACCTGGCGCATGTAGGTGGACTTGCCCGCCATGTTGGGGCCGGTGATGATGGCGGCCAGATCCTCCCCCCCGTCCATGTGGGTATCGTTGGGGACAAAGGGAGTCCCCTTGAGCATCTTCTCCACCACCGGGTGGCGGCCCTCCACGATGGTCAGGGTCTCGGAGCTGTCCACCTGGGGCATACAGTAGCCGTTGGCCGCGGCCACGGCGGCAAAGGACTGGAGCACATCCACCTGAGCCAGGGCAGCGGCGGTCTTCTGGATCCGCTCCACCTGGGCGCAGACCGCCTCCTTCAGCTGGCAGAACAGCTGATACTCCAGGGCGGTCACCTGGTCCTGGGCGGAGAGGATGGCATGTTCCAGCTCCTTCAGCTCCGGGGAGATGTACCGTTCGGCGTTCACCGTGGTCTGCTTCCTCGTCCAGTGATCGGGTACCAGTCCGGTTTGAGATTTGGCCACCTCGATGTAGTAGCCGAACACCTTGTTGGAGGTGATCTTCATGTTCTTGATGCCGGTCCGCTCCTTCACCTTGACCTCCATATCAATGATGTGGCCGTTGGCGTTGGCGAGCAGATCCCGCAGCTCATCCACCTTGGGGTTGTAGCCCGGGCGGATAAATCCCCCCTCCCGCACGGAGAAGGGCAGCGGCTTGTCCTCCTCATCCCGCAGGCCGCCGTCCAGCTGGGCGCACAGCTCCGGCAGGTCGTCCAGCTCCCCCCTCAGCTGCTGGAGCAGGGGGGATGGGCAGTGGGAGAGCAAGTCCCGGATGCGGGGCAGCCGTCCCAGCCCGGCGGACAGGGCGGCCAGATCCCGGCTCCCGGCGGAGCCGTATACCACCTTTCCCACCAGCCGCTCCAGGTCGGTGACCTCCCGCAGGGCCAGGGAGAGCTCCTCCCGGGTGATGGCGTCCTCCACCAGGTCGGCCACCCCCTGCTGCCGCCGGGCGATGCGGGCCGGGGAGAGGAGGGGCCGCTCCAGCCAGCCCCGGAGCAGCCGGCCGCCCATGGCGGTTTTGGTCTTGTCCAGCACCCACAGCAGGGAGCCCTTTTTCTCCTTGCCCCGCATGGTGGCGGTGAGCTCCAGCGTCTGCCGGGCAGTGAGGTCCAGCTCCATAAACTGCCCGGCGGTGTAGTAGGTGAGGGCAGAAATGTGACTCAAATCGGTCTTTTGGGTCTCGTAGAGGTAAGCCAGCAGTCCCCCGGCGGCCTGGATGGCGGCCTCGTCCTGGGCGGGGACGTCCTGGAGGCCGGCCTTAAACTGCCGCTCCGCCAGGGGCCGGGCCGCCCCCACACGGAACCGGGCCTCGCCGCCGTTTTCGCACAGGCAGCCCAGCCGCTCTTTCAGGAAGGGAACCAGCCCCTCCGCGTTCCAAGCCCCGGAGGACAGCACCGCCTCGGCGGGGTGGAAGCGGGCCAGCTCGTTTTCCAGATGTCCCAGTCCCTCCTCACCGGCGGGGAAGGAAGACGCATACATCTCCCCGGTGGAGATGTCACACAGGCACAGGCCAAAGGCGGCCGAGTCAGCATAGACGGCGCAGATGTAGTTGTTCCTGCTGTCCTCCAGCATGGAAGAAGAAATTACTGTGCCCGGGGTGATCACCCGGATAATATCCCGGTCCACCAGTCCCCTGGCCTGGGCGGGATCCTCGGTCTGCTCGCAGATAGCCACCTTGTAGCCTTTGGCGATAAGCCGGGCGATGTAGCTGTCGCAGGAGTGGTAGGGCACACCGCACATGGGGGTGCGCTGCTCCGGGGGCTTGTTCCGGTCCCGGGTGGTCAGGGTCAGGTCCAGCTCCCTGGACACCAGCTTGGCGTCCTCATTGAACATCTCATAAAAGTCCCCCAGCCGGAAAAACAAAATGGAATCCGGATTCTGGGCCTTGATGTCCAGATATTGCTGCATCATGGGGGTAAGCTCCGGCATGGGGCACCTTCTCTCTTTCCGTGGGCCGCGCTGTCCGCGGCACATTTACATTAGCATTGGCTTTTACTTTAACATTGACATTTACATTATCATTGTGCGTGCTCTCATTGCACAAAAACGTACAACTAAGCGCCCAGATTATACCAATTCTCCAAACAGCGACCACTTGTTGGCCCCGGTGATGCTCACATCCCGGAACTGCCCCAGGGCGGACGGGTCCCCGTTGATCCGGACCAGCCGGTTGCCGGGGGTGCGGGCGGTAAGGTCATACCGCTCATCATCGCTGCGGCCGTCAATCAGGCAGCGCACCGTCCGGCCCACATAGGCGGCGTGCTTCTCCTCAGAGATCCGGTCCTGGAGGGCGGTGAGGCGGTTGAAGTTGGCCAGCTTCTCCTCCCGGGGCATGGGGTCGTCCATTTGGGCGGCGGGGGTGCCTGCCCGGGGGGAGTATATGAAGGTGAACAGGGCGTCGAACCGGACCTCCTCCAGCACCTTGAGCGTGTCCTCAAACTCCTCGGTGGTCTCCCCGGGAAAGCCCACAATAATGTCAGAGGTGAGTACGATATCGGGAATCAGGGCTCTGACGGCTTGTATCTTTTCCAGATATTCCGCCCGGGTGTGGCGGCGGTTCATCACCTGGAGCACCCGGTCGTTCCCCGCCTGGAAGGGGAGGTGGAGCACCGGGGCCACCTTCCCGCACCGGGCCATGGTCTCAAACAGCCGCTGGGTGGCGTCCTTGGGGTGGGAGGTCATAAACCGGATGAGGAAGTCCCCTGGGATGGCGTTCACCGCCTCCAGCAGGGCGGCAAAGTCCACCGGCTTCTCCAGGTCCTTTCCGTAGGAATTCACGTTCTGGCCCAGCAGGGTGATATCCTTATAGCCCTCCCCCACCAGCCGCTCCACCTCGGCCAGGATGTCCTCCGGCTTTCGGGAGCGCTCCCGTCCCCGGACATAGGGCACAACGCAGTAGGCGCAGAAGTTGTTGCAGCCGTACATGATGGACACCCAGGCCTTGATCCTGTCCTGCCGCGCCACCGGGATACCCTCGGCGATAGACCCGGCCTCGTCCTGAACGGAAAACAGCCGCCCCCGCTGGGTAAGCAGGGTGCGGATCATCTCCGGAAACTTCCAGAGGGCGTGGGGGCCGAAAACCAGATCCACATGGCGGTAGGACTCCCGCAGCCTCTGGGCCGCGTGGGGCTGCTGCACCATGCATCCGCACAGACAGATGAGGGTGTCCGGATGCCGCCGCTTCACGTGGACCAGGGCCCCCACATTGCCGAACACCCGCTGCTCCGCGTGCTCCCGGATGGCGCAGGTGTTGATGACGATAATCCGGGCCTCCTCCTCGCTGTCGGTAAAGCCAAAGCCCATCCGGGCCAGGTAGCCCCGGATCCGCTCTGAGTCGGCCTCATTCTGCTGGCAGCCGTAGGTATCCACAAAGGCCAGGGGCTTTTGCGCCCATTGGGCCGTCAGCCGGGCCACTGCCCGGCAGTGTTCCAGCTGCTGTTCCACATCGGCGGGAGAAATCACGGTGGTGCGTTCCATAAAAACCTCCAAAAGGACACTATTTTAACTCATACATTATACTATTCTTTCCTTCAAAACACAAGGAATTTTCACATGGGTCATATCCCGTCTCCGGAGCACATAAGTTGGTATCACCGCAGCATACGCAGGATAAGGAGTGGTATCATGGAGAACAAGGTTGGACGGGCCCTGCGCCGGGGGGTGGCCCTGGGCCTGACACTGGCGGCGGCCTGGACCCTCAGCCTGACCGCCGACCTCACCGGCGTGGGCGGCCGTCTGGCCGCCCTGGGGGAGGATCCCGCCCTGGCCGCATCCCTGATGGCCTCTCAGCTGGGAGAGCTCCCCGGCGCACGGCAGGGGCTGACTGGCTGGGGCCGTCTGCTGCTGCGGGCCTCCCCTCTGCTGGCGGCGGGGGAGGGCCCGGTGCTGGCCCTGGGGGAGCCCGGCACGGAGCCGGAGGGCGGCACATCCGGCGCCCCCGACCCCTCTGGAGACGAGGATGAGGAACAGCCCGACCTCCAGCCCATCCCCGGCGGCGAGGGTATTGTGGAGATGACCGGCCAGGGCAAGCAGGGCAGTCACTACCTCCAGGACGGCAAGGTCTATGTCTACAACCGCACCGACCTGGAGCTGGACGCCTCCCTGCTCCAGGAGGGGACCACAGACGTCTCCCTGGGGGAGGGCCCCCAGATTTTGATCGTCCACACCCACGGCAGTGAGGCCTACTCCATGACAGACGGAGACCTCTACGAGGAGAGCGACCCCTACCGAACCACCGACTGCACCCACAACGTGGTCCGGGTGGGGGAGGAAATGGCCACCGTCTTCCGCGCCTACGGCTTCCAGGTCATCCATGACACCACTCTGTGCGACTATCCCTCCTACAACGGGGCCTACGACCGGTCCAAGGCGTTGGTGGAGCAGTGGCTGGAGCGGTATCCCACCATTAAAGTAGTCTTTGACGTCCACCGGGACGCGCTGGTGGGAAGTGACGGCGAGGTCTACAAGCTGGTATCCACCGAGGCCGGGCAGAAGGTGGCCCAGGTCATGATGGTGCTGGGCACCGACGCGGGTGGCGCGGCCCATCCCCGGTGGCGGGACAATATGGCCTTCGCCCTTCATCTCCAGAAGAACCTGGTAAAGGGGTACACCAGTCTGGTCCGGCCCACCGTGCTGCGCAAGAGCCGGTATAATCAGCAGCTCTCTCCCGGCTCCATTCTGGTAGAGGTGGGGGGCCATGGCAACTCTCTCACCGAGGCCGTCGCCGGCGCCCGCCTCTGGGCCGACAATGTGGCCAGAACCCTGCTGGACATGAAGCAATAGGCAGCCCGCCGGGACCCCCTCCCGGCGGGACATTTTTTCTCCCTCGACTTATTTCCCCTAAAAATTGGACATGCCTCCGCTATACTGGAAGAAATTGGAAGGGAGAGTGGCGTCATGAGCGACTGGCACAGCCTGCGGCTTTCACAGGTGATGAAGGAGCTGGACAGCCGGCCAGGCGGCCTGTCGGAGCGGGAAGCCGCCCAGCGGCTCGCGCGGTACGGCCCCAACCGGCTGCCCCAGCCCGAGCCTCCGGGCCTTCTCCTGCGGGTTCTTGGCCAGCTGAAGGACCCCATGATCCTGGTGCTGCTGGCGGCGGCCGGCCTCTCCCTGGCGGCCAGCGGCGGGGAGGACTGGCTGGACGGCGTCATTATTCTGGTCATCGTGGCGGTAAACGCCGTCATCTCCATCACCCAGGAGGACCACGCCCAGCAGGCCCTGGAGGAGCTGCGGCGGATGTCCTCCCCCCAGGCCACCGTGCTGCGGGAGGGGGCGCCCCGGCGGGCGGCCGCCTCCTCCTTGGTGCCGGGGGATGTCATTTTGCTGGAGGCCGGGGATCAGGTCCCCGCCGACGCAAGACTGTTGGAGTGCAGCCGCCTCCAGGCCGATGAGTCGGCCATGACGGGGGAGTCGGTGCCGGTGGAGAAGCGGCCGGTGGACGTCCTGCCCTCCGGCGCCCCTCTGGGCGACCGGATCAACATGGTCCTCTCCGGCACCCTCATCACCGCCGGCCGGGGCACCGCCCTGGTGGTGGCCACCGGCATGGACACCCAGATGGGCCATATCGCCGGCCTGCTTCTGGAGGCCGGCGAGGGGGACACCCCTCTCCAGCGGCGGATGGGGGAGATCTCCCGTTCCCTGTCCTTCCTGTGTTTGTCGGTGTGCGCCGTCATGTTCGGGGTGGGGCTGTTTCAGGGGAAAGGCCTTTTGGACATGTTCCTCACCGCCGTCTCCCTGGCGGTGGCCGCCATCCCGGAGGGCCTTCCCGCCATTGTCACCATTGTTCTGGCCCTGGGGGTCCAGCGTCTGGCAGGGCGGAACGCCATTGTGAAAAAGCTCCCCGCCGTGGAGACCCTTGGCTGCGCCGGGGTCATCTGCTCCGATAAAACCGGCACCCTCACCCAGAACCGCATGACCGTGCAGCAGGTGTGGCTCACCCCCGGCGCCCGGCGGCGGGACGCCATGCTGGCCGGCTGCCTCTGTTCCGACGCCCGCCTGGCCTGGAAGGCCGGGGCCCCCACCGCCTCCGGCGACCCCACCGAGGGCGCCCTGGTGGTGGCCGCCGCCCGGGACGGGGTTGACCAGAACCGGGAGCTGGAGCACTGGCCCCGGACGGCGGACCTCCCCTTCGACTCCAACCGCAAGCTGATGACCACCATCCACACCGGCCCGGCGGGGCGCTGGACGGCCTTTGTCAAGGGCGCCCCGGATGTGCTGCTGGAGCGGTGCTCCGCCACCCCCAAAGGCCCCCTCACCCCCGCTGACCGCGCCCGGGTTCTGGCCGCCAACGAGGAAATGGCTGGCAGGGCCCTGCGGGTGATCGCCGTGGCCCGGCGTGAGCTCGACGCCCTGCCCCGCTGCCCGGAGCCCCGGACAATTGAGTGTGAGCTCACCTTCCTGGGTCTGTTCGGCCTGATGGACCCGCCCCGGCCGGAGGTGCGCGCCGCCGTGGCCAAGTGCCACCTGGCCGGGGTGCGCCCGGTGATGATTACCGGCGATCACCGCGCCACCGCCGTAGCGGTGGCCAAGGAGCTGAACATTGCCCGCCCGGGTGACTGGTCGGTAACCGGCGGAGAGCTGGATTTTATGACCCAGGAGATGCTGGAGACGGACATTGAAAAGTTCGCCGTATTCGCCCGGGTATCCCCGGAGCATAAAATGCGTATTGTCCAGGCCTGGCAGAAGCGGGGCAGCGTGGTGGCCATGACCGGCGACGGGGTAAACGACGCCCCCGCTCTGAAGACCGCCGACATCGGCTGCGCCATGGGGGTCGTCGGCACCGACGTGGCCAAGGGCGCGGCGGACATGATCCTGACCGACGACAATTTTTCCACCATTGTGGCCGCCATTGAGGAGGGCCGGGGCATCTACGCCAACATCCGCAAGGCCATCCACTATCTGCTCTCCTGCAACATTGGGGAGATCTTCACCATCTTTGCCGCCACCCTGCTGGGCTTTGGGCAGATGCCCCTGGTCCCGGTGCAGCTGCTGTGGCTCAACCTGGTCACCGACTCCCTCCCCGCCCTGGCCCTGGGGGTGGAGCCAGTGGAGGAGGGGGTGATGGAGGAGGAGCCCCGAGACGCCAGCGCCGGCCTCTTCGACCGAAAATTCTCCCTCCGTCTGGCCTGGCAGGGCCTGATGGTGGGCGGCCTCACCCTGGCGGCCTACTTTCTGGGCTTTACCCGGCTGGCCGCGCCCGGCGCGGAACGGGCTGTGGCCAACACCATGGCTTTTGCCACCCTCACCCTGTGCCAGCTGTTCCACGCTTTCAACGTCCGCAGCGAGGACCGCTCCCTGTTCGACCAGGGCTTCCTCTCCAACCCGGCCATGAACCGGGCCTTTCTGGCAGGGATGGCCATGCAGCTGTCCGTTCTGCTGATCCCGCCTCTTCAGGGGGTGTTTTCCGTCACCGCCATGACCCCCGCCCAGTGGTGCACCGTCCTGGCGCTGGCCATTGCCCCCATTCCCCTCTGTGAATGGGCCAAGGCCGCCGGACGGAAGGGCGAGCGGACCTCGGCCAGAGAACCCGCCGTTAAATAGTCAAGAGCACAGCCCCGCCGGCAAACGCCTGGCGGGGCTGTTGTTTGCGTTTTTGCCCTTGGATACGGCTTTCGCCCATCGGCCCAAAATAAGGCGGGGCGAGCGGATCAATGAAAGGCCGCCTATGGCCTTGCTTATTTTACCGTAAACACCGCCCCTGACCGGGGGGGGAGGGCAACGGTATACAGCCCATCCATCTGGGAGAACTGGGGCTGGCCCAGCAGGGGGCACAGCTTTCCCTCGTCCACATGGAAGGCCCGCTCCTCGTCTCCGGCGTTAAAGGCGCACAGCAGCCGCTCCTCCTCCGTCTCCCGGAGGAAAACCAGCAGCGGCCCCTTCCCGGCGAGGTAGCGGATAGACCCCCGGCGCAGGGCCTGGTACCGCCTGCGCAGCCGGCCCAGCGCCCGGTACCAGTTCAGCAAATCCTGGTCCTCACTGCCCCAGGGGTAGGTCTGGCGGTTAAAGGGGTCCTCAAAGCCCTCCATGCCGGCCTCGTCCCCGTAGTATACCGTGGGGGAGCCGGGGAAGCAGAACATCAACAGGGCGGCCGCCTTCAGCAGGTCCTTTCCCTTTGCCCGCTGCTTGGGGGCCAGGCGGAACTTGGCCCGCCACTCCTTGGTCTGGTCCCGATACTCCCCCCCGGCGCCCAGCAGAGTGATCAGGCGGGGGGTATCGTGGGTGTCCAGGGAGTTCATAGAGGAGTAAAAGGCGAAGGGCGGGTAATTTTCCCGGATGGTCTCCATCCCCTTCACAAAGCTCTCGCCCCCGCCCCCCTGGAAGAAGGCGAGGATAGCCGAGCGCAGGGGATAGTTCATCAGCCCGTCGCAGTGGCCGCCCAAAATGTGTCTGCGGCGCACGCCGTAGGCCACCTTGGTGGAGCCGTCCTCCCACACCTCTCCGATGATAACGGCGTCCGGCTTCTCCGCCCGGGCGGCCTCATGAATCCCCCGCACAAAGTCGTCGGGCAGCTCGTCTGCCACGTCCAGCCGCCAGCCGTCCGCTCCGGCCCGCAGCCATCGGCGTACCACGCTGTCCTCTCCGCCGAAGATAAAGTCCCTGTAGCCCGGGTCGTTCTCGTTCACGGCGGGCAGAGAGTAGATCCCCCACCAGCTGTCGTATTTCTGGGGCCACTGAGAAAAATTGAACCAGGGGCGGTAGGGGGACTCCTGGCTCTGGGCGGCGCCAGTCTCCGGGTAAAAGCCGTCGCCGTTGAAATAGCGGCTGATATACCCGGTGTGATTAAACACCCCGTCCAGCATCACCCGCATTCCCAGCTTATGGGCCTCCCGGCACAGCAGGGAAAAGTCCTCATTGCTGCCCAGCATGGGGTCTACCCTGCCATAGTCGGCGGTGCCGTAGCGGTGATTTTCCGCCGCCTCAAAAATGGGGTTGAAGTAGATGGTCTCCACCCCCAGGCTCTTCAGATAGCCCAGCTTTTTGATCACGCCCTGGAAGTCGCCGCCGAAGAAATCCCGGTTGCGTATCTCCCCATAGCGGTTAGGCCGGAACTCGGGAGACTCCTCCCAGCTTTGATGGACCCACCGGCCTCCCACCATCCCCTCCGGGTCGGGCACCCGGCTGCGGCAGAAGCGGTCAGGAAAAATTTGATAGGTAACCCCCTGGCCGAACCAATCCGGCACAGCCTCCTCCCCGTCGTACACGGTGAGCTGATAGGGCCCCAGCTCCTGATTCCGGCCGTCCAGCTTTTCCAGCCGGAAGGAGTACCAGATCAGCCCCACATAGCCGGCGGTGTCCAGCTCCACAGAAAACAGGTCCTGTCCCAGCTCATGTCCCTGCCAGGGCATTTTCACCAGGATAATCTCGTTGTTCCGGCTCTCAAACCGGGCGGTCATGCTGGCGTGGGAAAAGGCCTCCGGCCTGGGCGGGCGGAGAGTAAATTGTACCTGCGTCCCGGAGGCAACAGCTCCGTAAGGGGTCTTATAGCGGGAGTCCCGGGAGTCGTAGGTAGGCAAGTATTGCATTGGTATCACTCCGAGTTCAGGATCAAATTTAATGATATTGATAGCTCCCGCCGCCGATAAACTCCCGCAGCAGGGAATCTCTGGCCACCAGCTCCGGGTCAATGGCCTCGAAGTAGTCGAAGGCGGCCACCAGCCGCAGCATCTCGTCGTGGCGCTCATTGTCCTCAGGCACGCTTTTGAGAATAGGCAGGGCAAAATTCTTCATCACAGCGGCCTCGTAGGGCAGGGAGGAGTCAAACACCACATCCGCCCTGCTTTTAAAGGGAGAAATATACAGCTTCTCTCCCCGGCGGACATTTGCCCACATGGCCAGGGTCTGGGCCACCCCGGTGCCCCGAAAGCTGTAATCCCGCACGGCCCGCCGGGTCAGCCGCATCCAGGTGCCCTTAAAGCGCAGCACGGCCCCCTCATTCACATTGGACCGGGCGGATATGTATAGCTTGGCGGCCTCCGGGTGGCGGCCGGCAATATCGTCGCTGAGGGCGTGGATCCCCTCAAAAATCGCGATCTCATTTTTTTCCAGCTTCATGGGTGTGCCCAGGCTGTCATTGCGCATCTGCCGGACAAACTCAAATTTGGGGATTAGAATCTCCTCCCCCCGGCTCAGGGCGGTAAAGTGCCGGCTGAGCAGCTCCATATCCAGGCACAGAGGAGACTCAAAGTCAAACTCCCCCTCCGGCGTGCGGGGAGAGGTTTCGGGGTTGGGGGTGACAAAGTAGTTGTCCATAGCCACAGCCCGGGAGTTCACCCCCCGGCGGCGCAGCTCCTCGGCAATCTTCATGGCCGTTGTGGTCTTGCCCGAGCCCGACGGCCCGGACAGCAGCACAATGGGGCTGCGCTCCAGGTTGGACAGGATGCGGTCCGCCGCCAGGGACACCCGCTGGGCGTAGTTCTCGTCACATTCGGCCAAAAACTCCGTCACGTCGGCGCGAATGCGCCGGTTGATCTCCTGCAGTTGGTAGGCCATCAAAGCACCCCTTTCCTCTCTGGAGGATAAAACTCTTTTATTTCCGCCTTCTGTTCCAGCACCCGCTCCAGCCCGGAGAGATAGTCCTGGGGGAACTTGGGGTTGGCGAGGCGGAGAATATTTCCTCCGCCAACAAGCTTGGTAACTCCTCCGGCCCCCAGGGAGACTACTGTATGCAGCTCCTCCATCATCACAATGTTATACAGGCTCTCCGTGCCCGGCTGGGCCCAGCCCACATTTTCCAGGGCGCCGGACATATATTTCTGTCGGTATAAATAATAGGGAATATAACCTTCTGTTGTTAGCCGTTCCCGGGCATAGTCCAGCATCCGGAGCACCTCCTCCCCCTTCGGGAGCCGTCCGCCCTCCTCCATCAGCCGGGATCCCTTCTTCAGGGCCAGGGTGTGAACGGTCACGTTCTCCGGATTCATCTCCAGCACCCCCTCCAGGGAGCGCCGGAACCCCTCGAAGGAGTCCTGGGGCAGCCCGGCGATGAGATCCATATTGACGCAGGAAAACCCCATTTCCGCGGCCATTTCAAAGGCCGTCCGGAGCTCCCGGGCGGAGTGCCTCCGGCCGATGGCCGCCAGCACGTGGTCCTCCAATGTCTGGGGGTTTATGGAGATACGGCCTACGCCGTGCCGGACCAGCACCTCCAGCTTTTCCCGGGTGATGGTGTCCGGCCGCCCGGCCTCCACGGTATATTCGGTACAGCCCTCCAGGGGGAGCCGCGCCGCGCAGCCGGCCAGCAGGCGGTCCAGCTGTTCCCCGCTCAGGGTAGTGGGGGTGCCGCCCCCCATGTAGAAGGAACGGACGGTAAGCCCCGCCTCCCCCAGCGCCCGCCCCGTCTCCTCCACCTCCCGGAGCAGCCCCTCCACATAGGGCTCCACCAGCCTCAGCGTCCGGCCCACATCGGCGGAGACAAAGGAGCAGTAGGCGCACCGGGTGGGGCAGAAGGGAATGCCGATATAGAGGGAGACCTCATTGGGCTTCAGCCCCCGCTGGGCCGCTATGCTGGCCTGGGCGCAGTCCACCGCCAGCATAGCCCGTTCCGGCGAGACAAAATACTCCCGCTCCAGCTCCTCCCGCGCCTGTCTGGGGGAGGCCCCCGCCAGCATGGCCCGGGTGGGCAGCTTCACCGGCCGCACCCCGGTCAGCGCCCCCCAGGGAGGCTGGGCCCCCAGCAGGGCGGTGCCCGCCCGGTAGAAAGCCAATTTCAGGGCATGCTGAATCACGTGGTATACCCGCTCCGGCGGCCCGTCCAGCTCCTCCGCGGAAAAAGTCTCGCTTTCACGCCGCCGTCCGCCCTCCCAGACGACCTGGGCGGTAATCCGGGCCTGTTCCCCCTCCCGCTCCAGGGTAAACACCGCCGCCGGTTCTTCCAGGGTATGCGGCATGTCCTCCGGATATTCGGGCCTCTGTCCCGGAAAGAGAGTGAGCATCATCTGTTCGGCGGCGTAGTGGTAGCGCTCCGGACTCCAGATGAGGCCGGGGGGCTCAAAATACAGCTTCACGGCTGTCTCTCCCTTGTCTCACCGCAGCCCCATCCCCTCGATGAGATACCGGTTCACCTTCCGCTCCGTATCCAGGTCGGAGGTGTCCATGTGCCCGGGCAGGACATAATAGTTGCCCTCCAGCTTCCCCAGCCGGCCCAGCGAGACCAGAATTTCCTCCCAGCTGCCCCCCCGCAGGTCGGTGCGTCCGCAGTCCCCGGCAAAGAGGGTGTCCCCGGTGAACAGGGTCTCCCCCGCCTTCAGGGTGACGGAGCCGGGGGAGTGACCGGGGGTGTGGAGCACCTCGATGGTGAGGGAGCCCAGGGGAAGGGCGTCTCCCTCGTCGTAGAGCAGCAAATCCTCCACCTCTCCCGCCAGGGGGAACAGGCGGCTGCCCGCCCCGTTGGCGTCAGCCTGGTGGATATAGATTTTGGCGTCCGGCAGCGCCTTGTGCAGCTGAGGCACGGCGGTGGTGTGGTCATAGTGGCCATGGGTGAGGAGGATATACTGCACCTCACCCCCCGTCTCCTTCAGTGCCGACAAAATGCGCTCCGCCTCGTCGCCCGGGTCAATCACCGCAATTTTATTGTCATGTTCCAGAATATAGCAGTTGGTCTGGATCGGTCCCACCTGCATCATTTTAATTTTCATGGCGCTCCCTCCCGCTCCCTTAAAAGAAGCTTTCATAGCCGGACAAATCCAGCGGCTTGCGCTGGAAGGCCTTTTCAAAAATTTCGATCACGGTGTCCAGATCCTTCCAGTGGTAGCACCGCTCCATAAGCGCCGGACCCGTCTCCCCGCTCCAGCCAACTCCTATAATATAGTTGTCCTTCTCCGGACCCTGGAGGGCAATGGCGCACTGGATATACCAGTATTTTTTATCGTTCCCGGGGTCCTTCTGTTCCAGAATGAGAAAGCTGTCATTGTCCGGGTAGAGTTCCGCCAGGTTGTGCTCAATGTCCTCCCAGGCAAAACTTTTCAGGATGTTCCCGCCCTCGCTGAGGGTCCAGGGCCAGTCCGGATGAGGTTGGCCGGGATTGGATTTCTTTTTGCCGAAGAAAAATCCCACAAAAATAACCTCCTTTAAGCCCTGTCGGTATCAAACAGAATGGTCACCGGCCCATCGTTCACTGATTCCACCTGCATATCCGCCCCGAACTGCCCGTGCTCCACGGTGAACCCCCTGGCCCGGCACTGGTCCATAAACCGCTCGTACAGCGGAACAGCCAAATCGGGCTTGGCCGCTTTGGAAAAGCCCGGGCGGCGGGAGGAGGTGTCGGCGTACAGGGTGAACTGAGACACCACCAGCAGCGCCCCCCCTGCCTGTTCCAGGTTTAAGTTCATTTTCTCGTTTTCATCCTCAAATATCCGCAGATTGCAGATTTTCTCCGCTAATTTATCGCACACTGTCTCATTGTCCTGGGGCCCCACCCCCAGCAGGACCAGAAACCCCCGCTCAATGGCTCCCTCTACCTTCCCGCCGATGGTGACGCGGGCGGAGGTCACCCGGGTAACAACCGCTCTCATAATATCCTCACTTTCCGGACGCTCTGGCCACGTGGTATACGCCCTGAATGTTGTTCAGCTTGTTGATCACTCCCTCCAGCTCGCCCTTATCTCTCACCTCCACCACCATAGAGATGGTGGCGTGGCCGTCGGGCATGGAGCGGGCGGACAGGGCCATCACCTTCACCTTTGCGGCGGACAGGGCCATGGCCACGTCCAGGGTCAGGTTATCCCGGTCCTTAGCGGACAGCTCCAGGGAGGTCTTGTAGTTCGGCAGCTTATTTTCGGCCCAGGAGACCTTAATCCACCGGGCCTCCTCCTCGGGCTTGCGCCGGTCGGGGGCGGCGTTGGGGCAGTCGGCCCGGTGGACCGACACCCCGTATCCCCGGGTAATAAAGCCGATCACCGGATCGCCGGGCACCGGGGTGCAGCACTTGGCAAACTTCACCAGGCAGTTGCCCAGCCCCTCCACAATAATGCCGGTGTCCGAATGCTTGGCCCTGGCAGAGCCGTGGGTGTCCGACGCGGCGGCATTGCCCGGCATGATCAGGCTCTCCGCGATAGTGCGGGCGGCGGCCGCGGCCTTCTCCGCCTGGAGCCGGCCCAGCCGCTGCATCTCATCCCGGATCCTGGCCACCGACTTGGACGCGGTGGTCCCCCCGTAGCCGATAGAGGCGTACAGCTCATCCAGGGTGCCGCAGCGCAGCTTGTGGAGGATGTGGGGCAGGGCGTCGTCAGCTGTAACCGCGGCCAGGGTCATTTTGGCGTGCTTCAGCTCCGCCTCAAAGGCGGCCCGGCCGGTGGCAATGTTCTCCTCCCGCCGCTCCTTCTTAAACCACTGGCGGATCTTGTTCCGGGCCTCGTTGGACTTGCACAGCTTCAGCCAGTCCCGGCTGGGTCCCTTGGCGCTCTTGGAGGTGAGCACCTCCACAATGTCCCCGTTGGACAGCGTGTAGTCGTAGGGCACCATCCGCCCGTTCACTCGGGCGCCCACCATGGTGTTGCCCACGGCGGAGTGGATGTTGTAAGCGAAGTCGATGGGGGTGGCCCCGCTGGGCAGGCTTTTCACGTCGCCGTTGGGGGTAAAGACAAACACCTCATCGGCAAAGAGATCCACCTTCAGGGTAGAGACAAACTCCTCCGCGTCGGTGTCCTGCTGGCCCTCCAGCAGCTTTCTCACCCACTCAAACTCATGCTCGGTGCCCAGCTGTCTGTTGGCCAGTCCCTGCTTGTACTTCCAGTGGGCGGCGATGCCGTACTCAGCGGTCTGGTGCATCTCCCAGGTCCGAATCTGCACCTCAAAGGGGATGCCCTCCCGGCCAATAACCGTGGTGTGGAGGGACTGATACATATTGGGCTTTGGGGTGCCGATGTAGTCCTTGAACCGGCCCAGCACCGGTTTGAACATATCGTGGATACAGCCCAGCACATTGTAGCACTCCGGGATGTCACCCACAATCACCCGGAAGGCATACAGGTCAAATATTTCGTCCAGCGTCTTGTTCTGGGCGAACATCTTCCGGTAAATCGAGTAGATGTGCTTCACCCGGCCATATACGGTGCAGTGCATCCCCTCCTGGTCCAGCCGCTCCTCAATGCGGGCCTGGATGCCCGCCAGAAACTCCTCGTGGGCGGAAGAGCGCTCAATGAGCTCCTCCTCAATCTCCTTGTAGCCCACCGGGTCCAGGTAACGCAGAGACAGGTCCTCCAGCTCCCACTTGATCTTCTGCATGCCCAGCCGGTGGGCGATGGGGGCATAAATCTCCATGGTCTCCAGAGATTTTTCCCGCTGCTTTCTGGGGGACTGATACTCCATGGTGCGCATATTGTGCAGCCGGTCACACACCTTGATCAGGATCACCCGGATGTCCCGGCTCATGGCCATGAGCATCTTGCGCAGATTTTCCATCTGCTCCTCTTCCTTGGTGACAAACTGCATCTTGGTCAGCTTGGTAACCCCTTCCACCAGCTCCGCCACCGTGGGGTTGAACTGCTTCGCAATCTCCTCATGGGTCGCGGCAGTGTCCTCAATACAGTCGTGGAGCAGGGCGGCGACCACGCTGTCTACATCCAGCTCCAGGTCGGCCACAATTTCCGCCACGGCGATGGGGTGGATGATATAGGGCTCGCCGCTCTTGCGCAGCTGGCCGTGGTGGGCGCCGTCGGCGTAGGTAAAGGCGCTGAACAGCCGCTGGGTGTCCAGGTTTGGGGTGTATGTGAGCACCTTTTTTTCCAGTGTGTGGTAGCGTTCCAGAATGGGGTCCATGTTGTCACCTCTCTATTAAAAGCGCCGATCCGCATAGCCCGCGGCCTCCGGCGGGCCATGCTCAAGGTGACCCGCCCCCTGGGCGGGTCCCACATTCTCAGCCCTCCAGAATCGCCCGCAGCCTCCGGATAATATTGGAGGCCTCCAGATCCACCTTCTGTTCCACCTGGCGCAGGGTAATCTGGATGCGGTCGGTGCGTCGGTTCAGGTCTATCAGGCCCCGCTCCTCCATCACCTCCAGGCAGAGCATGGTGCGGGCGGGCACCTCCTTCTGCCGGGTGACCCGGGCCACAGACCGGGCAATGCGGGCGGGAGTATCCTCCACCACCGTACAGTCGTTGGACTGCCGCTGCAGCCAGCGCCACAGCCCCACAAAGTCGCTGCGCTCAGGCAGCAGAAACCGGGCCTCCTCCTGGGAGAGCGGGTCACCCCGGCTGTATTTGTCGTAAATTGCCTGCTCCAGCTGGGCCCGGGAGGGGGCCAGCCGCAGGTCCACCACCTGAAGCTGAATATCCCGCCGTCCCCGGAAGTCGTTGACCTGGGGGTAAAAGACTACATCCACCCGGCAGCCAGGGTAGAGCCCCAGCTCGGCGCCCTGGCTGGAAAAGTAGATGGCGTCCAGGGCTATGCCCCGGCTCTCCAGCCGCAGCTTCAGGTGTCTCCCCCGTCCCACCTGAGACATGGCGTGCACCTGTGCTCCCTGAAGCAGAAATACCGGCCTTGGGTTGCCTGTGCCGCAGGGCTCCAGCAGGTCCAGGGCCTCCACCGCCTCCACCGTCAGGTGCAGGGGGGTCACGGCCATGTCCACCTCCAGCACCGAGGGCAGCGCCTGGCCCTGGCAGCTGTCGGCAACCGCCCGGCGCAGCGCCTGGGCCAGGGCGGGGATGTTCTCCTCCCTCACGGTGAAGCCGGCGGCCAGGGCGTGGCCCCCAAAATTCTCCAGCAGGGGGGCGCAGGCGGACAGCAGCTCAAACAGATTGATATCCCCCCAGGAGCGGCAGGAGCCCTTGCCCATCCCGCCATCCAGGCAGATCATAAAACAGGGGCAGGCGTATTTTTCCGCCAGGCGGGAGGCCACAATGCCCACCACCCCCTGGTGCCACTGGCTTCCCGCCAGCACAATGGCCCCCTGCTGGGGGGCCTGCTCCAGGCACTGGACGCACTGCTGAAAGATATCCCCCTCAATGCCCTGGCGCTCCCGGTTCAGCTCACACAGCTGCGCGGCCAGCTCCTCCGCCCGGCCGGGGTCCCGGGTCAGAAACAGCTCAACCGCCACCTCCGCCATTCCCATCCGCCCGGAGGCGTTGATTCTGGGGGCCAGGGTATAGCCCACAGAGACGGAGGTAACCGGCCTGTCCTCCAGTCCGGCGCACCGGATCAGGCTGGCAAAGCCCAGCCGCTGGGGTGGGTCCAGTTTTTTCAGCCCCAGGCTGACAACAGCCCGGTTGGCCCCGGTCATGGGCATCACATCGGCCACCGTGCCCACAGCGGCCAGGTCGCAGAACCGGTCAAACACCTCTTCCGCCCCCTGGGGCCCGGCCACAGCCAGGGCCAGCATCAGGGCCACCCCCACTCCGGCCAGGCCCTTAAAGGGATAGGGGCAGTCGGGCCGGTGGGGGTCCACCACGGCGGCGGCGGCGGGAAGCGCCTCTTTGCAGGCGTGGTGGTCGGTAATGACCACCTCCATCCCCAGAGAAGCGGCCAGGCCGGTCTCCTCCACGGCGGTGATCCCGCAGTCCACGGTGATAATCAGCCTCACACCCTGTCCGGCCAGGGCCTGCACCGCCTCCCGGTTCAGGCCGTAGCCCTCCCCCAGGCGGCTGGGAATATAGGGGATTGCGTTTCCCCCCTCCGCCGCCAGAAACTGGGTGAGCAGACAGGTGGCGGTGATGCCGTCCACATCGTAATCGCCGTAAACAGCGATCAGCTCCCCCCGCTCCAGGGCCAGCCGCACCCGCCGGACGGCCTTGTCCATATCCTTGAGCAGCATCGGGTCCGGAATGGGCTCCCTGGAGGGGGTCAGCAGCCGCCGGGCGTCCTCCGGGCGTCCCATTCCCCGGGCGGCCAGCAGACCGGCCAGCAGCGGCGGCAGCCCCGCCTGTTCCAGGGCCTGCTGCCCCCCCGGGCAGGGTGCGGCCACCTGCCACTGCTTGTATTTCACCGGTGGTCACCTCCCGCCCGTCCGCCCTCCGTCAGCCGCGGAGCGCAGTTTCATATGATAACTTTTCTATTATAGCACAGGAATGTGCCCGCTTTCAAGATAAAATCCGCTTTATCACATTAAATCCCCTTCAGAAAGGGAAGCCCCCGGCCGGGAAGTCCGGCCGGGGGCGCATTTTCTATACGGCGCCAAACCGCTCCATGGGCCACAAGGCCAGCACAGCCTTTCCCATGATATAGTCGTTGTCAATGGCTCCCAGCTGCATATCCCGGCTGTCTGTGGAGTTGTTCCGGTTGTCTCCCATCACAAACACGCAGCCCTCCGGAACCTCCCAGTGCGTCTGCTGCATGGTGGGGGCAAAGGGCAGATACATCTCCTCCGGCAGATAGGGCTCGTCAATGGGCCCCCCATCCACATACACGGTCCCGCTGGCGTAGTCAATATCCACCGTTTGTCCCCCCACGGCAATCACACGCTTGATAATGGCCCGGGGCTCATTCCAGTCGGGCAGCAGCACCGAGGTCTTGTTCAGCACCACAATGTCCCCCTGCTCCGGGGTATAGCCCAGGGACCAGAGCAGGATAATCTCCCCGTGCTGCAGGGTGTTGTCCATTGAGGGGCCGTCTACCCTGGTCAACCGGGCCACACAGTTGAACACCACCACCGCCGCCGCCACACAGCCCAAAAACAGCTGAATCCACTCATAGATCTCCGCGCCGGGACGGCGGGGCGCCTGCGGTTCCTCGCGCTCCTCCCCCCCCTGGGGGAGCTGGTTGTACTCGTCCATGGGAACACCTCGTTTTCTTGCGTCATGACCAGTATTATAACCGGTTTTGGAAGAAATTGCAACCGGCACGCCGGGGCGGCCTTCCTGCCGCCCCTTACAGCTCAAGCTTCAGCACTCCCGGGGTATTGGCCAGCACCTCTCCCTCCCGCTTCTGGCAGGTGAACAAAAGCATCTGCTGCTCGCCGGACAGCTCCCAAAGCAGCTCCAGCGCCGCCTCCAGCCGCGCGTCGTCGAAGGAGGCCAGGGCGTCATCCAGCACAATGGGGGGCTTTTCCGGCAGGCACAGCCGGCATACCGCCAGCCGCAGGGCCAGATAGAGCTGATCAGCCGTCCCCCGGGACAGATACAGCGCTGAGCGGGGCAGCACCCCGTCCCCTGCCCGCACAAAGCCCTCCAGCTCCCGGGAGAGGGATACCGCAGGATACCTGTCTCCTGTGAGCCGGGCCATATACTGGCCGGTAAGCCGGTTCAGCTCCGGGGAAAACCGCTCTTGAAGCCGGGCGTTGGCCTGGGTAAGGGTCTCCATCGCCAGGGCCAGGGCGTCGTGCTCCAGCCGCAGGCGGGTGAGCCGCTCCTCCAGCCGTTCCCGCCGGGCGGACAGGGCGGAGGGATCTCCCATGGCCTGGAGGGTTCCCCGGGCCTGGTTGAGCTGGGCGGCCGCCGCCTCCAGCCGCTCCTCCGTCCGGGCCAGCGCCCGGTCTGTCTCCTCGGGACCCAGCTCCGGAACGGGCAGTTCCGGTACGGCTTCCTCCCCTCGTTCCACCCCCTGGGCGGCCAAATCCTCCAGCCGGCGGCGGCGCTCCTGAACCCGCTCCCGGGCCAGAGACAGATCGTGATCTATGTTCAGCGCTCGGGACAGGGCGGCGGAGCAGCCGAACAGATCGTTTACCTCAGGGGCAAACTGGTGAACAAACTCCATCAGCTCGGTTTTGGCGGCGTCCCGCTTCTCCTGCCGCTCGGTGACGGCGTTTCCGATCACCTCCACCTCGTGGGCGGCTCTCTCCGCCCCCTGGCGCCGCTCCCGGTAGTCCTGCGCCAGGGCAGTGAGCTCCTCCGGCGTCTGAACGCCGTAGCGGGACAGAACAGCCCGGCTGCTTCCCGCCATTTTTTTGCCGCGGTACAGGCAAAAAACTCCGAACAGGAAGCATGCCACCGCCAGCAATGGAAGGCCCGGTGAAAACCACCAGCCGGCGGGCCGCCAGCCTGTGCTCCACTTAAAATAGTACTGGAGCGCAAAAAGGAACCCCGCGACGAGGATAAAGGACAGCCATCCGCAGCGTTTCCAGACAGCAGCCTTAGCGCGGCCTTTTTCGGCCTCAGCCAGCTGGCTGTTGACCTGTTCCACCGCCTCGTCGCCTGCCATATCTGCAAAGTGTTTATCCTTAACGGCTTCTTTCGCCCTGGCGGAGGCCGCCTCCGCCTCCTCCAGGGCGGCGGAGCCCTGCTTGATCTCCTCCTCCAGCACCTTCAGGTACTGCAGCTCCCCCTGGGCCTTTTTCAGCTCCTCCTTATCGGGGGCAGGGCGGCCGGACAGCTCCGCCTCCAGGGCGGAGAGCTGATCCTGGGCCGCCTGATATTCCTCCTCCGCCTGAACGTACCGGTCCGCCAGCCTTTTCCGCTCCAGCAGCCGGTACCCCTCCGCCTGAAGGGCCAGCCCCTCCCGCTCCCGTTCCAGCAGGGCCTGTTCCCCCTCCAGCCGGGCCGCCTGGGCAGAAATTTCCTCCAGCCGCCCCAGGGCATCCTCCACCTGGGCCAGCTCCCCCTCCAGCCTGGGGATCTCCCCCACGCTGCGGTTGACCTGCCGGCGGTTTTTCCAGCTCTTCAGCCGCTCCATGGCCTGGGAGAAGGACACATCCTCCTCCCCCGAGGTAACCAGGGCGGCGATGCGCCGCTCCAGCTCCGGGGCGGTGGTAACGGACAGGCTGCTCTCCCCCAAAAATGCGGAGCGGGTGAACACCTCCGCCCCCACCCCGGTCAGCAGCTCCCCGCAGTTGGACGCGGTGAGGCCGGGCACCGGCTCCTGGGTGCCGGTGTAGACAGCGGAGAAGGCCCCAAAGGGGACGTTTCCCCTGGGCCCCCGGCGGATGGTAATGTCCCGTCCCTCCAGCTCCAGCTGAATTTCCCCCTCCATGGGGGCCCCGGACCAGGGCTGATACCTGTTTTTGTCCGCCAGGTATCCCCGTTTGTCCCGGTCCCGGGTGTCGATGCCGTAGAGCATCGTCCGCCAGAAAGCCGCCCAGGTGGACTTCCCCCCCTCGTTGGGGGCATGGATCAGGGTAAGTCCCGGTCCCGGCTCCAGCCGGGCTTTGTCCAGCCGGCCAAAGGTGGCTGTCATGGATTTGATCCTCATACGCCCGCCTCCTCTCCGCCCTCCAGGGCGGCCAGCCCATACCGGGCGGCCAGCTGCCACAGGGGGTTGTCCGGCTCCTCCCGGCACTTATCCCACATAGCCCGCAGAAACAGCCCGGTCAGGGCGTCCTCCTCCCGCCGCCGCCACAGGTCCGTAGGCAGGCGGGTGTTGTCCACAATGGTCAGCCCGTAGAACTCCGGGGCCAGTGTCCGTTCCAGGGCGGCCAGATCGGGGCGCTCCCCCTCCCCGGTGAGAATCAAGCGGCAGATGAGGTCGCTGGTTCTCCCCGGCAGCTCCTCCAGAATGGCGGACAGCGCCCCCAGCGGCCCGGTAATATCGGCGGTAATAATCTCATACCGCCGCTTGGCCAGGGGGACGAACTGCGCCCTCACCTCTCCGGGCTCCGCCTCGATATAGAGCACACCCTTCTCTCCCAGCTCGTCAAATCCCCGCCCCTCGGGGCAGCCCGGATAGGCCCAGAAGGTTCCCCCCTCCTTTTGCAGGCCGCTCCCCTGGTGAACATGTCCCAGGGCCAGATAGGTGAGCCCGCTGGCGGCGATGTCCTCAGGGGCGATGGGCCCGTAGTCGTTCCCCCGCCCCACACAGCCATGGAAACAGCCGACGTGAAGCCCGCCGTCGCCCGGCGCCGCCAGCCCCTCCAGCGGGCAGGCTGTCTGATGGGGGTCCGTAAAGGCCCGGCCCCACAGGGTGCAGCCGGGCAGCTCCACCCGCTCCGGAGCGCCGGAGGAAAAAATATGTACGTTGTCCGGCCAGTCCAGCGCCGCCCAGAGGGAGGTCCGGCTGTAGAAGTCGTGGTTGCCCGGAGCGATAAACACCGGGCAGGGCATGGCCTCCAGGGCGGAGCGCAGAGCTTGAGCCGTCTCCCGGTAGACATGCACCGAGTCCAGCAGATCCCCCGCCAGCAGCACCAAGCCGGCCTCCCTCTCCCGGGCCAGTCCGGCCAGACGGTCCAGCAGCTCCCGCTGCTCCTCCCGCCGCTGGGCGGCCCGCTCCGGGTCCAGCCCGGCAAAGGGGCTGTCCAGATGGAAGTCAGCCCCATGGATGATTTTCAGCATATTGGCTCCTCTCTATCTTTCAAGCGTCCAGCCCATAAAATATTCCGCTTCGCCGGTGAATTGGTCCATCTGCACCCTCAAAGCGGTAAACCCTTCCCGTCGGTAGAAAGCGGCAGCCCGGACGTTTTTTTGATACACGCACAAAGTCAGCCGCTCCCGGCCGGCCTTTGCCCGGTCCAGAAGCAGCCTGCCCATCCCGTGGGACTGGGCCTTATGTCGAACAAAGATTCCGGCGATATGCTCTCCCTCCAGTCCCAGAAAGCCAAGAACTTCTCCGGCCTCCTCCCAGACATACAGCTCCGCCTGGGGCAGGGCGGCCCGCACCGCTTCCAGCTGTCCCTCCCAGTAGGAGGCGGAAATAAAACTGTGGGCCCGGCGGTTGGTATCCAGCCAAATTTCCAGGACCTGATCCAGGTCCGAACGTTCAAAGGGGCGAATCATATGCTCATTCCTCAATGTCTGTCCGCGTCACGTTGACGCATTTCTTTTTGTCGGTGTCGATGGTGAACAGACAGGCGTTGAGCTTACAGCTCCCCTCCGCCTCCTCATACCGCCGGGGAAGGCCGCCCAGAAACAGGTTGAGGGAGTTCTCCGGCTTAATTCCCAGCACCGAACGGATGGGCCCGGTCATACCCAGATCGGTGACAAAGCCGGTGCCTTGGGGGAGAATTTGACAGTCCGCCGTGGGCACATGGGTGTGGGTGCCCCACACAGCGGAAACCCGGCCGTCCAGGTGCCAGCCCATGGCCCCCTTCTCGCTGGTGGCTTCGGCGTGGAAATCCACCAGGGCCAGGTCATATCTCTCCCGGTTGAGGTGGAAGTTGGCTGCCTTAAAGGGGCTGTCCAGGTTGGAGTTCAAGTCCACCCGGCCCATCAGGTTTAAAACAAGAATGTTCAGGCCCTGGCACTGATAGACCCCCGCCCCCCGGCCGGGAACCCGGCCGGCGTAGTTGGCGGGCCGGAGGATGCGCTCCTCCTTGTCCAGAAAGCTCCCAATCTGGATGCGGTTCCAGGTGTGGTTGCCCAGGGTGATCACATCCGCCCCGGCCTCCAGAATCCGCCGGGCCTGGGCGGGGGTGATCCCCACGCCGGAGGCGTTCTCCCCGTTGACCACGGCAAAGTGGGCCCCGGTCTCCTCCCGCAGTCCGGGCAGGCGGCGGAACAGAATATCCTGCCCCCCCTCGCCTACCACATCGCCCACGGCTAACACGTTCAACAGCATAGAATTTCCTCCTTGCCGGCAAGTCGTTTCCTTGTCTGCCTATTATAAAACATTCCCAAGGGATGCGCAACTGTTTCTCCGGTGTAAAAACCGGGACGGCGTCTGCCATCCCGGTTAAAAACATTACTTAATGGGCTCTCCGGCCTCTTTTTTGGCCTTAATCTCCCGCAGGGCGTCCCGGTAGGAGAGGTTGACCCGGCCCTTCTCGTCGATCTCAATGACCTTGACCCAGATCATATCCCCCACATTGACCACGTCCTCCACCTTCTCCACCCGGCGCTCCGACAGGTGCCGGATGTGCACCATGCCGTCCTTGCCGGGGGCCAGCTCCACAAAGGCGCCGAACTGGAGGACGCGCACCACCTTGCCGTAGTACAGCTCGCCCACCTGGGGGACAAACACGATGGTGTCAATCATCTTCTTGGCGGCGTCGCAGGAGGCGGCGTCGGGGGAGGCGATGTGGATGGTTCCGTCGTCCTCAATGTCGATCTGGGCGCCGGAGTCGGCGGTAATCTTCTGAATCACAGAGCCGCCCTTGCCGATCACCTCACGGATCTTGTCGGGGTCAATCTTCATGGTGATCATCTTGGGGGCCCACTTGCACACCTCGGCACGGGGGGCGGCGATACAGGGCAGCATCACCTCGTCCAGAATGGCGAACCGGGCGTCCCGGGTGATGTCCAGGGCCTCTTTGATGATCTCGTGGGTAAGGCCGTCGTTCTTCAGGTCCATCTGGATGGCGGTGATTCCGGCTTTGGTGCCCGCCACCTTGAAGTCCATCTCACCGTGGAAGTCCTCCACGCCCTGGATGTCGATGAAGGTGGTAAAGCCGCCGTTGTCGTCCTGAATCAGGCCGCAGGAGATGCCGGCCACGGGGGCCTTGATGGGCACGCCGGCGTCCATCAGAGCCAGGGTGGACCCGCAGATGGAGCCCTGGGAGGTGGAGCCGTTGGAGGACAGCACCTCAGAGACCACCCGGATGGCGTAGGGGAACTCATCCACGCTGGGCAGCACCGGGGCCAGGGCCCGCTCAGCCAGGAAGCCGTGGCCATACTCCCGGCGGTTCGTGGACCGGGGGGCCCGGGCCTCGCCCACGGAGTAGGGGGGGAAGTTGTAGTGGTGCATATAGCGCTTCTCGGTCTCCTCCCAGATGGTGTCCAGCTTCTGGGCGGCGGAGAGAGTATTCAAGGTACACACCGACAGCACCTGGGTCTGGCCCCGGGTGAACATGCCGGAGCCGTGGACCCGGGGCAGCACGCCCACCTCGGCGGCCAGGGGCCGGATCTCGTTCTGGGCCCGGCCGTCCACCCGGTGGCCCTCCAGCAGCCAGGCCTTGACAATCTTCTTCTGGAACTTATAGGTGAACTCCTCCAGGTACTGGTCCATATCCGGATACTTCTCCAGATACTTCTCATGCCAGTGCTCAATCATCTCGTTCCACCGCTTCTCCCGGACGGTCTTGTCGTCGGTGTCCATGGCGGCCTTGGCCTCGTCCATAAAGCTGGCCACGATGTCGTCGAAGAGCTCCTGGTTAAACTGGGCGTGCTCATACTCCATCTTGGGCTTGCCGATCTCCTTGACGATCTGGTCAATGAAGTCAATTTGTTTTCTGATCTCCTCGTGGGCCCTCACGATGCCGGCAAACATAATCTCGTCGGGAATCTCGTCGGCCCCGGCCTCGATCATGACAACCTTCTCCCGGGTTGCGGCCACGGTCACGTCCATGCGGGATTTCTGCCGCTGCTCCTGGGTGGGGTTGAGGACGATCTGTCCGTCGCAGAAGCCCACCTCCAGGCATCCGATGGGCCCGGCGAAGGGGATCTCGGAGTAGCTCACGCAGGCGGACGCGCCGATCATGGCGGCCACCTCGGGGGAGCAGTCGTAGTCCACGCTCATCACGGTGCACTGGATGCACACGTCATTGCGGAAGTCATAGGGGAACAGGGGGCGCATGGGCCGGTCGATGAGCCGGCTGGCCAGCACGGCAGGCAGGGAGGGCCGGCCCTCTCTGCGCATGAAGGAGCCGGGGATCCGCCCCACGGCGTAGAGCTTCTCCTCAAACTCCACAGACAGGGGGAAGAAGTCGATGCCGTCCCGGGGCCGGGGGGAGACGGTGGCGGCCACCATCACGGTGGTCTCGCCGTACTTCACCAGGGCGGAGGCGGAGGCCAGCTCGGCCACCTTCCCCACCTCGATGGTGAGGGGACGGCCGCACAGGTCCATGGTCCAGCGCTTGAACTTGGGAAACTGCTTGTGCTTGATGATAGTTGACATGTTGACACTCCTTTGTTGTATTTCCGGCGCCCCAACTGCCCCTTAGCACTTGAATACGGGAGCGATGCGTCCACGCTGCCACCCCTCGCCTGTTCGCGACGCTTCCATATTCAACTGCTAAAAGACCAGCAAAAACGCCGGGGGTATATGCGAACATAGGGCGGAGCGCAGAAACGCCCGCCCTATATTTCACAAACTTACTTACGGATGCCCAGCTTGGCGATAATGGCGCGGTAGCGCTCAATGTCCTTGGCCATCAGGTAATCCAGCAGCTTGCGGCGCTTGCCGATCATCTTGTACAGGCCCCGGCGGCTGTGGTTGTCATGGATGTGCACCTTCAGGTGCTGGGTCAGCTCGTTGATGCGGGCGGTGAGAATGGCGATCTGCACCTCGGGGGAGCCGGTGTCGGTCTCATGGGTGCGGTTGGCCTCAATCACGGCCGTCTTTTCATCCTTGCGGATCATGGGAAATTCCACCTTTCAAAATGTTCTGTCCAAGGGCTGGGCAGCGGGCGGGTGAGTCCCCGCGCACCTGCGCGGGCCGTATCCCGGCAGCCAAGCGATGGATGGCGCACGTCAACTGTGCCCGGATAATATATCATAGTTTTTTCCTGATGTAAAGGAAAATCCTCAGGTTTGCGCAAATTTTTTTCATCCATCCCCCACGGTCGGCTGAAGCTCCTCCAATTCCCGCGTCCCCCTCTTCGACGGCAAGGAGAACAATGATTGGACAAGCGGCCCATTGAAGGGTATAATGGCCCCAAAGGAGTGATCGCCATGCCGAAAATCGATGCCCAGCTGGGCATACGTGTCACCAGAGACCTGAAAGAGCGCCTGACGGCCCAGGCCAAAAGCGAGCGTAAGAGCGTCTCCACCCTGGCGGTCCAGGTGCTGGAAGCCTACCTGGAATCGGCAGGGAACGGAAAAAAGGGGTAAAAAATCCGGCCCAATGGGCCGGATTTTTCCATGCCTTTTAGATTTCGACCGCGGGCACAACTCTGGCGCACCGGGGACAGAGGGTGGGGTGCTTGGGGTCAGAACCCACGGTGGGCAGCACCTTCCAGCACCGCTCGCACTTCCGGCCTTCGGCGGGCTCTACTTGAATGTTCGTCACGTCAGGGGATACCTCCGCCTGGGAGACGATCAACAGGTCGGCCAGCTCGTCCAGGTCGGCCAGCCGGCTTCCGGCAATCCGGCCGGAGGGGATTGTTGCCTTGGCCTCCAGACTCTTGCCGATCTTCTTCTCGCTCCGGGCCTGCTCCAAAGCCGCATTGACCGCGTCGCGCACGTCGATCAGTCCGCTCCAGGCGGCCATAGCATCCTCGTCCAGGGCGTACTGCGTAAAGGGCTTGTTCATCTCGTTGAGCAGGACGTTCCGGGGGTCGTCCCCCTCCCGGTGGGGCATAGCCAGCCAGATCTCGTCGCAGGTGAAGGCCAGGATGGGGGCGAAGAGCTTGGCCATGGTGTCCAGGATGAGGAACAGGGCGGTCTGGGCGGAGCGGCGGAGAAGCCCGTCCTTCTCCTCGCAGTAGAGCCGGTCCTTGATGATGTCCAGATAGAAGGAGGACAGCTCCACCACGCAGAAGTCGTTGATGGCGTGGGAGACCACATGGTACTCATAGTTGTCGTAGGCGGCGAAGCACTTCTCAATCAGGCCGTTCAGTTTGGTAACGGCCCACCGGTCCAGCTCCAGCATATCCTCCGGCCCCACCAGATTGTTGGGGTCGAAGCCGTCCAGGTTGCCCAGGCAGTACCGGGCGGTGTTGCGGAACTTTAGATAGTTCTGGCTCAGCTGCTTGAAGATGTTGTCGGAGCAGCGCACGTCCACGTGGTAGTCAGCGGAACCCGCCCACAGGCGGATCAGGTCCGCGCCATACTTTTTGAAGATATCGGCGGGGTCCACACCGTTGCCCAGGGACTTGTGCATGGCCTTGCCCTCGCCGTCCACGGTCCAGCCATGGGTGACGCACTCCTTGAAGGGCGCCCCCTTCCCCAGCGCGCCCACGGCGGTGAGCAGGGAGGACTGGAACCAGCCCCGATACTGGTCCAGCCCCTCCATGTAGACGGTGGCGGGCCAAAAGCCCTGGTCCTTCTGCATGGAGGCAAAGTGGGTGGAGCCGGAGTCAAACCAGCCGTCCAGGGTATCTTCTTCTTTCGTAAACCCGGCGGACTTGCCACAGTGGGGGCAGATAAAATCCTTGGGCAGAATGTCCGCCGCCTCGGTCTCATACCAGGCGTTGGAGCCCTTCTCGCCGAAGAGCTTGGACACGGCCTCGATGGTCTCGTCGGTGCAGATAGGCTTGCCGCAGTCCGAGCAGTAGAACACCGGGATAGGCAGGCCCCACCGGCGCTGGCGGGAGATGCACCAGTCGGCCCGCTCCTGAATCATAGATTTCATCCGGTCGATGCCCCAGCCGGGCACCCAGCGCACCCCCTCGCAGGCGGAGACAGCCGCGTCCTTGAAGGACTCCACGGAACAGAACCACTGGGGGGTGGCCCGGAAAATGATAGGATGCTTGCACCGCCAGCAGTGGGGGTAGGAGTGGACAATGTCCTCACTGGCGAAGAGGGCTCCGCTCTCCTTCATGTCGGCCAAAATGACGGGGTTGCTCTCGTCAGTCTTCATGCCGGCGTACTTGCCCGCGTAGTCGGTGTGGCGGCCCCGGTCGTCCACAGGCACCACCATGTCGATCTTGTACCGCTTGCAGGTCTCGTAGTCGTCCGCGCCGAAGCCGGGGGCTGTGTGGACGCAGCCCGTGCCGGAGTCCATGGTAACGTACTCGGCAGTTACCAGACGGCTGGTCTTGTCCAAGAAGGGGTGGTCGGCCTCCATATTCTCAAAGAAGCTGCCGGGGTGGGTCTCCAGAATCTTGTAGTTCTCCACGCCGCCCACTTTCATGACCTTCTCCACCAGGGCCTCGGCCAGGATATACTGTTCTCCGTTGTCCGCCTGGACGATGGCGTAGCTCTCCCGGGGGTGGAGGGCGATGGCCAGGTTGCCGGGCAGGGTCCAGATGGTGGTGGTCCAGATGAGGAAAAAGAGGTTCGCAGGGGCTAGGTGGGTTAGCTTGGCGTTGTCCATCAACATGGGGAACTTCACATAGACGGTAGTAACCGGGTCGTCCTGGTACTCGATCTCCGCCTCGGCCAGGGCGGTCTCGTCGTGGGGGCACCAGTACACCGGCTTGAGGCCCTTGTAGATATAGCCGTTTTTGTACATCGCCCCGAAGATTTTCACCTCCTCGGCCTCGAAGGAGGGGGCCATGGTCAGGTAGGGGTTCTCCCAGTCGCCGATAACGCCCATCCGCTTGAAGCCCTCCCGCTGTACGTCCACGTAGTGCTGGGCGAACTCGTGGCAGGCGGTGCGGAACTCGGGGACGGACATGGCCTTGCGGTTGAGCTTGTTCTGCTTGATAATGGCGCTCTCAATGGGCATCCCGTGGTTGTCCCAGCCGGGAATATAGGGGGTGAGATACCCCCGCATGGCGGCGGCGCGGGTGATGAAGTCCTTAATGGATTTGTTCAGGGCGTGGCCCATGTGCAGGGCGCCGTTGGAGAAGGGAGGACCGTCGTGAAGGCTGTAAAGGGGTTTCCCTTCGTTCTTTTTCAGCAGCTCGTGGTATAAGTCGAGATCCTCCCAGCGTTTCAGCATGTCGGGCTCCCGGGCGGGCAGCCCTGCCCGCATGGGAAAGTCGGTCTTGGGCAAATTAATCGTCTTGTTGTAGTCCATTTTGTATTACTCCTTTATTGTATTACAATTTGTATTTAATTCAGGCTGCCAGTACCACCCGGTCCCGGGCGGGAAAACGGACCTGCTCCTCAAAGTCCCGGCCCTCCTGGCCGTAAAGGGCCAGAATGGGCCGCAGGTGGTCCAAATTGCCGCCCCGCAGCTCCTGAATCAGGAAGGGCGGCACCGCCTCCATCTCCAGGTCATACTCGTGTGCGTCAAAAATTTCCTTCAGCAGCGGATCCTGCTGGATCAGCTCCGTCCAGCCCTCGGGCATATACTCCCGGCATTCTTCTATGGTCATGGCAAAACCTCCTCTGCAAATAAAAAACGCCTCTGTCTCTTAAAGAGACAAAGGCGCGAACCTCTGCGGTACCACTCTTCTTGCCAAAACGGAACGCTTTGACCACTCAAGATAAGCCCGATAACGGGGGCGTCCGAAGGGGCTTACTGCGGTTCAGCTCCTCAACTCCAAGGTGATTTTCGCCGCTCCCTCCCGTCCGCCTCACACCAACCGGCGGCTCTCTTCGCGTCTCGGGAGCGGGTACTCGTCCTTTTCCGCGCATTTTGAATATGTGTTCCATATCTTATCCGGTTTTGTCCGGGTTGTCAAGGGCTGATTTTCACCGCTCCTCCCGGAAGTAGTTCAAACCCAGGGCCGCCGGCTGGCCGGAGCTCTCCCGCTTGCGCACGGAGGAGGCCACCAGCACGATGGCGGTAATCAGGAAGGGCAGGGCCTTATACAGCTGGGGCGGTATGGCGTTGAGCCAGCCAAGGGCTCCGGGGAAAGCGCCGGCCAGGGGCCCGGCGTAGATCTGCAGGGTATTGAAGAAGCCGAACACCAGTGTCCCCAAAATGGCCAGCACCGGGCTCCAGTTGGCGAAGATCACCAGGGCGATGGCAATCCACCCGTATCCGTTGATCCAGCAGTTGGAGCCCTCAAAGGACCCGCTCATATACAGCGCCATGTAAAAGCCCCCCAGCCCCATAATGCCCGAACCCAGAATCAGATGGGCGTACTTATAGAGCAGGGTGTTCACCCCCACCGAGTCGGCGGCGCCGGGGTTCTCCCCCACCGCCCGCAGACGCAGTCCGGTTTTGGTACAGTTGAGATACAGCCACACCAGCACGGCGATGCCAATCCCCAGATACACCAGGAAATTGTGGGAAAACAGGGCTTTTCCGATAACAGGAAGTTTAGAAAGCCCAGGAATCTCCAGTGCGGCATATCCGTTCACCAGGCTGGAGGCGGAGGTCATCGCGGGCCACCTCTCCCCCATGCCCTTGCCCACAAAGAAATACAGCCCCAGGCCAAAGGTGGTGATCGTCAGCCCAGTAACGTTCTGGTTGGCCTGGAGGGACACGGTGAGCGCCGCGAACAGCAGCCCACACAGCCCCGCCGTCAGAAAGGAGACCAGCAACCCCACGGCGATGCTGTTGGCGGCGCATCCGGCCAGATAGCCGAAAATGGCCCCCACCGCCATGGTCCCCTCCACGCCCAGGTCCAGGCTGCCCGACTTCTCCACCACAATCTCCCCCACGGTGCCGTAGAGCAGGGGGATGTTCACCAGCACGATATTGAACAGGAACAACGTCAATACATTGATTGGGTCGTTCATTTCACAGCCTCCCTTCTGCCTCTGGGCACCAGCTTAAAGCGGGTAAAGAAGTCCGCCGCCAGCACGATAAACAAAATCACGCCCTGGAGCAGGTTGGCAAAATTGGCGTCGATGGAGGGATAGGTGGTGCTGGCTGTCTGGCAGCCGTACTGCAGCACGGTAATCAGCAGCGACGCCGCCACAATCCCCACCGTGTTCAGCTTGGCCAGCCAGGCCACCACCACGCCGGTCCAGCCTACGTCGTTGGTGATGGAGGTGGACAGCACCCCGGCGGAAGAGGCCTGGAAGGCCCCCGCCAGGCCGATCAGGGCGGCGGACAGGAAAATGGTCCGGATGACGATCCTGCCCACCTTCATCCCGGCGTACCGGGCGGTATTGGGGCTGTCCCCCACCACGGCGATTTCATAGCCCCGCTTGGTGTAGTTGAGGTAGATGTACAGCAGCACGCACAGGCCGACGGCGATAATCAGCGACAGGTTCAGATTGAAGGGGCCGATGGAGATGGTGATCATCTGGGCGTTGGCCGGGAACTTGGCGAACTTGGGCCGGGCGGAACCGGGGTCCAGGAAGAAATTCCAGTCCGTTTTCGTCTCGGCGAAATATTGCAGGAAGTAGAGGGCCACGTAGTTGAGCATCAGGGTGAGCAGGGTCTCGTTGGTCCCCCACTTCACCTTCAGCGCCGCTACAAACACCCCGTACAGCCCGCCGCCCAGGGCCCCGCACAGGGCCATGACCAGCACCATCAGGGGCCGGGGCAGAGTCTCCCCCAGCTGCATAGCGGCAAAGCCCGCCCAAAAGGCCCCCATGATGAACTGTCCCTCGCCGCCGATGTTCCAAAAGCGCATTTTAAAGGCCAGAGCCAGGGCCAGGGAGGTAATGAGCAGGGGGACGAACAGCTTGATAAAATTCTCCACCGACCGCCACGGGTAGCGGCTGCCGGGGATGCCCATGGTGATGAGCTGCCGGTAGAAGGTAAACGGCTCCACCCCCTGGATCAGCAGCAGCACCGCCCCCACGGCCAGGGCCAGGACCACCGCCGCCACGTAGGCCGCGAGCTGGCGGCCCGGCCCGGCCTGGTCCCGCTTAACCACATGAAACAGAGGCTGACGGCTCTTCATGCTTCCTCCTCCTCTCCTTCCCCAATGCGGCTGTCCTTGGCGATGCCGGCGGGCTTGTCCTCATATTTGTTGCTCAGGTCCAGGGCGCCGGTCATCATCAGGCCCAGCTCCTCCTTGGAGGTCTTGTGGGCGTGGACCACGCCCATGATCCTGCCGTGGCACAGCACCATAATCTTGTCGCACAGGTCAATCATCACGTCCAGGTCCTCCCCCACGAAGAGGATGCCCACGCCGTCCTTTTTCTGCCGGTTGAGGATGTCGTAGATGGCGTAGGAGGAGTTGATGTCCAGTCCCCGGACGGGATAGGCGGTGACGATCACGTTAGGCCCCGCCTTGATCTCCCGGCCCAGCAGCACTTTCTGCACGTTGCCGCCGGACAGCCGCCGCACCGGCGTCTCGGTGGAGGGGGTGACGATCTCCAGCTCGCTGATGACCTGCTTCGCCTCCGCCCGGCCGGTCCTCCGGTCCACAAAGGGCCCCCTGACCTGGTCGTACTTTTTCAGCAGCATGTTGTCTGTCACCGACATGGAGGGGGCCAGGCCCATCCCCAGCCGGTCCTCGGGGATGAAGGACATGGAGATGCCCTTTTCCAAAATGGCTTTGGGGGGCAGGCCCACAATGTTGTCCCCCTTGTGGATCATCATGCCGCTCTCAATGGGCCGCAGCCCGGCGATGGCCTCGCACAGCTCCTTCTGCCCGCAGCCGGCTATGCCCGCCACCCCCAGGATCTCGCCCCCCCGGATGTAGAAATTCACCTTGTCGATGGCCACCGCGCCCTCATCGTTCCGGATGGTCAGCTCCCGGATCTCCAGCAGGGGCCGGGTCTTGTCCACCACAGGCCGGTCGATGTTCAGCTCCACCTTGCGGCCCACCATGAATTCGGTGAGCTGCTGCCCATTGGTGGAGGGGGTATCCACGGTGGTGATATACTCCCCCTTCCGGAGGATGGCTACCCGGTCAGAGATCTCCATCACCTCGTTGAGCTTGTGGGTGATGATGATGATGGCGTGTCCCTCGGCCCTCATCCGCCGCAGCACGTCGAAGAGTTTCGCCGTCTCCTGCACGGTGAGCACGGCGGTGGGCTCGTCCAAAATAATGATCTTGGCCCCGTAGTACAGCACCTTGACAATCTCCAGGGTCTGTTTTTCGGAGACCGACATATTGTAAACCTTTTTCCTCGGGTCGATATCAAAGCCGAATTTTCTTGCCATATCCCCGATTACGCCGTACCGCTCCTTCTTCAGCACCTGGCCCGATTTCTCGTCCCCCAGCCAGATATTGTCGGCGGCGGTAAAAACGTCAACCAGCTTGAAATGCTGGTGGACCATCCCGATCCCCAGCCGCTTGGCGTCCTCAGGGCTGTTGATGGCCACCTCCCGCCCGTCCAGCAGAATGGCGCCGCTGTCCGGCTTGTAGATGCCGGACAGCATGTTCATCAGGGTGGTCTTGCCCGAACCGTTCTCTCCCAGCAGGGCCAGGATCTCCCCCGGCCTCACGTTCAGGTTGACGTTTTTGTTGGCCGCCACGCTGCCAAAGCTCTTGCAGATGCCCCGCATCTCGATGGCGTATTGCTGCTCCATGCTCTTCTCCTATCTCCTCAAAAGCATCCGGGCCGGCCGGTTGCTCCGGCCGGCCCGGTTCGGGTCTGCGTGGGTCAGGCGGGAGAGGCTCAGCCCTCCTGAACGCCCTGTACGTTGTAATTCATAGAACCCTTGATGACGCCGTCGTCCACAGAGGGACCGCCTGCGGGGACGATCTCGCTGCCCTGGTTGTCCATCAGGGGGGCGTCGGTCTTGACAATCTCCACCTTGCCGTCAGCTATATTGTAGCTCAGCTTCACACCGGTGAAGACGTCCCACTCACCGGACTTGATCAGCTCCCGCACCGCGTCCATCACGGCGACGGTGTTGGGGGCGGCCACGGCCTCATTCACCGGGGACGCGTCCACAAAGCCCTCCTTCAGGCCGGCGTAGTAGGCGTTGCCGCCCATCTTCTCCACAAACTTGGAGGCGTCGCCCTCACAGGCCATGGCGGCCTCGATCGCGGTCTGGTAGTACACATTCCAGTGCCAGATGGCGGCGGTGATGTGGGCGGTGGGGGCCTGCTCGGTCATGTCGGAGTTATAGCCGCAGCCAAACACATTGTTCTCCGCGGCCACCAGCTGGGGCTGGGCGGAGTCGCAGTGCTGGGAGACAACGCCGCAGTTATAGGTGTCCACCAGGGCCTGGGCGGCCTGGCGCTCCAGGTTCTCGTCGCCCCAGGTATTGATCTTCTTCACATATACGGCGGCGTCGGGGTTGGCAGACTGGGCGCCCAGGGCGAAAGCGTTGATGCCGGAGCAGGTCTCGGCGTACTCGGTGTTGTAGGCGGCCACGTAGCCGATGGAGTTGTTGCCCGTCTCAACAGACTTCATGCCCGCGGCGATGCCGGCCAGGTAGCGGGCCTGATAGATGCGGCCGAAGTAGTTGTTAAAGTTGGTTTCGTTGGCCATATAGCCGGTGCCGTGGGAGAAGCAGATGTCGGGGTACTCCTCCGCCTTGTCGTTCATGGCGTCGATATAGCCGAAGGAAATTCCGAAGATCACATTGGCTCCCTGGTTGGCCAGCGTATCGATGGCCTTGCACACGTCGTCATAGTTCTCCGCCACATTGTCTACAATAAGCAGCTGCTTGGCGGGGTCCAGCCCAATGTCCTTCATGGCGGTGGTGATGCCGTTGTGGTGCTGGAAGGTGTAACCGGCCACATCGTTCTGGCTGGTGATATAGATGGCGCCCACCTTAAAATCGCCGTTATCGGCGGGAGCGGGGGTGGACGACGCGGCCGGGGGATTGGACCCGGCGGGCTTGCTGCTGGCCGCGGGGGGCGTGTCCCCGCCGCCGCAGGCAGCCAGGGACAGGCTCATGGCGGCGGCCAGAGCCATCGCAAGAAGCTTTTTCATTCTGTTTCCTCCTTAAAATACGGTTCGTTTCATTTTCTTGTACCTTATATATTAAAACCGGACAGGTCCGGTTTTAATCCGCGAATTCCACGCCGGTCTCCTCGCTCATGGATCTCACCCGGGCCAGGGCCTCCACCCGGATTCCCCTGGCCCGCAGCCGCTCGCCTCCGGGCTGAAACGCCTTCTCAATCACAACGCCCGCCCCGGCCAGCCTGGCCCCGGACTGCTCCACCAGGTCAATCAGCCCCTCCAGGGCCGCGCCGTTGGCCAAAAAGTCGTCAATGATCAGCACATTGTCCTCCGCCCCCAGAAACTTTTTGGAGACGATCACATCGTACACCCGGCCGTGGGTAAAGGACTCCACCTTGGTGGTGTACACCGCCCCGGCAATATTCTTGGTTTGGCTCTTCTTGGCAAAGATCACAGGGCAGCGAAAAAACTGCGCCGTGACACAAGCGATCCCGATGCCGGAGGCCTCGATGGTCAAAATCTTGTTCACGCCGCAGCCGTCAAACCGGCGCAGAAACTCCCTGCCAATCTCCTCAAAAAGGGCAACATCCATCTGGTGGTTCAGAAAACTGTCCACCTTCAGCACATCGTTGCCCTTTACCGTACCGTCCCTCCGGATGCGTTCCTTGAGCAGCTCCACGGATCTCACCGCCTTATCAAAAAATGACGGTGGCCCGATTCTCCGGGCCACGTCCTTTTGCGAAAATTATCACGGCTACATTGTACCGTAAATCTTTTGAATTTTCAATACCCTTTTTCAGGTTTCCCCCCGAATTTTGTACAATCTTTGGGTCCGGATTCTTCCTTTTTCTCCAAAATATTCCAACCCGCCGGACTGGCCTGACGGCGCTTCTGTCCTTCCCCGGGAAATTTTTCAGGCGCGACATGCTTCGACGGCCTATTTTCCAATTTATGGTAAACTATAGCCATACAGCCGCATACCGCGGCTCGATACATATGAGAAAGGTGGTATCCCCATGTGGCCGCTGCAAAAGAAGGGGGTCTTTGAAACCGGAAAGGTCCTGTTTCTCCCCGTGGACGCTATTCAGCCCAATCCTTATCAGCCCCGCCGCATTTTCACCCAGCCCGAGCTGGAGGAGCTCTCCCAGTCCATCCAAGAGCTGGGCGTTCTCCAGCCCCTCACCGTCCGCCGGAGAAACGGCCAGTGGGAGCTGGTCGCCGGGGAGCGCCGCCTGCGGGCGGCCAAGCTGGCCGGCTTAGACGCCGTCCCGTGCCTGTCCATCCATACAGACAGCCAGTCCTCCTCCCTGCTCGCCCTGGTAGAAAATCTTCAGCGCAGAGACCTGGACTTCTGGGAGGAAGCCCTTGCCCTCCGCCGCCTCATCGACGCCTACCACATCTCCCAGGAGGAGGTAGCCCGGCGCATCGGCAAAAGTCAGTCCGCCGTGGCCAATAAGCTGCGGCTGCTGAAGCTGCCCCAGGAGGTGCTGGAGCTTCTCCGGGGCCACGGAGCCTCCGAGCGCCACGCCCGGGCCCTGCTGCGCCTGAACGCCCCCGAGCAGCAGCTGGAGGCCGCCCGTCAAGTGGTAGAGGACAGCCTCACCGTGGCCCAGACCGAGACCCTGGTTGACGGCATTCTTCTCTCCAAGGCCCCTCCCGCCCGCAGGCGGCCCACCTTCGTCATCAAGGACGTGCGTCTGTTCCTGAACACCATTACCCGCAGTCTGGACATCATGCGCTCCGCCGGAGTGGACGCCCAATGCAGCCGTCAGGACTCAGAGGAGGAGATCATGCTCACCATCCATATTCCCCGCCGGGCGGGCTGACCCGGCATGTTTCACGTGAAACATGGGAGCCGCTTATGCGGCTCCCATGTTCTTTTTAAGAAATGCGGAAAAACAGTTGAAATCTATTCCGGCGGTTGATATAATGATGAACTGCATAACCTTACCATTTTATCATCCGCAAGGAGGCCCTGCCCATGGCTAAAATCATTGCCGTTGTCAATCAAAAGGGAGGTGTGGGTAAAACCACAACCACCGTCAACATTACTGCCGCCCTCCACGCTCTGGGCCAGCGGGTGCTGCTGTGTGACTTTGATCCCCAGGCCAACGCCACCTCCGGCATGGGGGTGGACAAAAACACCGCCTCCCCCAACGTCTATGACCTGCTGGTCAGCGGTGCCGATCCGGCCCGAGCGGTGGTGTCCACACAGTACGGCAGTGTGCTCCCCTCCAACAAGGCCCTGGCCGGCGCCGGGGTGGAGATGATCGGCCTGGACAACCGGGATCAGCTGCTGAAAAATGCCCTGGCCGCCCTGGCGCCCCAGTACGATTTTATCTTCATCGACTGTCCCCCCTCCCTAGAGCTGCTCACCGTCAACGCCCTGTGCGCCGCTCACTCCCTTCTGGTGCCGGTACAGTGCGAGTATTACGCCCTGGAGGGACTGAGCGACCTGCTGTCCACTGTCCGTCTGGTCAAGCGGAAGTTGAACCCCGGCCTGACGATGGAGGGCGTGCTGCTCACCATGTTCGACAGCCGGACCAACCTCTCCCTCCAGGTAGCGGAGGAGGTCAAGCGCCACTTTCCCGGCCAGGTCTACGCCACTGTCATTCCCCGAAATGTCCGCCTCTCCGAGGCGCCCAGCCACGGCAAGCCCATCAGCGCCTACGACCCCTACTCCCGGGGCGCCGAGGCCTATAAGCTGCTGGCGGAAGAAATGATTGCGAGGTAACAATATGGCAAAACGAAACGCGGAGCTGGGACTGGGCAGGGGCTTAAATGCCCTCCTGGGTGATCCGGAGCTGCCCGCCCAGGGAGAGGGCTCGGTTACTCTCCCTATCTCCCAGGTGGAGCCGGGGCTAAACCAGCCCCGAAAGCGGTTTGAGCAGGGCGCGCTGGACGACCTGACCCAGTCCATCCAGGTCCACGGCATCATCCAGCCCCTGACGGTGCGCCGGCTGTCCAGCGGCTACTATCAGATCATCGCCGGGGAGCGGCGGTGGCGGGCGGCCAAGGCCGCGGGCCTGCAGGAGGTCCCCGCCGTCATCATCGAGGCGGACGACCGCAAGGTGATGGAGCTGGGTCTTATCGAAAACCTGCAGCGGGAGGACCTGAATCCCGCCGAAGAGGCCCGGGGCTACCGCTCCCTGATGGAAGATTACGGCCTGACCCAGGAGCAGGTGGCCCAGCAGATGGGCAAATCCCGCCCCGCTATCACCAACACCCTGCGCCTGTTGGCCCTGCCCGATGAGGTCATGACCCTGGTGGAGGAGGGCTCCCTGTCCGCCGGCCACGCCCGTGCCATCCTGGGGGCCCCCACCGCCGCGCTTCAGCAGGAGGCCGCCAGACAGGTGGTGGAGGGCCAGCTCTCCGTCCGGCAGACGGAGGCCCTGATCAAGACCCTCCAAAAGGAGAAAACGGAGAAGCCTAAGGAACAGCTCCCCAATCTCTCCCTCTATCTCGGGGAGCTGGAGAAGGACCTGGCCGGCCGGCTGGGCCGCAAGGTAAAAATCGCCCACAAGGGCAAAAAGGGCCGAATTGAGCTGGAGTACTATAACGAACAGGACCTGGAGACCCTGCTGGCCCTGCTTCAGAGTTTAAAATCCCAGGGAGGTGGGCAGGATGTCTGAAAATCGCGGCCGAAGCCGCGGCGATCCCTTTATCGAGGACGCCCACCGTTTCCCTGAAGACAGCACGCGCAAGCGCCGTCCCCCACCGCCGGATCAGGACGTCCGCCGCCGCAAGGCCCAGCAGCGCAAGCGCCGCAGGTCGGTCTTTCGATACATCGGCGTGCTGTTTATGGCTGCCTTCATCCTGCTGCTCTACACCTTTATGATGGAACGGCGGCAGAGCCAGCAGCAGATCGACGATTTAAAGCAGTCAGCCTCCGCGGTTCAAACCCTCCAGGGCCTGATGGAGGAAAACGCGGCGCTAAAGGCCCAAGTGCAGAACCTGGAAAAAGAAGTTGCATTGCAAAAAGAAACCGCCCAGGAATTGGAGCTCCTTCACGACGGGCTGACCGATTCCTACTCCAACCTGGAAAATGTCCACACCTGGACAACAGAGGCTATGGACTATTTCTGGCAGATTAACGAGGCCTACGTTCGGGGCAAGACGACCCTCTGCAAACAGCTCATCACCGCCATGGAGTCGGCCTCTGGACAGCTGGTCGAGAATCTCCCCAAGGAGAACACCACCGGCACTGACCGCTTCTCCCCCTATGACCGATATATGGAAATTCGGGGAAAGGTTGTCAAATAGCCCCCGGAGGCGGCCCCAAAGCGGAGCCCGGCAAGCGGATCCGATTTGGCGCGAGAAGCAGGTCAGCGGAGCGTGCCCGCCGGCGGGCGTTCCCCACAAAACGGACTTTTAAACAACAGCGTTTCACGTGAAACATTTACCCTATCATACAGTAAGGAGAGAATATCATGCTTGACATCCGATTCCTCCGGGAAAATCCCGATGTGGTAAAGGAAAACATTAAAAAGAAGTTTCAGGAGGAGAAACTCCCTCTGGTAGACCAGGTCCTGGAGCTGGACGCCCGGAATCGGGCCGCCATGTCCGAGGCCAACGAGCTCCGGGCCGCCCGGAACACCCTGTCCAAGCATGTGGGGATGCTCATGGGCCAGGCCAAGAAGGACCCCTCCAAGCTGGCTGAGGCGGAGGAGGCCAAGGCCAAGGTGAAGGCCAATGCCGACCGCCTTGCCCTGTTGGAGGGACAGGAGACCGAGCTGGCCGAGGAAATCCGGAAAATCATGCTGGTCATCCCCAACATCATCGACCCCTCCGTTCCCATTGGCCCCGACGACTCCGCCAACGTAGAGGTAGAGCGGTTCGGTGAGGCCAAGGTGCCTGACTTTGACATCCCCTACCACACCGAGATTATGGAGCGCTTCAACGGCGTGGACATGGATGCCGCCGGCCGGGTGTCGGGCAGCGGCTTCTACTACCTGTTGGGCGACGTGGCCCGTCTCCACGAGGCGGTGCTGGCCTACGCCCGAGACTTTATGATCGGCAAAGGCTTCACCTTCTGCATCCCCCCCTTCATGATCCACGGCAACGTGGTGGAGGGCGTCATGTCCCAGACTGATATGGAGGCCATGATGTACAAGATCGAGGGGGAGGACCTGTATCTGATCGGCACCAGCGAACACTCCATGATCGGCAAGTTCATCGACCAGATCATCCCTGAGGCCTCCCTCCCCCAGACCCTCACCTCCTACTCTCCCTGCTTCCGCAAGGAGAAGGGCTCCCACGGCATTGAGGAGCGGGGGGTCTACCGCATCCACCAGTTTGAAAAGCAGGAGATGATTGTAGTCTGCCGGCCCGAGGACTCCATGGACTGGTACGAAAAGATGTGGCGATACAGTGTGGAGCTGTTCCGCTCTCTGGACATCCCGGTGCGTCAGCTGGAGTGCTGCTCCGGTGACCTGGCGGACTTAAAGGTAAAATCCTGCGACATCGAGGCCTGGTCCCCCCGGCAGAAAAAATATTTTGAGGTCTGCTCCTGCTCCAACCTGGGAGACGCCCAGGCCCGCCGCCTGAAAATGCGGGTCAAGGGGGAAAAGGGCACCTATCTCCCCCACACTCTGAACAACACTGTGGTCGCCCCACCCCGCATGCTCATCGCTTTCCTGGAGAACAATCTCCAGGCCGACGGCAGCGTCGTTATCCCCCAGGTCCTTCGGCCCTACATGGGCGGCCTGGAAGTCATGCTCCCCAAAAACAAGTGATTATATAAGGAGGCACTGTTATGGGTATTTTTTCATTCCTCTCCAAAGAGGCCGACGAGGAGGACGAGGACGAGCTGCTGGAGGAGGAACAGACCCACCAGCCCGTCCAGCCTGTCCGCTCCGAAACAGCCCCCACCGGCCAGCTCTTTGAGGGGATGCGCCTGGACGCCATGACCAAAGACGGCATCCCCATCCTCACCGGCCGGATCACTCAACTCACGGAAGACACCCTGACCATGGGCCGCCTGCCCGGCGATCTGTCCTTCAAGGTTGTCCCTATCAACTCCTCGGTCTCCCTCAACGGTTACGACAAAAAACTGATCCCCATCAGTCTCAGCGCCGTGGTCAGCGAATCCACCCGCACCGTCTTCTCCCTCAAGGATCTAAAGGTGGAAAGCCACTCCGAAAACCGGGATACCTTCCGCCTGCCCTATACCGCCCCGGTCTCCCTCTACCGCAAGGAGGACGACCACTACAAAAATCCCGAGGAGTGCCAGCTGGTCAACATCAGCACCGGCGGCTGCTGTGTAGAGTCGGAGTATATCCATATGGAGGATGAGGTGCTGCGCATCCGGGTAAAACTGGACGAATACGCGCCGCTGAACTTCCTGGGCCAAATTGTCCGCTGCGTAGAGCACAGCCCCGGCAAGTTCTGGTACGGCGTCCTCTTTGCCCAGCTCACCGAACAGGAGACCGCCTCCCTGAGCAAAACGCTGTACAACCTGCAAATGGGCGTAAAGCAAACCCACATGCGCACCATGGATAAGGGCCACTGGTAACCGGCCCTGAAAACGGAGGTCACACATGAAAAAATTCATGGAAGAGTTCAAGCAGTTCATTGCCCGGGGCAACGTGATGGATATGGCCGTCGGTGTCATCATCGGCGGAGCCTTCAGCACCATCACCACCTCCCTGATTAACGATGTCATCATGCCCCTGCTGGGCATCTTCACCGGCAGCATCTCTTTTTCCACCCTCACGCTCACGATAAACGGGGCGGTCATCGCCTACGGAAACTTCATCCAGGCTGTCCTCAACTTCCTGGTTATGGCTTTTGTGGTGTTCTGCATGATCAAAACCCTCAACCGCTTCCACCGGAAAAAAGAGGAGACCCCCGCCGAGGAGCCCGCGCCTCCCGAGCCCTCTGCTGAGGAAAAGCTGCTCACCGAGATCCGCGACCTGCTAAAGGAGAACAAATAAATGGCGGAACACAAGCCTCTCCCGGAGGAAAAAGAACACAGCTTCACCCCCTCCTCCCCTGTCAAGCGCACCCTGGCCTGGATTGGCCTGGCCTACGCCCTGATCCTGCTGGCCCTCACCACCTACTTTTTCTTCACCGCCACCGGCCTGGGCAACCTGGGCCCCCTGCTCACCGTTCCCGGCCTCATCGGCCTGGGAGTCCTGGCACTGGTATCCTGGCGGACCACCGGAAAGCCCAGCAAATGGCCCGCCATCGTGTTGGCGGCCCTGTGCTGGCTGCTGGCCGCCGCTACCCTCCCTATTGGCGTCGCCGGACTGATGTCCAACTTCGGAGGCTGAGCTATGGAGCATATCACAGATATCCTCCGGGAGGGATTGGCGGAATACGGCCTGACAGACAGGATTGACCCCTTTGCCGTTCAAAATCTGGACTGTTACTGCCAGATGCTCCTAAAAAAGAACCAGGTGATGAACCTCACCGCCATCCGGGAGCCGGAGGGGGTGGCCCGGCTGCACATGCTGGACTGCGCCGCCCTCCTGAGCTTCTGCGATTTTAAGGGCAAAACCCTCATCGACGTGGGCACCGGGGCAGGCTTTCCGGGGATGGTCTTGAACATGCTGGTCCCCTCCCTGGAGGTCACTCTCCTGGATTCCCTGAACAAGCGGCTGGACTGGCTGCAGGAGACCTGCGGCGTTCTCAGCCTGCAAAACGTCCGCACCCTCCACGCCCGGGCGGAGGAGCAGGCCCTGGTCAAGGGCTTTCGGGACAGCTTCGACTTCGCCACCGCCCGGGCGGTGGCTGATCTGCGGGTCCTATGCGAGCTGTGCCTCCCCTTCGTGAAGGTAGGGGGCCGCTTCCTGGCCATGAAAAGTGTAGACAGTGACCAGGAGCTGTCCGGCGCCGCCCACGCCATCAAGCTGCTGGGTGGCAGGGTCCAGGGGGTGCATGATTACGCCGTCCCCGGCGCCCAGATCACCCACCGCCTGATCATCATTGAAAAGCTGGCTCCCACCCTGAAAGGCTATCCCCGCCGGTGGGCAAAGATGCTTAAAGAGCCGCTCTAGCCCTCTGCGGCGGCAAAAATTAGGATTGATTTGTAAATTTTTTCTAAAAATTTGCAAAAAAATGGTTGACGGGTAGGAATTTTGTGATATATTAAAATTGTATAAATAGGAGGTAACTTCCATGGGTACCGTAATTGCCATCACCTCCGGAAAGGGCGGCACAGGGAAGACCTCCATCACCGGCGGTGTGGCCGCCTCCCTCTCCCTCATGGGCAGGCGCGTGCTGTGCGTCGACATGGATATCGGCCTGCGCAACCTGGACATCTCTCTGGGCTTGAACGACCGGGCCCTGATGGACTTCTCCGATGTGGCCCTGGGCCGCTGTCCTCTGGCCCGGGCCGCGGTAGAGCACCCTGATCTAAATGGTCTTTTCCTCCTCACCTCACCCATGACCCAGCCCGCCAGCCTTACGGCGGACAAGGTGCGCGCCCTTCTGGAGGAGGCCCGCTCCGGCTACGACTACATTCTAATTGACGCGCCCGCCGGCCTGGGCGGCGGCTTCCGCCTTGCCACCTGCGCGGCGGACCGGGCCATTGTCATCGCTACCAACGACGCCTCCTCCCTGCGGGACGCCCAGCGGACAGTGGCGGAGCTGGATCACCTCAGAACCATCCATCTGGTGATGAACCGCATCCAAGCCAAGCTTCTGCGCAAGCTGCGCGCCACCATTGACGACGCCATGGATGCCGCCGGACTGCCTCTCATCGGCGTCGTTCCCGAAGATCCCCAGGTGATCCTGTGCGCCAATCTGGGCCAGCCCCTCACCAGCCGGGGCCGCCGGGGCGCCGGCCTGGCCTGCTGGAACATCGCCCAGCGGCTGGAGGGACAGCGGGTCCCCATCATGCGCATCCGCTGACCTACCCATCCCACCAAACCGACAAGAGGAGGTATTGTCGCCATGAACATCGCAATTATGAGCCATACGAAAAAGCAGGAGTTGATGGTACAGTTCTGCACCGCCTACTGCGGCGTCCTGTCCAAGCATTCCGTCTGCGGCACCAACGCCACCGGCCGTATGGTCGCGGAGGCCACCGGCCTGCCTGTCCAGCTCTTTTTGTCCCATGAGCACGGGGGAATTGAGCAGATCGGCCAGCGGATTATCTATAACGAGATCGACATGGTGCTCTTTTTCAACTCCCCCCAGGACAATGAGATGGACAAGGATGTGCTGTATATCACCCGCCTGTGCGATCAGCATTCTGTCCCTGTCGCCACCAATGTGGCCACCGCCGAGCTGCTGATACACGGTCTGGCCCGGGGCGATTTGGACTGGCGCGAAGGGATGAACCCCAGCCGGGTCCCTTTCGCCCTGTGACAGACGGCGCTCCCAGAGTGGTACGCGCTCCCGTCCCGATCTTGTGGATGGGAGCGCCTGCTTTTCCAGGGCGGCCCGGCCTCCCTCAAACAATATGTGTGTTTTGTAAAAAGAAAGGAAAATGAATTATGGCTAAGGTACAACCCCGCACCCTGTCCGGCTTTATGGAGCTTCTCCCTGCCCGGCAGATCCAGTTCGACCGCATGGCGGCCATCATTCGGGAGTCCTTCTCCCTCTACGCCTACACCCCGCTGGACACGCCCCTTATCGAAGCCAGTGAAATTCTCCTGGCCAAAGGCGGCGGCGAGACGGAAAAACAGATTTACCGCTTTACCAAAGGCGACTCCGACCTCTCCCTGCGCTTCGACCTCACCGTACCCCTGGCCAAATACGTGGCCCTGAACTACGCTAAACTGGCCTTCCCCTTCCGCCGCTTCCAGATCGGCAAGGTCTATCGGGGAGAGCGGGCCCAGCGGGGCCGCTTCCGGGAGTTCTATCAGGCGGACGTCGACGTCATTGGCGACGGCCAGCTGGACATCTCCAACGACGCGGAAATTCCCGCCATCATCTACCGCACCTTCACCTCCCTGGGGCTGAAGCGCTTCCAGATCCGGGTGAACAACCGAAAGATTCTCAACGGCTTTTACGCCATGTTAGGCCTTACCGCCCAGGCCGGGGCAATTATGCGCACAGTGGACAAGCTGGAGAAAATCGGAGAGAAGTCCGTTCGGGACCTGCTCACCGCGCCGGACATCGGCCTGAGCGACGAGCAGGCGGCGGAGATCCTCAAATTCATCGCCATCAAAGGGAGTAATGGTGAAGTCCTTGCCGCCCTGGAGGGCTACCGGGGCCGCAATCCTAAATTTGACGAGGGCCTGGACGAGCTGGGCACAGTGGCCAAAAATCTGGCCGCCTTCGGCGTGCCGGAGACCCACTTCGCCCTGGATCTGACCATCGCCCGGGGCCTGGACTACTACACTGGCACCGTCTACGAGACCACCATGCTGGACCACCCGGAGATTGGCTCCATCTGCTCCGGCGGCCGGTATGATAACTTAGCGGAATATTACACTGATAAACAACTCCCCGGCGTGGGAATTTCCATCGGTCTGACCCGTCTGTTCTTCGTGCTGGAGGACCAGGGCTATCTGAACGACGCCCTGAACACCGCCCCCGCCGACGTGCTCATTCTCCCCATGACCGAGGACATGGCCCCAGCCATCTCTCTGGCCACCCAGCTGCGGAGCAGCGGAGTACGAACCCAGATCTACGGCGAACAGAAGAAGTTCAAGCAGAAGATGAACTACGCCGACAAACTGGGGGTGCCCTACGTGGTCTTCCTGGGGGACGACGAGATCAAGCAGGACAAGGTGTCTTTGAAGGATATGCGCTCCGGAGAACAGGAGCTGATCCCCACCGCCCAGGCCGTGGAGAAGATCGCCGCCGCTATGGGCGCCAGCGGCGCCGCCACCCCCATTCTGGACAAGGGGGAGTGAGCTCTCTCCTCCCCCGCCATGGAAGGGAGCTGTCATGAAAAAGAAACTGCGAATCCCCCTGATTATCGCCGGCAGTCTGGCGGTGTTCTGTCTGGGTTTCCTGCTGGCGGGGATGACAATCCCCTGTTCCTTTAACCAGCTGCCCCAGGAAACTGGAGGCCAGTTCCCCGTCCGGAACGCACACTCTATCGTCATTCTTTCAGAGGGCTCTTACCCTGGCTTTGCCGACACCCCCGTTACAGCCCAGCAGGCCGCGCCAGGCCGGATGGCCCTGTACGCCTTGGGACAGCAGAAATACACCTGGGCCTTTCCTTTAAGCAAGCCCCAGGAAGGGGGAATCCTCATCTATAAGTTGTCAGGCTGTACACCGGAATACAGGGCCTACTGGGACGGACGCTGCCTATGGCTGCCCAGAGGGTTTGACGGCCCCTGGCGGGGTTACCGCCCCTCCGACCCGAGTGAGTTGAGCGAGACACTGGAATCTATATACAATTCATAATATATAAATCTGATTATACAAACAGGAGTGATAAACATGGGTGATACAAGCACCTTTTACCGCACCCACACCTGCGGGGAGCTCCGCATGGAGCAGGTCGGCCAGACCGTTACCCTGGCCGGCTGGATGGAGAACCTGCGGGAGGTGGGGCAGAATCTGGCCTTCCTGGTGCTGCGGGACTTCTACGGCACCACCCAGGTGGTGCTGGAGACGGAGGAGACTGTCCAGGCCGCCAGGCAGCTGAACAAGGAGACGGTTATTTCCGTCACCGGCGCCGTCCGAGAGCGGGACAGCAAAAATCCCAAGCTCCCCACCGGCGATATTGAGGTGGTGCCCACCAGAATTGAGGTGCTGGGCCGCTGCCGCCATAACGAGCTCCCCTTCCCCATCACCCGCTCCCGGGAGGCGGACGAGTCCGCCCGGCTGAAGCACCGCTATCTGGACCTGCGCAATCCGGACGTGAAAGGAAACATCGTCCTGCGCTGCCAGGTGGTATCCGCCCTGCGCGCCGCTATGACGGACCACGGCTTTTTGGAGATCACCACCCCCATCCTCACCGCCTCCTCTCCCGAGGGGGCCCGGGACTACCTGGTGCCCTCCCGGAAGCACCCCGGAAAATTCTACGCCCTGCCCCAGGCCCCCCAGCAGTTCAAGCAGCTGCTCATGGCCTCCGGCTTTGATAAGTATTTCCAGATCGCACCCTGCTTCCGGGATGAGGACGCCCGGGGGGATCGCTCCCCCGGGGAGTTCTATCAGCTGGATATGGAGATGGCCTTCGCCAATCAGGAGGATGTCTTTTCCGTACTGGAGGAGGTCCTCCCCCCCATCTTCGCCCAATACGGCAAATACAACACCGCCTCCGCCGCCCCCTTCACCCGCATCCCCTACCTGGAGGCGATGGAGGTCTATGGCTCAGACAAACCCGACCTGCGCATCGACCTGACCGTAACCGACGCTACCGCCCTGCTGTCCGGCTGCGGCTTTGGGCCCTTCGAGGGGAACACCGTCAAGGCCATTGTGGTCACCGGCTTCCAGGGCACCCGGAAGCAGATCGACGGGCTGTGCAATGAGGTGGAGGTCCAGGCCGGCAATAAGGCCTACTGGTTCCGGTACGACGAAAACGGCGAGATCGTAGGCGGCATCGCCAAATTTATCCAGCCCATCAAGGACCAGGTGGTGGAAACCCTGAAGCTGGAGAAAGGCTGCTTCGTCGGCCTCACCGCCGGCGCCCTCCTGGCGGCCCAGAAGACCGCCGGTGTCCTGCGCAGCAAACTGGGGGCCTTCTGCCCCAACCATATGGACAAGGAGAAATACGAGTTCTGCTGGATCGTGGACTTCCCCATGTACGAGATCGGCGAGGAGTCCGGGGAGCTGGAATTCTGCCACAACCCCTTCTCCATGCCCAACGGCGGGCTGGATATCCTGAAAAAGGCCGCCGCGGGGGAAGCGGACCCCCTGTCCATCACCGCTTTCCAATACGATCTGGTGTGCAACGGCGTGGAGCTGTCCTCCGGGGCGGTGCGCAACCACGACCCTGAGATCATGATCGAGGCATTCAAGCTGGTCCGCCTGACGGAGGAGGACGTGCGGAAAAAGTTCCCCGCCATGTACAACGCCTTCACCTACGGCGCGCCCCCCCATGCGGGCATCGCCCCCGGTGTGGACCGGATGGTAATGCTCCTGTCCGGAGAGGACTCTATCCGGGAAGTAATTCCCTTCCCCATGAACAAGAACGCCCAGGACCTGATGATGGGCGCGCCCTCCACCGTGGAGCAAAAACAGCTGGACGAGCTGAACATCGCCGTCACCAAGACGGAAGAGGAATAATCATGAGCCGCCCCGCCGTTTCGGACGGGGCGGTTTCCAACAAAACGAGGTTTCACATGAAACATTTTCTGACCCTGCTCTTATCCGTTCTTCTATTGGCGGGCTGTTCTCCCGGGCCCGGCCCCACTGAAAACGTCAGTACGCCGCCCCCCTCCCCTCCCCCGGTGGACCAATCCGTCTTCGCCCCCGTCCAGCTTCCGAAAGACGAACCGGAGCCGGACCCCCGGCAGGAGACCATCGACAGACTGATTCGTTCTGAGCGCACCGATATACTCGTGGGTCAGCTTTTCTTTGCCCGCTGCCCCGGGAACGACTACGGAGGGGAAATTGCGGCGGACTATCTCTTAGGAGGCTACCTCCTCTTTGGCCGGGACTTCAAGGACAAAAGCGCTCAGGAAATCAAGGACCAAATTTCCGTCTATCAATCGGCCAACCACCTCCCCATGCTCATCGGCGTGGACGAGGAGGGGGGCACGGTGGTCCGAGTGAGCTCCAACTCCCAGCTGCGGGAAAAGCGGTTCCCCTCCCCCCAGAAGCTCTACAACCAAGGCGGACTGGAGGCGGTCCTGGCCGACTGCCGGGAGAAGGACGCGCTGCTCCGCTCCCTGGGTATTAACGTCAACTTCGCCCCGGTGGCAGACTTGTCCGCCAACCCCCGGGATTTCATCTATGACCGCACCTTGGGCCGGGGTGCGGAGGAGACCGGCGCGTATATCTCCGCCGTGGTGGAGCAAATGGAGACAGACGGCATAGGCAGCGTATTGAAGCACTTCCCCGGCTACGGCCCGAACAAAGACACCCACACCGGCTCCGCCCTGGATACCCGCCCCCTGGAAACCTTCCGGACGGAGGATTTTCTCCCCTTCCGGGCGGGTGTCGCCGCCGGCGGCGGGACCACCGCCGTGCTGGTATCCCACAACGTCATCCAGGCCGTAGACCCCGACCGCCCCGCTTCTCTCTCCCCCGCCGTATATCAAATACTCCGGGAGGAGCTGAACTTTAACGGCCCCGCCCTCACCGATGACCTGGCCATGAAGGCGGTCACCCGGTACGCCGAAGAACAGGGGCAGTGCCCGGCGGTGCTGGCCATTGCCGCCGGGTGTGACATGGTCGTCACCACCGACTTCCAGACCCAGATCCCCCAGGTGCTCGCCGCCCTGGAGGACGGAACCCTCTCCCGGGACCGGGTTGAGGAGGCCGCCGCCCGGGTGCTGAATTGGAAATATGACCTGGGCCTTCTCTCGTGAAAAAAGGACTGCCTTTGGCAGTCCTTTTCCTATCCCAATATCAGCATCAGAATCGGTATGGTAATAAAGCTTCCCAATATGGACAGGCAGGAGCCCACAGCGGCATACTCCTCATCGGCGCCATAGGCCCCGGCCATCACCGTCACCTGGCTTACCACGGGCAGGGCGCTCTCCACCACGAACACCTGCAGAGGCAGCCCCTCCATCCCCAGCATAGAGCAGCAGCTCAGGCAAATCACCGGCGACAGCACCAGCCGCAGCACCAGCATGGTGGGCAGTCCTCTGAGAAAGCGGAGATTTTTCAAGCCCACCTCGTAAACAATAAAGCCGCAGTAGATCAGCGCCAAAGGGGACACTGAGCCGCTGATGTAGTCGGCAAACCGCATCACCGGACCGGGCAGCCGCAAATCCAGGGCCAATAGTAAAACAGCCAGAATCACTGATAAAATGGGCGGTTTGGTAAACACATCCCGGAAAAAGGCCCCCACGCCCCCCCTTCGCTTCCCCTTCGCCCCGGCCCGCTCCACCAGCAGAATGCCCGCCGACTGCAAAAAGCTGGTGTTGGCCAGGTAGTAGAGCATCACATAGGGCAACGCCGCCTCTCCAAACAGCTGCGTACACACGGGAATCCCAATAAACAGGGTGTTGGACAGTCCCGCCATCGCCACAAACACTCCCCACCGCTCTCTGGGCAGCCGGAGCAGGGACGCGGCAATCACCGCGATCAGCATCGAGGCGGCAACCCCCAGCAGACCAGCCCCCACCATTCCCGCCGCCTGAATCAAACTGCCATGATCCAGGTTATTCAGCAGTCCCACAATGCAGTTGCAGGGCACCGCAATGTTCACAATGTACTTGCTGATAAATCTCTTTTCCGCTGAGGTCATCCAACCCAAAATACCCATGCCGTAGCCCACTGACATCAGCAGCAGCAGCACCAGGCAGGCCGAAACCGCGTTAAAAAAGCCGGCCATGGACTCATCTCCTTCAAAACTCAGGGCCCGGACGTGTTCCTCACGGCCGGGCCCGTTTTTTCTATTCCTGAGGCCCGGATGGCTTACCTCCGCCTCCCTTGGGCCGGCGGTGCCGCCGCCGGCTGACATTGGGTCGGCGGTCTCCGCTCCTCTCCTGGGATGGACGCTCCTGGCCCAGGTTCTGACTGACCGCCTCCTCCTTGGCAGGCCGGTCCTCCCGGGGGCGCTGCTCGCCCCCCTCCCCTCTGGAGCGGCCGCGGTGATTCCGCCGGCCGCCCTGTCCGCTGGGCCGCTCCTTCTGTCTCTGCTCTCGGCTGGGGAAGGCCGCCTCAATGGCCGCCGCCAGCGAGTCCTCTTCCGTCACCGCCGCGGCGCCGCTCTCCTCCTTGCGGCGCAGCTTGGCCAGCTCCTCCAACGGCGGTTCCACATAGCCCTCGGGCCGCTTGCCCTTGCCGCTGCGAATCACACACAGTTCGCAGTTGTGGTAAGTCTTCGGGCTGTCCGGATCGTTTTCCAAACGCACCTGCGCCGTCTGCCGCAGCAGGTTAATGCCGCACACCGTACCGGCCCCATCCGGCGTCTCCACAAAGGATTCCTGCTTTGGGGCCCGTTTAACCAGGTCCTCATATGCCTCCTGCTCATATTTCAAGCAGCACATCAGCCGTCCGCAGGTGCCGGAAATCTTGGTGGGGTTGAGAGAGAGATTCTGCGTCTTAGCCATCTTGATAGACACCGGCTGAAACTCATCCAAAAACTGAGCGCAGCAGAAGGGCTTTCCGCAGATCCCCAAACCCCCCAGCATCTTTGCCTCATCCCGCACCCCAATCTGCCGCAGCTCAATCCGCGTGTGCAGGGCTCCGGCCAGATCCTTCACCAGGGCTCGGAAGTCCACCCGTCCCTCCGAAGTAAAGAAGAACAAAATTTTGCTTCCGTCAAAGCTGTATTCCGCACTGACCAGCTTCATATCTAACTTATGCTCGGCAATTTTCTCCTGGCATATGGCAAAGGCCTGCTTTTCCCGCTCTCTGTTCCGTTCCACCAGCCGGACATCCTCCGCCGTGGCCTTGCGCACCACCGGGCGCAGCGGAGCGGTGAGCTCAAGCTCCTCCACCATGCTGTTCCCGCTGACGCACTGGGCAAACTCCATTCCCCGAGAGGTCTCCACAATCACCCCTTCCCCAACCTGAAACTGCTCTCCGTTGGGGTTGAAGTAATACTCCTTCCCGCCGTTTTTAAAGCGGATGCTGATAATTTCAACCATAGGTATTTTCTCCTCAATATATCGCAATTTGTATTCACAAAGAATCAAACATCCCCGCGCATAGCCATCCGGCAAGCTGTCCCGCGTTAACATTCAGCCCTGCCGCCTCACGCAGCTGCCGCACCAGCCCAGCCGCCCGTAGCAGCCTGCGCCGGTCTCCGCCCCGCACGGCCCGGTTTCCCAGCTCAACCTCCACCGCCTCCAGCAGGGCGGACAGCTCGTCCCGCTTGCCGCTCAACGCCATCGCCGTCTCCAGCAGCTCCAGCTCCCCGGCGCTTTCCAGCGCCTGGGCCAGCTTTCCGGCCAGAGCCAGTCGCTCCCCGCCGGCGTCTCCCCCCTGATCGCAGCCTCCCAGGGTCAGCACCAGCTCCTCACACCGGGAGCGCACCGTCTCCAGCAGTCCCCCCGGGTTATCCGCCACAAGAAGAAAAGCGGCATACCGCGGCCCCTCTTCCAGCAGCTTAAGCATAGCGTTTTGGGCGGAGGAATTCATCCGATCCGCCCTCTCCAACAGATAAACCTTCCGCTCCCCCTCATTGGGCCGGATATAGGCGTCCGCCCGCAAGGCGCGCACCTGGTCCACCGTAATGGGCTTACCTTCCTCCAGGCCGGTCACAACAGAAAGGTCCGGATGAATCCCCTTCGCCACCTTCAGGCAGGGGGCACACTGTCCGCAAGGCCGCTCTCCCTGGGCGGTGCACAGCATCGCCGCCGCCAGCAGCCTGGCCAGGGTGTGCCGCCCGGAGCCAGCCGGGCCGGAGATAATATAGGCGTGGGAAAGTCCCCGCCTCCGCTCCTGCAGAGACAGCTGCCCTTTTATTTTCTCATTTCCCGCCAGAGTGGACAAATTCATACCCGTTCCTCTGTTTTTCCCAGTGGCATCTCTATAAAACCACCGTTCGAATCTCTGAATGCATATTATACCCTATTTTCTCCAAATAGGCCAGTTCTTTTTTTGAAATTCGTTCTCCCGGGGCCACCACAGGGACGCCCGGCGGGTAGGGCGCGATCTGACAGGCGGCAACTTCTCCCTCACAGCCGGCCAGGGGCAGCATCCGGCTGTGGGCAAAAAGGGCCTGTCTGGGGGAGCTCACCCGCTCCGGAACAGGCGGCGCGGGGATAGCGTCCCGTTCCCCCATCTGATCCCGGAGCTGCTCCAGCGTCTCCTCCAGCCGGTCAAAATCTCCGTCGCTGTCCTGGGCGGTACAGATAAACACCACATGCCCGCCGTCCTCCATCTCAGGATAAACACCCCGCTTCTCCAGGGCCCTGACAAAGGCTGGGCCGTCCTTTACGTTAAGAACAAACCGGCAGGGATCCAGAGACAGACCGCCGCGCGCGCTCAGGGCGGGAAACCGCTCTCTCAGCCGGACCGCCCGGCGGGCCGCCCGGCGGTACTCCTCCTCTCCCCCATCTCTCAGCCACTGCCGGGAGAGATCCAGGCTGGCCATCATAGGGTAGGACGGGCTGGAGCTGCCGTATACCGAGGCCATCTGCCGCACCCGGTCCGGGTCCATCCCGTTGGTAAACAGCAGAGCGGACTGCCCCATAGCGGGAAGGGTCTTGTGGGCGCTGACCGCCACCGCGTCCGCCCCCGAATAAGAGGCAATTTCCAGAAAGGGCAGATGGGCTCCATGCGCTCCGTCCACAAAAAGCTTTCCACCATGGCCGTGAACAGCAGCGGCAATCCCTTCAATATCCGATAACACTCCAGTATATGTAGGTGAAGTTATACAAATTGTTTTAATATCCGGGCAGAGGTCCAGCTTTTTTTCCACCATCTCAGGAGAAATGGGACCAATCAAATTCTCAGCGCTCAGCCACGGCCGCTCCAGCCAAACCGGCTCCAGATCCAGCAACGCCAGGGCGTTGAACACCGCCCGGTGACAATTCCGGTCAATCAGAACCCGCTCCCCCGGCTTAGCGCACAGGGCCAGGCCAGTATGAATTCCCATGGTGGAGCCCCCGGTAAGAAACTGGCAGAACTCAAACCCAAAGATCTCCGCCCACAGCCGCTGGGCCTCGTCAAAGGGTCCCCCCGCCTCATACAGGTTTCCCGTGGGCGAAAGCTCGGTAACGTCAATGGCCGCCAGTCTCATCAGCTCCGAGGCGGGCAGCAGCTTTCCCTTGTGTCCGGGCATGTGAAATCGCAGCGGATCTCCTTTTATATATTCCTTCAGTGCGTCATAGAGGGGGGTTGGCATAGTAATATAACCTCCAAAAAAAAGCGGAAGGGTCTCCCCTTCCGCCTCGCGTTTATCTCTGATGGGGGGCGTAGGCCACTACAGTGCGGCGATTAGGTTCCACACCGGTGGAATAGGTGGTAACGCCCTTATAATCCTGCAGAGCCGTATGAATCACATGGCGCTCGTAGGCATTCATCGGCTCCAATGTCATATTCTTCCGGTACTTGACCACTTTACCCGCCATCTTGAGGGCCAGCCGCTGAAGAGACTCCTCCCGCTTGGCCCGGTAGCCCTCGGCGTCCACATGGATCCGCACCCGCTTGGACTGTCCCCGGTTTACAGTATAGCTGGTAAGCTGCTGAATGGCGTCCAGGGTCTCCCCCCGCCGGCCGATAATAGCTCCCAGCTCCTTGCCCTGAAGGACTACCTTATAATTGCCCTCATTGGTAATGAACACCTCGGGGCTGGCCTCCACCTGCAGATGCTCCAGCAGGCCGGTAAGGAAAGTCCGAATATGCTCCGCCCGCTCATCGTCAGGTCCGGCGGGCTCAGTGGTAACCGGCTCCCGCGGCGCGGCGGCGGCGCCGATCAGCACCTCGTCCCCCTCCTGAAGGCGGTTCTCCCGCTGAGGCTTGGGCCGGCGCTCAGGCCTGGACTGACGGGCCTTCGGAGGAGCCATCCCCGGCTTGGCGGACAAAATGGTCTCCACCTGCGTGGGAGCGGCGGGAACTTCCTCCCGTCCCTCCGATTCAGGACCGGGGATCTCCTGTTTCCCGGCGGAAAGCACTGTCTCCACAGCGGGAGCATACACCTCTGCACTGGAGGTCTCTGCCCGCTCCACCGGGGGCTCCTCCGTAATGGGGCAGGCTTTCCCGTCTACCTCCTGGTAGCTCACCCGCACCTTGGCGGGGTTGCCGCCAAACCCGAGAAAACCAGACTTGGCCCGCTCAATTACCTCAACTGACACATCGTCCCGCTCCAGACCCAGCTGGAACAGCGCGGCGGTGATGGCGTCCTCCTCAGAGCGCCCGGTTGTCTCAATCCATTTCAACATCACTCAGCCCTCCTTTTCCTCGTCCACCTCAACCTCAATCTCCTCCACCTCAATTTCAACCTCCTCGGTCTCCACAGGGGCGTCGGCCGGTGTCTCGGCGGGGGTGGGAAGAGTCTCCTCCGGAACAGTTACCATCTCAGCGGGCTTACTCTCCGGAATTTGAATAGAACCGGCCTGCGTCGTGCCCTCCGGCTCCTGGGCGTCCTTCTTTTTCCTGCCCTTTTTGCCGGTCTGCGCAGTCTCAGCGGCCTGGAATATTTTGCTGGGGTCGGTGTAGGGGGTCACGCCGCCGTAGCGGCCGGGGATATAGGCCCGGCCCCGGGCATAGGCCCGGATTCCCTCCCGGCTGTCCTCCCGGTTCACACCCTCCTGGGCGGGTTCCCCCTCTTTTTTCTGGGGTTTTTTCTTTCCCCGGTTCTTTTTTTCCTCCTCAAGACGGCGCTGGCGCTCCAGCCTGGCCTCCTCCTTGCGGCGCTTCTCCTCCTCTTTCTCCTCAGCCTCCCGTCTGGCGGTGGCCTCCCGGGCGGCCTCATAGTCCTTTTTCAGCATCTTGCTGCAAATGACCTCCTGGCCCATGGTGACAAAATACTGGGTAATCCAGTACACCGACAGCCCGGCGGGAACAGTAAAGCCAATCCACAGGGACATCACAGGCATCATCCACAGCATCATCTTATTTGTGGCGTCCATCTGGCTGTTTTTCGTCTGGCTGTTAATCTGGTTCGTAGCCTGAGACACCTTCATAGACAGGAAGGAAACACCCACAGAAATAATGGGCAGGATAAACAAACCGATGGAGCTGGGAGTAATTCCCCCAACCCAGAACTTCCATGTAGGGATTTTAGACAAATCAATCCCTAAAAATTGAAAATTCAGTACAAACAGCCCATCTCCCACTCCGGCGAACTGAGCGTTGAGGGCGCTCTGTAAAGAGGCGATGTTCTCCTTTGTCACCATCGAGAGAAGATAAAGCTGATTATAGGCGCCATTCTGGAACAGACCGGTAATTTTCCCATCAGCCAGCTGCTGTCTCAGCTTGTCCATGGCCCCAGCGTCCATCCAGCCGTTGGCCACAGCGGCCGTCTCCCAGCCCAGCTCATTGGCAAGCAGCTGAATCTGCTCCATGGTCAGTCCCATAAAATAGGTCAGCGGCTCACGAATAATGCCATACAGGGCGATAAGCACAAACATGGGTATGAGAGACCAGATACAGCCCCCCATAGGGTTGACCTTTTCCTTCTCATAGAGCTTCTGAACCTCCAGGTTATAGCGCTCCTTGTCCTTGCCATACTGCTTTTGCAGCTGCTGCATCTTTCCGGAAAGCATGGTGGTTTGAATCATGCTCTTCTTGCTCTTCAGAGTAACCGGAAAGAGGACCAGCTTGATGACTATGCCAAACAGGATCAGGGCCAGGCCGTAGCTGTTAAACAGATTGTAAAAAAACAGCAGCAGCCAGGCAAAGGGTTGTAAAATAATACCCACTAAAGTTACCTCCGCATATCAAGTTATGGCAGCGTCACGGCACGGGATCGTACTCAATGGACTTCTGCCGGTGAAAGGGGTGGCACCGCAGCAATCTGCGCAGAGCCAGCCACCCCCCCTTAAAGGCCCCATGCCGCTCCACCGCCTCCAGGGCATACTCCGAGCAGGTGGGAATAAAGCGGCAGCAGGGGGGGCGCATAGGTGAAATACTCCGCCGGTAAAACCGAATCAGGGCCAAAAGAACAATTTTCATCCGGACATTCCCTCTCTTGGAGGAAACAGTCCCAGCTTTCTCATCTGCCGGACAAAGCTGTGCTCCAGCTCGCCATACCGGCCGTAAATAGCCCGGGTCCGGGCCACCACCACAATGTCATACCCGGTTGGCACACCCTGTTCATGGGTGCGGTACAGCTCCCGGATACGGCGGCGGGCCCGGTTGCGCTTCACCGCGTTTCCCAGCTTCACCCCGGTGGTGATGCCCAGCCGGTTTTCCGGCCGGCCCGTCCTCCGGCAGTAAATGACAAAGTAAGGCGAGACAGCGCTCTTTCCCTTGCTGTACAGCCGTCGGAATTCATGATTTTGTTTCAAAGGGACGGTATGCCTCATGGTTTCCTCCGTATGCACAGATAGGGCGGAGGAATTGCTCCCACGCCCCTGGTTGTGCGCTATCTAAACTGTTCGTCCCGATCCGAACCGGCGCTCACTGCGGAAAGGGGCGGCCAAATCGCCGCGGGCCTTCTCAGTGGGTCAGCCGGGCGCGGCCCTTGGCGCGGCGGCGGGCCAGCACCTTGCGGCCATTGCGGGTGGCCATACGCTTGCGGAAGCCGTGCTCCTTGGAGCGCTGACGCTTTTTGGGCTGATAGGTACGAAGCATGGGGGACACCTCCTCAGTTTAGATTTCAAGCCGGCTCTCCCGGCCCAACAACAGCCCCCGCAGGGGCTGCGGTCTGCTTCTCTGTGCCGCCCTGACCGGACGGCCCGGAAAAGGGCAAAAAAACCCCTTTTCGGAAAGATACGTCCATCATTATAGCGGATACAGGCCGCCTGTGTCAACTGTCTTTTTTTCCGGAAGAGACATATTTTTTTCTGTTTTTCTGCCCCGGCCAACATCTTGTGTCCCGCTTTCCCTTTTTCCACAAGCACTGCCCCGGCCAACTGACACATTATAAATAAAAAATGTGGAAAAACCTTGCTGTGCCGCCTGTTTTTTGGTATAATACAAGGTGTGGAAAATCACGTGATTTCGTGCCTTCTCCGCCCGCGGCGGGGAGGGCGCTTTGAATGAATCATAAGGAGGAGCGCCATGAATCCCGCCGCTGAAGTCTGGGAAAAGGTAAAAACCCTCATGGGGGCGGAGATGACTTCCACCACCCTCAACACCTGGTTTGACGATACGCAGGCTCTGTCCTTGGAAGAGAGCCGCTTCATTTTATACAGCCCCACCCGGTTCAAGCAGGAGATCATCACCGCCCGCTATATCTCCCCCATTCAGAACGCCCTCCATGAGCTGTTCTCCGCTGACTTTCAGGTCACTGTCCTCACCGAGGGGGACCGGGTGGACCAGAAAAATCCAAAGCCCGCCATCTTCCTCCCCGGTACCGAGGAATATACATTCGACCGCTTTGTTGTGGGCTCCTCCAACAAATTTGCCCATGCCGCCGCCCGAAAAGCGGCGGAAAATCCCGGTCTGAGCTACAATCCCCTCTTTATTTACGGAGAATCCGGCCTGGGCAAAACCCACCTTCTCTACTCCATCGCCCACACCATCCACCACGATCATCCCGACTATAAAATCATCTACGTCAAAGGCGACTCTTTCACCAACGAGCTCATCTCCGCCATTCGGGAGGGCCGCAACCAGGAATTTCGGGATAAATACCGGGGCGCGGATGTCTTTTTAATGGATGACGTGCAGTTTATCGCCGGCCGCGACTCCACCCAGGAGGAGATGTTTCATACCTTCAATACCCTCTACGAGCTGAAAAAGCAGATCGTATTCACCTCCGACCGCCCTCCCAAGGAAATGCTCCGCCTGGAAGACCGGCTGAAAACCCGCTTTGAGTGGGGCCTGCTGGCGGACATCATCCCCCCGGACTATGAGACCCGCACCGCCATCATTAAAAACAAGGCCATTCGCATGGGGATGGAGCTGCCTGACTACATCATCCAGCTCATCGCTGAGACCATCACCGCCAACGTGCGGCAGATTGAGGGAACCGTCAATAAAATTATGGCCTATCAGGATCTGAACGGAGATAAGGTGGATAAGAACACGGTCATCCGGGCGGTAAAGGACATTTTTAAGGAAAAGTCCGACATTCTTCCCACCGCCGATGTCATCATCGAAGAGGTCTGCAAGTTCTACAACCTGGAGCCTCCCCTTCTCCGGGGGCAGGGCCGCTCCAAAGACATCTCCCTGGCCCGGCAGATCGCCATGTATCAGATCCGCCGCATGACCAACCTCTCCCTGAAGGAGATCGGCGCGGAATTTGGCGGCCGGGACCACAGCACCGTCCTCAACGCCCTGAACCGGGTGGAGGACCTGGTCAAAACCGACCCGGAGAAGGCGGAAATTATCAAAGACATTACCACCAATATCAACAGCCGCTATGAGTAAATATCCTCCCCGCTCCCTCCATCTCAACGCCATTTTATCCACATCCATATGTGGAATGTTTACAGATAACTGTGGAAACTGCACCCCCCTGTGGAAAACCCCTCCCGTTCCTCCACACCCCCTGTGGACCCGCTTCTCTTACTCCTCCAAGGGTTTTTCCCATCTTTCCACATTTTTTTCTTCTACTGACTGCTGTTACTAAAAATAAATCCTCTCCTCCTCTTCCGGAGAGAGAAACAGATCGGAGGATACATTATGAAATTTTCCTGTGAAAAGGCTCTGCTGTCCGCTGCGGTATCCGTCACATCCAGAGCGGTAGCCGCCAAGAGCTCTATCCCCGCTATGGAGGGCATTCTCATCGAGGCGGGGGATACCTTGCGCCTCACCGGCTACAACCTGGAAACGGGCATTCAGGCCAGTCTTCCCGCCGAAATTTCAGAGCGGGGCTGTCTGGTGCTCTCCGCCCGCCTGTTTGGAGAAATTGTCCGAAAAATGCCCGACGACGTTGTGGTTTTTACCTCCCAAAAGTATACCGTCAACATCAAATGCGGCCTTTCGGAGTTTAATATTCTGGGCACTGATCCGGAGGAATTTCCTGAGCTGCCCGCCGTGGACCAGCAAAACGCTCTGGTGATTGGCCAGCCGGTGCTGCGCTCCATGATTGCCCAGACGCTCTTTGCCGTCAGCGACAACGAGAGCCGTCCCATCCATACCGGCTCTCTCTTTGAGGTAGACGATGCCGGTCTGACCGTCGTCTCTGTGGACGGCTACCGCCTGGCCTTGCGCCGGGAGGCGGTAGAGGAGAAAAAGGGAGCCGGCTCCTTCTCCTTTGTAGTACCCGGTTCGGCCCTGAGCGAGGTGGAGAAGATCTGCTCCGGGGAGGAGAGCGTCACCGTTATCCAGGGGGCCCGGCATATCATGTTCCGCACCGGAGACACCGTCCTGGTCTGCCGCCGTCTGGAGGGGGACTTCCTGGCCTACCGCAGCGCCATTCCCCGGAACAACTCCATTCAGGTGGAGGTAGAGGCCCGCGCCCTGCTGTCCTCCATCGACCGGGTCTCCCTCATCATCAGTGAAAAACTGAAATCCCCTCTGCGCTGCGTCTTTGGAGACGGCGTCGTCTCCATCACCACCAAAACCGCCATCGGCGACGCCGCCGACCAGTGTGCCACCGCCGGCGACGGCGGCGGTCTGGAGATCGGCTTTAACAACAAGTACCTGATGGATGCTCTGAAAGCGGCCCCCGCCGACAAGCTGCGCATGGAATTTACCTCTGGCGTGGCCCCCTGTGTCATTCTGCCCGCCGAGGGGGATGAGAATTTTGTCTACATGGTGCTTCCCGTGCGGCTGAAGGCGAATTGATGAAATAAAGAGGGCATTGCCATGGAATCACACGAGATTAAAATACACACAGAGTTTATCAAGCTTCAGGATCTGCTCAAATTCGCCGGCGCGGTGGAGACCGGCGGAGACGCCAAGCTGATCATTCAGGAGGGCCGGACAGCGGTCAACGGCGAGCCCTGTTTGATGCGGGGCAAAAAGCTGCGTCCCGGCGACCGCGCGGTTATCGACGGCGAGACGGAGCTTGTGGTCACGTGATCATTAAACGCCTGGAGCTGGATTTCTTCCGCAGCTACTCCCACCTGGAGACAGACTTTGATCCCCGGGTCAATCTGATTTATGGTGACAACGCCCAGGGCAAGACCAATCTTCTGGAAGCTGTCGCCTATCTCTCCGCCGCCCGGTCCCACCGGGCCAGATATGACCGGGAGCTGATAATGCTGGATATTGGCTCCGCCTTTGTCAAAGGGGAGGTATTCAGCCGGAACCGGGAGTTTACCCTGGAGGCGCGTCTGTTTCGGGGCCGGGGAAAACAGTTGTATTCCAACGGGGTAAGGCTGAAAGCCGCCGGGGAGCTGGCCGGGATTTTAAACACCGTTCTCTTCTGTCCCGAGGATCTTTCCCTCATCCGGGCGGGGAGCGAGGAGCGCCGCCGCTTTCTGGACGGAGCCATCTGCCAGCTGCGGCCCCGGTATGCCCAGGCGCTCTCCGAGTACAACCGGCTCTATGGACACAAGGTGCGCATCCTGCGGGACTGGCCGGAAAATCCCTCCCTGCTGAATACCCTGGATGATTTCAATCTGCGCATGGCCCAGACGGGGGCGGTGATCATTCATTACCGGGCCCACTTTGTCAAACGTTTGCGGGAGCGGGCTCCCTCCATCCACGCCGACTTCTCCGGGGGCCGGGAGACGATAGAACTGACCTACGACACGGTATCCACCGTTTCCAACCCCCTGGCCCAGCCCAGAGAGCTTCTCCCCCAGCTGCTGGATCACCAGGAGCGCCGCCGGCAGGCTGAGCTGGATTCCCGGCAGTGTCTGTCCGGGCCCCACAAAGATGATCTGGCCGTCACCATCGGCGGTCAGTTGGCCAAGACCTACGCCTCCCAGGGACAGACCCGCACTGCGGCCCTGTCTTTGAAGCTGGCCCAGCGGGAAATATTCCAGGAGGAAACCGGGGAGTGGCCCGTCCTTCTGCTGGACGACGTCCTCTCCGAGCTGGACTCCAAGCGTCAGGCCTTTGTCCTCAACCGCATCCGGGGCGGACAGGTGTTTATTACCTGCTGTGAGGAGGAGAAACTGGAGGGCCTGGAGGGTGGCAGGGCGTTTCATATCCACCATGGGGAGCTGATATAGCGATGTATCTTCATCTAGGCCAATCGGTTGTCATTCCCCAGCGGGAAATTCTGGCCATCTGCGACCTGGACAACGCCAGCTGGGCCTTTAAAACCCGGGAATTTCTGGAACGGGCAGAGGCGGAGGGCCGGACCATCTGGCTCACCGAGGATCTGCCACGATCCATCATCCTGGCCGACAGCCGCTGGGGGGAGCCGGTGGTCTATATCTCCCCCCTCTCCTCCGCCACTCTCGCCGCCCGGGCGGAACGGGGAGGAATTGAGTAAAAACTAAAAAATGGAGGTTATCATATGGAATCCATCGAATATCTGTGGAAGGACCGCAAACGCCATTTTGGCCTGCCTCTGTCCTTCACCAGATACAGCCTCAGTGAAGACCGTCTATTCTGTGAGACCGGCTTTTTCAACATCAAATCCGATGAGGTGCTGCTCTATCGGGTGCGGGACCTTCAGCTGAACATGACCCTGGGCCAGCGCATCTTCGGCGTTGGGACCGTGTGTGTGGTCTCCTCGGACAAAAGCATCCCTCACCTGGATTTAAAGAACGTGAAGCACCCGAGGGAGGTTAAGGAGCTGATCCACCGGAATGTGGAGGCGGCCAAGGATAAACGCCGGATGCGCACCACCGAGCTGGTGGGCGGCGAGGCCGGCGGGGATGACTTCCACGACGCCATTGACGAAAATGAGGAAGAATTGGACTGATCTGTGGCAGGGGCGGCCTTTGTCCGCCGGACAAAGCGGGTGGTTAAAGGCCGCTCCTGCAGAATTTCACCATCGCGGAGGTAAACTATGTCTGAAGAACTGAACCAGCTGAACGAATTGAGCACTACTCAGACCGACCATGAGTACGGCGGCTCAGAGATCCAGGTTCTGGAGGGCCTGGAGGCGGTGCGCAAGCGCCCGGGCATGTATATCGGCTCCACCTCGGAGTCAGGCCTGCACCACCTGGTGTATGAAATTGTGGACAACTCCATTGACGAGGCTCTGGCCGGCCACTGCACCGATATCACCGTCACCATCAATCCGGGCAACACCATCACTGTCACAGACAACGGCCGGGGCATCCCTGTAGACATCCAGCCCCAAACGGGCAAGCCGGCCCTGGAGGTAGTCTTTACCATCCTCCATGCCGGCGGAAAATTCGGCGGCGGCGGCTATAAAGTCTCCGGCGGCCTCCATGGCGTGGGCGCCTCGGTAGTGAACGCCCTGTCGGAGTGGCTGGAGGTTCAGGTCCATAAAAACGGAGAAATTTATGAGATGAAGTTTTCCAGGGGAAAAATTACCCAGGAAATGAAGGTAGTGGGCAGAACCGACCACACCGGCACCACTGTCACCTTCAAGCCAGATCCTGAGATGTTCGATACCCTGGAATACAACTATGAGACCCTCCACACCCGCATGCGGGAGGAGGCTTTCCTCAATGCCGGCCTGCGCATCCAGACGGTGGACCTCCGCCCCGGCACAGAGCAGGAGGACGACATGTGCTACGAGGGGGGCATCCGGGAATTTGTCACCTTCATCAACCGGAATAAGGATCCCCTGCACAACGGTGTGATCTATATGTCCGGGGCCCGGGAGGACTCTATGGCTGAGGTGGCCATGCAGTATAACGAGGGCTATCAGGAGGTCATGGTCTCCTTTGCCAACAACGTCCACACCCCGGAGGGAGGCATGCACGAGGAGGGCTTCCGCCGGGCGCTGACCAACGTGCTCAACGCATACGGGCGGAAAATCAAGCTGCTCAAAGATGACGAGAAGGTCTCCGGCGACGACTGCCGGGAGGGCCTTACGGTGGTCCTCTCGGTAAAGCTCACCGAGGCCCAGTTCGAGGGCCAGACCAAGGCCAAGCTGGGCAACAGCGAGATGCGCACCCTGGTCAACTCCATCGTGTCTGAAAGACTGGAGACCTACCTGGAGGAAAATCCGTCGGTGGGCCGGGCCATTCTGGACAAGGCGCTCATGGCCAACCGGGCCCGGGAGGCCGCCCGGAAGGCCCGGGAGTCCATCCGCCGCAAAACAGCTCTGGGGGGCGCGGCCATGCCCGACAAGCTCCGGGACTGCAACGAGGCCAACCCGGAGCTGACCGAATTATATATCGTCGAGGGAGACTCCGCCGGCGGCTCCGCCACCAAGGGCCGGGACAGCCGCTTCCAGGCTATCCTCCCCCTGTGGGGCAAGATGCTCAACGTGGAGAAGGCCCGGGCGGATAAGGTCTATGGCAACGACAAGCTCACCCCTGTCATCACCGCCCTGGGGGCGGGCATCGGAGACGACTTCGATTTGAACAAGCTGCGCTATCATAAGGTTATCATCATGGCCGACGCCGACGTGGACGGCGCCCATATCCGCACCCTGCTGCTTACCTTCTTCTTCCGCTTCATGCGGCCCCTCATCGAAAACGGCTATGTCTACTCCGCCGTCCCTCCCCTGTTCAAGCTGACCCGGGGCAAGCAGACCCGGCTGGCCTTCTCGGAGGAGGAACGGGATCGTGTCTCCGCCGAGCTGCGGGGGGACAATCCCAACGCCAAGGTGGAGATATCCCGCTTCAAGGGCCTGGGCGAGATGGACGCCCACGAGCTGTGGGAAACCACCATGGACCCGGAGCGCCGCACCCTGCGCCGCATCGAGCTGGACGACGCCGTCCGGGCTGACGAGACCTTCACCATCCTCATGGGAGAGAAGGTGGAGCCCCGGAAGGAGTTCATTGAGCGCAACGCCAAATATGCCGTCAACCTTGATTATTAAGGGAGTACAGACCAATGAGCAAGAAACCACAATACGACCCTGAGGAGATCCGCTATCCGGACCAGAAGATCGTCACCACCTCGCTGGTGCCGGAGATGGAGAACTCCTATATCGAATACGCCATGTCAGTGATCGTGGGCCGGGCCCTGCCTGACGTGCGGGACGGCTTAAAGCCGGTCCACCGCCGCATCCTCTACGCCATGTACGAGGACAACCTGACCCATGACCACGCCTTCCGCAAGTGCGCCACCGCCGTGGGCGACGTGCTGGGCCGCTATCACCCCCACGGAGATCAGTCGGTGTACGACGCCCTGGTCCGCCTGGCCCAGGACTTCTCCATGCGCTACATGCTCATCGACGGCCACGGCAACTTTGGCTCCGTAGACGGCGATCCCCCCGCGGCCTACCGCTACACCGAGGCAAGGATGTCCAAACTCTCCGGTGAGATGCTCCGGGACATCGACAAGGAGACGGTGGACTGGGACCCCAACTTCGACGAGACCAGAAAGGAGCCCAAAACCCTCCCCTCCCGGTTCCCCAACCTGCTGGTGAATGGCTCCAGCGGCATCGCCGTGGGCATGGCCACCAACATCCCGCCCCACAATATGCGGGAGGTCATCAACGCGGTGATCTGCGTTCTGGATGACCCGGAGGCCACCCTGGGCGACCTGATGGAGCACATCCACGGCCCCGACTTCCCCACCCGGGCCATCATTATGGGCCGGGCGGGCATCCGCGCCGCCTACGCCACCGGCCGTGGCCGGGTGACCATCCGGGCCCGTCACGAGTTTGAGGATTTCGGCAAGGACCGCACCCGGATTGTCATCAATGAGATTCCCTATCAGGTAAACAAACGCCAGCTCATCAAAAACATGGCCGACCAGGTGGAGGACAAGCGGTTGGAGGGCATCTCCGACATCCGGGACGAGACCGACCGCAACGGCATGCGCATCGTCATTGAGCTCAAGCGGGACGCCAACCCCCAGGTGGTGCTCAACCGCCTGTTCGCCCAGACCCAGTTGCAAACCACCTTCGCCATCAATATGCTGGCCCTGGTAGAGGTCAACGGCAAGCTCCAGCCCCGGATTTTGTCCCTGCGGCACATTCTGGACGAGTATATCGCCTACCAGCAGCAGGTCATCATCCGCCGGACAAAATATGACCTGAGCAAGGCCCAGGAGCGGGCCCACCTGCTGGAGGGCCTGCTCATCGCCCAGGACAACATAGACGAGGTCATCCGCATCATCCGCTCCAGCTACAGCAACGCCAAGGAGCGGCTGATGGAGCGTTTTGAGCTGGACGACGTCCAGGCCCAGGCCATCTGCGACATGCGGCTCATCGCCCTCCAGGGCCTGAACCGGGAAAAGCTGGAGGCGGAGTACAAGGAGCTGGAGGAGCGCATTTCCTACTTTAACCAGCTGCTGGCCTCGGAGGAGATGCTTCGGGGGGTCCTGAAGGAGGAGCTTACCGCCATCCGGGACAAATACGGCGATGAGCGGATTACCGAGATTCAGGACGTGGAGGACGAGATCGACATTGAAGACCTGATCGAGGAGGAACAGTGTGTCTTCACCCTCACCCAGGCGGGGTACATCAAGCGTACCCCGGTGAGCGAATACACCGCCCAGTCCAAGGGCGGCATGGGGAAGAAAGGGATCACCACCCGGGAAGAGGACTACGTGGTGGACGTCTTCACCGCCTCCACCCACGACTATATCCTCTTCTTTACCGACACCGGCAAGGTGTACCGCAAAAAGGGCTATCAGATTCCCGAGAGCGGCAAGACGGCCAAGGGCACCAACATGGTCAACATACTCCAGGTGGAGCAGGGGGAGCGGGTTCAGGCGATGCTCCACTACCGGGAGCGGGAGGACGAAGAGCTGTACCTCTTCATGGTTACCCGCCAGGGCACTGTAAAGCGTCTGCCGGTGCGCACCCTGAAAAATCTGCGCAATAACGGCATCCGGGCCCTGCGCCTGGACGAGGGGGATGAGCTGGTGTCGGTCCGGGAGACCGATGGAACCAAAAAAATCCTCATCGCCACCCACGATGGCATGGCCGTCTGCTTCGATGAAAACGACGTGCGGCCTATGGGCCGGGACGCCGTGGGCGTCCGGGGCATCCGCCTGCGGGAGGGGGACTACGTGGTGGGGGCCGCCCGGGCCGCCGAGGGGAGAACTGTGCTGTCCATCACCGAGAAAGGATTCGGCAAGCGCACCCCTGTAGAGGAGTACCGGATCACCAACCGGGGCGGTCTGGGCATCAAAAACTATATGGTCACCGAGAAAACCGGGCCCATCGTGGGGGTCAAGGTGGTGGACGGATCGGAGGACCTGCTGCTGGTTACCCAGGCGGGCATCCTCATTCGCACCCATGTGGATGCCATCAAGCAGTGCGGCCGCTCCACCCAGGGCGTCATCGTCATGCGCTTCAAGGAGGAGGGGGACAAGGTCATCTCCCTGGCTCTGGCCGAGCGGGAGGAGTCCTCCGGTGTGGAGGATGTCCAGCCTGAGGAGGAAGCTCCCACAGAGGAATCCCAGGAATAAGGGGTGCTTCTGCCATAGAACACAGAAAGAAAGGATCAAATGTCATGAAATGGAAAAATTATTGGATTAAGGTCTTTGCTTTGGCTCTGTGCGGCGCACTGCTGCTGTCCTCCTGTTCCGGCGGCGGCGGCAGCGAAAGTACTAAAAAGCCGGACGTAAGCTCCGCCTCCTCCGGTGATGTATCCGATGAGGTTCAGGAGGACTACAGCAAGTATAATGCCTATTTGAAAATCGCCGACATCATCAGCGACGACATTGAGCCGGCCCTGTCCTACTACTTTGAAAATGTGGACTACGCGGAGACCTTTGCCGTAATTGGCGACTACAGCGCTATCGAGGAAGGGGTTCGCTTCTATATTGCCACTACCTACACGGTAGAGGAGGCCATGAAATACGCCAAGGAGGAGCCCGCCTACCCCAAGGCCGACGCCGCCATGACCGCCATGGGGGACAGCATGATCCAGGTGATGGAGGCGCTGGAGGACCTGGCCTCCTATATGAGCTTCGATGACTTTGAGAAAGACAATATGGCCAAGGCCCCGGAAATTCACGCCCAGCTCTGGCAGGCGCTCCAGGTTTATGATGTTTATTCCGTGAACTTCCTGGACGCCATCAGTGAAATGGCCAGCGCCACCCGGGATGACGACCGGGCCAGTCTGCTGAAGAGGGGTGAGCTGGTCCTCTACCACTCCCTGACTATGATCCACACCAGCGAAGATATCCTGGATTTGATCTGGGCCCAGATTGAGACCGCCAACGCCGAGATCGGCCCGGAGGAGGAGATGATCCTGCCTGAGATCGACATGACGCAGCTGTCCCCTCTCTTCGACCAGTTCCAGACAGCCTATGAGGACCTGAACGGAGCCCTGGCGAATGAGGAGGAGCGCTCCAAAATCAGCACCTTTACCGGCGTTGTTGGGGACAACGCCCTGAAGCTGTACAACAACAAGGTAGAGTCCCTCCTCAGCTGGGTGAACAGGCTGAAAAATGACCTGACGGAGGGGGCGGATTACGCCGAGGACTTCAATAAGGTCAGCGAGGCCATCGGAAGTATGATCGACGGCTACAACAGCATCATCTGACCGGTTAGAAAGGAGCTGCGAGGGAATGAAACTGGCCAACGCCCTGTCTCAGCGGTCGGAGCTGCAAACCCGTATCCGCCAGCTGGAATCCCGGCTGAACAACAACGCCCAGGTTCAGGAGGGGGAACAGCCCGCCGAGGACCCGGAGGAATTGCTCCATGCGCTGGAGACGGACTATGCCCGCCTGGAGGAGCTGATCTCCGCCATCAACCGCACAAACAGCTCCACCAAAGTGGACGGCGGGCCCACCCTCTCCGACCTGCTGGCCCGCCGGGACTGCCTGAAGGGCAGGCTCAGCGTTCTGCGGGGCTTTCTAGGCAACGCCAGCGCCCTGGTCCGCCGCCACAGCGTCAGCGAGATCAAGGTAAAGAGCACAGTGGATGTCCGCAAGCTGCAAAAGCAGGTGGACGCCTTATCCAAGGAGCTGCGGCAGCTGGAGGAGACCATCCAGGAGAAAAACTGGACCACAGAGCTGATCTAACATTTTGGTTGCGCGAAAGGCGGATGTCAAGCCCTTCATGCGCCGGGGCTGACAGGCGCATTACGTGGGGGCATGCGGGACCTTGCCTGGCTGGGTTCGAATCCCGGCTTTTGATCAGGTCCGTCACCGTTACACCCGTACATTTACGCTCTTTGGAGCACTTTTTATCACCACCGGACGTCGATTTCGCGCGGGCGGGTAAGGGGAATTTATGAAAACAGTAACCATCTACACCGACGGAGCCTGTTCCGGCAACCCCGGTCCCGGGGGCTGGGGGGCTATCCTGATCTACGGCCCCCACAAAAAGGAGCTGTCCGGAGGGGAGGCCCAGACGACCAACAACCGCATGGAGCTCACCGGAGTCATCACTGCCCTGGAGGTGCTGAAGGAGCCCTGCGTGGTGGAGCTGTACTCCGACAGCAAGTATGTCATCGACGGGCTGTCCAAGGGCTGGGCCAAGGGCTGGCGGGCCCGGGGCTGGGTAAAGGCGGACAAAAAGCCCGCCCTCAACCCCGACCTGTGGGGCCGTCTTCTGGACCTGTGTGAGACACACACAGTAAACCTCCACTGGGTGAAGGGCCACGCCGAAAATGAATTTAATAACCGCTGCGACCAATTGGCTGTGGCGGAGAGTCGGAAATACAAGTAGCGTCTCAGGCCGGAGGGCCTAAAATAGATAGAAAGAGGATGCATTGTATGGGAAAATTTGTAATTTCTAAGACCAAAAACGGCGAATTCACCTTCAGCCTGAAGGCGGGCAACGGCGAGGTCATCCTCACCGCCTCCGAGAGCTACACCAGCCTGTCCGGCTGCAAGGGGGCATCGAATCTGTGCGGAAAAACGCCCTGTCCCACATAGAGGACCAGACGGTGGAGGGCTTTGAGGAGCTCACCCATCCCAAGTTCCAGGTCTATCTGGACAAGGCCGGGGAGTACCGCTTCCGCCTGAAGGCAAAAAACGGCGAGAACATTGGCAAGAGCGAGGGATATAAGGCCAAGGCCAGCTGCAAAAACGGCATTGCCTCCGTAGGCAAAAATGCCCCCGACGCCAAAATCGAGGAGCCTGAGGAATAGAAAAAAGCGCCCGTCAGGGCGCTTTTTTGTTGGCGTTTTTCTTGTTCCGGTAGCAGATATCCCGGTTGCCGCAGGTGGCGCAGCCCCGGCCGCACCCCCGCTTCTTGCCGTAATCGTTAAACAGTAAAATGGCGATCGGGATTCCAATCACCGCAACAGCGAACAAACCAATGGCAAAATACTCCATAGCCGCCTCCTTTCCGGGAACACTGCCCGTCAATCAAATAGAACAGCGCCTCAAACTTCTTACCCAGGGCAATGTACAGCGCAGGGCCGCCCAAAGCGGTTCCAAGCCCCCACACGCTCCCTCTCAAAAACATTTTACCACATAGAACACCAAAAAAACAAGAAGAATTATTATTATAATGTACGCTATTCAACCTGAAACAATTTTCAGTCTTGCCTTTTCCGAAAAAAGACGCTACAATCATTTATAATACGCGGTGGCGGGGTCAGCCTCTGGCGGTCCGGCGGGTGGGTTCCACACCTCCCGGATGTCTCCGGCGCCAAAACCGGCGCGCAAAATGAAAAGGAGGGTGAAGCCATGTTTGGGGAGTTGTTGTATCTGCTGCGGCGCAACGGCCTGAAGATCTCCCTTACGGAGTGGATGGCCCTGATGGAGGGCCTGCGCAAAAACCTTCATAACGCCAGCTTCACCGGCTTTTACCACCTGGCCCGCTGTCTGCTGGTAAAGAGCGAGGCGGACTTCGATACCTTTGACCGCACCTTTTTGGAGTATTTTAAGGATGTCCCCTTCCAGCAGGAGGTATCCCAAGAGTTATTAGACTGGCTGAATAAACCAGAAGTATTATCCGACAGCCCCAACTGGGACGAGATCCAGGCCTTGAAGAACCTGGGCTTCTCCGAGGAGGAGATCGAGCGCCTGCTCCAGGAGCGGATGGAGGAACAGACCGAGGAGCACAACGGCGGCAATTACTGGGTAGGCACCCATGGCATGTCTATGTTTGGCAACTCCGGACTCTCTCCCAAGGGCATCCGGGTGGGGGGCCAGTCCATGTACCGCCGGGCCTTCCGGGTGGCGGGAGAGCGGAAGTTCCGGGACTTCCGCCGGGATAACACCCTGGACACCCGCCAGTTCCAGGTGGCCCTGCGCCATCTGCGGCAGTACTCCGGCCTGGTGGACCTCCCCCCCACCGAGTTTGACGTGGACAGCACCATTCAGGACACCGCGAATAACGGCGGTGTGCTGAAGGTGCGCTACAGGCGCCCCCGGGAGAATACGGTAAAGGTGCTCCTCCTCATGGACTCAGGGGGCTCCATGGACTACTACGCCCAGCTGTGCTCCGCCCTGTTTCAGGCGGTGTCCAGGTCGGGGCACTTTAAGGATTTAAAGGTCTACTACTTTCACAACTGCCCCTACGCCCGGCTTTATAACACCCCCACCCTCATGTCCCGGGACAGCGTCCCCACTGACTGGGTGCTGTCCAACATTCCCAGCGACTACAAGCTGATCCTGGTGGGAGACGCCCAAATGGCCCCCTATGAACTGATGGGGGGCTGGTACGGACGGGGGAGCCAGGCCGGAGGACCCCAGTGCGGCATAGACTGGCTGCGCCTGCTGAAGGGAAGATTCCGGCACGCCGTCTGGCTCAACCCCAGCCGTCGGCCCGACTGGGGGGAGTATTGGTCCCAGACCTACGACGTCATCGCCCGGGAGTTCCCCATGTACCTGCTCACGATGGAGGGCCTGGAGGAAGGTATGAAGAAGCTTTTGACCAGATAAGGAGGAATGTCAGCGTGAACGGCGTTCGAAAGGCGGTTTTGGAGGATATTCCCCAGGTAGCCGCCATCTATGACCATATTTTGTCTCAGGAGGAGCGGGGTGAGGCCGCTGTAGGCTGGATCCGGGGGGTCTACCCCACCCGGCAGACCGCGCTGGACGCCCTGGAGGCGGGCACGCTGTTTGTTCTGGAGCGGGAAGGAAGCGTGGCTGCCGCGGCTAAAATCGATCAGAATCAGGTCCCGGAGTACGCCAACGCCCCATGGCGGTATCCGGACGTCCCGCCGGAACAGGTGATGGTTCTCCACACCCTGGTGGTGGACCCGGCCTTTTCCGGGCAGGGTTGCGGGCGCGAGTTTGTCCGCTTCTATGAGGAGTACGCCATGGCTCACGGCTGCCCCTGCCTGCGCATGGATACCAACGCCAAAAATGCCGCCGCCCGGCGGCTGTATGCCCGCCTGGGCTACTGGGAGTCGGGGATTGTTCCCTGCGATTTCAACGGCATCCCGGGTGTACAGCTGGTGTGCCTGGAGAAGAAGCTGGGATAGATAGGAAAATCCCCGGAGGGTGTTATTCCTCCGGGGGTTGTTTTTTGTCTGGCGGAAAATTGAGGAGCTGAAAGATCCGGGCTTTGCCGGGCGGCTCGCCCCCTGCGGCCTGCCAACCAGCGGCAAAGGCCTGCCGCATCACGGAAAAGAGGTAGTTTTCCGCTTCGTCATACTCGCGGGTTTCCAAAAATTCAGAGAAGGCGGATTCAAAATTATTGGTAAACATTATATCGCCTCCATAAAGCGATTATAAGCGATAAAGTAGGATAAGTCAAGATTCGATCGCAGTAAATAGTATAATATTAACGGGTGAGACGTAACATGAAACCGTTAAAGACCAAAATCAGCTTGACAATAGACGATCCGGTATTGGAGTCCATTAAAGAGCTGGCGGAGCTGGAGGACCGCTCCCTGTCCAGCTATATCAACCAGGTGCTGAAAGCTCATCTCAGGCAGCTGGATCAAAAAGAAAAGAAAATTAGAAAATCTCCTTGACAGTGGGGAAAAGCTGGCATACAATGAAGCGATAAAATGCGACGGCAAGGAGTATCACAATGAAAAATACCGAAAAAACCATGGAAAAAATTGTGGCCCTGTGCAAGGGCCGGGGCTTTATTTTCTCCGGCTCTGAGATCTACGGCGGCCTGGCCAACACCTGGGACTACGGCCCCCTGGGCGTGGAGCTGAAAAACAACGTAAAAAAGGCCTGGTGGAAGAAATTCGTCCAGGAGAACCCCTACAACGTGGGCCTGGACGCCGCCATCCTGATGAATCCTCAGGTGTGGGTGGCCTCCGGCCACGTGGGCGGCTTCTCCGACCCCCTGATGGACTGCAAGGAGTGCAAGGAGCGTTTCCGTGCCGACAAGGTCATCGAGGACTGGTGCCAGACCAACAGCTTCGACCTGGGACATAGCGTAGACGCCATGTCCCAGGCCCAGATGAAGGAGTTTGTAGAGGAGCATCAGATCGTCTGTCCCTCCTGCGGCAAGTTCAACTGGACCGACATCCGCCAGTTCAACCTGATGTTCAAGACCTTCCAGGGCGTCACCGAGGAGGCGAAAAATACCGTCTACCTCCGCCCCGAGACCGCCCAGGGCATCTTTGTCAACTTCCAGAATGTCCAGCGTACAACCCGCCGCAAGCTGCCCTTCGGCGTATGCCAGATCGGAAAATCCTTCCGCAACGAGATCACCCCCGGCAATTTTACCTTCCGCACCCGGGAGTTTGAGCAGATGGAGCTGGAATTCTTCTGCAAGCCGGGCACCGAGCTGGAGTGGTTCGCCTACTGGAAAAAGTTCTGCCATGACTGGCTGCTGAATCTGGGGATGCGGGATGAGAACCTCCGCCTGCGGGACCACGATCCCGAGGAATTAAGCCACTACTCCAACGCGACCACCGACTTTGAGTTTGTCTTCCCCTTCGGCTGGGGAGAGCTGTGGGGAGTGGCCAGCCGCACCAGCTTTGACCTCACCGCCCACCAGAACACCTCCGGCAAGGACCAGACCTACTTTGACCAGGAGGCCGGCGAGCACTATATTCCCTACGTCGTCGAGCCCTCCCTGGGGGCTGACCGGGTGACCTTGGCCTTCCTGGTGGACGCCTACGACGAGGAGGTGGTGGACGCGGAGAAGAACGACGTGCGCACCGTGCTGCGCCTCCACCCCGCTCTGGCCCCCTTCAAGTGCGCCGTGCTCCCCCTCAGCAAGAAGCTGTCTGACAAGGCCCGGGAGATCCAGACGGAGCTGTCCAAATACTTTATGGCAGACTACGACGACGCCGGCTCCATCGGCAAGCGCTACCGCCGTCAGGACGAGGTGGGCACCCCCTACTGTATCACCGTGGATTTCCAGACCGTGGGCAGCGACACCGAGCAGGCCGACGACGCCGTCACCATCCGGGACCGGGACACCATGGACCAGGTCCGCGTCCCCATCTCTGAGCTGAAGGATTGGCTGGAGAAGAAGCTGGCCTATTAAGAAAGATATAACGCCTCGTATTTTAATGTTTTTAAAATACGAGGCGTTTGTTATTTTGCTTCAGTCAAAGGGTTTCTTCACATCACTGTTGACACGGACAAAAAACAAATTTATAATAATGACGACAACTAAATAGGGCGAATGTCTTCAAGGCAGGGTGAAATTCCCGATCGGCGGTAAAGTCCGCGAGCGCGCAGGCGCTGATTTGGTGAAAGTCCAAAACCGACAGTACAGTCTGGATTAAAGAAGGTGTATTGAACTTGTCAGGGTGATTCTGACAGCATGCACTTTTCCGGTCCTGTCCTATCAATGCTTTGCAGACATGTTCGATACTCCTCCGGATGGTAACACCGAAAGGCATTGCGTTGCTTTTAGGTGTTAATTTTTTTGGAGGTAATATCATGAACAAAAAGACAAAACAGCTCACAACAATCGGAACACTCTGTGCCCTGGCCTACGCCGCCACGGTGTTTGGGCGTGTCCCACTCATACTTTTTTTAAAGTATGACCCAAAGGATATCATCATTACCCTTGGCGGGTTTGTCTTTGGCCCCCTTGCCTCGTTATCTATGGCCGTGCTCGTCTCTCTCGCCGAGATGCTGACTGTCAGTGAAAACGGAATTTTAGGGTTTCTCATGAATGTTATTTCAAGCGCGAGTTTTGCCTGCACTGCCGCGTTTCTCTATCGGAAAAAGCGGATGCGGCTGGGCGCTACGGCCGGACTGCTCTGCGGGTGGGGGTGCATGATCGCTGTCATGCTGCTTTGGAACTATCTGATCGCCCCAATTTATATGGGCACTTCCAGAGAAGCGGTTGCGCGACTGCTGATTCCGGCGTTTTTACCGTTTAATCTGATAAAGGGCGGCTTAAATGCTGGGATTACCATGCTTTTATATCGGCCTGTTACTGCGGGCCTGAGGCATTCCCATTTTATTGAAACCGATCAGGAAATCACCAGATGAAAAAAAGATCAAAAGCCCGCCGGCATCGCCGGCGGGCTTTTGATGTTATCTCAGATAATTCAGCGGATTGACGGCGGTGCCGCGTACGCGTACCTCGAAGTGGCAGTGGACGCCGGTGGAGCGGCCGGTGGAGCCGGCCTTGGCGATGGTCTGACCCTGGTAGACCTTCTGCCCGGCGGAGACCACCAGACTGGAGTTGTGTGCGTAATAGGTCTCCACGCCGTTGTCGTGGCGGATGATGACCAGGTTGCCGTAGCTGCCCTTGTAGCCGGCAAAGGTGACGGTACCGCCGTCGGCGGCTTTCACGGCCTCGCCGTAGCTGGCGTGAATGTCAATGCCGGAGTGGTAGCTGTAGCTGCCGAAGATTCGCCGTCCGCCAAAGTAGGAGTTGATGCGGTGGCTGCTGACGGGCCACTTGTAGGTGCCCTTGGAGGCGGTCTTGGGCTTCTCCTTGGTGCCCACCGCCTTCACGGTGGTAGTGGGCTCCCGGAGGGTGGTGGTGCTGGTAACGGTGCGTTCCCGCTCATAGCCGTTGACATAGATCACGTCGGCCTGTACCTGGGCCTCCCCCTCCTCCCCCTGGGTGAGCACCTTGGAGTCCCCCTTATACATGGAGTCGTCCTGAACCTCCTCCACAGGACAGGGGATGGCCTCAGTGTAGGTCACATGCTCGGTGGTCTGCACCGACAGGGCGGGAACGATCTCCTTCACATTGAGCACGTCTCCCACCATCAGGCGGTTGATGTTGGCCTGGGGATTGAGCTCCATCAGGTCGCTGAGAGACATGTCGTTGCGGTAGGCGATGCCGTTGTAGGTATCCCCCTTCACAACGGTGTAGGTGGTCTCGCCGGTGGTGTTGGCCTTCAGGGCCTGTTCAATCTGCCCCACGCTCATCAGGCTGTCCGCCGCGTAGACGGGGGTAATGGACACGTCCTCCACAAAGTCGGCGGAGGTGGTGGCGTCAGTGATAAACTCCGCCTTGATGCCCTCCAGCATAGAGTCCAGGGCGGCCTCATCCTTCACCACGCCGATCACCCGGCTGTCCAGGGTGATCTGATAGGCCCTCAGCTGGTCGCTGAGCTCATTGAGCTGCCCATAAAAGTAGTTGCTGATATCCTGCTCCCGGCTCAAATCGCTCTTCAGGGAAAGGGCGAAACTGTAATCAATGTCGCCCTCCACCTGGTAATTGTAGCCCAGCAGCTGGGTGCCCCGGCTTTCCACTGTTTGGATGGCGTGGTCCACCACGCTCTGGTCGGCCACCACCCCCACCTCCTGGCCGTCCACAATCACGGCGTAGCTGGTGGAATAAAGGGTAGTCAGGGTGAGGGCGGCGCCCAGGGTCCCGGCCACCAGCAGGAAGGAGACCGGCCCTACCGCCAGGGTGCCGGCGGCGGCGCCGTGGAACAGGTGGGCCCAGCGGCGCAGGTGGATGCGGGCCCACTCCCGGGCGCCCTTGACGTAGAGGCGGAACTCATCCCGCCAGTCAGGTCCGGCGGGGGCCTGTTCCTCGGTCCGGGGGGGCTGGGGCGGCCGGATGGGCCTGGTCTGATCCAGGTCCGCGATAGGCAGCCGGGCGGTCCAGCTTTGGTTTTGTGCTTGATCCATCGTGATCACCTCTCGATCTGAGGGAAAAATGACAAGAATGAAATAAGAGTTACAAAATGGTAACAACAACAATATACACAGTTTCCTCCCTCCCGTCAAGTCTCTTTTTCACCTGGAAACAAAAAATTCACAAAAAAAGTGCACAAAAATAGAACGCCGCAGATAAAACCGCGGCGTTTTTCATAAAAATTGTATATAATCAGACAAAAAACCCAAGATATAGTGGTTACAGGGCCATCCGCAGCAGAAAGGCCGCTGTCATAACAATCACGGCCAAACTGGCGCACAGGTCCAGCCGCCAGGCCTGCCGCTCCCGGCGGGCGCGGCGGCGCTCCTCAGGAGAGAGGGAGAGCACCACAGGGCGGAAGGCGGGTTCCTCCTCCGGGGCGTACCGCTCCTCCTCCGGCTGGCGGGCCAGACTGTCGTGCTGGGCCAGGACCTGCCGGCGGCGCAGCTCTCCCAGGTCGATGATGTTGCCGGTGTGCTGAATAAAGCTGGAAGTTTTATAGTACATGGTCTGCATATGTGTCCCCTCCGAAAATTGAATGATAGGGTAAGGATAGACCAAAAACTGTCCTAAAAACCGGACTATTGTTCGGCCCGGCGGGATTAAAAACGTTTGTTCCATAAAGAATATACAACATTCGTTCTAAAATGTCAAGAGGGAAACGGAAAATTTGTTCGATTTTGCCGCGGTGCCCCTACTATAATATACAGACGGAGAAAGAGAAAAAAGGTTCCCTTTGTACGTGTTTTTTTCCGGGCCGTGTTGCATTTTCAGGGAAATGGGGGTATAATACCGTGTCTTACTCGGAAAACACAGATTTGAGGTGCATACCTATGCAAAATCAGAAGCTGCGGAATATTGCCATCATCGCCCACGTAGACCACGGCAAAACCACCCTGGTGGACGAGATGCTCAAGCAGTCCGGCGTATACCGGGAGAATCAGGCGGTAGCCGACCGGGTGATGGACTCCGGCGACCTGGAGCGGGAGCGGGGCATCACCATCACCGCCAAAAACACCGCCGTGCAGTACGGCGGCGTGAAGATCAATATTGTAGATACCCCCGGCCACGCCGACTTTGGCGGCGAGGTGGAGCGTATCTTAAAAATGGTAAACGGTGTCATCCTTCTGGTTGACGCGGCCGAGGGCCCCATGCCCCAGACCCGATTTGTCCTCTCCAAGGCCCTGGAGCTGGGCCACCGGGTGATCGTGGTGGTGAACAAGATCGACCGCCCGGACCAGCGGGTGTACGAGGTCGTCGACGAGTGCCTGGAGCTGCTGCTGGACCTGGACGCCACCGATGAGCAGCTGGACTCCCCCATGCTCTTCTGCTCCGGCCGCCAGGGCACCGCCTCCGTCCAGCCCGACGTGGCGGGCAGCGACCTGAAGCCCCTCTTCGACACCATTCTCGACTATATCCCCGCCCCCGAGGTGGACTCTGAGGCCCCCTTCCAGATGCTGGTGTCCTCCATCGACTACAACGAATTTGTGGGCCGCATCGCCATCGGCCGGATCGAGCGGGGCAGCATAAAGCAGAACCAGGAGATCGCCGTGTGCAATTTCCACGCCCCCGATGCCGCCCCCAAAAAGGCCAAGGCCACCGCCCTGTATGAGTTCGATGGCCTGGGCAAGGTCCCCGTCCAGGAGGCGGAGGCGGGCAGCATCATCGCCATGAGCGGCATTGGCGATGTCACCATCGGTGACACCATCTGTGCCCCCGAGGGGGTGGAGCCCATCGAGTTTGTCCAGATTTCCGCCCCCACCATCGAGATGACCTTCTCCGTCAACGACTCCCCCTTCGCCGGCCGGGAGGGCAAATTTGTCACCAGCCGCCAGCTCCGGGACCGCCTGTTCCGGGAGACCCTGAAGGATGTCTCTCTAAAGGTCTCCGAGGTAGAGGGCTCCACCGACTCCTTCAATGTGGCGGGCCGCGGCGAAATGTCCCTGTCCATCCTCATCGAGACCATGCGCCGGGAGGGCTACGAGCTCCAGGTCTCCCCTCCCCGGGTGCTGTATAAGGAGGTCGACGGGGTGAAGTGTGAGCCTCTGGAGCGGCTTGTGGTGGACGTGCCCTCCGACTGCGTAGGGGCTGTAATGGAGAAGATCGGTGCCCGCAAGGGAGATCTGCTGGAGATGAACCCGGTGGGCGACCGGATGAAGATCGATTTTCTGGTCCCCTCCCGGGGCCTGTTTGGCTACCGCAGCGAATTTCTCACCGATACCAAGGGCGAGGGCATCATGGCCTCCGTCTTCGACAGCTACGCCCCCGTCAAGGGGGAGATCAGCCGCCGGTCCACCGGTTCCCTGGTGGCCTTTGAAACCGGCGAGGCGGTGACCTACGGCCTGTTCAACGCCCAGGAGCGGGGCGCCCTGTTCATCGGTCCGGGCACCCCGGTGTATGGCGGCATGATCGTGGGCGAGTGCCCCAAGGCGGAGGACATCTCCGTCAATGTGTGTAAAAAGAAGCAGCTGACCAACATGCGTGCCTCCGGGTCAGACGAGGCCCTGCGCCTGGTTACGCCCCGGCAGCTGTCTCTGGAGCAGTGTCTGGAGTTCCTGGCCGACGACGAGCTGCTGGAGTGCACCCCGGAAAACCTCCGCCTGCGCAAGCGCCTGCTGGACCACGGCGCCCGGATGCGGGAGGCCTCTAAGAAAAAGGGATAAAAATATACACTCCGTATTCTACAATCAGTAAAATACGGAGTGTTTCTATTTTTGAGGGTGCGCGTCTTCTATTGCCTTGACGATTACATGGGGTGGAATATCAAGTGCCTGCCCAATTTTAAACAGCGTATCCAGGGTCGGACTGCGCAGGCCACGCTCCAGTTTACTATAGTGTGAGCGGTCTAACCCGGCTAAACCGCTCAGAACGTCTTGCGTCAGCCCTTTCCGCTCCCGATATTCCGCCAGAATACGGCCAACAATCCCAGATTCTACCATGATAGTCCCTCCTTGCCTTACCGTTAGGATAACAATAGGGAGGAAACTTTATGAGGTCAGTTGACCCCATTAAGAATGTGTAGTATACTTCTTTTTATCATCAGATAGAAAGAGGTTTCATGAAGATGAAAAAAGTTACGCTAAAAGTACCCGATTATGTGTTTACCTTTTACGCTGAAATAGGCAAAAAAGCAGGCGGCCTTTCCACTGAAAAGGTTATGGCGGATTCACTTTTTAAATTGGCCGGGGAACTGTCCCTTAACGCAATCCATAGGACCGAAAAACGGGGGAGGAGCAGTATCTCCGGAGAATTTGAATAATAGAAAACACCCCGTATTTTACTTTTTATAAAATACGGGGTGTTTTTTCAGCTCCAGGGCGCCATCTCAAACCGCACAAAATACCCCTGGGGGTGGCGGCAGACGGGGCAGTGGGCGGGGGCGGCGGTGGCCTCCAGCACGAAGCCGCAGTGCAGACACATCCACTGCACCTCCACCTCAGAGAAGAACAGCTGGTTTTTCTCCATCAGGTCGGCGAATTTCCCAAAGCGGTCCCCGTGGGTCTTCTCCACCCGGGCGATATTCTCAAACATCTTTCCCACCAGAGGGAAGCCCTCGCTCATAGCGGTTTTGGCAAAGTGATCGTAGTCGTGCTCCCACTCCTGATACTCGTTGTGCTGGGCGGCCCGGAGGTAGTCCAGCACTCCGGCGCAGATGTCCACCGGGTAGGTGCCGTCCACCTTGATGGTCTGGCCGGCGCAGTCCTCCAGGGCGGCGTAAAACTGCTTAGCGTGGACCCGCTCCTGATCGGCGGTGAAGAGGAACACCCCCTGAATCACGGCCAGCCCCGCTTTGTTGGCCACTCCGGCGGCGATGGTGTAGCGGTTCCGGGCCTGGCTCTCCCCGGCAAAGGCCCGCATGAGATTTTCCCGGGTCTGGCTGTGGAGAAAGGCCTCAGTTTTGTCGGACATAGTGAACCCTCCTTGACGGTTGTTAAATTCAGTATGCCCGGAAACAGGGAGAACATGTGCCGCCCGCCGCACAAACCAAGAGAACGCGCGCCCCGGATTCGGGGCGCGCGTTTGTCCAGCTTATCATGTTGATTCCTGGGATGTGTCCCTGTCTCTGGGAGGAGCCTTCTTCTCCAAGTCCTTTATTTTCCGGGCCAAGTATAGAAAACCGGTAATTTGGGTCGAGAAAATCAAGGCAATTCCCAGAACAAGGAGATTTTCAGAATGATGATAGAAGTTGGCGAGACTGTAATAAAAACGCTCCTCCGCAAGCAGGAATATCACAGAAAGAAACAGCGCAATCCAGATAATGCCGTATTTTTTCATCGAAGCCACCCCTCTCTTTTGGTAAAGTTTACTATAAATCTGATATTTTGTCAAGAAAAAATGGTATTTTATACAGGTTTTTTAAAAAAGCATGTTTTTCAACTGCGGTACCAATCGGGCAGGCCGTTTGTCACCCCCCGCGGGTTCGGGAATGATATGGATTCTCACCGGGCTGAGGACCGAAAACGGAATAACTCCTTGCATTTTTTCTGTCAGCGAGTATAATAAAGTCTAACGAAAGGGTGTCTTGTCACCCTGACACAAGGAGGCTTTCCCAATGAAAGCGAAAACGAACCTGACCATGCTGTGTGACTTCTACGAGCTGACCATGGCCAACGGCTATTTTCAGACCGGCCTGCAGGACCGCATCTGCTACTTTGACGTGTTCTACCGCTCTGTTCCCGACAAGGGGGGGTTTGCCATTGCCGCCGGCCTGGCCCAGGTGGTGGAATATATCCAGGAACTGCGGTTCGATGATGAGGACCTGGCCTATCTGCGGGCCAAGGGCTATTTCAGCGAGGAGTTTTTGGCGTTTTTGAAGGGGTTCAAGTTCACCGGCGACGTCTGGGCCGTCCCCGAGGGCACCCCGGTTTTCCCCAACGAGCCCATCCTCACCGTCCGGGCCCCCGCCATCCAGTCTCAGTTTGTAGAGACCTTCATCCTGCTCACCTTAAACCACCAGTCCCTCATCGCCACTAAATCCAACCGCATCGTCCGGGCGGCGGAGGGACGGCCGGTGGCGGAGTTCGGCTCCCGCCGGGCCCAGGGGGCGGACGGCGCCCTTTTGGGGGCCCGGGCCAGTTATATCGCCGGCTGTTCCGCCACCGCCTGCACCATGGCCGACCAGCGCTACGGCTCCCCCGCCACCGGCACCATGGCCCACTCCTGGGTGCAGATGTTCCCCGACGAGTACACCGCCTTCAAGACCTACTGCCAGCTGTATCCCAACAACGCCACCCTGCTGGTGGACACCTACAACGTCCTGAAATCCGGCGTGCCCAACGCCATCCGGGCCTTCCAGGAGGTCCTCCTCCCCCAGGGGATCACCAAATGCGGCATCCGGCTGGACAGCGGCGACCTCACCTATCTGTCCCAGAAGGCCCGGGAGCTGCTGGACGCGGCGGGCCTTACCGAATGCAAAATAGTGGCCTCCAATGCCCTGGACGAGTACATCATCCGGGATCTGGTGCGCCAGGGAGCCCGCATTGACTCCTTCGGCGTGGGCGAGCGGCTCATTACCTCCCGGTCCGAGCCGGTATTCGGCGGGGTGTACAAGCTGGCCGCCATTGAGGATGATCAGGGGAACATCATCCCCAAGATCAAAATCAGCGAGAACGCCGCCAAGATTACCACGCCCCACTTTAAAAAGATCTACCGCATCTTCTCCCAAGACACTGGCAAGGCGGAGGCCGACCTCATCTGCCTGCACGACGAGGAGATCGACTTCACCCAGCCCCTGGAGCTGTTTGACCCGGACGCCACCTGGAAGCGGAAGGTGTACACTGGCATAGAGGTCAGGGAGCTGCTGGTTCCTGTCTTCCGGGGCGGGGAGCTGGTGTATGAAGTTCCCGACCTCCAGACCAGCCGGGCCTACTGCCAGCGGCAGGTGGATTCCCTTTGGGACGAGGTCAAGCGCTTTGAAAACCCCCATAACTATTATGTGGATCTGTCTCAAAAACTGTGGGATATCAAGCGGTCTCTGCTCAACAGCCACGAGATCACGTAAAAAACCAGCCCCGCCTGTGCCGGCGGGGCTGGTTTTTACACCAATTCAGATCAGACTCAGAACCAGGGTAATGACAATCCAGAGGATGGCCACCCACTTGGTCATCTTGGCCAGCTTGGCGTCCAGACTTTTGGCCTTGTTCTTGGACAGGAAGGTGTCCGCGCCGCCGGCGATGGCCCCGGACAGACCGGCGCTCTTGCCGGACTGGAGCATAACCACGGCAATCACGGCCAGGCCGCACAGGACCTGGATAATGGTGAGAATCAAATTCAAGGCATTCATGTTACTCGTTCCTTTCAAGGGCCCTGGGGCCGAAAATTAACTGTTTTACCGGAAAAAATCCGGAAGTATCGTTAAGCATACCACAAACCGGAGGGGATTGCAAGTGTTTTCGGCGAAAATCAGGAATTTTCCCCCCTGACATAGTAGACAGCCCCGTTCCGGCATAGCTCCTCCAGCCGGCCGCCGTCTGTCAAATACTCGATAAAAAAGCGCACGTTGCGCTCAAAGCGCAGGGCACGGGAGGGCCTGCGGGTGAAAAGCTGGTAGCGCACGCAGGCGGCCTCATCGATCTGGCTGGCCGTCATGGGGTGGTCCACAAGCTGGAGAATCTCCTCCGCACGGCGGTGAATCAATTCCTGATTGGCGTCAATCAGGGCGTTAAATCCCGCCCCGGAGCACACCCCCCGGTGGGCCATGACGTAGGCGCCGCACCCCAGTCCCCGCAGCTTCTCCCGGCTGCCCAGGGCCATGCGCTGGCTCAGGTTGTAGGGCAGCTTGGCCCCCAGCAGCTCGGCGCTGAGCACAGCGTCGGCGGTGTAGCACACGTTGTCAGGGGTGACGGCGCACACATGCCCCGAAGAGTGGCCCGGTGTGTGGACAATCTGAAACTCCGCCCCGCAGAAGGAGAAGGGCCCGTCCGCCGGGGGAATGATCACATCCGGCGTATGGAGCATGCAGCCGGATTCCCGCTCAACTGTCTCCGGCGTCAGGGTGAGAAAGTAGCATTTTAAGGTAAGCAGGGAGGAGCACATCCCGGCCTCCGGAGAGGTGAGGGCAATTTTTGTCCCATACTTCTCTTGAAAATACCCGTTGTTGGCGCAGTGGTCCACGTGGGCGTGGGAGCACAGCACCCCAGCGGGGGTGAGCCGGTTGGCGCGCAGGGCCTCCTCCAGCCCCTCCCGGTCGCTGAGCAGGCCGCTGTCCAGCAGGACGCACCGCCCATCCCCCAGCTTGTACAGCGGGATGAGCTGGCTGGCCTCAATGACCCAGGTGTTTCCCTTAATTTGTGTCAGTTTCATAATACCACCGTGCCCTATTCTCTCCAACGAACAGTGGAAAAACCGTTCGCCCAGCTAATTTGGTCAATTTCTGTACGATGTATTTCAAAACAGTCCAGAGGATGATCCCGAAATCCTTCCCGGTCCTTTCCCTGTTCAACTGCTTCCTTCGCTTGGGAGGAAAAGACGCCAATCAGCTTCTTATTCTGTCCTCCCAAATTGTCTGTCCGCTCATACACATGCCACAGCATAAATACATCCATCTGCCGTCACCTCTGTTCCCGCTGCTTCAAATACACCATCAGCACCGCCACGTCCGCCGGGGACACCCCGGACACCCGGCCCGCCTGCCCCAGGTTTTTGGGGCGGATCTCGGCCAGCTTCTGCCGGGCCTCCAGGCGCAGGCCCTCGATGGACAGATAGTCGATGTCCAGAGGCAGGGGCCGCTCCTCCAGGCGCTTGACCTCCTCCACCTGGCGCAGCTGCCGGTCGATGTACCCGGCGTATTTGATGGTGATCTCCGCCTCACCGGTCACGGCGGGGGGCAAATCAGGCCGGTCCGGGTCGAAGGGGGCCAGGTCGGCGTAGCTCAGCCGGGGGCGGCGAAGCAGGTCGGCCAGCCGGGCCCCGTCCTTCACGGGGGGCTCTCCCCGCTTTTCCAGCAGGGCGGCCAGCTCCGGGGTGGGGGGCGTGCCGGTGCGCTCCAGGCGGCGTGCCTCCCGGTCCACGGCGGCGTATTTCTCCCACGCCCCGTAATATTGTTCCTGGGAGACCAGACCCAATTCATAGCCGATGGGGGTAAGCCGCCGGTCGGCGTTGTCCTGGCGGTGGAGCAGCCGGTATTCGGTGCGGGAGGTCATCATCCGGTAGGGCTCGTCGGTGCCCTTGGTCACCAGATCGTCAATGAGCACCCCGATGTACCCCTGATCCCGGCGCAAAATCAGGGGCGGCTTTCCCTGTATCTTCAAAGCGGCGTTCACCCCGGCCACAAAGCCCTGGACCGCCGCCTCCTCATACCCGGAGGAGCCGTTAAACTGCCCTGCGCCGTACAGGCCGGGGACCGCCTTGGTCTCCAGGGTGGCCTCCAGCTGGGTGGGGTCCACGCAGTCGTACTCAATGGCGTAGGCGCATCGGGTCATCTCCGCCCGCTCCAGGCCGGGGATGGTGTGGAGCATCTCGATCTGCACCTCCTCCGGCAGAGAGGAGGAAAAGCCCTGAATATACAGCTCCTCCGTGTCCAGCCCCATGGGCTCAATGAACAGCTGGTGCCGCGCCTTGTCCGGGAACCGCTCCACCTTGGTCTCGATGGAGGGACAGTACCGGGGGCCCACCCCCTCGATGGTGCCGTCGTAGAGGGGGGAGCGGTCCAGATTGGCCCGGATAATCCGGTGGGTCTCCTCGTTGGTGTAGGTCAGCCAGCAGACGGCCCGGTTTTCCGGGGGCGTCTTGGTCTGAAAGGAGAAGGCCAGGCCGTCCCTGTCCCCCTCCTGGCGCTCCATCTTGGAAAAATCCACGCTGCGGGCGTTCACCCGGGGGGGCGTGCCCGTTTTAAACCGCCGGATGGACAGCCCCAGCCGTTTCAGGCACTGGGTCAGGGACAGGGCGGCGGACAGGCCGTCGGGCCCCGAGTCCCGAACCACCTCCCCCACCACAATCCGTCCTCCCAGGTGAGTGCCGGTGGCCACCACGGCGGCCTTCACCCCATACACCGCCCCGGTGTGGGTGACCACCCCTGACACCCCGCCGTGTTCCGTGAGGATCTCCACCACCTCCGCCTGCTTCACCCACAGGTTTTCCTGGCTCTCCAGGGTATGCTTCATCACCTTCTGGTACTCCCGCCGGTCCGCCTGGGCCCGGAGGGACCACACGGCGGGTCCCTTGCTCCGGTTGAGCAGCCGGTATTGGATGCAGGCCTTGTCGGCGGCCTTGGCCATCTCCCCTCCCAGGGCGTCCAGCTCCCGCACCAGGTGGCCCTTCCCCGTCCCCCCGATGGCGGGGTTGCAGGGCATGTTGCCCACCGCGTCCAGGTTGACGGTGAAGCACAGGGTTTTCATCCCCATCCGGGCGGCGGCCAGGGCGGCCTCAATCCCCGCGTGGCCCGCCCCGATGACGGCGATGTCAAATTGTCCGGCAAAATAGGTTTTCATAGACAGCCTTCCTTGATTGGATTCGCCGCATATTTTATCACGGTTTGCGTTCCGGGGCAAGGGGTTGCGAAAACTTGGAAAGTCGGGTAGAATTGCAGGGGCGGATAATATCCGCCCCTGCACAAAGGAGGCCGCCGGCATGAAAAAATATGAGTACAAAATGGTTGAGGTTAAAACGACGCTTGGCTTTGACTGGAAGAAAAAGGTCCGTGAAGCGGAGGAACGGTGGAATGCGCTGGGCCGGGAGGGCTGGCGGTTCTGTACGTGGGGCAGCGATGTAATCATTTTCATGCGGGAAATTGAAGAATGAACCACGAGTATTTCATGGGAGAGGCCCTGGCCCTGGCCCGGGAGGCCATTGCCGGCGGCGACGTGCCGGTGGGCTGCGTCATTGTGAAGGACGGGGAAATTGTGGGCCGGGGGCGCAACCGCCGGGAGGCGAATGCCGACGCCACCGCCCACGCCGAAGTGGAGGCCATCCGGGACGCCTGCGCCCGCCTGGGCAGCTGGCGGCTCCACGGCTGCGCCCTGTACGTCACCCTGGAGCCCTGCCCCATGTGTGCCGGGGCCATCATCAACGCCCGGGTGGAGGAGATCCGCTACGGCGCCCGAGAGGAGAACTCCGGCTGCTGCGGCTCAGTGCTCAATCTCTTCGAGGAGCGGTTCAACTGCCGCCCCCGCATCTACCAGGGACCGCTGACGGCGGAGTGCGAAGGGGTGCTTCAGGCGTTTTTTCAGAGTTTGCGATAATATTTAAAGTTTTTGTAACAACTGGCGTGAACTTTTGTAAAATCTTTTGTCTATACTCATACTCGCAAGGCAAGAACATCTTTTCATTCTATCCTCCATTTTTGAAAGGCTGACGGGTCGCTCCGTTGGCCTTTCTCTCTTTTGGCCTGATATAGCCAAATGCACCAAAAATTCCCTGACCAGGGAAAAGTTTTTTAGAGGATTTAATCCTTTTGTAACAACTGGCGTTGGATTTGTTAATAACTTTCCTGTATCATAAAATCCGCAAGAGACAGTTCGTTTCATTTTAATCCTCTTTTTCAACGGGAAGCCCCGGATGCCTTGGAGCAGGTATCCGGGGTTTTTCGGCTCTCTTTACCTGGGCCACTTCATATCCCGGCCCAAACCGAGGATATAGTCCGCGCTGACGCCGTAGTATTTACAGAATTTGATTAGATAACGAATGGGCATTTCGTTAAATCGGCGTTCATAATTTGCCCACTGAATATGGTTGATGTCTAAAGCCTTTCCCAAGGAACGCTGCGTATCATCAGCATCAACGCGCACTGCAATTATCCTGTCAATGTAATCCATATTTAACCTCCTATAGGCTTACTATTGACAGAATATAATGGATGTGCTAGCATAAATCATATGCTAGTGAATTAAATAGCAAAGAGAGGGAACTATGAAAAAACAAGATAAAAAAGTAATCGTCGGGATGCCGCAGGAGCTGTATGATGCGTTGAAGAGGCTGGCGGAAGAGGATTGTCGGTCCGTTCCCAGCTGCATTCGGATGGCACTGAAAGAATATGTAGAAAAAACGGATGAAAAAACCAGCCCGGGATAATTCCCGGGCTAGTCTGCGTGTTCTATTGGTTTAGCACTTCTCGAAGATGGTGGCAACGCCCATGCCGCCGCCGATGCACAGGGTGGCCAGGCCCTTCTTGGCGTCGTCCCGCTTGGCCAGCTCGTGGAGCAGGGTGACGATGATCCGCGCGCCGGAGGCGCCCACGGGGTGGCCCAGGGCGATAGCGCCGCCGTTGACATTGACCTTGCTCATGTCGAAGCCCAGCTCACGGGCCACGGCGATAGACTGGGCGGCAAAGGCCTCATTGGCCTCCACCAGGTCCATATCCTCGATCTTCAGGCCGGCCTTCTCCATAGCCTGGCGGGAGGCGGGCACAGGGCCCACGCCCATGATCTTGGGATCCACGCCGCCCTGGCCCCAGCTGACCAGCTTGGCCATGGGCTTCAGGCCGTA
>CAMTMZ010000003.1 GCA_947073765.1 uncultured Bacillota bacterium | reverse complement strand
TACTTTGAGCAATACGACATTCCAACTGTTTTTGTTGTGAAAGGGCAGAAAATTGTTGTGGCAAGCAAACGGTTAGCCGACGCATTAGCCAGATTGCCGGAGCAACGGCGTGTTGTCCTGCTGATGTACTTCTTCCTCGGTTACACTGATACAGAAGTCGGGAACGAGTATGGACGAAACAGAAGCACAGCTAATTACTGGAAACACGCGGCATTGAAGCAGTTGAGAAAGGAATGGTTAAAATCAGAACATGAGGAACAAGAAGCTGATACCCTTTGAAGTTATTGAAAAAGCTGTCGCCGGCGAGCCAGAAGCCATAGACGCGGTATTGTGGCACTATGCCGGACATATCAAGTACCTGTCTACCTATCGGGGACATATCAACGACGATATTCAAGACCGTTTGAAAGCACAGCTTATCAAAGCTATCCTGCAATTCCGTTTTGACAGGTAGGCAGTAGCAAAGCCAGAAAAAGCCGTCAAGGATAAAATGCACGCTTACGCGTCCTTGACGGCTTTCCCTGTCTTTGCTGTTGGGCGGCTAAGAGAGCGCAATCGGATAGACCGCTTACGCTCTCAATCCATTATGGAATGATACGCATTAAATGGCTTCTCTCGCTTGATTTAAGCGGCATTACAGCGGCGATAGGGGCAGGAGCAAGGGTTTTAATACTCCCACCCTTAAAAACAGTGTTCTATTGCGTAACATAGCAAACGATACTTCTTTATGCTGTCATTTCCGTTCTATTCTTTTTCCATTCCGGCGGCTCTGCCGCGTTGTCTTGCTTCAAAGGGAAGGGAGTAGGGAAAGGGTAGGAAGGGAAACGGTATTTGATTAAATCTGTATTTGATTTTTCTTTAGTTATTTATATCTTTATTTAATTGCGTTGGATTTTCCAACGTAGGATAATCCAATGTAGGTTTTTCCAACATAGGGAAATCCAACATAGGCGGTTATGCTCCCTCGGATAGTTACCACAGTTTTGTTACGCAGTAGAAAGGCGTTTTTAAGGAAAAAGGTACAAATCCCTTGCCGCGCGAGAAACGCGCCCGCAAAGCCGCCTGTATCAATGCTTTTTCAGCCCCTACTGCGTAACAAAGGGCATGAAAAAAGCGGGCAAGAAACGCTTTGTTTCTCACTCGCCTTTTTCTGCACCCTGTATGGCAGCCACCCTGTTTCAGTTTGTTGGTTGATACTGTTTTATGAGTAGCTACCAAAGGGGAAGGCTTTTGCTTACAGCTTGTCTATCTCTTCCTGTTCCACAATCTGGATACCCCGCTTGGCCAGGGCAGCAGCGGCGGCGGCGTTGTCCTCCACACGGAAGATCATGTAGGCGTGGTCCACATCCCGCCCCCCCAGAAAGGCGTACATATACTCCACGTTCACCTTGGCGTCGGTGAGCACCTGGAGCACCTTGTTCAGCCCCCCGGGCACGTCGGGAATGGCCACCCCCAGCACAGGGGTGACATTGTGGACGTAGCCCGCATCCTTTAGGACGGTGGTGGTCTTGTAGACGTCATCCACGATGACGCGGGCGATGCCAAAGTCGCTGGTCTCAGCCAAGGAGAAAGCACGCATGTCAATTTTGTTCTGGGCCAGCACACCGGTCATGGCGTAGAGCGCGCCGGGCTTATTTTCCAAAAAGACGGAAATCTGCTTGATGCTCATCGTCTTCCCTCCTTAAATTTTCCGCTTGTCGATCACCCGCACCGCTTTGCCCTCGCTGCGGACAATGGTCTTGGGGGCCACCAGGGTCACCTTGGCCGCCAGCCCCAGCATAGCGCGCAGGCCGTCTACCAGCTCCTTCTGCCGCTTGGCAATCTCGCCCATGTTGTCGGTAAACATCTCGGGAGTCATCTCCACCTGGACGTCCAGGGTATCGGTAGACTTCACCCGGTCCACAATGATCTGATAGTTGGCAGGATAGCCGTGGTTCAGGAGAACCGTCTCGATCTGGGACGGGAACACGTTGACGCCCCGGATGATGAGCATGTCGTCGGTACGGCCCTGGGGCTTGATCATCTTCACGTGGGTGCGGCCGCAGGAACAGGGCTCCCGGGTGAGGGTGCAGATGTCCCGGGTACGGTAACGCAGCAGGGGGAAGGCCTCCTTGGTGATGGAGGTGAACACCAGCTCGCCCTGCGTGCCCTCGGGGAGCACCTCTCCGGTCTCCGGGTCGATGATCTCGGCAATGAAGTGGTCCTCGTTGATGTGCATCCCCGTCTGGGCGGAGCACTCAAAGGACACACCGGGGCCGGACAGCTCCGTCAGGCCGTAGATATCGTAGGCCTTGATGCCCAGCGTATTCTGAATGTCCTGGCGCATCTCCTCGCTCCAGGCCTCCGCGCCGAAGATACCCGCCTTCAGGGGGATCTGATCGGGGGTGAGCCCCATCTCCTTCATGGTCTCTCCGATGTAGGCGGCGTAGGAGGGAGTACAGCACAGAATGGTGGCGTTCAGGTCCTGGATAAACATGATCTGCCGCTCAGTGTTCCCCGAGGAGGTGGGGATGGTCAGGCAGCCCACCTTATGGGACCCGCCGTTGAGGCCGGGGCCGCCGGTGAAGAGGCCGTAACCGTAGGACACCTGACACACATCCTCCTCGGTACCCCCGGCGGCCATGATGGCCCGGGCACAGCAGTCCTCCCACAGGTCGATGTCGTGCTGAGTGTAAAAGGCCACCACCCGCTTGCCGGTGGTGCCGGAGGTGGACTGGATGCGCACGCACTCCTTCAGGGGCTTGGCTACCAGCCCGTAGGGGTAGGCCTCCCGCAGGTCGGCCTTGGTGATAAAGGGCAGCTTGTGCAGGTCGTCGCTGGATTTGATGTCGTCGGGGGTGAGGCCCTTCTCCTCCATCTTCTTCCGGTAGTAGGGCACGTTGTCCCAGACGTGGCGCACCTGCCTTACCAGACGCTCGTCCTGCCAGGCCTTGATTTGCTCCCGGGACGCACACTCGATCTCGGGCTGATAGTATCGTTCCATGGGAACCATTCCTTTCGGATTAAATATATATGCTTGAGGCGTACATTCTCAGCGGGTATCTTCCTTTAAAACAGCGCGCCAGTCTGTCGCGCCCTACTGCTTTTGCGTCACTTGGACAGCAGCCGGCCCCGGTTCATGGTGACCTTGTTCTTGCCGCCAAAGTCCATATCGAAGATGACCGTCACGGTGACCGGAGGGGCGGGCAGCAGGTCAAACACCCGCTCGGACTCCCAGTCGGCCAGCTCCGCGAAGTTCTCCTTTGCAAAGCCCTGATAGGTAGAGCCGTCCGCCCCCATATCCATGTTGATTTGGGCCTCGTAGCCCTTGTCCCCCCGGGTGATGGAGATGGCATATTTGGCGGAGTTCACAAACTCACTGGGCAGGTTCTCCTTGAAAAACTGCTTCAGCGCCTGGGCGTTTTCGTCGTTGACCTCCTCCACTTTCTTGGCGCCGCCGCCAAAGAGGTTTGAAAAGAGTCCCATACATTATCCTTCCTTTCATTACGTATATCGATTATCAGCGTAACATGACCCACGATACCAGTTGACACTGACACCATATCTCGTTTATGCGTTTTTCCCCAGCGCAAAGGCCTTTTTATTCAGCTCCAGGAATTTCGGGGGCACTATGGCTTTCAGGGACTCCTGCCAGGCCTCGTCCGGCAGGTCGAAGTAGTGGGACAGCCGACCCATGAGGACGATGTTCACCGCCTTGGCCGATCCGGCTTCCTCAGCCAGCTTGAGGCAGTCCAGGGCGTCCACCTTGGCCCCGGCGGAGCGCATCTTCTCCACCAGATTTTCCGGGTAGCCTGCCGCGCCGGTGATGACAGGCATGGGATCGATCTGCTGGGTGGAGGTGACGATCTGGCCGTCGGGCCTTAAGTAGCTCAGCCACCGGGCGGCCTCCAGCAGCTCAAAGGAGACGATATAGTCCGCCTCTCCCTTGTCGATCACGGGGGAGTTCACCTTGTCACCGTAGCGGACGTAGGTGACTACGCTGCCGCCTCGCTGGGACATGCCGTGGACCTCGGACACCTTTACGTCAAAGCCCTGCTCCATCAGCAGGTGACCCAGCAGTTTGGAAGCCAGCAGAGAGCCCTGTCCTCCCACGCCCACAATCATAATGTTTTTGGTTTCCATTGTTCAGCCCTCCTTTTTGCCGCCCTGGAATGCCTTTACGCCACACAACTGCTCGCACACGCCGCAGCCCACGCAGAGGGTGGCGTCCACATGGGCCTTGCCCCCCTTGATCGCAATGGCGGGGCAGCCGATTCTCATGCAGCTGCGGCAGCCCACGCACTTGGCCGGGTCCACCGCCAGCGGGGGCTCGGTTTTCACATGCTTCAGCAGCACACAGGGCCGGCGGCTGATGATGACGGAGGGCTCCGGGGCGGCCAGCTCCTCCTTGACGGCGGTGTCGCAGGCCTTCAAGTCATAGGGGTCCACCACACGCACCCGGTTGAAGCCCAGACTGCGGCACAGAGGCTCCAGATCAATTTTCCCGGCGGGGTCGCCCTTGATGCTGTATCCGGTGGTAGGGTTCTGCTGGTGGCCAGTCATGCCGGTGATGGAGTTGTCCAGAATAATGACTGTGGAGTTGGACTGATTATAGGCGATGTTGGCCAGGCCTGTCATACCCGAGTGCATGAAGGTAGAGTCGCCGATGACGGCCACAGTTTTGCTCTCGCTCTCTGCGCCCCGTGCCTTGTTAAAGCCATGGACGGCGGAGATGGACGCCCCCATGCACAACGTCATATCCATGGCGGCCAGTGGCGCGACAGCTCCCAGAGTGTAGCATCCGATATCCCCCAGAACGGTGATCTTGTTTTTGTTCAGGATATAGAACAGTCCCCGGTGGGGGCAGCCGGCGCACATGACGGGGGGCCGGGGGGGGATGGGATCGTCGATCACCTTGCCGGTGTGGACCGGAAAGCCCAGCTTTTCTGCCACCAGATTCTGGGAGAACTCCCCCTCCAGGGGAAATACATCCTTCCCCACCAGGGCCAGTCCCAAGGAGCGGCAGTAGTTTTCAATGATGGGGTCCAACTCCTCCACCACAGTGAGCAGGGTCACCGACGCTGCAAAGTCCCGGATCAACTTCTCAGGCAGGGGCCAGGCCATGCCCAGTTTGAGGACGGGGTATGTATCACCACAGACCTCTTTCACATACTGGTAGCTGGTGGAGGAGGTGATGACGCCGATTTTGTGGTCGGTTCCCGGCTCCACCCGGTTGACGGGAGCGGTCTCCGCCCAGGCCTGGAGCTTCCGGGTGCGCTCCTCTACAAAGGGGTGGCGGCGGATGGCGTTGCCCGGCATCATAACATACTTGCCGATGTTCTTCTCATATGGCTTCACAGCGGGCTCTGTCCGCTCGGAGAGCTCCACCAGTGACTGGGAGTGGGCCACCCGGGTACACATCTTCAGCAGCACGGGAGTATCAAACTCCTCGGACAGCTCGTAGGCCAGCTTGGCAAACTCCAGCGCCTCGGCGGAGTCGGAGGGCTCCAGCATGGGCACCTTGGCGGCCCGGGCGTAGTGGCGGGAGTCCTGCTCGTTCTGGGAGGAGTGCATCCCCGGGTCGTCGGCCACACCAATGACCAAGCCGGCGTTTACTCCGGTGTAGCCCATGGTGAACAGGGGGTCGGCGGCCACGTTCAGTCCCACGTGCTTCATGGCACAGAAAGCCCGCTTTCCCGCCAGGCATGCGCCGAAGGCGGCCTCCATGGCCACCTTCTCATTGGGAGCCCATTCACAGTAGATCTCCGGGAACTTGACGGCCTCCTCCGTAATTTCAGTGCTTGGGGTTCCGGGATAGCTGGAGATAACAGAGCACCCCGCCTCGTACAGTCCCCGGGCAACGGCGGCGTTGCCCAACATCAGTTGTTTCATATCATTTCCTGCTTTCTGTTTGTTTTTCGTCTGGCTGGGGCGGATATCATCTTTCCCGTGCCCAGCTCCCATTCTTCCTGAGCCGTCCCTATGATTTCTCGTCCTTTTCGTGGAGGCCCTCCCGGATGATAACGTTCTGCATCACGCCGCCGGCGCCGTTGTCCAGCATGGACCTCCGCACCCGGCTGATGGTGGCGCTGGAGGCGCCGGTCCTTTCCAGAATGTCCAGATAGACCAGTCCCTGCTGAAGATACACCGCCACATCAAACCTCTGCTCCAGGCTCCTCAGCTCGGTGGGGGTACACAGATCGTCGAAAAACCGGCAGCATTCGTCCAGATCCTTCAGCTTCAGAATGGTCTCATACAGCGCCATGCTCCGCTCCCGCTTTTCCGCCTTTGCCATCGCAATACACTCCTTTTTTACCGTTTAGCATCCGCAAAATTCACTTGTGTAAAGTGTAGCACAGGAAAGCGTGGAAGTAAAGAGCGGGCCTTTGAAAATTTTTGGCGGATGGGGAATTTTCTTGACATTCTTCCAAAAATACGCTACACTGCTTTAGTGGTTAAAATCAATAAAGTACCACGGATCGCATCCGTTTTGGAAAGGAACGAGTGTCATGCCTATCACCGACCTGCTGGAACGCAACAGCAAGCTGTACGGCGATGAGATCGCCCTGGTGGAGATCAACCCCGAGGTCCGGGAGGAGCAGCGGGTCTCCTGGCAGGAGTATGAGCTGATTCAGCCCACTGGCGACGCCCCCTACCGCCGGGAGATCACCTGGTCTGTCTTTGACGAGAAGGCCAACCGGGTGGCCAATATGCTTCTGGGCCGGGGCATCCGCAGAGGTCAGAAGGTGGCCGTGCTGCTGATGAACTGCCTGGAGTGGCTGCCCATCTATTTTGGTATTTTGAAAACAGGGGCGGTGGCTGTCCCCCTGAACTTCCGCTACACCTCCGAGGAGATCGACTACTGCCTGAAGCTGGCCGATGCCGATGTGCTCTTCTTCGGCCCGGAGTTCACCGGCCGAATGGAGGCCATCGTGCCCAAAATTTCCCGGCAGATGCTGTTGTTTTTTGTGGGGGAGCACTGCCCCCCCTTTGCCGAGGACTATCTGCGGGCCACCGCCAACTGCTCCAGTCGGGCCCCAAAGGTGCTGGTGGACGATGAGGACGAGGCGGCCATCTACTACTCCTCCGGCACCACCGGCTTCCCCAAGGCGATTTTGCTCAAACACTCCGCCCTGATACAGTCCGCCCGGATGGAGGCCATTCACCACGAGACCACCCATGCCGACGTCTTTTTATGCATCCCGCCCCTGTACCACACCGGGGCTAAAATGCACTGGTTCGGCTCTCTGTTCACTGGCAGCAGGGCTGTGCTGCTCAAGGGCAACTCCCCCTCCGCCATCTTTCAGGCCGCCAGCCAGGAGCGGTGCACTATCGTCTGGCTGCTTGTTCCCTGGGCTCAGGATATCTTGGCTGCCTTGGACCGGGGTGAGCTGAGGATTGAAGATTTTCAGCTGTCTCAGTGGCGGCTGATGCACATCGGCGCCCAGCCGGTGCCCCCCTCCCTCATCAAGCACTGGCTGCAATACTTCCCCTGCCATAAGTACGACACCAACTACGGCCTGTCCGAGTCTACCGGCCCGGGCTGCGTCCACCTGGGCGTGGACAATGTCCACAAGGTGGGCGCCATCGGCATCCCGGGCTACGGCTGGAAGATCAAGATCGTAAATGAGCAGAACCTTCCCGTCACGCAGGGAGAGGTGGGCGAGCTGTGCGTAAAAGGCCCCGGGGTGATGGTGTGCTACTACCACAACCCCGAGGCCACCGCCGAGGTGCTGGAGAACGGCTGGCTCCACACCGGCGACATGGCCCGCCAGGACGAGGACGGCTTTATCTTCCTGGTGGACCGGAAAAAGGATGTGATCATCTCCGGCGGCGAGAACCTCTACCCTGTGCAGATTGAGGGCTTCCTGTCCGCTTACCCCAAAGTCCATGACGTGGCCGTGATCGGTCTGCCCGACAAGCGCCTGGGGGAGATCGCCGCGGCGGTCATTCAGGTAGAGGAGGGAATGCGCTGCACCGAGAGCGAGATCAATCAGTTCTGCATGGACCTGCCCCGGTACAAGCGTCCCCGGAAGATTATTTTCGCCTCTGTCCCCCGAAACCCTACCGGCAAAATCGAAAAGCCCAAGCTGCGTGAGAAATACTGCGGCGTCCGCCTGGTGGAGGCACAGAACCAGAGATAAATAGCAGGCCCCGGCGCTCATTGTGAGCGCCGGGGCCGTTTTACATTATAGATATTCCACACAGGTCTCCAGCGTTCTCCAGGTAAATCCCGGCTCCTCAATCTCCCGAAAGCTGTGGAAGCAACCCTCCAGTTCCGTCCAGGTGAGATACCAGAGCAGGTACTCTATTCCCAGATGGGCAGGCAGGATATCCTCAATAATCCTTTTCAGCTCCTCAAAGCTCTCCGGCTCCCCCGCCACACCGGGAAATGAAACCGCTACCCGCCCCCGCCCCAGCTCTTTTACCACCGCGGGGATCCCGCAGCCTGACACAGTGTCGTTGATGGCGGACAGCGTGAAGCTGTCTCCACCAATGCGCAGCAGGGCGGCCAGGGCCTCGGCCAGTCTTCTGGGGTGACTGGCCACCGGGCGGCGCGTGAAGAGGCGGGCGACGTTCTCCAGCCCCCAGTCCTCCGCGGCAGTCAGGACAGACTCCCTCTGAATCTCCTCCAGCCAGGCCATCACGCCGTCCAGAGTCTCCCCCTGGGCCTCCAGCTCACCGCCGTTAAAAGGGGCTGTCAGGTCGTATACCCCCAGGGGCCGTAACAGCTCTCTCAGGCAGTCGGCATGTCTCATGTCTTTCCCTCCACACGCAGGGCACCTAGCACAGGCAGTTGATCCGCCTCTGCCTCTACGTCAGCCGCTGGTGCTGTGATAGCGTAATTAGCCACCCCGTCGCAGTGGTAGATAATCTCCCCCAGCCTGGCCCGAAGAACCCGCTGTCCCAGCAGCTCCCCAGTGAACCATCCTCGAATGGCCCCCTCCACTTCAGCAAGCACCTGTTCCTTGTCCCGGCCCTCCTGGCTCTCCACCTGAACGGCTACGTTTACCGGAACCGTTCTGGGCTGCTTGACCTGCAGGTCCACCGCGATCTCCCGCCGCTCATCGAAATAGGCCTTCATTTCATTCAGCAACTCCTGGCTGGGCCGGCCGGACAGAGTGGCGGGGATCACGTCCACTGAGCCCACACCCCGGGGCCTTGGAATTACCGCGGCGGCCACCACCTGGTCAAAGGTCAGCGCCCCCTGCTGATAAAAGGCGCTGTTGGCCCCATTGGGCAGACGCCTGAAGGTCTCCAGCACCCGGGCGCGCAGCGCTCCGTCCTCCTCCGCGTCGGCGCCGCCGGCGCAGGGGGTCGGGTTGACACACTTCGCGATGCCCATCGGGGCCACCCCCATAGACACGATGCTCCCTGCAGACACATTGCCTGACTTTCCCGGCTCCAGAGCCTGGACAGGTACATCTACCGTCTTTTCCCCCGGCGCCAGAACGGCGTCCTCAGCGGTCTCAAACCGGATCATCCCCGCGGTCATACATACTGTTCCCTTGGGAACGACCCTGGGCACGGAGGAGATCTCTCCGGCGGTAAAGCGCACGGCTCCCTCTGCGGCCACCGCCGGCTTGCGCTTCAGGCCCCGCAGCTGGGCGTGGCGGTCCAGATACTCCCCCGCCGCCGTCTGGGGGAATGCCTGACGCACCACCCAATCCGCCTGAATATACAGGGAGTAAATCTGGGCCGCCACCGCATACAGCCGGGCGGACAGGTCGCACCCCTCCCGGGGTTCCAGACCTGTATTCTCTCCAAAGCAGGAGAGCATCTCCCGATAAATTTCCTCCACAGTTTTCACGATTTCTCAACTCCTTCCAATCCCCTCTGTCCCAGGTTCAGAGGCATTTGGACGGTCAGCTTCTCGCCCCGCCAGTCCAAATATACGGTCAGCCTGCCCACCTCCCCCATCTGGCTCAGCTCCACCGCCTGTACCGTTAGCGCAGACTCCTTCCGCAGAGCCTCGGACACATACTGGACAGCCAGCGCCTGCCGTGCGGAGGGTTTTTCCCGCCCCAGCTGATACAGCCGGCTGCCCATCTCAGGCAGAAAGGGAAACTTCCCCCGCCGGGCAGTGAGGAGGTACAGCGCCCGCCCCAGCGCCTCCTCTTCCCCATACAGAGCGGTGAGGCCGCCTGTCCCATCCGGTATGTAATCCCCGCGCTCAAGTTTCCACTCCACGCCGCTCCCTCCTCATACCCCTGCCCGGCCCAGGAACTGCTCCACCACCTCCCAGGCCACCTCTTGGGCAATCTCCCGCACAATTTCTTCCAGGGGCTGCCCATTTAGACTCAGGCCGCCGGTCAGTTCCATCCCCTGTTCCCCTAACCGGAGGCATCCCTCCCCTCCCGTCAGCTCCGCCTGGCCCTGACCCAGATGGAGGGCACACTCCACTCCTCTCAGCCGCACCTCTCCCGGCTTCAGGTCCTCCCCGCTCTGGGCAGTGCCCAGAACGCAGGGGGACTCCCCCTCCGCCCCAGCCTTGAGCACCAGCACCTTATCCCCGCAGGTCGGCCGCCAACTGTAGCCTCCAGGGCTGTATACGCTGAGCCAGCGCCGCTCTCCCCCCAGGCTGACCCCGGCAGGATCCCCGCCCATGGTAATGGTGCCCATCTCCGCCGCCGCCGCCCGCACCGGCAGATTTCTGCTTTTTTCTGATGTCCACACGCCTTCTCACCTCATACCGTAAATTTTGGATCCACCAGCTCTATTCTGGACCAACAGCCCCCCTCATCCATCCCAACCGTCACCTCCACGGCCCGATACCGGCCATTCCAATCCAGTCCCTGGCGGTTGACGTTTACCAGCTCCCCCGGCCACACCCAAAAGGCCCGGCCTACCGTTACCTCCATCCGCTTCCATTTGGAGGCGGACTGCTCCAGCTGGAACTGTCCGCTGTACCGCGTGGCCTTGTAGCTGCTTCGGCTGGGCAGAGTGATAATCCGCCGGGCCCGTCCTCCAGCGGCGGCAAATTCCTGGTTGCTCAGCGTCTCCGCCGCTCCGCTCCATCGGTCCCGAATCACCACCTGGGACAATACCCCATAGCGCCTGTCCCGGCGTGTCAGCGCCAGCAGAGGCACACTGTCATCCAATATCAGCTCCCTCTCGTCCCTCCACCCGCCAAGCACCAGCCGCCCCTCCCGGTCAAACCGGGGATATACCCCGCCGTAGTAGCGGGCGAACTCATAGACCACCGACCACTCACTGCTCCCGGTGGACACAGAGAACTGTTCCACCGCCGGCAGTTTATCCCCCGGTGCGGTTGATATTCCGTAGGGGCGGACGTGATCCCGAATAATGTCCTCCTGGGTGGCCACCTGGTAGTCCTGCCCCAGGGCCTCATTGTCCAGCAGCAGGGCAGCCATCCCCCGGCCAGACACCTCCAGCAACCGGCCCTTGGCGCTCACACTCACCTCGCACTCATCTACCACACCGGTGAATACCCGGCAGCCCTCGTGTTCCGCGGCAAAGCCCACCCAACTCTCCGGCTTATCAGCGTTGTCCCCATCCCATATACACCGCATCCAGAAGCTGTCACAGGGCACCCCCGCGGTATATTCCATCCGCCAGGCCGCTGGCTTGGGCAGCGTCCAGCATACGCCGCTGCTGTCTGTCACATATGCTGTCACCCCACCCGCACCTCCTCTCCTGCTCGAATCAGGTTTGGATTTTTGATCTGGGGATTGAGCGCCGCCAGCTCTGCCAGACTCACCCCATACCGGCCCGCCAGCGCCCACAGGGTATCCCCCTTTACCACCCGGTGAAAGACCGCCTGTCTGGATGCCCTTCCCTCCTCCGTTACCGGGGATACGCCCCCAGACGCCCGGACAGCCAAGCCGCCGCACAGTCTATCCTCCTCCCAAAAGGCGAAGGAGTAGCGCACATAGTCCGGCTGGGGGGCCTGTTCCACCCGCAGAGAGACAAAATAGGCGTCTGCCGCCTGCCACAGGGGGTGAATCAGCAGCCCGGGTCCGTCCTCATAAAACACACAGGCCAGCCGCTGAAACTCCGCATATGCCCCCGTGCCTACAAACTCCCCCTCGCCCTCCATTACCCGGTGTCCCAGCCCCAGGTCCTGAAGCTGATACAGGCCAAAGGGAGTTTTATGCGCCGCAACAGCCCGCTGAAAATCAATGGAGTACACCTGGGGGTTGTGGGGCCAGCAATAGCTCTTATAGCGCATAGGAGTTAGATTCATTCCATCATCTCCTCAGTACAAATAAAATCCTCCGTCGTACCGGCGGCTGTCCCGTTGAAACACCTGGTCGGCCAGCTCCACCCAATCCAGCGTCCCCTCAAGGGCGGAGGGACCGCCAGTCGGGCCGCCCCTCCGCCCCTCCCATCTCCCTCCTCCCTCCGGCGCCGGGAGAACCATCCTCTGGAGAGGCACTTCAGGAAACGCTGTGTGCAGCTGCCCTCCCTTTTCCGCTCCTTTTAAATCTGCCGCCGACAACAGAGATACAGCCCGGTCCAGCTTTTCCAGCCGTTCAGCCAGAGTATTTCTATGTTCTCTCCCTTTTTCCACATCGGATCGCCCTCTCTCCGCCCTCCTCCCTGTTTTCTCCGCCTCATCCGAAGCTCCGGGGTCCGGCCAGGGCCCATATTCCACCCCCGCCTCAGCGTTTACATTCTTCTCCCCTCTCTCACCCTGAGGGAGAGACCCAGATCCAGGGCCGTCAACCGGCCTTCCAATTCGGTCAACGAGTCTTTTCAGGTTACTTAACGTCTCACGTCCCTGGAAAACCTCCCGCCCTGCCCTCTGCGGGGCCGCATGTTCCTCCCGCCACTGGGTCAAATCACGCTGTATCTCCTTCTGGGGTGCCTCATCCGCCGGACCGTTCCCGCCTTTCTCCAGCCGCTTCACCTGCTCCAGCAGGAATCTCGCGTTCCCCAGCCGCTCCTCCAGATAGTCAGTCAAGGTCCTTTCCCTCCTTCAACGCCTCAAAACGCTCCAGATCAAAAGAGGTATTGCTGTCACTTTCGCCCCACTCCGCCGCCGGGCGGCCGCAGCGCGCGCACCGCTCCTCCAGCGTCCGAATCCGGCATGCGGGGCACAGCCGCCCCAGCGCTTCCTCCCTGTCCATCAGGGTATTGGCCAGGCACCACAGGTAGTCCCGTCCCTTCATCGACTGGGCCCGCTCCTCGGTGGGCAGTGCGTGGAACTGCCGCAGCACCCGCCAGCGAAGCCGCTGCCCAGGATCGCCGTCCAGCTCCTCCTTTATCCGCTCCAGCTCCTCCCCCGTCACCTCCAGTCCCGGGTCGTTCTCTCTGCTGAAGGCCGCCCACCGGGCAGCCAGGGCGGCAATTTCTTCCGCCGTCAACCCTGCCAGCACAGCTCTGCCATCGGGAAAGACAGGGCCGCGGTTCTCTGTCCCCTCCAGTGCCCGAGCCAGCAGGCAGGCGTTGGAGCACAGGGCCTGTTCCAGGCCGTCCCGGGCCAGCTCAGCCCCCTCCCGCCGGGCCTGAAGCGCCTCCAGGGCGGACAGCAGCCGCAGGTCAAAGCCGTTGCCCAGCGATATCCGGTCCCGCTGGGCCAGTATGGACAGGCCCATCCTCTCACACCCCCGTCTCAATGCGCCGGGAGGCCACCAGTGAGACCTTCTCCAGCACCATGCCGCCAACGTTGGCACTCTCCTGAATAGCGCTCCACTGGCAGTCAGAGTAGATAATCTTTCTGTCCGGTTTGCAGATCACCAGAGAAAAGCCGAACAGGGAATAAAAATCGATGTTGTCCCGGATGGCCTCGTCAGTAGCGTACAACCGGGTCAGTTCAATCTCGTGGACCGCCTGACCGGACACGGTAGCCACCGGCTCCGCTTCTCCAAAGGCCTCCACTGCCGTACTGCTCTTTGTAGTCCTGGCGGCGTAGCTCTGCACCACTGCCACCCGCACTCCGTCCACCTCCAGGTATATATCACTGCTGGTGGGAAATCCCGCAATGCTCATTGCTCCACCTCCTTTCAAACAGTGATATGGGCCGTCAGCCAGATCTGGTTCAGGCCATGGGCCACAGTGAAGGCAAACTCCACCAGGCACCGGGTAGGATCCGCCTCATCGGCGGACACCGACACATTTTCATACCCAGTGATAATCTCCCTGGTTAGTTTGTTTTCCAGCTCCAGCACCACCTGGGCCCGTATGGCTCCCCGGCTCTGGGCGGTATTCTTGGCCCGCCGGAACTTGACGCGCAGAACATCCCGCAGTCCGGGGATCACATCATCCACCACCCGGATGACGGAGAGGTCCCGCCATGCGGTGTCCTCCGTTCCGCCTGTGGTAGTCCGGGTGGTCACCCCCCGCACCACGCTCACCACACCTCCCAGGCTCTCCACTGGGGTAACCCCGCCCAGGATCAGCCGGTCCACATCCCGGTCTCCCAGCCGGACGTCCACCCCGTTCAGACCCAGCAGTTCCGCGCCCCCCAGGGGGATGGCGGGGTCACTCTCTCCGGCGATGGCGCCAGCCACAGCTGCCGCTAGGGTCAGTCCGGACAGAGCCCCGCCCCCGCTGTTCACCCCGCCCGGAGCCACCAATACCACCCGCTCATGGTTGAGCTCCTTGGCCTTGGCAATCAGACTGTCCACGCTCTCACCCTTAGCCCCCGCCGTTACGCCAAGCCGCTCCCGGCGCATGTCGGAGGCCTCCGCCACACTGTCCCGCAGTTTTTTCTGCACAGCCTCATCTGTGCTGTCGCAGATTACCAGGGCGATGCCCTCCATCCCGGCCAGCACGGCAAAGGCCTCCTCATAGCCCTCCCCGTCCGCCACAGGAACCGCCGCCACTCCGCAGGCCCCATTTTTCAGCGCCAGACGGATCAGCTCCGCCATATCCTCCCCGCCGCCGCTTCCAAAAATCTCCACAGCTCTGTCATAGCTGGTGATCACCTGTACCTTCCCGGCCTCGGCCCGGGTATTCACTCCCGCAAGGCCCACCAGACGGCCTGAGCCCCTGCCGCTGACCACCGCAGACGCGTCATAGGAGGAATACACCCCCGGACGCTGATGTACACTGATACTCATTGTTTTGCCACACCTCTCAATTCAAAGTCGGTAAACCCGCCGCCCCCATCGGTCACGGCGCACAGCCACCCGGCACAAACCGCCTCCACCGGCCTTTTCAGCCGCCGGTTCTCCGAGTCCCAGGCAGTTGCCCCGCAGGAGAATTCCAGCAGCTCCAGCCCCTCTGGCCCGCCCATCAGCAGAGCCCCGGCCAGAGTGTCAAAGGCCCCCTGCAGCCCCTCCCCGTCTCCTCTTTCCGGGGCGTAGAGATCCAATCCAAAGGTGAGCTGAACCCTTTTCCCATATCGCTCCTCCCACCGGCCTGTCTCCTCGTCAAACCGCTCCCCCAGATAGTTTTGGAAGCAGGCAGGCCCGGCCTTACAGCCCTGGAGAGACACCACCGCTACCGGCCCTTTCCGCTCCTGCCTGGGGTTCATGGGCCAGGCGGTCACGGCGGGCACCCCCTGGCCGTTGAGGTAGTCCGCCATAATCTGGCGGATCTTTTCCAGCCCCGCGCTCATAGCACCTCATCCCTCGGACAGAGCATCGCCCACCAGTGGGCGCAGATTCCATCCCCCACCAGGTTGGCGGACCGCACCCGGAACTCCTGTCCCTTCCACCTCACCACTGTGTCCAAATCCAAGGGCTGCCCAGGGGGCCCCATATACCGAAAACATCCCTGTTTCCCCAACCCCAAAGGGCCTGGAACCTCCTGTTCCCTCTCCCTGCTCAGGCAGGGCTGAACCAGCGCCCGGACCGAAATGTCCCCCTCATTTTTTCTTAAAACGACGTCCTGGCCAAACCGCTCCAGAATATCGGCCCACAGCCGCTCCATCATCCTTCCACCCCCTGAAATACAAATCCCGTATCTCCCAGCCATGGAGCCAGCAGCTCCTCCGCCTGGCGGGACAGACTTTTCTTCTCGCCGCCGCCTGCCTCTCTTCGAATGCCCAGTTCCCCGGCAGTGAAGGAGATCACCTCGCCGCGGCCCCCTCCTCCGGTCATCCCGGACAGTCTGTCCATGGCGGTCATAGCAACCGCCAGAGGAAAGGCAGGACCGCAGTCCTCCGGAGCTGTCCCTTCTCTCAGCCGCCCCGCCAGCTCCCTTTGAACGGCCTGTACCAGAGGGATCAGCAGCTCCTCCCGGTCGGATGTGGCCCCCATCGCCCCGCACAGGGCCATAATCTCCTCCGTCATCCCAATTCCAGCACACGGCTGGCTTCAGCAAATACTTTGGCAAAGCCGCTCACGGTGGTAATGGCCGCCCGCTCCAGCTGCCGGTCAATCAGCTTGTCGTATTCCACCATCACATCCCCGCTGCGCACCATCTCCAAGGCAAAGCGCCTGTCCAGGCCCACAGCGGTCTTGGCGGGCAGCACACTGGTGCGCAGAAGGGTAGCGCCTAAGGGGGTGGTCAGCTTGCCGGTGCCCTGAAAGTTCAGCCCGGTAAGGGGATTTTGAAACTCTGGCAGCTTGAGCAGCTGAAGCATCATATCTCCGGACACCAGCAGGGTGTTCATCACATAGGGGTCAAATCTGGCCCAAAAGTCCACCAGAGCGTTGTAATCCAGTGCTGTTCCGGTAGCCAGAGCGGTTTTTTCGGCAGGGTTCTCGTTGCCGTCTCCGTGAATCAGCACATTCACTGCATCCTCCAGATGGGTGCGGGCAATGTGGGCTCCAATCTGCCGCAGGGTAACGGCAAACAGGTCCAGCTTCTGGTATCGGACTGCCTCATAGCTGGCCACCAGCATCCTTCCCCGCTTGCGGAGCTTCACCAGGTTGGCCTGGACCTTAATTGTGGTCTCAGGGATCTGTCCTCCCTCCTCCACCGTCTTCAGCTTCTTTTCCTCGCCCCCCGCCTCAGTGGTGATCGAGCGGTAGTCCAGCCCCTCCACCTGGGTCACAGCGGCGGTGATGTGGGGCAGAATATCCCCCTCCTCCATCCCCTGGCGGACAGTGCGTGATATGTACTCCGGGAAGAGCACGGCCGCATCGGCGGTGCGGAAAAATTTCTCCACCACGTCGCTGCCCGCCCCTTTCACCTTGATGTCAAATCGCTTGAGCTGGCGCTGAAAGGCATCCAGTCCCTCCAGACTTGTGCCCTTGTAGCGCTCGCTGGGGTCCATGCTCTCCAGCACCTGGCTGAAGGACCGCCCCGCTTCCTGATACATCCCCTTGTCCAGTTTCAGATTATCGTAAAAATACGCCATTCTTCATACCTCCCGTTTATTTTCCTGCCGGTTGCTTTTACCGTGGCTCATTCACGCCAAAAATGCCCGATTCCGCTCATCAAAGGCTGCCCGCTCCACCTGATAGCTCAGCTGTGTACTCAGGGGCAGGCGCTGTTGCGCCCGGCGGGCGTAAGATTTCCGCAGCTCCTCCAGCTCATCGTGGGAGAGCTTTTCTGCCAGTGACTTTATGGCCCGTCCGTCCAGCTCCCGGTCAGCCAGCAGAGCCAGGCGCACCACCTCGCCCCGCAGGCCATCCAGATACTTTCGGCCCAGCGCGGCCTCCCACTCCAGCCGCTCCAGGGCCTGCCGTTCCCCTCGGCGGACAGACTTCACCACACCGGCAGCGGGCTGGGCGGGCACTGCCACAAAGGAGAACTCATAGGCGTCGCTTGCCCCCTCCAAGCTGACCCAGCACAGCCGTCCGTCATACTCCCTGCCCTTCTGGTGTCCGCAGTCTGTCCCGGCGCGGTCGCAGCCGCATATGGAGCAGACAGAGCGCTCCACCGCGCAGCCCACGCTGACCTCCTTCTTGATGCCCCCCTCAATCTCAGCGATCAGATCCCCATTGCTTCCGGTGCGCACCATGTAGGCATATCCCTTCAGCCAGCAATAGGGATCCCCGGCCCCTGTTGTCCGCTCGGGCTCCCAGATAACCTCTGTCTTATAAATTCGGGCTGTCTGCCCCTGGGCCGACCACCGGTGATCAAAGATGCCGCTCTTCCCCACAAACATCGGCGCCAGCTCCTCCAGCGTCTGGGGCGCGAAGCGCTCAAAATCCCGGTCAATCTCGTTGTCGCACAGCCGCACGGAAAAGGCATACACCTCATCCCGTCCCAAAGGCCGTCTGGCCAACGCCCCAATCAGCTCCAGGTCGCCGGATGTCAGGGCGGCTCCCCCGCCGCCCGCCGCCGCTTTGATAACGTTCAAATTGTCTCCCTCCTCAGCTTTTCTGCCTGAGCCCGGTAAAGCCCGGCCTTGGCCTCCTCCACAATATCCTGCAGGTTGATATCCTCCCATACAATTTCCGCTCTCCCTTCAAAGCCGTGCAGCCGCAGCCACAGCTCCGCTGTCCGGCACAGGGCCGGCTCCACGCAGCGGCGGATAGCAGTCACCTCACTGGTCAGCAGATCGGCCTGCTGCGCGCTCATACGTTCGGTGGAGGACCAGGACAGTCCCAGCATAAAGGGGGGAATCCCTGTCCGGGCCACCAACTGCTCCAGAATCTGCCGCACAGGCACTTGGCTGTCCAGAACAGGGCTGTCGGCGCCGATCACCTTGATGTCCACATCCCCCACAGCTACAAAGTCCCGCACCGTGCCCTCCCGGCCTGCCTGCATAGCGGCGCTCCACTCTTGGGCAATCTGGCCGCACCGCTCTTGGGCAAAGGCCTCCTCCCCCTCGCCGGGCCTGCACACCACGGCGAAGCGCAGGCTTCCCGCCCGCTCCCAGTTCTGGCCGGTAGCCTGAAAAATCTTCAGCAGAATGCCTGACAAAAAGGGCATCGACCGCAGGAGAGACACCCCGCAGGGCGCGTCTCCCGTGGGCTGAAAGGGGGTAAAGAGGAGCAGCTCCTGCCATGGCAGCTCCCGCCCCTCCCCCGTGCCGGCCCGGCAGATGCGAAAGTCCAGGGGGTTGTTTCCCAGTTTTATCTCCACCTGCTCCGGGTCGGCGCACAGCATCGCAGCGATATCCCTCCCATCCCCGGTCAGCACAATTTCCCCCAGGGCCCGGCCGCAGGTAAACAGGTCATCCAGATACCGATCCAGAAATGACTGCACCCCCCGCTGGCCCCAGCCTGTGTCCACCGTCCGGAAAAACTCCTCCAGCCCCGCCTGGGCCCTGGAGTCCCCGCACTTCACTCCCACCCCGCCGCACAGCCGGGTGAGCTTCCAAACAGCGGCATCCACAATGGGCACACCCTCCCGGATGGCCCGGTACAGGGCAGTCTCCCCGGTGCCCATAGGCATGTACCGGTTCAGCGCGCCAAAGGGCTGTCCCTCCTCCCACCGCACCTGCACGACCGGCTTGGGGGGCTGCCGCCGTTTTTGCTTCCACCACTTCATGTCGAAACCGCTCCTTTCTCAAAACGCTTTCCGTTCCACATTTCCGGCACACCAGGCGCTCTCTTCCCTTCTCCCGACCACAGTGGCGGCAAAATAGCGTATCTCATCCATGGTGTGGTCGTGCTCTTTGCGCACCTGATCCAGGCCCTGATTCCGGTCGTCCCAGCAGTAGAGGGAAAACTCCCGTATGGCGGCGGCGCATCCCCTGCATATGACGATCCTGCCGCTTTTCAGCAGCCGGGCGGTGAGCCGGATGCCGGACAGCACCTGGTTGTCCGCCTTGATCACCCTCCACCCCCGGCGGCGCAGGGTCTCGCAGAAGCTGGCCGCCGAGGGGTCGGCCACCACCGCCCGGACGGCTCTGCCTCCAGCCAGCCTCTCCAGATCTCCGGCGTACTCCTCATCGGTTTTCTGCCGCCGCATGGCCCGGGCGTCGTAGTAATACTCTTCCACCCGGTACCACACTTCCTTTTTTCTGCCCCACAGCCCCATGGAGGTGGGGTTGGAGGTACCGTAGTCGCAGGAGATATACCACTCCTCGAAGGGCCCCTCTGGCACGTCCTGAATCAGGCTCTCGTCAAAAAAGTCATACACCAGCCCCTCTGCCGCCACCCACTCCCCCAGCACAAACCGGCGGTAAAAGGCCCCCTGAAAGGTATTGGCGTACCGCACCCGCACCTGAGGGGACAGCCCCGGGTTGTCCTCCATAGAAAACCGGATGCGCAGAGCGTTTTTTTCCTCCGCCTTCAGCACCCACTCCTGGTAAAACCAGTGGGCGGGGGACTCCGGATTGCAGGAGAACCACAGCCGGCTTCCAGACACCGAGCATCGGGCGGCGGCCTGCTCTACAAAGGACCGTGGCATCAAAGCTGCCTCATCCATCAGCACTCCCGCCAGGGTGATGCCCTGAATTAAAGCCGCGGAGCTCTCATCCTTACCGCCAAAGAGGTAAAACGTATTCCGCCGTCCTCCCAGCCGCACCTGCACCATATTTCTGCTCAGCCTCTCCACGCACCGAAACCCCATCCGCTCCAGCACAGGAATCAGGTCAGACAGGATGTTCCGCCGTGCCGACTGTATAGTCCGCCCGCACAGGGCAAAACTCCGATTCTGAAAGGAGCACATAGCCCAGCAGAAAAAGGACAGGCCGGTGCACAGGGTCTTGCCGCTGCGCACCGCCCCATCGCAGATAATGGCCTGCCGCCTCCAATCTGGAGAGCCCGGCCGCCACCAGGTAAGCACCCTTCTCTGCTTCTCAGAAAAAACCAAACTATCCCCCCTGTCCCTCCATCGCCTGAAGGAAGCGCTCCACCTGTTCCTCGCCGCTGTGGTCCACCACGTCCAGCAGCCGCTCCAGCAGCCGCCCCCGGTCCACAAATTTCAGCTCTACCACGCCGTTGCTCCCCCGCTTGAACTCAGTGAGCGCGTCCAGGTCAAGCCCCTTGGCTCCACACAGCTCTTCCACTGGAAAGCAGGCCAGCTTCACGGCGTCTCCCGTCTCGGCGTTGGCCAGGCTCCACATCCTGGTCACGATCTGCTTCCGATCCGGCGGTTTTTTTGCTCTTGACACCTCATCCCTCCTTACACCCATGGTGATTCAGGGGCAAAAGTTGTACGTTTTCATGCATCCAAGAAAAAATTTTTCAGCTTCAGCTTTCGTCTTTTTTTTCGAAAGTGCTGGGTTAGACTGGTGGACAACGTCTCCCGATCCATTTGAAAAATTTACCGGACAGGCCCGGCGCATAGAAAAAACCTCTCCTCCACATCCTGACCATACCCGCAAATTCATGGATCAGGAGGAATCCTTTATGAAAAAAACCGTATCACTTTTACTGTCCGCCTTTATTCTCGCCTCCGCCCTGCCCGCGGCCGGGGCCGCGGCGGCTGACAGCGGTCTGAATCTGTCCTGCGCCTCCTGCGTGCTGATGGAAAAAGAGACGGGCACCTTCCTTCTGGAGGAAAATGCCCATGAGAAGCTGGAGCCTGCCAGCGTCACTAAAATTATGACCCTGCTGCTGGTGATGGAGGCGGTGGACGCAGGCCAGCTGTCCATGGATGATCTGGTCACCGTCTCCGCCTATGCCGCCGGCATGGGCGGCTCCCAGGTCTACCTGGAGGAGGGGGAGCAGATGCCCGTCTCAGAGATGATCAAGTGTGTCACAGTGGTGTCAGGTAACGACTGCGCCGCAGCTCTGGCTGAGCATGTGGCGGGCAGCGAGGGCGCCTTTGTCGCCCGAATGAACCAGCGGGCCCAGGAGCTGGGCATGGCGGACACCACCTTTTTAAACTGTACCGGCCTGCCCGCCCAGGGCCACGTCACCTCCGCCCACGACATCGCCCTCATGTCCCGGGAGCTGATTCTCAACCACCCCTCCATTCGGGATTACACCACCATCTGGATGGACTCCATCCGCAATGGGGAATTTGGCCTGACCAACACCAACCGTCTAGTACGATTCTATCAGGGGGCCACCGGCCTGAAAACGGGCTTTACCAGCTCTGCCATGTACTGCATGTCAGCCACCGCCGAGCGGGACGGCATGGAGCTGATCTCCGTGGTCATGAAGTCCCCCACCTCAAATCAGCGCTTTGAAGATGCCAGAGCTCTGCTGGACTACGGCTTCGCCAACTATAGCCTGGTCCCCGTCTATCCGGACACCCCTCTGGCGCCAGTGGACGTGCTCCTGGGCACATCGGCCCAGGTTCAGCCCCGGCCGGAGCGGGAATGCCGCCTTTTGGTCCGGAAGGGGGAGGAAAACCAGGTAACCACCCGCCTCTCCCTGGCGGAAAATGTGGAGGCTCCAGTGGAGCAGGGCCAGATCCTGGGCCAGCTGGAGGTCTTTGTCGGAGATGAGCTGCGGGATACCATTCCCATTCTCTCCTCCCAGCAGGTGGAGCGTCTGTCTATCCCCGGCATTTTTACCCGAATGCTCTCCAAACTGCTGATGGCGGGGTAGGGAACTATCCCTTTCTTTCGGAGGCTCTCCCTGCGGGGGGCCTCCGCCCCTTGCCGCTCTAAGCGCCGCTTTTCAATTTTCCCTCCGGTTTTCCACTATTTTACTTGACTGCCCCCTCCGCTTGTTGTATAATTTTTATAAATATACCAGCGCACAGCAAACATAGCTTGTTGGTTTTAGCCGACAAAACTTCTGCAAAAGACTCCACGAGGTGATAAATATGTCTAAATATCAGGAAAAACTTACTCCTAACGACCTTTTTTTAGAACTTGAAGCCTTTACCGAGGGCCACTCCACCCACGCCTGGAAGTGCTTCGGCGCCCATCCCGCCAAGGACGAAAACGGCGCTGAGGGCTATCTTTTCCGGGTCTGGGCTCCCAACGCTCCCAAGATCACCGTCATCGGGGATTTCAACAACTGGGACCTGGAGGCCACCCCTATGGCCAGGGTAGAGGGGGGCATCTGGGAGGCCTTTGTCCCTGGCCTCAATCGCTACGACGCTTACCAGTACGCCATACATAAGGCGGACGGCAGCGGCTTTGTGGGCAAGGCCGATCCCTACGGCTTCCATGCCGCCACTCGTCCCGACGTATCCAGCAAGCTCTATGATCTGGATACCGGCTACCAGTGGGGCGATCGGGACTGGCTCGCCTTCCGTTCCAAAACTCCCCCCTACCGCCGGCCCATGAATATCTACGAGTGCCATCTGGGCTCCTGGCGGCGCACTGGCGAGGGGGAATTTCTCAGCTACCGGGACATTACCTCCTATCTGGTCCCCTATGTAAAGGAGATGGGCTTCACCCATGTGGAGCTGCTCCCCGTCACTGAGCACCCCTTGGACGCCTCATGGGGCTACCAGTGCACCGGCTACTTCGCCGCCACCAGCCGCTTTGGCACCCCGGATGACCTGAAATACCTCATCGACCAGCTCCACCAGGCCGGCGTGGGGGTTATTATGGACTGGGTTCCCGCCCACTTCCCCCGGGATGCTTTTGGCCTGTATAACTTCGACGGCACCCCCACCTACGAGTACGCCGACCCCCGAAAGGGAGAGCATAAGGAGTGGGGCACCGACGTATTTGACTTCGGCCGGCCCGAAGTACGCTCCTTCTTGTTCTCCTCAGCCATGTTCTGGCTGGAGGAGTACCACATGGACGGCCTGCGGGTAGATGCGGTGTCCTCCATGCTCTACCTGGACTACAACCGCAAGGCGGGGGAGTGGCTGCCCAACGTGAACGGCGGACATGAGAACCTGGAGGCCATCAAGTTCTTCCAGGACCTGAACACTGCCGTCTTCGCCGCCCACCCTGACGTACTGATGGTGGCCGAGGAGTCCACCGCCTGGCCCAAGGTGACCAAGCCGGTGGACGATGGCGGCCTTGGGTTCAACTTCAAATGGAACATGGGATGGATGAACGACGTCTGCCACTATATCAAGCTGGACCCCTACTTCCGCCAGTTTAACCACCGGGATATTACCTTCTCGCTGATGTACGCCTTCTCGGAAAATTATATCCTCCCCCTGTCCCATGATGAGGTCGTCCACATGAAGGGCTCCTTCTTTGGCAAGATGCCCGGCGATAACCCCCAGAAGTTTGCCGGCGTGCGGGCCTTTTACGCCTATATGATGACCCATCCGGGCAAGAAGCTCACCTTCATGGGTGCGGAACTGGGCCAGTGGAATGAGTGGCACTATGAGTACTCTCTGGACTGGCATCTGTTGCAATATGCCCCCCATCGCCAGACCCAGGACTTCTTCAAGTCCATGAACGCTTTCTATCTGGAGAACGCCCCCCTGTGGGACCAGGACGACTCCTGGCAGGGCTTCCAGTGGCTGTGCGCTGATGACAACACTGCCAATACCGTGGCTTTCCTTCGCTGGGACCGGAATGGCACCCCCCTCATTGTGGTGTGCAATTTCTCCCCCACTCACCGGGACGGCTACCGGGTGGGAGCCCCCTTTGCCGGCTCCTGGGCGGTGGCGCTCAACACCGACGACGCGGCCTACGGCGGCCAGGGCCTGGGCGACAAGGCCCCCATCAAGACGGAGAAGATCCCCTGCCACGACCAGCAGCAGTCCTTCACTGTAGACCTGCCCCCCATGTCCACGGTGGTTTACCGCTGTGTGCGCAAGAACCCTGTCCGCAAGCCCAAGGGGGAAAAGGCAGGAGAGAGCGGCAAGGCAGAAAAGAAGCCCGCCGCCAAAAAGACGGCCAAGTCAGAAAAGACATCCGCCGGAAAGACCGCTTCTAAAACCAAAACCGGCAGGGCTTCCACCCCGGATAAGCCAAAAAAAGCGGCCAGCCCCAAAAAAGCGGAGCAATAACAGGCACACTCGAGGCCCTTTGGCCCCGATCCTTATAGATTCCATCGCAACCAAAAAGTAAGAGGTGAACAACATGAAGAAAGAAGTTGTCGCCATGCTGCTGGCCGGCGGCCAGGGCAGCCGTCTTTATGCCCTGACCAGCAACGTGGCAAAGCCCGCCGTCCCCTTTGGCGGAAAGTACCGCATCATCGATTTTCCCCTGTCCAACTGTGTCAACTCCGGCATCGATACAGTGGGCGTTCTCACCCAATACCGCCCCCTGGAGCTGAACAGCTACCTGGGCAACGGCCAGCCCTGGGACCTGGACCGGTCTGACGGCGGCGTTCATATCCTTCCCCCCTATCAGCGGGAGGGGGAGCAGGGCACCTGGTACAAAGGCACAGCCAACGCCATTTACCAGAACATCGGTTTTTTAGACCTGTACGACCCGGAGTACGTAGTGGTGCTGTCTGGCGACCACATCTATAAGATGGACTATTCTGAGATGGTCTCCTTCCACAAGAAGGCGGGGGCTGCCTGCACCATCTCCGTTCTGGAGGTCACCATGGAGGAGGCCACCCGTTTCGGTATCCTGAACGTGGAGTCAGACGACAAGGTCTATGAATTTGAGGAGAAGCCCCCCCAGCCCAAGAGCAATCTGGCCTCTATGGGTATCTATGTGTTCACCTGGTCCAAGCTGCGTAAGTACCTCATCGACGATGAGTCCAATCCCAATTCCTCCAACGACTTTGGCAAAAACATCATCCCCAATATGCTGGGCGCCGGAGAAAAGCTGATGGCCTACCGCTTTGCCGGATACTGGAAGGACGTAGGCACCATCGACTCGCTGTGGGACGCCAACATGGACCTTCTGGCCGGCAGCAGCAGCGGTCTGGATATGTATGACGACAGCTGGCCTATTTACGCCCGCACCCCCATCAAGCCCCCCCACGTCACCGGCCCGGACGCCGTCATCTCCCACTCTATGGTCACCGGCGGCAGCCAGGTGGACGGCAGCGTAGCGAATTCCGTGCTCTTCAACTCCGTCACTGTGGAAAAAGGCGCCGACATTCAGTATTCCATCCTCATGCCCGGGGCCACCGTGAAGGAGGGAGCCAAAATCTACTACTCCATTGTGGCTGAAAACGCCACCATTGAAGCCGGAGCCTGTGTGGGCTCCGCCCCCGACGGCGGCGAAAACTGGGGTATCGCCGTGGTGGCCAGCGGAGTCACCGTTGGCGAGAAGGCGTCCGTCCCGCCAAAGGCCATGATCCGCGAAGATGTGAAAGGAGGTGAGCAGGTATGAATGATATCCACGGAATTCTGTTCGCATACCGTTCCGACGCCAATCTGGGCGAGCTGACCCGCCCGCGCAACACCTGCTCCCTGCCCTTTGGCGGCCGGTACCGCCTCATCGACTTTATGCTCTCCAACTGCGTCAACGCCGGCATGACCGATGTAGGCGTGGTGGTCCACCAGAGCTACCAGTCCCTGCTGGATCATCTGGGCTCCGGCAAGGACTGGGATCTGAGCCGCAAGCACGGCGGCCTGCGCATCCTGCCCCCCTTCAGCTATACCGAGCTGGGTCAGGGCGAATACCGTGGCAGCATGGAGGCCCTGGCCGGCGTCTACGATTACCTGGAGGACATCCGTCAGGACTACGTCCTGCTGGCCTGGGGCGACATGGCCATCAACCTGCCTGTCAACGAAGTCTTTGAACAGCACCGGAACTCCGGGGCTGATATCACCATCGTCTGCACCCCCACCCTGAAGGGGGCCCCTCAGTTCTCCGAGTATGTGGAGGTCAGTGAGGAGGGCCGTATTACCGACCTGTCCGTCCACCCCACCTCTGTGGATAAGGCACTGGAGTCTTTGGAGGTCTATATTCTCTCCAAGCGCCTGCTGATGGACATGGTAAACTACTGCTCCGCTCACGATGTGAGCAACTTCAGCCGCGGTGTACTTCAGCCCCGTATGAAATCCCTAAAAATGATGCCCTACATCCATAAGGGCTACGCGGGCCGCTTCCAGTCGGTGGGCGACTACTTCCAGCGCTCCAAGGAGCTGCTGGACCCGGCGGTCCGGGCCGATTTGTTCAACCCCGCCCGCCCCATCCGCACCAAGGATCAGTCCAACCCCTCCACCTACTATGGGCCCGAGTCCCGGTCCTCCTGTTCCCTGGTAGCCGACGGCTGCCAGGTGGAAGGCGAGGTGGAAAACTCCATCCTCTTCCGCGGCGTTGTGGTGGAAAAGGGCGCCAAGGTGTCCAACAGTGTGCTCATGCAGGGCACGGTGGTCAAGGCCGGTGCCTCTTTGTCCTATGTAATCGCCGACAAGGACGTAACCGTAAATGAGAGCCGCATGCTTATGGGCCACGCAACCTATCCCCTGGCCATCGCCAAGGGCTCTGTCGTCTGATCTGGTTCACAGGCGCCCTCCTCGTAAAGGGAGGGCGTCTGTAACAAAATCCCAAATAGGAAGAGAGGACTAATTATGAAAATTCTTTTCGCCACCTCTGAGGCCGCCCCCTTCATCAAAACCGGCGGGCTGGCCGACGTCGCCGGCTCCCTGCCCCAGGCCCTGGCGGCCGAGGGCCACGAGGTCAAGGTGATCCTCCCCCTGTATGAGGGAATCAGCGAGGACTGGCGCTCCAAAATGACCTTCCTGAAATACTTCAACGTCACCCTGGCCTGGCGGCAGGTGTACTGCGGCGTCTTCGAGGCGGAATATCAGGGTGTCACTTTCTGGTTTGTTGACAACGAATATTACTTCAAGCGCTGGCAGCTCTACGGCCACTTTGACGACTGCGAGCGCTATGCCTATTTCTCCCGGGCCGTGGTGGAAACCCCCGGCCAGTTGGGCTGGTCCCCTGACGTCATCCACTGCAACGACTGGCAGACCGCTCTGGTTCCCGTCTACTTGCTGGAGGAGAAATACCGCGTCCCCGAGCTGGCTGGAGCCCGTACGGTGTTCACCATCCACAACATCGAGTATCAGGGTCGCTACGGCGACCAGGTCCTCCAGGATGTCATTGGCCTGGACCGCAGCTATTTTAACGAGGGGATGCTGGCCTACCACCGGGACGTAAATTTGATGAAGGGGGCAATCATGGCCTCCAACTTTGTCACCACTGTCTCTCCCACCTATGCCCAGGAGCTGCGCACTCCCTTCTACGCCCATGGGCTGGACGGGGTGATCAACCAGCAGAGCGGTAAGCTGGAGGGCATCCTCAACGGCATCGACACCACCCTCTACGACCCCGCTTCCATGCCCGGCCTTGCCGCCAACTACACCCAGAAGACTCTCCTGAAGGGCAAGGCCGCCTGCAAAGCAGCACTCCAGCAGGCCGTCGGCCTCCAGGACAACCCTGATATCCCTCTCATCGCCTGCGTCTCCCGCCTGGTGGGTCATAAGGGCTTCTCCCTGGTCACCGATGCCCTCCACAACATTATGGACATGAACGTGCAGATGGTGGTTCTGGGCACTGGCGACTGGCAGTATGAAGAGGCTTTCCGCCACGCCCAGAACCAGTACCCCGGCCGCTTCTCCGCCCAGCTCACCTACTCCGCCCCCCTGTCCAACATGATCTACGCCGGGGCTGACCTGTTCCTCATGCCCTCTGTATCTGAGCCCTGCGGCCTGAGCCAAATGATCGCCATGCGCTTTGGCACCATCCCTGTCGTGCGGGAAACCGGCGGCCTGCGAGACAGCGTCACCCCCTACAACAAGTACGAGGGCACCGGACGGGGCTTTACCTTCTCCAACATCAGCGCCGGCGACATGGTATGGGTCCTCCGGGAGGCGGTGGATCTGTACCACAACGACAAAAAAGCCTGGCGCGGCCTTCAGAAAGAGGGCATGTCCGCCGACTTCTCTTGGAAAAATTCCGCCCAGCAGTACCTGGACATCTACAACCGTATTCTGGGCTGATTCTCCTGTGTTTCAACGGCTCCGTCCCCTCCGGACGGAGCCGTTTCCGTTCTTTTCAGGAAAACTTTTCCAAAGCGGGCTTTTTCTCTCTCTCCAATTGTTGACGCTGTCATAAAAATCTGTTAAAATCAATAATCGCAGAGGTTTTAACCCTCTTTGACAAATTAAAACAGGAGGTATCGCTCATGACGAACCATTCCCCTGAGTACAATAAAAATCAGCTTACTGAAATGATTACCGGCAAGCTCCAGCGCAACTTCGGCTGCACCGTGGAGACCGCCAGCAACAACCACATGTTCAAGGCCTGTGCCCTGGTCCTGCGGGATATCATGTCCCGCCGCCGCATGGATACCATTAACCGGGTCTGGGAGCAGCAGCAGCGTCAGGTCCACTACCTGTCCCTGGAATTTCTGATGGGCCGCTCTCTGGAAAAAAACGCCTACAACCTGGGGGTGCTGAACACCCTGAGAGATGTTTTGGAGGACATGGGCTTCTCCGCCTCCGATCTCTTTGAGTCCGAGCCAGACGCCGGCTTGGGCAACGGCGGCCTGGGCCGTCTGGCCGCCTGCTACCTGGACTCCATGACCACTCTGGAGATCCCCGCCACTGGCTACTCCATCTGCTATGAGCTGGGTATTTTCAAGCAGAAGATCATTGACGGCAAGCAGGAGGAGCTGGCCGATAACTGGCTGGGGCTGGGCGACGCCTGGCTCATCCCCAAGATGGAGGAGGCCCAGGAGGTCCGCTTCGGCGGCCAGATTGTAGACCGCTGGGAGGACGGCGTAAACCGTCCTGAGCACATCGGCTACACCGCTGTTCTGGCCATCCCCCGGGACATGGAGATCGCCGGCTACCAGACCCGCCACACCAACACCCTCCGCCTTTGGGACGCCAAGAGCCCCCTGCCAGTGGACATGTCCCTCTACTCCCGGGGGGAATATCTGAAGGCGGTGGAGCAGCAAGCCATGGCAGAGGTCATCGCCAAGGTCCTCTACCCTGACGACAACCACTATGAGGGCAAGTCCCTGCGCCTGAAGCAGCAGTATTTCTTCGTCTCCGCCACGGTCCAGTCCATTGTCCGTCAGCATAAGGCCCAGTATGGCACTCTGCGCAACTTCGCCCGCAAGCATGTCATCCAGATCAACGACACCCATCCCACCCTAGTCATCCCTGAGCTGATGCGCATCTTCCTTGATGAGGAGGGCTACGGCTGGGACGAGGCCTGGCACATCGTCACCGACGCCGTCTGCTATACCAATCACACCGTCCTGGCTGAGGCTCTGGAGCGCTGGCCCCAGACCCTCATCGAGACTCTTCTCCCCCGTATCTGGCAGATTTTAAAGGAAATTTCCAACCGATACCAGCAGGAACTGGAGCGGCGCTACGGAGGCGACACCGGTAAAATTGCCCACATGGCCATCATCTGGGGGGGCGAGGTGCGCATGGCCAACCTGTGCGTCTGCGCCTGCCAGACCATCAACGGCGTGTCTGCTCTCCACTCCGAGATTTTAAAGCGGGACGTCTTTCGGGACGCCTACCAGGCCCAGCCCGGCAAGTTCAAAAACGTCACCAACGGCATCGACCACCGCCGCTGGCTGTCCCAGATCAATCCCAAGCTGGACGCCCTCATCCGCGACTGCGCCGGCGGAGATGCCTACCTGCTCCACCCCGAGGCCCTGCGGAACTTTGAAAAGTTCGCCGACGACAAGGGTGTTCTCCAGCGTCTGGAGGATATCAAAAAGGAGAATAAGCGCCGCTTTGCCGCCTGGGTGGGACGGGAATCAGGCGTTATCCTCAATACCGACGCTATCTTCGATGTTCAGGTCAAGCGCCTCCACGAGTACAAGCGGCAGCTGCTCAATGTGCTGCATATCATCCACCTGTACAACCAGCTGCGTGACAATCCCAACATGGACTTCACCCCTCAAACCTACCTCTTCGGGGCCAAGGCGGCCCCCGGCTACCATGTGGCCAAGCAGATCATCCAGCTCATCAACTCTCTGGCCGTCCAGATCGCCAGAGACCCTGTCTGTAAAAACAGGCTCCAGGTAGTCTTTTTGGAGAACTACCGGGTCTCTCTGGCCGAGAAACTCATGCCCGCCTCCGAGATCTCCGAGCAGATCTCCACCGCCGGCAAGGAGGCCAGCGGCACCGGCAACATGAAATTCATGATGAACGGCGCCCTCACCATCGGTACGCTGGACGGTGCCAATGTAGAGATGCATCAGCAACTGGGCGATGAAAATATCTTCCTCTTCGGCCTGACTACCGACCAGGTGAATCAGCGCAAACGGGAAGGCTACCGCCCCCATGAGATTTATCTCCACGACCAGTCTTTAAAGCGGATCATTGACCAGATCAGCGCTGGCTTTGGCGACAAAGTCTCCTATCCTGACCTATCCAACCGCCTGCTCTTTGGCGCCGGCGGCAGCCAGGCTGATGAGTATATGCTGCTGGCCGACTTTGCCAGCTACTGCGACGCCCACCGCCGCACCCTGGAGGCCTACGCCGACCGCTCCCGCTGGAATCGGATGTCCCTCATCAACATCGCCCGCTCCGGCATCTTCGCCGCCGACCGCTCCATTCAGGACTATGCCCGAGATATCTGGCACGTACCCACCAGAAAGTGACAAAAAAATTCCAGCCCATTATGGGCTGGAATTTTTCATGCTTCCGGTCGCTGCGTTGCCCAGATCAGAGCGCCAAACCCACAGCCGCCGACAATATTACCGATGGTCACCGGGATCAGATTGGACAAAAACCCTGCCAGATTCAGGGAGGACAGCTCCACTCCTCCCTCCAGGGCCAGCTGAGCCGCCCCGGGCAAACCCGCCGCCAGAATCCCGGCCGGAATGTAATACATGTTGGCCACACAGTGCTCAAAGCCGCCGATTACAAAGAAGCTCACCGGAACAAACGCCCCAATGGCCCGGCCAGCCAGACTCTTGCCGCACAGGGAGCACATCACCCCGGCGCATACCAGAATGTTGCATAAAATCCCCAGTATCACCGCCCGTCCAAAAGGGATGGCGCATTTGTTCCCAGCGGTGCGCATCACACAGAGCGCCAGAGCCCCGTTTGAAAAAGTCCCGCTGCAGGCCATCGCCGCCGCCAGAGAGACAGCCCCAAACATGTTGCCAATATAGACAATCACCAGGTTTCGGGCCATCCCGGCCAGAGAGGCTTTCTTCTCCAGCAGTGAAATGGCAATCATGCAGTTTCCGGTAAACAGCTCTGCCCCGGTAATAATCACCATGATAAGCCCAAAGGGGAACAGCAGCCCGCTGACCACCCGGGCCGCTGAGGGGTTATCCAGTGCGTAGGAGGCTGTACCAGCGGCCACCGCACCGGAGGCGATGAGAAAACCTGCCAATACCGCCGCCAGAAACAGCTTCCCGGTGCTGTTGGCACATTTTTTTGCCCCAATCTTGGCATAAAAATTGACAAATTCTCCGGGAGTAAGCATACCATCTCCGCCTTTCTCTCTATTTTTAGGGAGTCCCGGCAGCAAACTGCCCCTGTGTCATATTCTGAAACCTCTCCGCTGTCAACACAGCCCCAGCAGGTGCCGCGCCTCACCAATCATATACAGCGACCCGCAGACGCACACCACATCCTCTGGTTCTGCCGCCGCCAGCGCCTGATCCAGTCCATCTCCGACAGACCCGCAGGGGATGGCCCTGCCCCCTTTGCGCTCCAGATAGGCGGCCAGCTCCACAGCGGGCAGGGCCCTGGGGCTTTCCGGGGTAATGGTATAAAACCTCTTGGCCAGGGGTAGCAGCTCCCCCATCATGGCGTTCCAATCCTTGTCCGCCAGCACGCCGGTGAGGAAAATCAGCTTCTTTCCCGGGTACAGCCCTTGGAGAGACCGGGCCAGAGCCTCCATGCACTGGGGGTTGTGGCCTCCGTCCAGAATCACATTGGGGGAATTCCAGGCCAGCTCCAGCCGCCCGGGCCACTGGGCCTGGGCCAGTCCCCGTACAACAGCCTCCTCCGAGATATTCCACCCCTGGGTTCGGAGCACATTTACAGTTTCCAGTACAACGGCGGCGTTGCGTACCTGATACTCTCCCAGCAGGGAGATGCGGTAGGGCCCCTTCTCCCGGTAGGTAAAGACCTGCCCCTCCAGTCCGGAGGACAGCACTACCGGGTCGACCGTCATACTTAGACCGCTGTCCCAGAATTTACAGATGTTTTTAAACAAGCAATAGAGATCGAAGCCCTGTTCATAGAGGACCGCATCGCAGCCCCGCTTGATGATCCCCGCCTTCTCCGCGGCAATCTTGTCCAGGGTGTCTCCTAACAGCTCGGTGTGCTCCAGACCGATGTGGGTAATGACGGCCACCTCGGGCCGGTCGATGACATTGGTGGAGTCCAACCGCCCCCCCAGCCCGGTCTCCAGCACCACAATATCGCACTGCGCCCGCAGAAACCAGACCATCCCGATGGCGGTCATCAGCTCAAACTCGGTCTCGTCCTCCGCCGCCTCCAGCACCCGGGTGGTAATGTCCGCCAAGTCCTCTTCCGGAATGGGCACACCGTCCACCTGGAAGCGCTCGTTAAACCGCCACAGGTGTGGTGAGGTGTACAGTCCGGTTTTCAGCCCCGCCGCAGTCAGCACCGAGGCCAGCATGGCGGCAGTGGAGCCCTTCCCGTTTGACCCGGCGATATGGACAAATTTCAACTCCTTCTGGGGGTCACCCAACCGGCCTAACAGCCGGCGGATGCGATCAAGCCCCGGCTTCTGGCCCACCCAAGCCCTCTCATGGACCAGCTGGGCCGCCTCCTGCCCGGTCACCTCTCTGTACCCCAGATGGACACCAGAATGAGCCGCCCCGCGCCGCCCGTCAGCCTGACCGGGCCGCCCCGCGCCGCCCGGCATAGAAGCAGCTGTCCTGCCTGGGCCCGCAGGCCCACACCTGGCAGACTCACCCAGCCCTGGGCGCAGTAGACAGCCAGTGTCTCCCCCTCGGCGTTCCAGTCCTCCTCAAAGGATTCGTCCCGGCTCAGCACGTTCACCGCACCCCTGCATGCGCCCTTGCGCACCATCAGGTTAAAGTCCACACACTTGCCCCAGCTCTCCACCGGGGCACCGCCGTCAAAGGCCACCACCTCACCGGGGACCAGAGGGAATGGCTCCCGGGCGTCGATTTTCAGCTGTATTTCCCCCTCCAGCACAGACAAAAACCGGTCGTAATCGGGCAGGGGAGTAAACTTAGAGTGGGGCAGTTCCACAGCGGCGGAGCTGATCCTCCACAGAAAATCTCGCTGGGCGTATACCGCTCCCTCCGGGGCAATGGACAGCTGCGTGGTGCTCCCTCCGGACCAGCCGGTGGTCACATAGTTCTCCTGGGTGAGAAGCTTCCATTCCATAGCGCAAATCCTTTCTTCACTCTGTATATTTCACCACACCGCTGCGGCGCAGGGCGTGAACCAGTGGGATACAGACGGTGGTAACAGCCAGAGCGGTGATGATCCCGTTGGCAAACCGGGCGGGCAGGAAGGGGATATGCACCATAAATTCAGTGTGATACATCACGCTTTCCAGCCATATACTCACGGTGTTAGCTACAGTGGTGAGGACCGCCCCGACAACGCCCACAGCATAGCATACCGCCGGCCTGCTCTCCATCCGCCTGCCGGTTCGGCGGCACCACAGAGCGCCCATACCCACCACAACGCCGCGGACGGCGGCGGGGGCCACATAGAGCACCGTGGTGGGGGCCAGCCCATAGGGACCGGTGATCTGAGCGATAAGCTCACCCAGCAGGCCCACCACCATGCCCTCAACAGGCCCAAACAGCATAGCGCCCAGCATGATAGGCAGCGACGCAAAGTTAATCTTGATATAGGGGGTCTCGATGGCGATGGTCCGTTTCAGCAGAACCATCATTGCGGTAAGCAGTGCGATCATGCAGATGGTATAGATGTTAAAACGCTTTTTGTTGATTGTCATAATAATACGCTCCTTTCACGGCGTGTTGCCATGAAAGGAGCGCACTCCCCCATGGCAGCGGATGCGATACAGCAACGCGGGCTTTTCGTCCCTTCGTCCATTGGCAACCTCCCATCCAATGGCACTTGACGCGCTGTACCTACTCTGACCAGGTTCTTATTTTTGATTACATTTGGCTCACAACGGTGCTGTAAATCTCATCAGCCAGAGGCAGGGCCTTGGCCAGCAGGGCCTCGCCCCTCTGCCGGTAGTCCTCAGCCAAGGCGGCATCCTTCAGGCTCCCGATGTTGATCAGCACATTGAGCCAGGCTCCCTGGATGGCCGCCCGCAGGGACAGGGCGGACACGCCCAGGTCGCTGGCAGCGCTGTCGTTGCTCTTGCCCAGCACGGACGCGGTGAGCTCCAGAGCCTCTACAGCCAGCTCCATCATCTCAAAGGGGGTCTTGGTGCAGCCCTTCAGTCCCTCCTGAATCGCTTCAGAGCGGGCAGCCTTCTCCTCGTCGGTGGCCTTGGGCATTCCAAAAGCGGCGCTGACCACGTTGAAGGCCTCAGTGTCCCGATCCATCACGTCCACGAAGCGTTCCTTCAGGTCAGCGGCCCTGGCCTGAACGGACTTGGCCAGTTCCTCATGTTCGGCGTACTTCTTTTTACCCACGGTCAGAGAGCACACCATGGCGGTGAGGGCGGCGCCCAAGGCGCCCTCCAGGGCTGCGGCGGAGCCGCCACCGGGGGCGGGGGCGTCGGAGGCCAGCAGATCAGCAAAGCCGGCAGTAGTCAATTCAGCAAGCTTCATGTTGCCTCCTCCTTATTCCATCCCCACCAGGTGGTACTCCATCACCTGGTTGTGGGCGTCAAAGTTTTCCAGCTTCAGGTAGTGTTCGGCGCAGTCCAGCAGAGCCTTGGCAGGGGTAAGGCCCACTACCTCGCTGCCCACAATGTAGGTCCCATACCGCTCAGCCAGGGACTTGATCATCTCATACACCACATTCAGGGGAGTATCCTCATAGTTGACCATGTTCATGGACACCTGGGCGATACCCCGGTCCTCCAGCATAAAGCCCATGGCCTTGCAGCTGCGGAAGCCGCCGGAGGATCCGCGGATGACCTTGGCAATCTTCTTGGCGATCTCCACATCGGAGGTAGCCAGATTCACATTAAAGGCCACCAAGGGCATACGGGCGCCGATGGCAGTGATGCCGGCGGTGGGGTGAATCTTCCGCTCACCGAAGTCGGGGGCCCACTCCTCCTGGAGCAGCTTCTCAGGCATGCCCTCAAACTGGCCCTTGCGGCAGGCGGCCAGATTGCGGCGGTGGGGAGCGGAGGCGGAGTCCTCATAAAGGAAGGAGGGGATCTTCAGCTCATCCCACATGCGCTGGCCCAGCCGCTTGGTGATCTCCACGCACTCCTCCACAGTAACGCCCATAGTGGGAACAAAGGGGATCACATCGGTGGCCCCCATGCGGGAGTGCTCACCCACGTGCTTGGTCATGTCGATGACCTCAGCGGCCTTCTTTGCCAGCTGGAACGCCACCTCCTCTACCGCCTCGGGGGCTCCGATCATGGTAAACACACAGCGGTTGTGGTTGCCGTCGGTCTGGGCGTCGAAGAGGGTGCAGCCGGGCACGCTCTTGGCCACCTCCACCAGGGCGTTGTAGGCGGCCTCATCCTTCTCCTTACTGCAGCTGAAATTGGGGATACATTCCACAAGTTTGGCCATTGTACATTTCCTCCTAATCATAATTTTCGGCAGGTGCTTCTTTCAGGTGCCACTATTATATTGTATCTGTCCTAAATTAGCAATGAGCGGACAAAGGTTTTTTTGTCAGAACGCTTAAAAATATTAAGTAGCGGGCAGCCTTCGTCCTCTACAGCTTTTTTTCTCCCGCCAGCTCCAAAAAGCGCTTCACGCACCCGCTCTGATAAGGATCCTCCTCCCACACCAAAATAGGGTAGGACTTTGTTGTAAATCCCAGCACCGGCTTGGTATACAGCGGCGAGCCCGGGTGGGCAGCCACAACAGACCGGGGCAGAAACCCGACCCCGAACCCCGCCTGCACCATCTGCATCTCCATGGGAGTGTCATAGCACTGGCAGGCCACGTTGGGGGTAAAGCCCGCCCGGCGGCACTCCCCCAGCAGGTCCCGGCTGTAGCCCCACAGGTCGTCGCTGCGCAGCAGGCACAGGGGCGCATCCCGCAGCGCCTGAATGGGCACTGCCTCCTGTCCTGGGGCGGGGTCGGTCTCCCGGCACATCACCAGCTCCAGCGGGTCCTCCCCCAGCACCAGCTCCCTCAGCCCGAAGGAGCGCTCTGACTGGCTGCGCAGAAACAGGATGTGCAGCTCTCTCCGGCCCAAGTCGTCCAGCAGGTCGCCAGGGGCCCCCATGCGGACATACAGCTCCACCTGAGGATATTTCTGGTGGTAGTCCTTCAGCAGGCTGGTGGCAGTCTGAACATCGGAATAGATCACCCCCACCTTCAGCTGACCCCGCACCCCGGCGCTCACATCCCGCACGCTGTCCGCCATAGCCCGCAGACTCTGAAACATCTGCCTGCTGTGCTGATAGAGGCATCGCCCCGCCTCCGTAAGCTCCACCCCCTTATTCGTGCGCAGGAAGAGGGTAACCCCCAACTCATCCTCCAGCATCGCCAGCTGCCGGCTGATGGGCGGCTGGGCCACATGGAGCTCCCGAGCCGCGCCCGAGATACTTCCCGCCTCCGCCACGGCGGCAAAATACTCCAGCTGTTTTACGTTCACGGCAAACCCTCCATACCTTTTTTATATGGCAATTATATCATACAAGTGCTTTTCATTTTACCATGATTTTGGTAAAATACAATACATAGAAAGCAGTTCCCAGCTAAACACTTAATATTTTTAAGAAATGGAGGAACCACCTATGAATCTCGCAGACGCCATGACCATCAAGCTGGACTATGACCTGCCTGAGTATCCCGCCTTTGAGGAGGGTTACCGCCGGGCCCCCCGCCGTGAGTCCCACCTGTCCCAGGCCGACAAGGCTCTGGCCATCAAGAACGCCCTGCGCTATATCCACCCCGACCATCACGCCCAGATGGCCAAGGAATTTGCCCAGGAGCTGGAGGAGCACGGCCGCATTTACGGCTACCGCTTCCGCCCCGCCGGCAAGCTCTACGGCAAGCCCATCGAGGAGTACAAGGGCAACTGCACCGAGGCCAAGGCCTTCCAGGTGATGATCGACAACAACCTGGACTTCGACATCGCCCTCTACCCCTATGAGCTGGTCACCTACGGCGAAACCGGCCAGGTCTGCCAGAACTGGATGCAGTACCGGCTGATCAAGAAGTACCTGGAGGTCATGACCGACGAGCAGACTCTGGTGGTCATGTCCGGCCATCCCCTGGGCCTGTTCCACAGCCACAAGCTGGCCCCCCGCTGCATCATCTCCAACGGCCTGATGGTTGGCATGTACGACAACCAGAAGGACTTCAACCGGGCCGCCGCCATCGGCGTGGCCAACTATGGCCAGATGACCGCCGGCGGCTGGATGTACATCGGTCCCCAGGGCATTGTCCACGGCACCTTCAACACCCTGCTCAACGCCGGCCGCCTGAAGCTGGGCATCCCCGAGGACGGCAATCTGGCCGGCCGCCTGTTCATCTCCGCCGGTCTTGGCGGCATGTCCGGCGCCCAGGGCAAGGCCGCTGAGATCGCCGGGGCTGCCTCCATTATCGCCGAGGTGGACGACTCCCGCATCGAGACCCGCTACACCCAGGGCTGGGTGAGCCACCGCACCGGCGACCTGGCCGAGGCTGTGAAAATCGCCCAGGAGCACCAGGCCAGCAAGCAGCCCTGCGCTGTGGCCTACCACGGCAACATCGTAGATCTGCTGGAGTATGTCTATGACAACAACATCCATGTGGATCTGCTCTCCGACCAGACCTCCTGCCACGTGCCCTATGACGGCGGCTACTGCCCCCAGGGCCTGAGCTTCCAGCAGCGCACCGACATGCTGGACAAGGACCCCGAGGGCTTCGCCAAGCTGGTTGACAAAACGCTCCAGCACCACTATGAGATGATCTGCAAGCTCCACGACAAGGGCACCTACTTCTTCGACTATGGCAACAGCTTCCTCAAGGCCGTATACGACACTGGGGTCAAGTCCATCTGCAAAAACGGCGAGAACGACCTGGACGGCTTTATCTTCCCCTCCTACGTGGAAGACATTCTCGGTCCCTGCCTGTTCGACTTCGGCTACGGCCCCTTCCGCTGGTGCTGCCTGTCCCGGAATCCCGAGGACCTGGACAAGACCGACGCCGCCGCCGCCGAGTACATCAAGGCCCACAACCGCCGCTATCAGGACTATGACAACTATGTCTGGTGCCGCGACGCCAAGAAGAACAAGCTGGTGGTGGGCACCCAGTGCCGCATCCTGTACCAGGACGCCATGGGCCGCATGAACATCGCCCTGAAGTTTAACGAGATGGTGAGAAACGGCGAGATTGGCCCCGTCATGCTCGGGCGCGACCACCACGATACCGGCGGAACCGACTCCCCCTTCCGTGAGACCTCCAACATTAAGGACGGCTCCAACATCATGGCCGAGATGGCTACCCAGTGCTACGCGGGCAACGCCGCCCGGGGCATGAGCCTTATCGCCCTGCACAACGGCGGCGGCACCGGCATCGGCAAGGCCATCAACGGCGGCTTTGGCATGGTGCTGGACGGCTCCGAGCGGGTGGACACCATCCTGAAGATGTCTATGCCCTGGGACACCATGATCGGCGTTTCCCGCCGCAACTGGGCCGGCAATCCCAACTCCATGACCACCGTGGCTGAGTACAACGAGCTGTACGCCGGTCAGGACCACATCACCATGCCCTATCTGGCTGACGACGCCCTCGTGGCTGAGGCCGTCAAGGGCATGAAGGGCTGAACCTTCACCGCGAGATGATTTCAGAGGGGACGTTGCAGAACGCCCCCTCTTTTTGGAAAGGAATGAGCAGCCATGAGCAAAGTGATCGTAACCAACATCGGCACGCTGGCCACCCCCCGGGGCAGCGGCCCCAAAAGCGGCCCGGACCAGGGGAAGCTTGAAGTTCTCAAAGACGCCTGGGTCCTGATGGAAGACGGCCTCATCTCCCAAGTAGGGACCGGCCCCGCCCCCGCGGCGGACCGGATCATCGACGCCCAGGGCAACTTGGTCACGCCCGGCCTGGTGGACGCCCATACCCATCTCATCTTCGGCGGCTGGCGGCAGAACGAACTGGGCATGAAGCTCCACGGCAAGACCTATCTGGAGATCCAAAACGCCGGCGGCGGCATCCAGTCCACCACCAATGCCACCCGGGCCGCCACCGAGGAGGAGCTGACCACTAAGGCCGCCCGTGCCCTGGACGAGATGATGTCCTTCGGCGTCACCACCTGCGAGGCTAAGAGCGGCTACGGCCTGGCCACCGAGCACGAGCTGAAGGCCCTCCAGGTCATCAAAAACCTGAACGACCGCCACCCCATGGATATCGTCGCCACCTTCATGGGGGCCCACCTGGTCCCCGCCGAGTACAAGGCCGACCGGGCCGAGTACATCCGTCTGGTCTGCCAGGAGATGATCCCCAAGGTAAAGGACCAGGGCATCGCCAAATACTGCGACGTGTTCTGCGAGGCCGACACCTTCACCGCGGAGGAGTCCCGTCAGGTGCTGGAGGCCGGTCTGAAATATGGCCTGCGTCCCAAGATCCACGCCGATGAGATTGAGGCCATCGGCGGCTCCCAGCTGGCCGGCCAGATCGGAGCCATCTCCGCCGAACACCTCATCGTCTGTCCCCCCGAGGGCATCGCCAGCCTGGCAAAGGGCGGCGTTATCGCCTGCCTCCTCCCCGCCACCAGCTTTTATCTGGGCGCGGTTTTCGCCCCCGCCCGTGATATGGTCGCCGCCGGCGTCCCCGTGGCCATGGCCACCGACTTTAACCCCGGCTCCTGTCCCTGCCTCAACCTCCAGTTCGTCATCAACCTGGGCTGTCTCAAATATAAGCTCACCCCCGAGGAAGTCCTCACCGCCGTCACCCTCAACGCCGCCGCCGCCATCGACCGGGCCTGTGACGTGGGCTCTGTGGAGCCCGGCAAGCTGGGTGACCTGGTCATCTGGGACGCCCCTGACTTGAACTATATCTGCTACCGCATGGGCAGCAATCTGGTCAAAACGGTCATAAAGAAAGGCACGGTGGTGGTGGGCTGATGGACCGCACCGACTATCAGATTTTGAACCTCCTCCAGCAGGACAGCCGCACTACCCTGAAAGCCATCGGCGATCAGGTGGGCCTCACCGCCCCCGCCGTGTCCGAGCGCATCCGCCGCATGGAGGAGCGGGGGGTTATCAAAAATTTCTCTATCAGCATCGACCGCACCCTTCTCACCAGCAATCTCACCGGCTACATTCTGGTAGCCGTCTTTCCGGAAAAGTACAGCCAATTCTGCAAATTCTGCCAGGATACCCCCGCTATCACCGCCCATCACCATCTGGTGGGCAAGCTCAACGCCCTCATGCGCTTCGCCGTAAAGGACACCCGGGAGCTGGATAAGCTCCTGGCCTCCATCAAGCGCTACGGCGATTCCCAGACCTCTGTGGAGCTGGGGTCCTACTTTGAGTATAAGGACGTCCCTCTCCCCAAATAGTTCAAACCGGGCCGGTGAATTCTGCACCGGCCCGGTTTTATTTCGAAAAAGGTCTTGTTTTCTTCAACGGAATATGCTACAATACCCTCACGAGGCAAATAGAGGCAGGACAAGGGGTGCTGAACCCACCCCAAGTCCCTATGCGGGTGTACACGCACCCACACAACAGCATTGCTGCGCCAGCCCCTATTATACCAGAACATCTCGTCCTTGACAAGTACTGGTTTATGGGTTTGTGTCTAAGATATGCGGTGTGGGGTTTTCCGTATCCCGCGCCGCTTTTGTTTGTCTCGGCGGGAATGTCCCGGGCGGGGGAGGCGTGTTATTTCTCCTTTATTTCCCCTTTTCCTTCGCCTCTCCCCTCTGGGCCGGCCCGCTGAGAAATGAAAGAGACAGCCGCGAAAGGCTGTCTCTCAGGGTGGTTGTATTTATGCCAGATTATCAAGCGATGTACCTGACCCTGTTCCAGGCCAGCGAGGAGGCCATCAATCTTTTAATTCAGGCCCAGCAGCAGTGTGAGGAGCTCTACCTCTCCGCCCCTGAGCCGGAGTTGGAGCCGCCGCCGCCTCCATTACCCTCCAATCCCTGATGTCCCCTTGCGAAAGGGGATTGGCGCCGCCTGCGGAGGCGGCTGGGGAATTTCCTCTGCTTTGGCGAAACCCGGCCCGCTCCTAAAAGGGAGCGGGCCGGGTTTTTGCTTCTATATCAGAACAGCCCGGAGATCACGCCGTTCTCGTCAATGTCAATCCGCTCTGCGGCGGGCACCTTGGGCAGGCCGGGCATCGTCATGATGTCCCCGGTCAGAGCCACGATGAATCCCGCGCCGGCGCACACCTTCAGGTTGCGCACCGTCACCTCGAATCCCTTGGGGGCGCCCAGCAGGGCGGCGTTGTCGGAGAAGGAGTATTGGGTCTTGGCCATGCAGATGGGCATCTCGCCAAAGCCCAGGTCGCTCAGCTGCTGGGCCTGCTTCTTGGCGTTAGCGGTCAGCACCACCTTGTCGCCGTGATACACCCGCTTCACAATGGTGTCCAGCTTCTCCTGGATGGAGGCCTTCTCCTCATACACAAAGGAGAACTGGTTGGGCTCCTCGCACAGCCGCACAACCTCCTCGGCCAGGGCCTTGCCGCCCTCGCCGCCCTTGGCCCAAACCTCGCTTAGGGCCACGTTCACGCCCAGCTCGTTGCACTTCTTCTCCACCAGCTTCAGCTCCGCCTCGGTATCGGTGGGGAAGGCGTTGATAGCCACCACGCAGGGCAGGCCGTACACGTTCTTCACATTGTCCACATGCTGCAGCAGGTTGGGCAGTCCCTTCTCCAGGGCCTCCAGGTTCTCGCTGTTCAGCTCCGGCTTGGGCACGCCGCCGTGATACTTCAGCGCCCGCACGGTGGCCACAATCACCACTGCGGAGGGCTTCAGCCCCGCTTTTCGGCACTTGATGTCGATAAACTTCTCCGCTCCCAGGTCGGCGGCGAAGCCCGCCTCAGTCACGGCGTAGTCCCCCATCTTCAGGGCCATCCGGGTAGCCATCACCGAGTTGCAGCCGTGGGCGATGTTGGCGAAGGGCCCGCCGTGGATAAAGGCGGGGGTGCCCTCCAGGGTCTGCACCAGGTTGGGCTTCATCGCGTCTTTCAGCAGGGCGGCCATGGCCCCCTCCGCCTTCAGGTCGTGGGCGGTCACCGGCTTGCCCTCGTAAGTATAGGCTACAATCATCCTGCCCAGCCGCTCTTTCAGGTCGGTGATAGAGCTGGCCAGACACAGCACGGCCATAATCTCGCTGGCCACGGTGATCTCAAAGCCGTCCTCCCGGGGCACGCCCTGCATCTTGCCGCCCAGGCCGTTGATAATGTGGCGCAGCTGGCGGTCGTTCATGTCCACGGCCCGCTTCCAGGTGATCTGCTTCACGTCGATGCCCAGGGCGTTGCCCTGCTGAATGTGGTTGTCCAGCAAGGCGGCCATCAGGTTGTTGGCCGCTCCAATGGCGTGGAAGTCGCCGGTAAAGTGCAGGTTAATGTCCTCCATGGGCACCACCTGGGCATAGCCGCCGCCGGCGGCGCCGCCCTTCACGCCGAACACAGGACCCAGCGAGGGCTCCCGAAGGGCCACGGCGGACTTCTTGCCAATCTTCCGCAGGCCGTCGGCCAGACCCACAGAGGTTGTGGTCTTGCCCTCGCCCGCGGGGGTGGGGGTGATGGCGGTAACCAGAATCAGCTTGCCGTCGGGGGCGGTAGTCTCCTGGAGCAGCTTGTAGTCAATCTTAGCCTTGTAGTTGCCGTACATCTCCAGATACTTCTCGTCGATGCCGGCCGCCGCCGCAATCTCGGTAATGCGCTTTGGGGTGTGCTCCTGGGCGATCTCAATATCAGATTTGATGCTCATTTCGGTGGGCCTCCTGCTTTCTAAAAAATTTTATCCGTCCCGGATCTTTTAACTACCCTCATTATAGCGTACAAACCAAATCCAGTAAACAACATTTTTTTCTCACATCAGGACAAACACTTTATTTCTTAAAGTAAAACCGGCTTTGGCGCCCCCTTCACAAAACCTCCCCATCTGCCGGGCCTCCAATCCCTTCTCTCACAAGGATTCTTTTTTGATTTATTACACTGCTTCACCAGTTCATCAGCAATCGACCGTGATACTCCACAAGCAACTTTTCTATTTCACCAATTTTTTTGTTGATTTTAACCACTGTCTATGGTATGATAAAAACAATCGAGTCCTCCCTTGAGAAGGACTCTCCCTCCCCCGCATGTTCCGGCGCTCCGGCGGTGCTAGCCCGCCCTGTTTGGAATTGTGTTTCTTCAAACGTATTCGTTTGAAGGCCGCGGCGGCTGCCGCCGCGCAAGCAGTTCCCCGCCGGAACAGGCACGCCCCAGCCCGGGAGAGACTCAGGGTCGTCTCGAAATCAATGGAAGAGGAAAAAATAAGAAAGAGGGGTACATATTTCATGGAAATTATCACCAATCCGGTATTGGTCTCCGTGGTCGTCCTGTGCGTTCTGTGTCTGTTCAAGCTGAACGTGCTGATGTCCCTGATCATCTCCGCCCTGGTCGGCGCCCTCATCGGCGGCATCGACATTCCCACAGCTATGAGCCTGCTTTGCTCCGGCTTCAGCCGGAACGCGGACACCGCCCTGTCCTACATCCTGCTGGGCACCTTTGCCACCGCCATCGCCACCAGCGGCCTTGCGGATATGTTCTCCAAAAAGCTGTCCAAGGTCATGGGCCGCAACGGCAAGATTGTGCTACTCATCATCGCCGGCGTGGGTTGCTTCTCCCAGAACCTGGTGCCCGTGCACATCGCCTTTATCCCCATCCTGATCCCGCCCCTGCTGTCCCTGTTCAACGACCTGAAGATCGACCGCCGCGCCGCCGCCTGTTCGCTGTGCTTCAGCGTGAAGGCCCCCTACATTGCCATCCCCTTCGGCTTCGGCTCCATCTTCATGGGCCTGATCTCCAAGAACCTGACCGACAATGGCTGGGCCGCCGAGGTGGGCGATGTGGCCAAGGTCAACTGGATCCTGGCGCTGGCCATGCTCATCGGTCTGCTGTTGGCCATCTTCGTCACCTACAGCAAGCCCCGCGAGTATAAGAATGTGGCCGCCGACACCACCGCCTCCGACGCTGTGAGCGACAAGTTCACCATGGCCCACGCCGTGACCATCCTGGCCATCCTGGTGGTGGTCGTGGTACAGATCCAGTGGGAGTCCCTGGCTCTGTCCGCCCTGGCCGGCCTTGTGGTTATGTTTATCGGCCAGGCCGTGAAATGGAACCAAATCGACGACCAGTTCACTGGTGGCATCAAGATCATGGGCATGGTTGCCATCGTGATGCTGGTAGCCGGCGGCTTTGCCGAGGTCATCAACGCCACCCAGGCTGTGGACGCGCTGGTTGAGGCCGCCATCGGCGTGATGGGTGGCAACAAGATCATCGCTGCCACCATGATCACCCTCATCGGTCTGCTGGTCACCATGGGCATCGGCTCCTCCTTCAGCACCATCCCCATCCTGGCCCTGCTGTATGTACCCCTGTGCCAGCGCATGGGCTTCTCCCTGTCCGCCACCATCCTACTGATGTCCTCCGCCGCCGCTCTGGGCGACGCCGGCTCCCCCGCCTCCGATTCCACTCTGGGCCCCACGTCCGGCCTGAACGCCGACGGTCAGCACAACCATATCTGGGATACCTGCGTTCCCACCTTCATCCACTTCAATATCCCCCTGATGCTGGCCGCTATCATCTTCTCCCAGTTCATCTAAAAAGATCCTTTATTTCCCCTTTCAGGACGGTGCTAGCAGCCTATCCTGAGTGAAAACCCAGGCGGCCTCCAAAGGGACCCCCCTTTTGGGGGCCGCCCCTTCTTTTGTAATTTCCCGGCCACAGCCGGATGAAATAAATATTAAGAGAGGTAATTTGCCATGATTATGAATCCTTCCGCCATCAAGCATGTCGTCCTCGACGGCCACAGCCTCACCCTGGAGTCCTTTGTCGCCGTCTCCCGGTATAACGCCTCTGTAGAGCTGGCTGATTCCGCCCTGGAGGCCATGAAGAAGTCCCGTGCCCTGGCCGAAAAGATCGCTGAGGAGGGCCGGGTGGCCTACGGCATCACCACCGGCTTTGGCGACTTCCAGAAGGTCGCCGTCCCCGAGGAGATGAGCAACCAGCTGTCCACCAACCTGATCCTCAGCCACTGTACCGGCGCGGGCGACCCCTACGCCGAGGAGGTGGTCCGCGGCATGCTCCTCCTCCGGGCCAACGCCCTGTGCGGCGGCGTGTCCGGTGTACGCCCCCTGCTGGTAGAAATGATGATCCAGATGCTCAACGCAGGCGTCCATCCCTGGGTCCCCCAGAAGGGCTCTCTTGGTTCCTCCGGCGACTTGGCCCCTCTGGCCCACATGACTCTGCCCATGCTGGGCAAGGGACAGGCCTACTTCAAGGGCGAGCTGATGTCCGGCGCCGATGCCATGGCCAAGGCGGGCATCGCCACCCTGGACACCCTGGTCTGCAAAGAGGGCCTGGGCATGACCAACGGCACCTGCGCCATGACCTCCGTGGGCTCTCTGGCCCTGTATGACACCATCTGCGCCGCCCAGCTGGGCGATGTCATCGGCTCCATGGACTTTGAGGGCCTCACCGGCCTGCGCAACGCCTTCGATCCCCGCATCCATCAGGTCCGCGGCCAGAAGGGTCAGATGCTGGTGGCCGAGAACATGCGCAAGCTGCTGGCCGGTTCCGAGATTCTGGACAACTGCCAGAAGGACCGGGTGCAGGACGCCTACGCTCTGCGGTGCATCCCCCAGCTTCACGGCGCCGTCCGCGACGCTCTGGACTATGTCCGGGACAAGGTTGAGATCGAGCTCAACGCCGTCACCGACAACCCCCTTATCTTCCTGGAGGACGAAGCTGTCATCTCCGGCGGCAACTTCCACGGAGAGCCCATGGCTATCCCCTTCGACACCCTGGGTATCGCCTGCTCCGAGATCGCCAACGCCTCTGAGCGGCGCACCGAGCGGATGGTCAACGCCGCTTTGTCCAACGGCCTGACCCCCTTCCTCACCACCAAGCCCGGCGTCAACTCCGGCTTTATGATCGTGCAGTATTCCGCCGCCTCCATGGTGTCAGAGAACAAGGTGCTGGCTCACCCCGCCAGCGTGGACTCCATCCCCTCCTCCGCCAACCAGGAGGACATTGTCTCCATGGGCACCACCGCCGGACGCAAGGCGGGCATGATCGTCCAGAACACCTTCTCCGTGCTGGCCGACGAGCTGCTCACCGCCTGCCAGGCCATTGATATCCGCCGCCAGCTGAACACCCATGGCCAGGGCATCGCCCCAGTCCATGAGGCGCTGTTGAAGCATGTCCGTGAGAAGGTGGACTTCTACGAGATCGACCGGGAGATCTGGCCTGACATCCTGGAGGTGGAGAAAATGATCCGCAGCGGCGAGCTGCTGGCTATCGTCAAGGAGCACATCCCTGACTTCCAGTAAGCCATGCGGCTGAACGTTCTGCGTGCCAACCCGGCGGGCAATATCACCCTCTTCGTCCTGGACCCGGTCCCCTCTGGGGACCGGGCAGATGTTGCCGCCCGACTTATGTCTCTGCCCGGCTCCAACGTAGAGCAGGTGGGCTTCCTGTGCCCCCCTCTCCAAGGGGGCCAGGGCCGCATGGAGATGGCCGGCGGGGAGTTCTGCGGCAATGCCACCCGGGCTTTTGGCATGCTCACCGCTCAGCGGCTGGGGGGTCTCAGCCAGGTCCTGGTAGAGGTCAGCGGCTGCCCTGGCCCCGTCACCGTAGATGTGGACTGGACCAGCCGTTCCGCCCGGGCCGGTATGCCCCTTCCCCGCTCTGTCCTCTCTGCGGAGGCGGCCGGCCGCTCCGGCTTCCTGGTGGATCTGGGCGGCATCGCCCACTTTGTGGTGGAGGATGTCTCCCCCTGCCTGGAATTTTTCATGGCGGCTGAGCCGCTGTTCCAGCGTCTCCCAGGTCTGGAGGCCTATGGAGTGATCTTTCTGGACAGCCGAAACGGGACCATAACGCCCCTGGTCAAGGTACCCGCGGCGGACAGCCTGGTGTGGGAGGGCAGCTGCGGCTCCGGCTCCCTGGCCGCCGCTGCCGTTCAGAGCCGGTTCGCTCCGGACGGCCCCTTCGTCCGGGACTACATCCAGCCTGCCGGTACAATCCGAGTCACCATTGACCGCCGGGACGGCGGGGCTGTCCATGCCTATATCGGCGGCCCAGTCACCCTGGATTCCCCTGTGGCACTCACGCTTTAAGCTTTGAAGCAAGGAGGGCTGTTTCTTCATGCCTCGCATACGCAATGACCGCAGTGAATCCATCGATCAGCTGTTTCACGCCATTTTATCCCTTCAGGACCTGGATGAATGCTACCGCTTTTTTGGCGATTTGCTCACTGTGCAGGAGCTGTCTGCCTTTGCCCAGCGCCTCCAGGTGGCCGGTATGCTCTCCGATGGCAAAACCTACGAGGCCATTCGGGCTGAGATTGCCACCAGCAGCTCCACCATCACCCGGGTCAACACTGAACTGCGCTACGGCTCCGGCGGCTACCGCATGGTGCTGGAGCGTCTCAGGGCGTCCTCCCCATAACGAATCTTTTCAAGCGTCAAACGCCGGCCCCCGCTGTAACGGGGGCCGGCGTATCAGTTTATTGAATTTTCAGCTATGGGGAGGCAGGGAATCATCCTCGCGGATCCAGTCCTCCACATGCACCACAGAATACTCCGTCTTCGTGTTGCGGATCACTACCCGCTCAATGCCGGCATTGATAATCAGCCTGCGGCACATGGAGCAGGAGGTAGACCCGGGAATCAGCTCCCCGGTCTTAGGGTCCTTGCATGCCATATACAGCGTCGCGCCCAACACCTCGCTGCGGGCGGCGGAGATAATGGCGTTTGCCTCCGCATGTACGGAGCGGCACAGCTCATACCGCTCCCCGGAGGGAATATTCATAGCCTCCCGGGTGCAGTAGCCCAGATCCATGCAGTTTTTCCGTCCCCGGGGGGCGCCGTTATAGCCGCTTGAGACAATCTCGTCATGCTGCACAATAATGGCCCCATACCACCGGCGCAGGCAGGTGGAGCGCTCCAGCACCGTCTCCGCAATATCCAGATAGTAATTCTCCTTATCAATGCGATTCATAGCCGCCCTCCTGATCATCGAGTGATATCAACAGTATAAACCAACTTTCGCCCCAGTGCAAGCATTTCCGCCCGTTCGGCACGCCCCGTCGGAATTTACATATTGTTTACGAATACCTCCTTGACGGCGCTTCTGTCAGGCGTTATCATAGAAAAGTATATTGGCAGGCGGTCTCGCCTGCCGTCCCCGTCCATGCAAGGAGGCATCCTATGATCCGCAACGCGATTCAGCGATTTATGTACGGCCGCTACGGGAACGATCCGTTGAATCTGTTCCTGATGGGTCTCTATTTGCTGCTTTATCTCCTCTTCCTGTTCACCCATGCGGAGCCGCTCTATTTCATCAGCTTTGTCCTCCTGGCCGTCACGCTGCTACGCCTGCTCTCCCGCAACATTCCGCGCCGCCGTGCGGAAAACGCCAAATTCATGAAGGCTGCCGGCCCGGTGATCAGCTGGTTCCATATGCGCCGGAACATCCGCCGGGACAAAGAACACGTCTACTTCAAATGTCCCAGCTGCGGCCAGCGGCTGCGGGTCCCCCGGGGGAGAGGCAAGATCACCGTCACCTGCCGCAGCTGCGGCGCCAGTTTCCAGGAAAAAAGCTGAACGTATCCACAATAGGAAGCGAGGTCATGGTTTTTCGTATAAAAAGGCGTTTTATCTCAGCGGCGCGCTGGTGCTGGCCTCTGTGGTCATGCCCTGGTTCACCTTCGACGCCCAAGTAACGGGCTATTATTGGGGAACCCCTGGATCCTGATTCCAGTGGCCTACATTGTCTTCTATGTAAGGCACGGCTCCCTGGGCGTACGCTCTGACGTCCTGTTGGAATTGAGCCTGCTGTCCTTTCCGGCGATTTATCTGTACACCTTTTTTACCTGGCCGATCCAGAACAATATTACCGGCAAGATAAACGTTGATACCTCGATGTGTACCGCCACGCCGTGTTTCTGGTTTGCACTCTTGATCGTCTGCGTGTTTGCGGCCGCCGGCAGTCTGTATCTGACGAAAAATAAATTGAAGTGTGTCTCGTAAACGGCCTGCCCTCTCCGGCGGGCCGTTGCCTTTTGTCCAAAACTATGGTATACTCAATCCCATATGATACAAAAGGAGGAGCACCCTAAATGAACGCCAGATACGACGTTGTCATCCTGGGCTGCGGCGAGGCGGGCATCTTCGCCGCCTATGAGCTGGCCCATCTCCACCCTGAGCTGAAAGTTCTGGCCCTGGACCAGGGGGCGGACATCTACCACCGCAGCTGTCCCATCGTGGCCGGCAAGGTGAAAGAGTGCGTCCACTGCCCCGTGTGCCACACCATGTGCGGCTTTGGGGGGGCCGGCGCCTTCTCCGACGGAAAGTTTAATTTCACCACCCAGTTCGGCGGCTGGCTCACCGATTTTATGGAGCCGACCCAGGTCATGTCCCTCATCGACTATGTGGACTCCGTCAACATCGCTCACGGCGCCACCACCGAGGTCTTCTCCACCGAGAGCGACGCCGCCCGCCAGCTGGCCCGCCGGGCCCTGGCCTTCGATCTTCATCTTCTTCAGGCCCGCTGCAAGCACCTCGGCACCGAGAACAACCTGCGCATCCTCACCAATATCTACGAGGGCCTGATGAACAAGCTGGAGTTCGCCTTCAACACCGAGGTAGCTTCCATTGAAACGGCCGGGGATCGCTACCGCCTCCTCCTGACCCGCGGGGGCGAGGTGTCCTGCAAGTACCTCATCGCCGCTCCCGGCCGGTCCGGAGCGGAGTGGTTCTCCAACCAGTGCAAAAATCTGGGGCTGGAGCTGCTGAACAACCAAGTGGATATCGGCGTGCGGGTGGAGCTTCCCGCTGTCATCTTTGAGCATATCACCGATGTGGTCTACGAGTCCAAGCTTGTCTACCGCACCAAGCGGTACGGTGACAGCGTGCGCACCTTCTGCATGAATCCCTATGGCCACGTGGTGGCAGAAAATGTGGAGGGGATCAACACCGTCAACGGCCACTCCTACGCCGACCCCGCCCTGCGCTCAGAGAACACAAACTTCGCCCTGTTGGTCTCCAACCGGTTTACCAAGCCCTTTAACGAGCCTTACCGCTACGGCAAGCACGTGGCCTCTCTGTCCAACATGCTGGCCGGGGGCGTGCTGGTCCAGCGCTTTGGCGACCTTGTCGGGGGCCGGCGCACCAATGAGCACCGCATGGGCAAATCCACCGTCCGGCCCACCCTCACCGCCGCCGTCCCGGGGGACCTGTCCCTCACCCTGCCCAAGCGTCAGCTGGACGACCTGATCGAGATGATCTACCAGCTGGACAAAATCGCCCCCGGCACCGCCAACTACGACACCCTCCTTTATGGCGCTGAGGTGAAATTCTACTCCGCCCGCCTCCAGCTCACCCAGGAGCTGGAGACCGCCCTGCCCAACTTTTTTGCCGCCGGTGACGGCGCGGGAGTCACCAGAGGTCTGGCCCAGGCCGGGGCCTCCGGCGTCCAGGCGGCGCGGGCGATTTGTAAGCGGCTGTAAGCGAACCCGTAAGGGCGGCCTGTGGCCGCCCGCATTTTATAGTCCCTCCTGCAAAACGCCGGGACTGCCGCCCAGAATATTCCACCCGCCCGCCCAAGGCGAAAATTATTTTGACATCCCCTATGCAGTTTTTTATCCACTCTGTCCACCGGATTTTCCACAGCCTTTTTCCTTGAAACGGAGGGCTTTTCCACATTATCCACAGACTTTTCCACATCGGTTATGTCAACTTCATAAACCGGGAATATTCAAAATCCGGTTTCCATAACATCTGTCAAGGCTGAATGTTTCACAAATTTTTTCCGGCGGCATTTTCGCAGGGAAAAGTATGGATTCTGCCGCGTTGCGAAAGGAGTGTCCCGCTATGCCCCTTCAGTCTGACACCATCGCCGCCATCTCCACCCCCCCTGGGCCGGGGGCCATCGGCATCCTGCGCCTGTCCGGGCGCTCGGCGGTCCGGATTGCGGTGCAGTGCTTTAAGCCCCTGGGCCCCAAGTCTTTACCGGAGCATTCTCCCCGGTCTCTGGTCTACGGCAGCCTTCTGGACAGCGGCGGCCAGCCCATTGACCGTGTCCTGTGCACTTACAGTCTGTCCCCCTCCAGCTACACCGGGGAGGACACCGCGGAGTTTCACTGTCATGGCTCTCCCATGGTGCTTTCCCTGGGTCTGGAGGCCCTCTTTGCCGCCGGGGCCCGGCAGGCCGGGCCAGGGGAGTTCACCCGCCGGGCCTTTCTCAACGGCCGTCTGGACTTGGCCCAGGCGGAGGCGGTGGGCGACCTGCTGGAGGCCCGGAGCCGAGAGGGGGCCCGCCACGCCGCGGGCCAGCTGGCGGGGGCCCTGTCCCGAAGAATTGGAGTCATTTACTCCGCTCTGGTGGACGTGATGGCCCACTTTCACGCTGTGCTGGACTATCCTGACGAGGACATCGACCCCTTCCGCCTGGAGGAACTGGACCACGCCCTCCGTGTCCAGGCGGAGGAGCTGTCCGCCCTGTTGTCCACCTGCGGCCGGGGAAAGCTCCTGCGCAACGGGGTTCCCTGCGCCATCGTGGGCCGTCCCAACGCGGGCAAGTCCTCTCTGCTCAACGCTATGCTGGGCTGGGAGCGTGCCATCGTCACTGACGTCCCCGGCACCACCCGGGACACCGTGGAGGAACGGTGTGAGCTGGAAGGCGTTCCCCTGAGGCTGATTGACACCGCCGGCCTGCGGGATACCAACGACCCGGTGGAAAAGCTGGGGGTGGAGCGGTCCCGAAAGGCTATGGAAGAAGCGGGGCTGATCTTCGCAGTGGTGGATATGTCGGCGGATCTCACAGCGGAGGACCGGGAGATGCTCCAGGCCGTAGAGGAGACAGGCAAGCCCTGGATATTTGTGGCCTCTAAGAAGGACCTGGTGAAAAATAGCCGCAGTATAGGCCTGGTTGGTGGGGACACCCCGTCGGTGGAGGTGTCCGCGCTCACCGGGGAGGGTCTTGACGAGCTGGGAAAACTGGTGGCGGACCTGTTCCCCAGAGAGGAGACCGTCCCCTACGGTCAGCTCCTCACCAACACCCGGCAGGAGGAGGCCGCCGGGCGGGCTCTGGGGGCCGTCCGCCGGGCCAGGGAGGCCTTGGAAGCCGGATTTACCCCAGACGCTCTGCTCACCGATGTGGAGGAGGCCCTTTCCGCCCTGGGGGAGCTCACCGGTCAGAGTGTCCGGGAGGACGTCACCAACCGCATCTTCTCAAAATTCTGCGTAGGAAAATAAGAAAACCCTCCGGAAATTCCGGAGGGTTTATTACGCAGCGTTTCAGGCCAGGGCAGCGGTGATGATGGCCATGGAGTAGACCTCCTGGGCGTTGCAGCCCCGGGACAGGTCGTTGATGGGGGCGTTCAGGCCCAGCAGGATCGGGCCGTAGGCCTCAAAGGAGCCCAGGCGCTGGGCGATCTTGTAGCCAATGTTGCCGGCGTTGATGTCGGGGAAAATAAAGGTGTTGGCATAGCCAGCCACCTTGGAGTCGGGGCACTTGGTCTCCGCCACCCGGGGAGAGACAGCGGCATCAAACTGCAGCTCACCTTCAATGGGCACATCGGGCATGGCGGCCTTGGCTTTCTCGGCAGCGTTGCGCATCTTGTCCACATCGGGCCCCTTGCCGGAGCCGAAGGTGGAGTAGCTCAGGAAGGCCACCTTGGGATCTACGCCGAAGATCTGGGCGCATTTCACCGTCTCAGAGGCGATCTCCACCAGCTCGTCCTCACTGGGGTTGATGTTGATGGCGCAGTCCGCCATGGCCAGCACCATGTTGCCGCCGGTGGCGGAGGGGCGCACCAGAATAAAGCAGGAGGATACGATGGAGTTGCCCGGTTTGGTCTTCACCAACTGGAGGGCGGGGCGGACGGTGTCGGCGGTGGAGTAGGTGGCGCCGCCCAGCAGGGCGTCAGCGATGCCCATAGCCACCAGCATGGTGCCAAAATAGTTTCCTTTGCGGAGCATAGCCCGGCACTCGTCGGGGGTCATCTTCCCCTTGCGCAGTTCCACCATTTTCTCCACCATGGCGTCCATCTTCTCATAGTTCTCCGGGTCATAGATCTCCGCCCCCCGGATATTGAAGCCGGCATCCTCAGCGGCGACGCGGATCTCCTCCTCCTTGCCGATGAGGATGGGGGTCAGAAAGGTACCAGACAGCAGGCGGGCGGACGCCTCCAGAATACGGGGGTCGGTGCCCTCAGTAAATACGATCTTCTTGGGGCTCTTCTTCAGGATGTCAATGAGTGTTCCAAATCCAAACATATTGTATCATGCCTCCACATCAAAATTGGTGCTTCTCACCAGAATCTCAATTATCATGGTAGCATTTTCCGGCGGAAAATGCAAGGGCCGTACTATAGTTTTCTGCCCTCGATCCATGAAAAATTCCTCAGTTTTTTTGTAATTTTCTCTTTACGGAAGGTTATGGTTCAGTTATACTATACCAAGTGTAATTCAAAGCGCCGGGAGCGGCGTTTCTTACGTGTTGAGGTGGAGAGATATGAAACTGGACAACCCCGAGTTTCCCCGCACCCTCTCCCTGCTGCGGCAGGAGAAACGGGTCAGTCAGCGCACCGCAGCCGAGGCTCTGGGCATTTCCCAGGCCCTGCTCAGCCACTATGAAAACGGCGTTCGGGAGCCCGGCCTGGTCTTTGTGGTCAAGGCCTGCGACTACTACGGCGTGTCCGCTGACTTTCTGCTGGGCCGCACCCTCACCCGGGACGGCGCCACCATTACCCCCGACGAGCTGTACGACATCAGCGATGAGAAGAACAACTCCCTCAAGGGAGGCGTACTGGCCCTTCTGAGCAAAAAGCTGCTGGTCAACTCCATCGGCGTCCTCTTTGGCCTGCTGGGCAAAACAGGAAACCGTGAGGCTATCCAGGCTGCCGCCGGCTATCTGTCTACCGCGGTATACACCATGTACCGCCGGCTCTACGACGCCAACCCGGATAGCAACCCGGATTTCTTCTCCGTCTCCCCCCGGCACTTTCAGGCCGGCCTGGCAGAGGCCGACATGAAGTGCTGTGAGGCCGAGCTGGCCGACGCCCTGGCCGCCCACGTCAAGTCCCGAGGCCCCATGCCCGAGATGACCAACGACGCCCTGGCCCGAGACTATCCCGTGCTGTACCAGTCCATCCTCCAGGTGATTCACAACACCGGCGAGCGGGTCACCGCCATCAGCATAGGGCGAAAGGCGATTCGGGACAAGAAATAACCCCACCAGTAAAAATTTACGCTATTTATTGATAAAATACAAGCCAACCATACAGATGAAAATGCCGGCCACTTTGTTCAGGGAAATTGGCTCATGGTACAGGAAAAAGCCCGCAACCAACAGCGCCACGGTCAGGAAGGAGCTCTGCACAATGGCAGCGGTGCTGACCGGCCACCCCGCCTTATAGGCATAGATGTAACCCACCTCCAGCCCGACCAGCGCAACCCCGAATACAAAGGGCACCCAATTCAGGTTGGCATACTCCCGCAGCAGATTTCCGCCCCGGTTCAGGGTGAAATACAGGACGGCGGAGGTAATTGCGCCCATCGTGTAGGTGACGGTCAGCAAGGCCAGCGGATTTATGGCCGCAGGCGTCTCCTTGGCACAGAGCTGATAGACAACATTGGACAAAACGACCAGTGCGATGGGCCAGATGTAAGAAAACATAACCAGGCTCCTCTCCAAAAAAATAGCGGGCGTCTGACAGCTACCATACAGCATCAATGCTGTACCACAGGGGTAACTGCTGAACGCCTCGCTTGATTCCAACTCAAATTTGAGCTGATTATACCAAACACCGAAAACAATGTCAAGCATTCCGGTATTCCCATTTTAAAATTTAGATTTCCTACGGAGGTTATTCCAATGACCGACCAAGCTAAAATCAGAAATTTTTCCATCATCGCCCACATTGACCACGGCAAATCCACCCTGTCCGACCGTCTCATCGAGCTGTGCGGGGCGGTGGAGCAGAGACAGATGGAGAGCCAGCTGCTGGATAACATGGACCTGGAGCGGGAGCGGGGCATCACCATCAAGGCCCGGGCAGTCCGGCTGGACTATCGGGCTCAGGACGGGGAGATCTACCACCTGAACCTCATCGACACCCCGGGCCATGTGGACTTCAACTACGAGGTCTCCCGCTCCCTGGCCGCCTGCGAGGGGGCGGTGCTCATCGTGGACGCCTCCCAGGGTATCGAGGCCCAGACCCTGGCCAACACCTACCTGGCCATGGAGCACGACTTGGAAATCCTCCCTGTGGTCAACAAAATCGACCTGCCTGCCGCCGACCCGGCGCGGGTGAAAGAGGAGATTGAGAATATCCTGGCGCTCCCCGCCCTGGACGCTCCGGAGATCTCCGCCAAGCAGGGCCTCAATATCTCCGCCGTGCTGGAGGATATCGTGAAAAACATCCCCGCTCCCCAGGGGGACCTCGACGCCCCGCTGAAGGCCCTGATTTTCGACAGCCAGTATGACCCCTATGTAGGAGTGATTGTCTACTTCCGGATCATGGAGGGCACCCTGAAAAAGGGGATGAGCGTAAAGATGATGGCCTCAGGCGCCAGCTATCAGGTGCTGGACTGTGGTTACTTGAAGCCCCTGGGGATGGAGTCTGTCCCGGAGCTGTCCGCCGGGGAGGTGGGGTGGTTCACCGCCTCCATCAAGAACGTGAAGGACACCAGCGTGGGCGACACCATTACCGGGACGGACAGCCCTGCCGCCCAGGCCCTGCCCGGCTACCGCCCCGCCCAGGCCATGGTGTACTGCGGCATCTACACCGAGGACGGCTCCAAATATCCCGACCTGCGGGACGCGCTGGAAAAGCTCCAGCTCAACGACGCCTCCCTCTCCTTCGAGCCTGAGTCCTCCGTGGCCCTGGGCTTCGGCTTCCGGTGCGGCTTTCTGGGTATGCTCCACATGGAGATCATCCAGGAGCGGCTGGAGCGGGAGTTCGACCTGGACCTGGTCACCACCCTGCCCTCCGTGATATACGAGGTCACCAAAACCGACGGCACTTCAGTCCGGGTGGACAACCCCCACAACTATCCCGATCCCGGCGCCATCGCCACCGCAAGGGAGCCCTACGCCAAGGTGTCTATCATCTCTCCGCCGGACTATGTGGGCAACATTATGCCCATGTGCCAGGAGCGCCGAGGCGTGTTCAAGGATATGCAGTATCTGGACACCAACCTAGTGGAGCTGCACTACTCCATGCCAATCGGGGAGATCATCTACGACTTTTTCGACGCCCTCAAGGCCAAAACCCGCGGCTACGCCTCCCTGGACTACGAACTGGAGGGCTACGAGCCCAGCGATCTTGTAAAGGTGGACCTTCTCCTCAACGGCAGCCAGGTAGACGCCCTCAGCTTCATCGTCCACCGGGAGAAGGCCTACGGCCGAGCCCGGCGCATCTGCGAAAAGCTGAAAGAAAATATCCCCCGCCAGCTCTTTGAGGTGCCCGTCCAGGCTGCCATTGGTGGCAAGATTATCGCCCGGGAGACGGTGAAGGCCATGCGCAAGGACGTGCTTGCCAAGTGCTACGGCGGCGACATCACCCGAAAGAAAAAGCTGCTGGAAAAACAGAAAGAGGGCAAAAAGAAAATGCGCACCCTGGGCACGGTCCAGCTGCCCACTGAGGCCTTTATGGCGGTGCTCAAGCTGGATGAGGAATAACCCAACGGCCAGCTGGTTTTAACCAGCTGGCCGTCTTTATGTCAGTTCTTCGGTTGATGAAAGAAGGCGTCAATCTTTTGTTTAATCTCCGCGGGCTTTAAGTATTTCAGCAGATATCCCGCCGGCTTCAGAGAGAGCAGCTCCCGCACCGTCACCGGGTCGTCCGTGCCGGTGAGGAAAATCACCGGAATTTCCGCAAAAGACCTCTCCAAACGGAACATCTCCAGGGTCTGCTTTCCATTGACCACCGGCATCTCATAGTCCAGCAGAACTAGGTCCGGCCGGTTCAGGGTCATCCCGCGGATGGCGGCCACGCCAGATTCCGCCTGGGCCACCTCATAGTCCTCCCTCAGCAGCTGTTCCATGCTATGCCGCACTGTCGCTGAGTCGTCCACAATCAGCACCTTGGGCAGATGCCTTACCCGCTCCTGTTTCTCCTGTTCCTCCCTCTCCAGCAAATACTTCTCCACCTCGGCCAAGGCGTTGTCGTGCTCAATGGGGGTCACCAATCCATTTTCCAGCAGATGGGGCGCAATGATGCAAAAGGCGAAATATCCCGCGCCTCCGGTGTTGAACAGCAGGCTGGCCTGGAGCTGTTTGCGCTCAAACACCCGCTGAAATTGCTCATAGGACATTAAGTTCTCCTCTTTGAGCTTGCAGCCGGCCATGGCCGGCAGGCGCTTGATCACCCGCTCCACAAACTGCTGGGCCGTATACCGCACGGCGTGGAGCAGCATGCTGTCCAGCTTACTGGTCTGCAGGCCCAGAATTTTCCCCACCGTGTTTACCAGCAGCTTCTCCTCAAACACCAGGATAACCTCCTGCCGCTGTTCCTCCTTCCCTCTGCCATATACCAGCCGGTAATATACTCCCTTGCCAAACTTTTCCCCACTGTAAGCGTCACTGACCAGCTGAGACTCTAAACGGAACAAATCAAATACCAGCTGGGCAACCACTGTTTTCATCTCCATCAGTTCTTGTCCCGGCAGCAGGGCTTCCCAGGTACCCTCACGCTTTCCGGTAATGGCCTGGTCCTCTGTCAGGGTGTGCCCCACCAGCCACCCGGTGCACACACCCAGAAAGTGGTCCACCGCGTCGGGCGCATAATCTGTCCGCTCCAGCTCCTGCTCCAGGGCTGGGAGCGTGTTCTCCCGAAACCCCTGATGAATCCGCCGGTGCCGCTCCAGGCCCTCATAGCCAATGGAGGCCATATACGCCTCCTCATCCTCAAAGTGTTTCGTCGCGTGTCCCCGGAAGTATTTGATTCCCTCCTGACAGGTCCATTGGCTGTCCTTCCCCTCCTCTTTAAAGGCGAACAGCTTATTCACAATCTTAAAAAGCCGCTGATGTTCCCTGTCGATTACATCCACTCCGGTGCTGTATTCTTCCTGCCATTCCAGCTGACCATCCATGCTGCAACTCCTCCTCCAGATTGTTCCAAATCCTGCGGGCCGGCCTGGGGCCCACTCCCTCTGATTATACAACTCCAACCAGAAAACCGCAAGGGGATTTTGAGCATATTCCAGGTGCCTGTCCCATACAATAGAGCCAAAGGGAGGGGACAGCTATGGCGTGGGACAGCAAAATATTTACCGGCGGGGCCCGCCAGGCGGTAAGTGCGGCGCTGCTGCTCACGGCAGCCCTGTTTCTTCTTCCAGCGCTGGTCATCCGTGGAGATCCCGTCTACCAGCGGGCGGAGGATTCCATCCCTCCCGCCGGCGAGAGCGCCTCATCCGGCAGCCAGCCTGCTTCCCCCACCGGCGCCCGGGACCGGGGCCGCACCGTCCGCTTACTGACCAAGGAAGGAAACACGTTGGAGCTCACCATGTCAGACTACCTCTGGGGCGTGGTGGCGGCGGAGATGCCCGCCTCCTTCGAGGAGGAGGCCCTGAAGGCCCAGGCCTGCGCCGCCCGCACTTACACGGTGATCCGCCAGAACAGCTCCTCCCAAAAGCACCCAGGGGCTGACATCTGCGGCGACAGCACCTGCTGCCAGGCCTATATCGCCCGCTCCTCGGCGGAGGCCCGGTGGGGGCTGAACTCTGGGGAGTACGGGGCAAAGATTGACCGGGCCGTGGCCGCCACCGACGGTCTTGGCGTACTTTACGCCGGCCAGCCCATCCAGGCTCTGTTTTTCTCCTCCGCCGCCGGGAAAACTGTTGACGCGGCAGAGGTCTGGGGCAATTCGGTGGCCTACCTGAAGAGCGTGGACAGCCCCGAGGGGGACGAGGTGCCCAACTACCGCACCCAGGTAATCCTGAACGCGGAGGAAGTAAAATCCCTTACCCTGGCCTCCTACCCTGGAGCGGATCTGTCCGGAGACCCGTCCACCTGGTTCGGCCAGGCCAGCCGAAACGATGGCGGAGGAGTCATCTCCATCCCCCTTGGAGGCGTCACCCTCACCGGTGGACAGGTACGTTCTTTATTCTCCCTGCGCTCCGCCTGCTTCACCACCGCCTGGGACGGCACCCAATTCACTTTCGACGTCACCGGCTACGGCCACGGTGTGGGCATGAGCCAGTACGGCGCCAACGCCATGGCCAAGAGTGGCAGCGGCTTTGAGGATATCCTCACCTGGTACTACACCGGAGCCGAAGTAGGGCAACTGTGGTAAGGGCGGCCTGTGGCCGCCCCCCTTTTTTGCCGGACTGAGGGACAGACCGCGGCTGTCTCCGCGCCTTACGCCGCCGCACAGACCCGCCCATCCCCTATTTTTTTATATTTTGGAAAATTTTTTCAAAAAACCCTCCATTTCAAATATGAATAAATCTTGACAGAAAAGCCCTGTGCCTTTACAATATTGAGTGGACAAATATTGAAAAACCTGTGGGGATGTTTTTCAGTTGTCGCAAGGGAGGGAGGCTGCCCGCCTGTCACCTTCCTTGCGGCCTTTTACTGCAAGCCCGTACCGGGTCAAACCCCGGTGTCAGGCTCCGCGGCGGTCCGCCGCGGCCACGAAAAATTTTGGAGGTGTTACAAGACCCAATGGACCCATTTAAATTCTTTGCAATCATCGGGATCTTCGCTGCGCTGATCATCGGCGCCCTGGGCGGAGCTGTGTTCGGCTGGAACCGCCGTAAAGCCACAGCCGAGCGGGAGATCAAATCCGCTGAGGACGAGGCCACCCGCATCGTCAACGAGGCCTATAAAAGCGCCGAGAGCAAAAAACGCGAGGCCCTGGTAGAGGCCAAGGAGGAAATTCTCAAGGCCAAAAACGAGCACGAGAAGGAGGTCAAGGACCGCCGCGCTGAATTGCAGCGCCAGGAGAACCGGCTGCAGCAGAAGGAGGAAAACCTGGACCGGAAAACCGAAAACATCGAGAAGAAAGAGGAGCAGCTCTCCACCAAACTGGCCAAGCTGGACGCAACCCAGGCCGAGGCCGAGCAGCTCAAACAGAAGCAGGTGGACGAGCTGGAGCGCATCTCCGGCCTTACCGCTGAGGAGGCCAAGAACTACCTGCTCAAGCAGCTGGAGGAGGACGTCACCCACGAGTCGGCCATGAAGATCAAGGAGATCGAGGCCCGCTTCAAGGACGAGGCGGACACCCGCGCCCGTGAAATCATCTCCCTGGCCATCCAGCGCTGCGCCGCCGACCATGTGTCTGAGGCCACTGTCTCGGTAGTCCCTTTGCCTAACGACGATATGAAGGGCCGCATCATCGGCCGGGAGGGCCGTAACATCCGCACCCTGGAGACCCTCACCGGTGTGGATCTGATTATCGACGACACTCCCGAGGCCATCACCGTCTCCTGCTTCGACCCCGTCCGCCGGGAGATTGCCCGCCTGGCTCTGGAAAAGCTGATTCTGGACGGCCGCATTCACCCCGCCCGCATCGAGGAGATGGTGGAAAAGGCCAAACGGGAGGTAGACATGGTCATCAAGTCCGAGGGCGAGCGGGCCATCTTTGAGACCAACGTCCACGGCCTGCACCCCGAGCTGGTCAAGCTGCTGGGCCGGATGCGCTACCGCACCAGCTACGGTCAGAACGTGCTCAACCACTCCATCGAGGTGTCCCATGTGGCCGGTCTGCTGGCCGCCGAGATCGGCGCCAACGTCACCGAGGCCAAGCGCGCCGGCCTGCTTCACGATTTGGGCAAGTCCATTGACCACGAGGTGGAGGGCTCCCACGTCCAGATCGGTGTGGAGCTGGCCAGAAAGTACCGGGAAAGCGAAAACATCATCCACGCCATCCACGCCCATCACAATGACGTGGAGCCCAGAACCGTGGTCGCCTGCCTGGTCCAGGCAGCTGACGCCATCTCCGCCGCCCGTCCCGGAGCCCGGCGCGAGAACCTGGAGAACTATATCAAGCGCCTGGAGGCCCTGGAGGAGATCACCTCCTCCTTTAACGGTGTGGAAAAGTCCTTTGCCATTCAGGCCGGCCGTGAGGTGCGCATCATGATCAAGCCCGAGGTGGTCAGTGAGGACCAGATGGTCCTGCTTGCCCGGGAGATCGCCAAAAAGATCGAGGATGAGTTGGAATATCCCGGTCAGATCAAGGTCCATCTCCTGCGGGAGACCAAAGCCATTGAATACGCCAAATAATGCAATTCCCGGAACGCCCCCCAAGCGTTCCGGGATTTTTTATCTGTAAAAAGAGGGAGCGCCGCGGCTGCGGCGCTCCCTCCTCATCCATTAATTTTACTTGTGGTCCACGCTGTACATGTGCTCGATGAGCTCCAGCACCTTGTTGGAGTAGCCGATCTCGTTGTCGTACCAGCTGACCACCTTCACAAAGGTGTCAGTCAGAGCGATGCCGGCGTCGGCATCGAAGATGGAGGTACGGGTGTCGCCCAGGAAGTCAGAGGACACAACGGCCTCATCCGTGTAACCCAAGATACCCTTCAGCTCACCCTCGGAGGCCTTCTTCATGGCGGCACAGATCTCCTCATACTTGGCGGGCTTGGCCAGGTTGACGGTCAGGTCCACCACGGACACATCCAGGGTGGGCACCCGCATGGACATACCGGTCAGCTTGCCGTTGAGGGAGGGGATCACCTTGCCCACAGCCTTGGCGGCGCCGGTGGAGGAGGGGATGATGTTGCCAGTAGCGGCACGGCCGCCCCGCCAGTCCTTCAGAGAGGGACCGTCAACGGTCTTCTGGGTGGCAGTAACAGAGTGCACGGTGGTCATCAGGCCCTCAGTGATGCCCCAGTTGTCGTTGAGGACCTTGGCGATGGGAGCCAGACAGTTGGTGGTGCAGGAGGCGTTGGAGACGAAGTTCATGTCGGTGGTGTACTTGTCCAGATTGACGCCGCACACAAACATGGGGGTGTCGTCCTTAGAGGGGGCGGACATAATAACTTTCTTGGCGCCGGCGTCCAAGTGGCCCTGAGCCTTCTCCTTAGTCAGGAACAGGCCGGTGGACTCCACCACATACTCAGCGTCCAGCTTGGCCCAGGGCAGGTCGGCGGGATTGCGCTCAGCGGAGATGGGAATCTCCTTGCCGTTGACCACGATAGCATTCTCAGTGGAGCTGATCTCCGCCTGGCAGGTGCCGTGCATGGTATCGTACTTCAGCATATAGGCCAGGTACTCTGCGGGGCACAAGTCATTGATGCCCACGATCTCAATCTCGGGGTGATTCAGGCTGGCGCGGAACACCATGCGGCCGATACGGCCAAAACCATTGATGCCAACTTTGATGCTCATGTGAATGACTCCTTTTATTATCAATTTATCCGCGGCGGCCCGCGGCATTGGTAGCGTTCTATATTATACCCCGAAGATATCCATTTTCCTAGTGTTTTTTTTCATAGATTTCGGAAAATTTTTCCCAAAAATTTTGCCATCGGGCAAGGCGCTTTCCGCTCCGCGCCCTCCCGCCCCCTCAAACACAAAGGCCTCTGCCCGCAGCGGCGGGCAGAGGCCTCTTCTGTTAATCGGTAACGTAGGGCAGCAGAGCAACCTGACGGGCGCGCTTGATGGCCTCCGTCAGCTGACGCTGATGCATGGCGCAGGTGCCGGTGGTGCGGCGGGGCAGAATTTTGGCCCGCTCGGAGATGAACCGGCGCAGCTTGGCGGCGTCCTTGTAGTCGATGCACTCCACCTTGTCGGCGCAGAAGGCGCAGACCTTGCGGCGCTTACGGCCGCGCATAGGCTTATTATCGCGTTCCATAGCCATGGAATTAACCTCCTTTTTACGACCTGATATGGTCTAAGTCAAAACGGCAGCTCGCCGTCGTCAGTTGAGAGTTCAGCGAACTGGCCCCCGTCCGGAGCGGGAGAGTCATAACCGCTGAAGGAGTCGGAGGGCCGGAGGGCCGGGGCGGAATAGCTCCCCTGGCCGCCGTAGCTGGGGGCGTACCCCCCGCCATCGCCGTCCCGCTTGGAGTCGCCGAAATAGACGTTGTCCGCCACTACCTCGGCGCTGGTGCGCTTATTGCCGTCCTTGTCGGTCCAGTCGCGCATCTGGAGCCGCCCCTCCACCACAGCCATGCGGCCCTTGGTAAAGTAGCGGCTGACAAACTCGCCGGTCTGACGCCAGGCCACCACGTCAATCCAATCGGTGGCCCGCTCGCCGGTGTTTTTGTCCTTAAAGTCCCGGTCCACCGCCAGGCGAAAAGAGGCCACAGGGACTCCCGCCTGGGTGCGCCGGAGCTCCGGGTCACGGGCCAGCCGGCCCATGATAACGATATGATTGAGCACTTTCGGGCCCCCTTACTCGTCCTTGCAGACGATCATGGAACGCATCACGCCGTCGGTAATCCGGAAGATACGATCCAGCTCAGCGGGAACGGCAACGGCGGCGGTAAAGGTCATCAGCACATAGTAGCCCTCCATCAGGTCCTCGATGGGATAAGCCAGACGGCGCTTGCCCCACTCGTCAACCTCAGACACCGTGCCGTTGGTCTCCACCACGCCCTTAAACCGCTCCACCAGCCCCTGAATCTGCTCTTCACTCAGGTCGGGCTTCAGGATATAGAGCGCCTCGTAGTTTGCGTTAATCTTTGCCATGTTTTGCACCTCCTTATGGACATATGGCCCCCGACGTCCGCCGGGAGCAAGGATATTGCCATCTTTTAAAGACGGACTTAATTATTATACTGGAAATTTTCCAAAAGTCAAGGATTTTTCGCCAAAAACCCCGCGGGCTTTTCTCTCTCGCTGGTCAGGGAAGGACACGCACATATTTTCTCTCCCGCCGCATATACTGATACATATTGTGTCTATTCAAAATCTTTCAACGGAGGAACCCCCATGAACGACAATAAAACACCCCTTCCCCCGCCTGCCGGCCACCCCGCGCCCTGCGGCCTCGATCTGGACGACTGGCTCTTTCAAGACGAGGGCTGGCTCATCAGCGACCGATGAGCAGAGCGGTAAAATGAGCACCCCCCAGCTTTCAAAAAAAGTCGGAGCAAGCTTTATAAAGCTTGCTCCTCACTTTTCAGCAGTTTCATATTTTTCCAAATTGACTGGCAAAACGGCTGCTTAAACCCGTTTGCAGAATGTTCCGCAGCGTGTTGATCTCATTTTGGGACATTTGGCGTATTGGCACAATAAAGAGCTGCTCCTGCGTGGCATAGATTAGGAAACACCGGGAGAGCTCAAAGGCACAATTCAACTCTGAAATAGCGCCGGAGACACAAAATTTTCTATCCGGAACAAAAAAAGAAAACTGGCTATCGCTAAAGCTGGCTGTATAGCTTGCGCCGATGAGCGAATCATGCGACCTTGTGTAGCTTAAAATTTGTCGCTCCACATGGGCCAAAATAAACAGAAACCAAATCAGATAAGCGCCCGCTAGAAGCGGCAGAAGCGGCTCCATAGGTAAAACTTTATGATAGCACAAAACGCCGTACACAAAAGATGCCAAAAGCACAGTGGCGGCAACCCGAAAGGCGTTTCGTCTGCGCATAAAAAGTCCATAATAGCTGGCCTCCCTGAAATCAGAGACCGATACCTTAAAATTCAGCGTAATCGCGTCCATACTGCCGTTTCCTTTCCTCTGCCCACAGTGGGATCTGCAATTTGAGAGCTCCACCTTAACTAAAAAGGGCAAGCGGACAATATCCGCCTGCCCTTTTTCTCCAGCTTAAAAAAGTCCTTTTTCCGTATAGAACTTCACAGCGCCGGGATGCAGCTCGGTATTTTCCAGGCCAAGCAGGGCCGTCTCTAAAGACAGGTTCGCTCCCTGTGTATGGGCATCTGCAACCTGGTCCAGATGCTCGAAGCAGTAGGTGAGAAAATTATAGACCAGATCCTCATCCAGGTCTCCCCGGACACACAGCGTTGCCGGAACGCCGATGGTAGTCGCGGTGTTCTTCATACCGGAATACATGGTGCTGTCAATCATAACTTCAACGCAGAAGGGCTGGGTTTCCTTCAGTTTGGCGATTTTGTCTGCAGGAATATCGATCATATAGAAGTCGTTCTGCGCACCCAATTCCAGCAGGCCGGAGGTCGGCGCGCCGGCCCAGATAATGGCCGCGTCCAGCGTCTTATCCTTCAGGCCAGTAGAGGCATCGCCGAATCCCAGGAAATCCTCATCGATATCATCGTAACTCAAATCATACAGCGCCAGCAATTGGCGGGCCATCACCTCAGTGCCGGAGCCAGCGGAACCTACCGCAACTTTCTTGCCCTTTAAATCAGCAATGGAGGTAATATTAGAGTCACAGGAAACCAACTGGACCAGCTCGTTGTAAATAGAGACAATGGGCTTAATGCTGGACGCGCTGCCGTCAGAGAAGTCCCCCTCGGAGTGCTGGGATTGGTAGGCGGAGGATGCATCCACAAAGCCGATGTCAATTTCTCCCCGTGCCAGCATCCAAACATTCTCAACCGAGCCGCCGGTAGATTCGGCCGTACAGGTGTAGCCATCGATATTGTTGGTGATCATGTTGGCAAAGGCGCCGCCCAAGGGGTAATAGGTACCGGTTACACCGCCAGTGCCCAGGGACAAATAGATGCCCTTGCCTCCGGTACCAGGCTGCGCGGGTCCAGAGTTGCTGTTGCTGCCGGAGGCCGGCGTCCCGCCAGGAGAGGAGCCATTTCCGCAGGCGGCCAGAGACAGCGCCATAGCAGCCGCAAGTGCGAGCGATAGGATTTTTTTCATTACAGTTCCTCCTTATTGATCTGTTTTATACGCAGCCGTTGTTAAGATTCGGCTGAAACAGCCTGAGAGCCCTTCCCAGTCATGCGCTTTTGAACCAGGAACATGATCAAAACCACAACTGTGCCCAGGATATCCGTCACAGTGCTGGGATGCAGCAGAAGCGCGACACCAAGAAACATAAAGACTCTCTTCCAAGTCTTCAGCGGGCCGAAGAAATAACCGATCGAGCAGCCACAGAGGCAAATCATGCCGATAAACGCGCTGTAAAAGCCGGCGAACAGGCCAGCTGGGGTAACATCGACGAACAGCAGTGATGGGTAGTAACAGAACATAAAGGGAATGAAGAACGCGCCGATGGAAATCTTCAGGCCCTGCAGGGCTGTTTTTACCCCTGGCGCCTTTGCCACCGCGGCGGCGGCATAGGAGGTGAGGGCGACGGGAGGCGTGACCTCAGCAATTACGCCAAAGTACAGAATGAACAGATGTGCGCCAACCAAGGGCACACCCAGCTTGACCAGAGCGGGAGCCGCGATGGCGGACAAAACAATGTATTTTGCCGTGGTGGGCAGCCCCATGCCCAGGATAATGGATGCGACCATGGTCAACAGGAGCGTGAGGAAGAGGTCACCTCCCGAGGCTGTCAGGATCAGGTCGGAGAGTTTCAGTCCCAAACCGGTCAGCGTGATAACGCCGGTGACAATTCCGCAAACGGCACAGGCCACACAGACAGTGATTGAATTGTAGGCCGACTTTGTCAGGGCTTCAAGCGTCCGCTTGCCATTGAGCCGGGTCTCTTTGCTTAAAAAAGAGGTGAGGATCATGGCCGCTGTCGCATAGATGGAGGCCTTCAGGGGAGTAAATCCAATGCACAGCATAACGATCAATGTCGCGATAGGCAGCAAAAGAGGATAGCAGCGCTTGAGGGTGGGGAGCAGATCTGGAACCTCCTCCCGCGCCACCGTTTTCAAATGGCAGCGGCGGGCCTCAAAATCCACAGAGAGCATTACACACATGTAGTATAGGACTGCGGGAATCGCAGCTGCAATACAAATCTGCAGGTAAGGAACGCCCGTCGTCTCTGCCATGATAAAGGCGGCCGCACCCATAACTGGCGGCATAATCTGCCCCGCTGAGGAAGAAGAAGCCTCCACACCTCCGGCAAAGGTAGCGTCGTAACCGCAGGTTTTCATCAAAGGGATCGTAAAAGTGCCGGTGGTGACCACATTGGCAAGACCAGACCCGGAAATCGTCCCAAGCAGACCGGAGGCAACAACTGCCGTCTTCGCAGGTCCGCCGGCGAATTTGCCAGTCAGGGCAAAGGCCAGGTTGATAAACAGCTTCGCGCCCCCGGTAACCTCCAGGAAACAGCCAAAAACCACAAAGCTGTAAACAAAGGTGGTCATAACTGACATCGGAGTTCCAAAGATGCCCTCAGCAGTCAGAAACATTTGGGACGAAATGCGGTTGATGCTGTAGCCGCGGTGGGAAATGGCCCCGGGAAGATATGGGCCGAAATAGGCGTAGAGCAGAAAGAGGAGCGCCACGATCACTAGCGGCTTACCCACGGCCCGACGGGTCCCCTCCAAAACCAGGAGGATCAGAAGAATACCAAATATGATATCCATCTGGGTAGGATTTCCGCCGCGTTTCGTCAGCGTGTCAAAGGTGGCGATGATATAGACGTCGATCGCAACGGAGACGATGGCCAAAATCCAATCGTAGATCGGCACTTTATTGGTGTCATTCCGCTTCATCTTAAAGCAGATAAAGCAGAGAAACAGACCGAAAGACAGGGTCGTCATACGTTGGATCATGGCGGGAAACAGGCCTGTCAGGGCGGTGTAAACCTGGAAAACAGTCCACATAATTGCCACGACAGCAACCATTTTTTGTGTCCAGCCGGGCAGATGTTCCAGTCGGTTGCCCGACTCGACCTCCAATTCGTGAAGGTCGATATCTACAGGTTTGTCTTCTTTCTTTTTGAAAAATCTCATCAAGAACCTCCTTGCTGTAAAGTCAGTTTCCACGAGAAGAGAGGAAACAGGGCAATCCCCCAGAATGAAACGGCAGATCGTCTCTGTTTCCTCTAAAGAAGAAGGGAAAGCGCTAAATATCCCGCCGCAGAGAACCGTTGATCTTTTCTACCAACACACGGACAGGCGTATCCAACTGCCGCGTCATCAGGTCCAACAGCATGTCCTGATCTGTCTCGTTCAGCATCAGCGCAGTGATCCGCTTAAACTTTTTAAGAATCCAATCCAGACCCAGTTCGGGGTCTTCCGGTTCTCCCGGCGCGTCATATACTCTGGAGCGGAGCCGGACACCGCTCTTCAGTGTGATCTCACACCAGGCCAGGCGCTTGCCCGGAAACTGCCGCTCCATCTCCGGGTCTACAGAAAACTCCAGCCGGTCCATCATGTTCAGCACATTCGGATCGGTAAGCGCCTCCTCCCGAACTTGACTATAGGACACATCTCCATGCACTAGGGCGGCGGCTACCGGGAATGCGATGTTATACTGCGCCTCGTCTGTGCTTGCGGGTTTGATTTTGCTCAGTCTGGCGGCCGATCCAAAGGTGTTGATTTTAACATGGTCAACCTCTCGGAAGGTAAAGCCGTGCTCCTTCATCATGTTCTGGCAGGCCCAAATGGGCTGATGCGCCCAGCGGCAGCAGGTGTATGGCTTAAAGTAAAGCTCGGTACCATAGTAGACGTTACCCAGAGTATCGAGATGCTTGCGGTATTCTGGAAGCTCCAAAATGTGTGTTTTTCCTGTGGTGCCGCTCAACGTCTCCAAAACAGCCATTGTACCCACCAAAGCGCCGAAGGGAACGCCATCCTTGTTCATGGAGGGGTATTCCACCGAACGCATCACCGGAACCATGGGGGCATGGAAATCGGCGACAGACAGGGCGTTGTTCAGCTGCTTCTCGTCCAGGCCCATCAGGCGACCCATACCTGCGGCGGTGCCGAAAGCCCCGTAGGCGCCGGTGCTGTGCATAAAGTGGTAATGATCCTGCATGGCGAGGGCCCAGCGGATGGTGATCTCATAGCAGACGGACAGCGTGGTCAGGTACTCCCGATAGCTGACGTCCCGGTCCCAGGCCGTTGCCAGGGTACCAGCCACGAAGGATGTACCGGGATGTCCGCAGATCATCCGGTAGCCATCGTCAATATCGAACGAGTTGCTGCTGTGACCCATAACGATGGATGCACCCAAAAGATTGTAGCGCGTATCAGAACCGATAACAGGGATACTGCCGGAAAGGCCCATGCTTTGAGCCAGTTTTTGGCCCGCCTTGAACTGGTTTCCGTAGCTGCCCAGGATCAGCGCCGTCATCAGGTCGACGCCGCACATCTGAATATGTATCTTTGCTTTTTCAGACAGATCCTTCCATTTGGTGTCCAGAATATAACGTTCTGTGCGGTGATCCGTGATAAATTCCATAGCTGTCCTCCGAACTGCCCGCATCCGAATCAGCGTCTGTAGGCGCCGTCGTTCAGATAGGCCAGCAACTCCTCCTTAGGCATGTTATCAATGCCCAGGTAGGCCAGGGTGTACCGGCTGTTCTCAAAGAAGCTCTTCTTATGCATGGCGCCAGCCAGGATAATCATGGCGTCAATGATGGGGGTAGGCACGCCGTATTGGACGCCTAAGTCGTGGTAGATTTTACAGCCGATGGGCACGTCCTCGGTCATGTAGCGGTGGTGGATGGTGTTGGGGCCGGTGTTGCCCTCACTGGAGGGCTGATCCAGCGGGAAGACCACGTTGTCGTTTCCATTCTCATCCAACCCCATATACTCTTGAGTCAGCACACTTCGGCGGGAAAAGAACATCTCGTACTTGTACTCCGGGCAGCCCACGCCAATGGCTTTAGCCAGGGCGATCTCCTCGTTATAGAACTGGTACTGTACCTCACAGATGGAAGGACACAGGCCGTGGGAGTACATGGAATAGGTAGTTTTGTCGTGGCCGCAGAAAATGACCCCCCAGTTTTCCATGGTGGATACCCCCAACACTGTGGCGGGAACATGGATGACAGGGTTTACATTGGCAAAGTCCACATCCAGAATCGTATTCGCCTTGGAGGGACCGTCTCCTTGGGTCACGGCGTCCATACAGGGCAGGTACTGAGAGGCTTCCAGAAAATCGTCGGTATCCTTCATGGGCAGAGCGGCGCCCCGCAGGGTGATGGCACGGTACTTGGCGCTGACATGAGGGAACTGGAACTTGCCGATGGACTCGATTCGGGTGCCATAGGGAGCAGAGGACCAGCCGCCCACGATAACCTTCTTGGCGCAGCCCATTTCCCGCATCAGGCGGCGGAGCAGCAAGCAGCCAAAGTTGTCGGCAAAGATGTTGACCACCTGACCGTCCTCCAGATAAGGGATCAGAGACCGGAAGGTCGCCTCATGGCCCCAGGAGCCCATAGCAATAATAATATGGCCCGCACCCTTCACGGCGGCAGCAATGTCGGTGGTCACCAAATCGAAATAGGCCCGGCCGGAACGCTCAAAGCAGCACTTGTTGCGCTGAACGCCGTCCAGCAGGATGCCGGTCTTGTCCACATCCTTCAGGGATGTGGCGGCAAAGGGCATGGCGTCGTACAGACGCACCTCCCGGCCGGCAAGTTTGTTGTCCGCGGCGCAGGTTTTTCCTACTGCGCCGCCCCCCAGAACCGCGATGGGCATATCCTTCAAATATGCCATTTTGCTCATGTATGATCCATCCTTTCTGTCTATTGCTGTAATTAGTAAAATGCCGGAAAACACTTGAATGGTTTTCTTAATTTTAGTATAATTGCAATGAAACGATTTGTAAAATAAATTATTCTGATTGTAACAATCATAATTTTAGATAAAAGGAGAACCATATGGACATTCAAAGCATCGAAACATTTTTACAGGTTGCCAGTCTGGAAAATTACACACGCGCCGCTGAAAAGCTGAATTTTGCCCAATCCACGGTGACAATGCAGATTCAGCGTCTAGAGCAGGAACTGGGTTACCCGCTTTTTGAGCGCATTGGCCGCAGAAACTACTTAACGGCAGCCGGAAAGACATTTCTGCCTCATGCTGCGGAAATACTCCGCCTGATGCAGAAGGTCAGCGGCCTGGGGCAGGAGCCACAGGAAATCTGCGGCACTTTGCGAATCGGAGTTCTAGAGTCGCTGTTTTTTGCGGTAATTCTAAAAGTGCTACCTGAATTGGGCCGGCGGTTTCCCAAAGTAAATGTGGAGATCAAACTGGGACAAGCCTCTCAAATGCTTTTAATGCTGAAACAAAATCAAATTGATCTGGCTTATATCTCCCACGACTTGGTCGGCGACCCGGCCTTTTGCTGTTGTTACCGATGCAGAGAGGAAATATCCTTTATTGCCTCGCCGCAGCATCCCTTTGCCAAAAAAACAGCTATCCCGCCGGAGGAAATGTTGTCGGTTCCCTTTATTGTTGCGGAACCCAGCGGGCGATGTTACGAGCGTCTGCACGAGATCGCCGCCGATTATAACATTACTCTCTACCATTCCATCGTAGTGGACAACATCCGCGCGATCGTCGAACTGCTTCAGGACAGCCGCAGCGCCTCTTTCCTACCGCGGTACTCCGTTTCAAATTTTATCGAAAAGAAAAAAATCTCCGTACTGGATGTCGACCTTGCGCCGCAGATTTATTATTCCCAAGTTATCTACCACAGAGACAAGTGGCTTTCCCAATATATGGAATGCTTTATCGAGCTGGTTCGCCGGGCGCGCCCGGAAGTTTTGGATTGACAGAAGATTCCCCACCCCCTGCACCACAGGGAGTGGGGAATCTCCAGTCTTGAGCAAGTAAACATCTCCCTCTCATTAAGGGACAGGAACAGGGAAACCTCAACGTCAGCAGCAAGATGAGGACATGCGTTAAAGGATTCCAAACGTTTTACAAAGAACAAAGCACAGCCAAGCATATCGGCTGTGCTCCTTCTGCGTGAAAAAAATAAGTGTGTGGCCGACTTTGGAATGCAAATAAAAATTCCAAAAAATCGACCACACATCAGCGGACAGCCTGGTGGAGGCCGCCCTGCTTTTCCCTTTAAGCCGTCGACGCTGCCGTACCATCCTTTCGCATAAACAGCAGGCCGAATGACCCAGGTCCGCAGTTACTTGCGATAGCGGAGGATGCCTTTTGCAGATAAATCCGTTCAAACGAACAGTACTGCCGCACCAAATTCTGAATATATTGGAGCTTTTCCTCATCCAGGCCGGAATACGTGATAAACAGGATGCGCCGGTCGATGGTCCTGGCCTCCTGAAGCACCCTCCGGATATACTTTTTCGCAACACTGTTAAAGCCGCCCATTTCCACACCGCCTATCACCATTTTGCTCTTTTTCAGCACAAGGATCGGGTGCAGCAGCAGCGCGTCGCAAAGGACCTGTATACGTTTCGAGATTCGTCCCGACTGGCACATCATATGGATGTTATCTATGATAAAGGCAGAGGAAATCAAGTGTTCTATCTGTCTGATGGATGCGGTGATCTCCGCCTTTGTGGCGTGATGCTCTGTCAGCTGCGCCGCGTACAGCACCGCCAGACCCATACTGCTGGAGAGATGCCCGGAGTCTATCACGGTGACGTTATCAAAGGATTTCGCCGCCTCAAGCGCGTTTTGATAGCCGGTGCTGACATGCTTTGCCATCGTGATGTGAATCACATTCTGCGCCTCTGTCAGCTTCTCTGCGAAAAACCGCTCGTAGTCCTCCACCTCAGGCGGCTGGGAATAGCCCTTCCGCCCCTTTACAATGTGCGCCAGCAGCTCATCCGGCGTCAGTTCCTCGCCATCCAGGAAGCGGCCCTCCTCTGTGCAGACGTAGTATGGACAGACAGAGATGCCAAACTCCCTGCGGAGTGATTCCGGAAGGTCACATACGCTGTCCGTTGTAACCAGGATGGAGCGCCTTTTCGCCTGCTCAAAAATCAGGATTTCCTTTTCCATTTCTGACTGTGCGGCATCCTCACGCTGCCGCACCAGTTCCTTGGGCAGAATGTTCAGCACAGCCGCCTCCAGCAGCGCACCGCTGACCGGCTTGGCCAAGTAGCCGCTGAACCCCTCCTTCCGGTATAGCAGCTGGTTGTCGCTGCCCGCATTGGCGGTCAGGGCCACCACAGGAGCATCCTGGCACAGCCCTCCAGGCTGTACGCGCAGGGCATGGAGACACTCGATCCCGTCCATCTCCGGCATCAGATGGTCCATCAAAATGCAGTCATAATGGCGGTTTTGGGTCAGCTTCAGGCACTCCGCCCCACTGGACGCGGTGTCGATTTGAATCCTGGTGGCTGAGAGCAGCTTGGTCACCACCATCAGGTTCATGTCATTGTCGTCCACCACCAGGATATGTGCGTCTGGCGCCTCAAAGCTCTGCTGGTATGTCCCCTCATCGTGAAGCTTCGCCCGGGAGGCCAGTGTAAATGTCCCCAGCTCTTTTTCGTCCACAATATCCTGCTCCAGGGTAACGACAAATTTTGACCCCTTGGTATAGACGCTGTTTACGCTGATCTCGCCGCCCATCAGCTCTACCAGCTGCTGGACAATACTCAGACCCAGCCCGGTCCCCTCGATATGGCGGTTTTTTTCCTCGTCCACCCGCCGGAACGCATTAAACAGATATGGAATATTTTCCTTTTTTACCCCCTGTCCGGTATCCTCCACAGAATACCAGACGAGTACCCGGTTGACACCCTGGCGCTCGCACCGGACAGAGAGGGTAACGGAGCCCTCGCTGGTGTATTTTACCGCGTTATTTAACAGGTTGATTAAAATCTGCTTGATACGCACCTCGTCCCCGCAGAGCATACTTGGAATAGATGGGTCTATGTGGAGCTTAAATTCCAGCCCCTTCTCCTTTGCCTTAATCCAGATCATGTTGACAATCTCTGAAAAAAGCGTCCCCGTCTCATAGGATGCGTTGATAATCTCCATCTTTCCGGACTTAATCTTGGAGATATCCAGGATGTCATTGATCAGAGTGAGCAGCAGCTTGCTGGCCCCCTGGATATTCCTGGCGTTCTCCGCCACCTCCTCCGGAATATCGCCCCGCAGCGTGATCTCATTCAACCCGATGATAGTATTGATGGGTGTGCGAATCTCGTGGCTCATGCTGGAGAAGAAATGGTTTTCCGCCTGATTCAGCTCTTCAATCTCTTTTTTCTGCTGCTGAGTCAGGGCGTTCTCTTCCTCATACATCCGGTTCAGGAACATGAGCAGCACACTGGTGAGCAGTCCAACCATGACCATGGAGAACGCGGATTCAAAAAAGGAACGCTGCTGGGTGTTCAGGGAGGCCAGCTCCGGAAAATAGTAAGCGATGCTATAGCACAGCAGTGTTTCCGCCGCGCACAGCACGAAAAACACCGCCATGCGTTTTCCCTGCAGGGTGATGCAGACATAGATAAAGCAAAGGACGAACCACTCCGGCACTCCGCTGTAAAAACCGCCTGCGGTAAAAAATGTAAATGGAAACAGCACAAGCAGCAGCACCACAATTGCCGTAGCTCCGTTTTGTACCTGTCCTCTTTGAATGCTGACACGCACAATCACCGCGATGACCGCCAGGCTTACCATCAGAAGGACAAGGTTCAATGCGCTTCTGCCCATGGGCAGGGTGAATATCAGTGCGACCATGCAGATCGCTGTTGCAATGCGGAACATACGCTCACGCAGGCTGATCTTATGGTCAACGATAATACTAAACCATTTTTTTATCACACAAATTCCCGCTCCTTCCAACATGGCGCTCAGAGGAAATATCAGAACAGACTATATTCCGGCAATCTGCGTGCAGATTTCATCGTACGCACACATCAGCGCGGCGTGATGTGCCAGGATAAACTCCACGTCTCCCCGCTTCCCGGCCAGCTCCAGCTCCTTCGCCTGCGCGGAAAGGGCCTCTGCGCCGATGGTCAGCGACGTGCTCTTGAGCGCATGGACCTTTATCGCATAGTCCGTCCAATTTTCAGCCTCATACAGAGAAATAATTTCCGCTTTTTTGTCTCCGCCCTTGGCATGGAACATCCGCAGCATCTCCCGGAAGAAGCTCTCATCTCCGCCGCAGTAATTCAGCCCCAGATCTACATTGATGCCGGCCTGGGTCAGCCGGCCGTAGGGAATCGCCGGCTCGCCGGCGGGCGCCTGTGCAGAACCTGCCGCCTCCACAGGCTCGACATGCTCCGCCGGCGCGGAGCCTTCGTCAGGGGCCTCAGGCCTCTCCTCTTCCGAAACAGCCTGCCCACTGCCCAAGGGCGTATCCTCCAACTCTTCAACGTATTGGATAAAACGATTAGGCAGCACCTTTCGCAGCACCCGCTCCAGAACAGTGCGTTCAATGGGCTTGGGGACAAATTCTGTAAAGCCTTCACTGCGGAACATCTCCCGCGCCCCGCTGACAGTATTTGCGGTCAGCGCAATTACCGGCAGGTCCTGATAAGCGCCGTTCTGGAGCTCCCGGATCTTTTTCAGGGTTTGCACACCATCAAATCCCGGCATCATGTGATCCAGGAAGATAATGTCATAGGAAGTGCTGTCACACCGCGCCAAAGCCTCCCGTCCGCTCAGGCAGGTATCAACTTCAATCCCATAACTTCCCAATACGCCCCTGGCCACCACCAGATTCATCTCCTCGTCGTCCACGGCCAGCGCCCGGACGCCTGAGCAGATGAACGGCTTCCGGCCAGCGGCCTGAGCCTCCGCGAAGCCCCGCGCCCCCAGGTCTCCGTTCAGCAGGTTGGCAACGGAGAGCGCAGAAAAGGGCTTGTGCATGACATACAGCCGGCTCACACTGTCCAGCGTAAAATCCTTCTCCGCAATGATCACAACCCGGAGCGTGCCGGCCAGCTCCTCATAGTACGCCCGATCCTCTTCATACTCCGACTGCGCGATGAACACATGGGTCAGGTTATGACTGCGCTGTAATTTAAGAAGTCCTTCAAAGCTGTGTGTCTGATATCCATGAATGCCCAGCCCTTCCAGCAGGCTTCTGATGAGGCCGTCATAATACCCCCGAACCTCGTCACAGCTGTACCGTTCCGGCCGGAAATAGCACGCGACACATACCTGATCCGCATGGTCGAGCACAATGCACGGCTGATCGTCCGCCACCCCCTGAGGAATCACAATATGGGCGTGCAGCCCCTGCTGCTCCTTGCTGTCAAAGTGGATAAAGCCGCCCATGGCATTTAAAATTCCCCGGGCGATGGGAAGCCCGAGGCCGAGGCCGCCCACCAGGCGGCTGCTTCCGGAGTCCGCCTGGTAAAAGTCGTCATACATCTGCAGCATCTGAGAATCCGTCATGCCGATGCCTGTGTCGCAGATATCGATAATCAAATTGACGCCATAGCTCTCCGGTCGGTATCCGATGCGGACGTTCACGCCGCCCTCCTCTGTGAATTTGATGGAATTTTCCACCAGAGTCTTGAGCACATGGGAGATTTTCTCCGCGTCTCCAACGAGGACTGCGGGCGTCTCCGGATCGATGTCGAATACAATCTCCAAATTCTGCCGGTTGCTCTGCAGCGCGGTCATGGTAATGACGTCGTTCAGCACGGAGGTGATCATATACTCCTCCTTGGCCGGGGTCAGCGTACCTTCCACAATCTCCGTATAGTCAAGCATCTTGTTGATCTGGCTGGACAGACGCATCCCAGCCAGCTTGATTGACGTCATGTTTTCCCTGATATCCGGGGAGAGCTCCGTTCCCAGCGCTACCTCGCTGATTCCAATCACCATATTGATCGGTGTGCGGAGCTCATGAGACACGTTTGACAAAAAAACAGCGTTCTGCTTCCCGGACGCTTCCAGGTCAGCAAACACATGGTCATACCATTTCCGCTGTATACTGCGCTGCTTGATCCAGTATCCTGCCAGCGCCGCCCCGCAAAAGGTCACAGCAGCCCCCAGCCCCAGGCGGATACCGTCCTGGAACTCCATATCGAAAGAAATGGTATGGAGAATGAAGACGTGGTAGAGCAGCGCCAGCGCATAGAGCGCCTCAAGGGCATACACGACCCATTTCTTGTTCAGTGCGAACAGCGCAAGAACGATAATACAGGCCATGGCAGGTATGTCATAAAGGCTGGATTCATGCACACCAAAGAAAAAGAATTCCAGCAGCACAAATCCAGCGCAGAGATTTTCATAAAAAACGCCCGAGCCAATCTTCGCAATGTGCAGAAGCCACACACTGAAGCAGCCGGCCGCCATCAGAGGAATCATCCAAAGTTCCCAGGCCATAGCCACAGTGACCAGACCCAGCATCCCACTGAACACTGTGGTGATAACTGCCAGCAGCAGATGCCTGCTCGTCTGCTCCCCTGCCCTCATCTCTTCTCAAACTCCTGGGCCACCCGCTTCAAAAGTTCCTTTGGCGGATAAGGCTTTTTCAGATAATCCACTGCGCCCAGCAGGAGCGCACCGATCACGTCCTCCACCTCTCCCGAGGCCGTTAAAAAGATGACAGGTATCTCCGCGGCGAACTCCTTCATATGTTCAAACGTCTCGATCCCGTTCATCAAAGGCATGTCAATATCCAGAAGGACCAGGTCTATTCTTTCATTTTTCAGCACATGCAGCGCCCGTATCCCTGAACCCGCCAGCACTACATCATAGCTTCCCTCGAGGATGATCTGCGTCCTCATCAGGTTCATTTCGTCGTCATCCACCACTAAAATACGCTTCTGCATTTGAACTTACCCCCCTGTTTTATAATCAGGTTTTTTGCGGCTGACGTATCCTATTCTAAACGAAGCCTATAAGAAAATCAAGTACGATAAAAAACCTTTTTATATCTTGATATTCCTGCGCCCGCCGCATATCGGCCAGAGAAAAGCCATTGCCAATATGGGCAGTCATGTGGTATAATTCCCTGGAATCAACTGGAAGGGTGGTTGCTGATGAAGAAAACATTTTTCCTCTCGCTGTGCTTGTTTCTGCCGCTGGTTTTCCTGACAGCCTGCGGCAGCCGGGAAGCCCCTTCCCCAGAGCGCGAAGCAGAGCCGGAGACCATTGAGCTGACCGTGTGGGGCGCGGAGGAGGACGAGGTGCTGCTCCAGGAAATTTTTACTTCATTTCAATCTCACTACGCCGGCCAGGCCAGCTTTCAGATCACATTTCAGCCCCAGAGCGAATCCAACTGCAAGGATGCGCTGCTGGGCGATCTGGAGGGGGGAGCGGACGTATTTGCTTTCGCCGACGATCAGGTGTCCGCCCTGGCTGCGGCCGGAGGTCTGGACCCCATCGGGGACAGCGCGTCGATCCGAAGCGCCAGCCTCTCCGCCGCGGTGGAGGCGGCCAGTGTGGGGAACGACCTCTACGCCTACCCCCTGACCGCGGATAATGGGTATTTTCTATACTACAACAAGGCGTATTTCTCAGAAGGGGATATCCAAAGTCTGGAGCAGATGCTGGACCTTGCCGCTCAGGCCGGGCGGCTGGTGGCGATGGACTGGTCCTCCGCGTGGTATGTCTACGCCTTTTTCGGCAACACCGGTCTGACCGTCGGCCTTAACGAAGATGGCCTTACCAACTACTGCACCTGGAACAGCACCGAGGGGACCATACGCGGCGTGGATGTGGCCGAGGCCATGCTGTCCATCGCAGGCAGTCCCGGCTTTGCCAATATGACGGATCAGGAATTTCTGGCCGGTGTGCAGAATGGCTCTGTAATTGCCGGGGTGAGCGGCGTCTGGAACGCTGTAGCGGTTCAGGAGGCCTGGGGAGAGAATACCGGGGCGGCCAAGCTGCCCTGCTATACCTGTGCGGGGAGACAAATACAGATGGCCTCCTTCTGCGGATGCAAGCTGATTGGCGTGAATGCCTATTCCGAGCACCCGGAGTGGGCGGCGCGGCTGGCTGAGTGGATCACCAACGAGGAAAGCCAGCGCCTGCGCTTTGAGCGGCGGGGACAGGGCCCGGCCAATATCAGCGCGGCAAATTCCCCGCAGGTTCAGGCCTCGCCGGCCATTGCGGCCCTGCTGGCTCAATCGGAATTTTCCCAGCTCCAGCGGGTGGGCGGAAAGTTCTGGGACCCGGTATCCGAATTCGCCTTGAATATGGCGGCAGGAAACCCCTCCGGCGCCTCTCTTCAGGTCCAGCTGGACCGGCTGGCAGAGAGCGTCGCCGCGCGGTAGGCACAGAGTATGATACTTGGGAGGAAATCTCATGAGAGGCAAACTGACATTACAGCAGCGTTTAATTCTGCCCATCGTTCTGCTGGGGCTGGTGGCGTTTCTGTCCAACATTCTGGCGGTGTTCAGCATCAACAACGTCCACTCCAATGCAGGAACCATTGTGGACGAGTATATGGTCAGTGAAGGAAAGCTGGAAGAAATCAGGCGCTCCATGACAGATATTCACCTGCTGGCCCTGTCCCATATTGTGGCGGCAGATCACGCGACCATGATCCGGCTCGTCCAGGAAATCAAGGCAAAGGAGGCATCTCTGGATGAGATGCTGGCCAGCTATGAGAGCTTTGTTTCCGAGGAGGACGCAGCGGTTTACCAGTCCCTTCTTCAGGATTACGACGCCTTCAAACACGCTCTGGTCGATCTGGTGTGCGCCAGCGCCGACAGTAAGACCCAGGAGGCCTACGCCACGGCCAACGGGGATGTGGCCCATTGGAGCGAGGCCGCAGATCAGAGCGTCGCCAATCTCTACGCCGCGGTCAGCGACCGGGCCGAGGCCGCACGCAGACATTTGACCTTTGTCTACATTACCGCGCTGGTCATCAGCGCGGCCACCCTGACTGCCGGCGTCCTTCTGGTGGCGGCGGCGTTCCGCATCATCCGGAAGCATGTGATTTCCCCGATTCACGACGCGATGGACACCCTTCAGGACAGCTCTGAACGCATCAGCGGCGTGGTGAGCGATGTGCGCCAGCGGACACAGACCTCCAGCGGCAGCGTCCGGGACCTGTCCGGCCTGGCGGAGCAGCTCTCTGCCGCCCTGGAGGAAATCGCCGCCAGCACGTCAGCCATCCAGCGCAGCACCTCCGGCACCCAGTCTGACGCCCGGACCATGGCGGAGGAGTGCTCCGCCATTACGGCCTACTCCGTGGAAATGCGGGAACGGGCCGAGGAGATGGAACGCTCCGCCCGGCTGGAGATGGATGAGGTGCGAAAAAAGACGTCGGAAATCATGTCTCTTCTGGATCAGGCCATTGAAAAAAGCCAGAACGTCAACCAGATCAGCGTTCTGACCAAGGCGATTCTCAACATTTCGGCCTCTACCAACCTGATTGCCATCAACGCCTCCATCGAGGCTGCCCGGGCGGGAGCGGCGGGCGCCGGATTTTCTATCGTGGCGCAGGAGATCCGCCAGCTGGCCGACTCCTGTGCCGAGACGGCCAACAATATCCAAGAGGTCAGCGGTGTGGTTACGGGAGCGGTGGACTACCTCTCAGAGAGCGCCCGGGAGCTGGCCGGCTACCTGAGTCAGGCGATAATGACTCAGCTGGACCGGTCTGTACAGGCCGGTCAGCAGTATCGGGAGGACTCCGACTACGTGGGACACGCTATGGAGGCGTTCAACGACCGAACCGCCCGGCTGAAGACTGCAATGGACGATATCGCCGGGTCCATCTCCAATATCTCCGGCGCAATCGACGATGCGGTATCCGACGTCACCGGCGTTGCCGGCAGCACCCGCGTATTGGTGGATGATATGGAGGGCATCACTGCCGGCATGGGCACCAATCAGGAGATTGTAGGGGAGCTGCAAAAGCAGATGGACGTATTTTCCAATTTATAAGTGTTGCATCTTCAGGCCCGAGTGCAGTCAAAGCCTCTCTGTCCGAACAGATGGACATTTTAGAAAATCTTAAGGATTAATCATGGAAAAAGCAAGGAGCTTCTGAAAAAAATCTGATATAGGGGCTAGGATATGCCGGACCAGGTCCTTGCCTCCCTCTTTGACAAGTTCTACCGGGCGGACAGGTCCCGCTCCTCCGACACAGGGGGCACATGGCTTGGGCTGGCCATCGCCAGGGAGATCGTCATACTCCACGGTGGAACCATCCGCGCGGGCATCAAAATAATGATACGATGCATGGATTGACGCCGATGAGCATCTTGACAAATACACTAAAATAAAGAAACCCTAGAACCGTTGCGGCTCTAGGGCTTCTTTGTATCGAGCGGTCAAAATCGATTTTTGCAGAATACTTGTACCCAAAGCCAAACTGCAACCCAGCAAAGCGGTTGCAGTTTGGAGAGTAGGAACAGCGAAATGAGTGCGCTCGGACTATTGAAAAAAGTCGGAGCAAGCGATATATCGCTTGCTCCGACTTGGTGACCCAGCGGGGACTCGAACCCCGGACCCACGGCTTAAAAGGCAGTTGCTCTACCGGCTGAGCTACTGGGTCGAAAAAACTACATCATGGAAACGCACAGGACCACATCCCCAAAATGCAAACCTGGCGCGGCAGGCCGTGTCTGGAGCGGGGGAATATGGAGCTTGCGGTGACGATGTGGCAGGGATGGCTGGACTCGAACCAGCGGATGAGGGAGTCAAAGTCCCTTGCCTTACCACTTGGCTACACCCCTGTATATTGGGGAATGGCTGGGGCCGGAGCAGAAGCTCCGGCCCTTCCGCCTCTCATGTGGGGTGGGTAAAGGGATTCGAACCCTCGACACCCGGAACCACAATCCGGTGCTCTAACCAACTGAGCTATACCCACCATATCACTGACTTACAATTCTGCCTAAAGCCGGCTGGCACGCCTGGAGGGACTCGAACCCCCGGCCCACTGCTTAGAAGGCAGTTGCTCTATCCACCTGAGCTACAGGCGCGTATCACGCGCCTCCCCAAACCAAATCGGAGCGCGGCGCGGCGGGTCCGGACTGGAGAGGAGCCGCGGCGAAATGAGCGGGCTTTCGTCCCCAGGCGGAAAGCGAGGGATATAAAGCTTGCGGCGACGTTGGAGCGGGTGATGGGAATCGAACCCACGCGACCAGCTTGGAAGGCTGGGATTCTACCATTGAACTACACCCGCATGGGTGGTGCGCCCTCTCACATCAGCCTTTGGATATTACCACATTTTTTTCGGCCTGTCAAGAGCAAAACCCAGTTTTGCCGGAAAGTTCTTTTCTGCGCCCGCCGCCCCGCTGGGTAGATTCTCCCTACTCCAGCGCCGCGTCACAGAAAGCGCAGCACTCCACGCCCCCGGTCTTCTTTACCAGGGGGGGCAGATAGTCCTCCGTCTGGGTAATACACCGGGGGTTGCGGCACACGGGAGCTCTGCCGATTTCCACTGCCTCTGTCCGCTCCAGCCTGGGCTGGTTGGCCAGGTCGGCCAGCAGGGCCATCCGGGCAAACATGCCGTACCGGGCCTGTTGAAAATAGGCGGCCCTGGGGTCGTCATCCACATCCACGGCGATCTCATCCACCCTGGGCAGGGGATGCATCACCAGCATTTTCTCCTTGGCCCGCTCCAGCTTGCGGCGGGTGAGCACATATATCCCCTTGTTCCGCTCATACTCCAGGGGGTCCACAAACCGCTCCCGCTGGATGCGGGTCATGTACAATACATCCAGCTGTGGAATCACAGCCTCCAGCCCGGTCACTTCGGTAAAACGCATGTCATTTTCCCGCATAAAGGCCCGCATATAGCCGGGAACAGCCAGCTCCCTGGGGGAGATCAGGAAAAAGCGGATATTCTCAAACTTGGCCATGGCCTTGATGAGAGAGTGGACGGTGCGGCCGTTTTTTAAATCCCCGCACAGCCCCACAGCCAGACCGTCCACCCCCCCCAGCAGGCGGGTCATGGTGGTCAGGTCGGCGGTGGTCTGGGTGGGGTGCATGTGTCCGCCGTCGCCGGCGTTCACCACCGGCACATTGGAATACAGCGACGCCGCTTTGGCCGCCCCCTCCCAGGGAGTGCGCATCACCACCACATCCGCGTAGCCGGACACCATCTTAATGGTGTCCTTCAGGCTCTCCCCCTTGGCGGCGGAGGAGGAGCTGGGATCCGCAAAGCCGAACACCGTACCTCCCAGGCGGAGCATGGCGGTTTGAAAGGAAAAGTTGGTGCGGGTGGAGGGCTCATAAAACAGTGAGGCCATCACCTTTCCCCGGCAGGTGTCCAGATACTTCCCCTGGTCGTCCATAATCCCGCTGGCCCGGGCATACAGCTCATCCCATTCCTGCCTGGACAGGTCTCCAAAGTCGATCAAATGCCGCATTTCTCCCGCTCCTCTTCCCGTTTCTCTCCAATATCCTACCATAAAGAGAGCATCTCCGCAAGCAGGGAAATTGCAATTTTGCGGCGGCTTTCCATTCGGTTTTTGAGTCGTCTGATGTGTCACCTCCTGCGGAGAGATACATCCCCTCACACTCCCGCTGAGCCGAGATCAGAATATTCATTGCTTTTTCACTGGCCCGGACCATAGTATGGTACATCTCTATTGTAATCTGGCATAATAGTACCCCCTTAATTTTCTGTGCTGATATTTACACAGGATATTTTAGAACTGTCCTTCTCATCTTACTTAATATATGCTGAATTTGTCAAGTAAGATTTTACAGGGGGTTATCTGCATGGGACATGGGAAGGTTGTTGTCCATTTGGGTGAGCTGATTGAACGCTCCGGCATCAGTAAAAACCGCTTTTCCCATTTGGCCGCCATGGAGCGTACTCAGATCAACAATTACTGCAAAAACAACGTCGCCCGGGTGGACTTGGATGTTCTGGCCCGGATCTGCTCCGCTTTAGGCTGTTCCATCGGCGAGTTGCTGGAGTATGTCCCGGAGGAGCCAAAGACTTAAAATAATAAACTTGAACACCGGCCCGCCCTGTGCTACAATAGGGATATCACCCGCCCGAAATGAGCGGACAGAAAGGAAGTCATTCCCATGTTCAAGCGGAAGGGCCGTCTTCTCGCCGGCGCGCTCTGCGCGGCTTTGGCCGCCCTGCTCATTGTCCCCGCCGCCGCCCACGGCTGTCACGGCGCTGGCCGCGGCCACCACGGCGGATACCGCCAGGCTGCCCAGCCCGTCCAGACCACCGTCACCGTCTGCCCCTATGACGGCTGTACCGCCGCCGGCCGCCACCTTCACGACGGCCTGTACTACTGCGGCTACAGCCACGCCTCCGGGGTGTGTGATAACAACTGCCGGGCCCTGTGCTCCTATGAGAACTGCCGTCTCACCGGCCGCCACGTCCACAGCGGTACGGCCTGCTGCGGCTATGCCCACACCGGCGGCTTCTGCGACGGCGCCTGCCGGGCCCTGTGTCCCTATGAGGACTGCACTCTCACCGGTCCCCACACTCATGAGGATATCCCCTACTGCGGCTACAATCACGCCTCCGGCTTCTGCGATGGCGCCTGCCGCGCCCTGTGTCCCTACGAGGACTGTGCCATCTCCGGTCCCCACACCCATGAGGACGTCCCCTACTGCGGCGGCCCTCACGCCGCCGGCTTCTGTGAGACTGGCTGTCACGCCGGCGCCCACCACGGCCTGGCCGGCTAAATCATTTTCTGAACCTCTTGTATAAAACCCCTCCGGCTCCACACCCTATCAAAAAGGTGTGGAAACGGAGGGGTTTTGTGATCTGGTTTTGGAATTTTATCACCTACAGTTTTCTTGGCTTTCTGCTGGAGTCGGCCTTTGCCGGGCTGACCGGCGGCCGACCCTATCGGAAGGGCCTGCTGGTGCTCCCCCTGTGCCCGGTGTACGGCGTGGGGGCCTGCCTCATTCTGTCCCTGCCGAATTGGGTGGACCGCCGCCCCTGGGCGCTCTTCCTCTTCGGGGGGCTGGCCGCCACCGCCGCGGAGTATCTGGCTGCCCTGTACCACGAGAGGGTTCTGGGGGTGTCCTTCTGGAATTACGACGGCCTGCCCGGCAGTCTCCAAGGCCGGGTGTGCCTGCCCTTCTCCCTGGCCTGGGGCGTGCTGTCCCTGGGCCTGGTGTACTGGCTCCACCCCGCGCTGTCCCCCTGGCTGGCCCGGGTCCCCGCCCCTGTGAGCTGGATGGCCCTGGCTACCCTTTTTGCCGACCTTGTCCTCACTGCCGCCTGCCTGCGCCGATCCGGAGACATATCCGCCCTACGCTGGCACATCCGATAAAAAGCCGCCGGTCAGCTGACCGGCGGTTTTTTGGCTTACTCCTCGTAGTCGTCGTACTCGTCGATATGGGCCGAGCGCTGTAACTTTCCCTTCACGGTCCCGCACATCTCAGTCAGGCCGTCCCAGTAGGCGATGATGGCGCACACAGCGGCCGCCGCGGCCAGCGACAGCGCCACAATCTTCAGCACAAAGCGGGCAACTTTCATATGATTGTACCTCCTATGATAAACTGTTGCCCCCAGTTTACACGATCTTGGGGGAAATTACAATCGTTTTCGGTAAAATTTAATTTATTTTTCGGTAGCGGACCCCCGCCTCCGGGGTAACGCCCCGCTCCGCCATCAGCTGTTCCACCGTCACAAAGCAGTACCCCTTCGCCAGCAGGGTGTCCACAATCCGCAGGGCTGCCTGGGCGGAGGAGGGAAACAAATCGTGGAGCAGGATAATATCCCCGTCTCCCACGTGCTCCACCACGGCCGCCGTCACCCGGTCCACGTCGTCGTCCTTCCAGTCCTCCGGATCCACCGACCACAGAATAATGGGCCCGCCGCACCAGCTTCCGGCGCGTTTGTCCAGCAGTCCGTAGGGGGGCCGAAGCCAGTAGTTCCCCTCCCCCACCAGGTTTGTGATCAGCGCCCGGGTCTTGCCCACCTGCAGGTCAAAGTCTTTTTGTCCCAGCCCCTTCAGCTCCACATGGTCGTAGGTGTGTATACCGATCTGGTGGCCCTCCGCCGCCATGCGCCGCACCAGGTCCTCGTTGCCCGGGATGCGGTTTCCCACCAGAAAAAAAGTGGCGGGCGTCTCCCGCAGCTCCAGCCCGTCCAGCAGCGGACCGGTGGTGGAGGACCGGGGCCCGTCGTCAAAGGTGAGCGCCACCAGCGGCGGGTCCTCCAGCGTAACCTGGGCCGGGGCGTCCGCCCGCTGTATCCCTTCCTGTCCAGACAGTGCCAGCATCAGCGCCGCCGCCCACAAAAAAGCCCCGAACCTTTTCCATCTCACCGCCGCCGCCTCCTTGACGTATTTGCTGTCAGTATGTGCGGCGGGGCGAAAAACTTACTTTGTAATTTTTCTCTGTTTTCGGTTGGGCACGTCGTCCCGGCCCACCAGATAGTCCAGACTGACGCCGTAGAAGTCGGCGAGTTGAATCAAAGTGTCGATTTGTATGTTGATTTTTCCCCGCTCATAGTCAGAATACGTGTTAGGCTTAACATTCAGATAAGCCGCAAGCTCAAGCTGCTTTTTGTCATGATCCTCCCGTAAATCCCGAATCCTTGGAAACAACACGATATCACCCTGAAAAAATATATAATATCGGCAATACCGATCTTGGCGAAACTCGGTATCACCGAATATAATTTCAGTGAGGTGATAATATGCCCAACTATAAAAAGATGTATTACGAACTGCTGAACGCCACGGAAGAGGCCATCAACAAGCTGATCGCGGCCCAGAGGAAGTGTGAGGACATGTATCTCGCTTCCGACGACGAGGACGCGGAGTAAAGGGCCGGGGATCGCTCCCCGGCCCTTTTATGGTCTGTCAAATATTTACTGCTTGGGCACAGTTTTGGTAATGGTCGCCCTGGGATCCTCCGTGTCAAACACGGTCTTGGCGGCGGCGGCCAGCCCGGCGATCCCCTGCAGCTCGCTGGGGATAATAATCTTGGTGGCCTTCCCGTTGGCGGCGGCGGTAAAGGCCTCCAGCGCCTTGATGGTGAGCACGCCCTGTCCGGGGGCGGACTCGTTGATCAGCCGGATGGCGTCGGCGGTGGCCTGCTGCACCTTCAAAATGGCCTCAGCCTCAGCCTCAGCCTCCAGAATCTTGGCCTGCTTGGCGCCCTCGGCCTGGAGGATCGCCGCCTGCTTGGCGGCGTCGGCCCGGAGGATGGCCGCCTGCTTCTCACCCTCGGCCACCAGAATCTGAGATTCCTTCTTGCCCTGGGCCTGCAGCACAGACTCCCGGCGCTCCCGCTCGGCCCGCATCTGCTTCTCCATGGCCTCCTGGATATCCCTGGGGGGCATAATGTTTTTCAGCTCCACCCGGTTCACCTTGATGCCCCAGGGGTCGGTGGCCTCGTCCAGCAGGGCCCGCATCTTGGTGTTGATGTGGTCCCGGCTGGTGAGGGTCTGCTCCAGGTCCAGGTCACCGATAATGTTTCTCAGGGTGGTGGCGGTAAGGTTCTCAATGGCGGACATGGGGTTCTCCACCCCGTAGGTATACAGCTTGGGATCGGTGATCTGAAAGTAGATCACGCTGTCAATCTGCATCGTCACATTGTCCTTGGTAATCACGGGCTGGGGAGCGAAGTCCACTACCTGCTCCTTCAGCGAGACATTCTTGGCGATCCGCTCCACAATCGGCACCTTAAAGTGGACGCCGGCACCCCATACGGTGCGGAAGGTCCCCAGCCAGGTGACCACATAGGCCCGGGACTGGGGCACAATGCGCACAATGCTGGCCAGCAGCGCGAACACCACAATGGCGATCACAATCACAATCAGGGTCGGGATAATGTACTCCATCATTTACTCCTCCTTTTTCACGGTTCCGGCGGCTTACAACGTCTCAACCATAACCTTCACGCCCTCGATGCGCAGCACCCGCACATCGGTCCCGGCGGGAATTACCACATTCTGGGCCGACCGGGCGGTCCACACCTGGCCGTCCGTCTTCACCTTCACCTGGCCCTGGGCCTGGGTGTTGTCAATGGTCTCCGTAACCAGGGCGGCGGAGCCGATCACCCGGTCCGCGTTGGTGGCGAACACCCTGGGCTTGAGAATTTTGCTGCTCAGCGGCTTGAACAGGGCCAGAGCCAAGGCGGAGATGCCCAAAAACACAGTCACCTGCAGCCACAGTCCCGCTCCCAGGGCGGTAGCGAACATAGCGGCCAGCGCCCCCACGGCGAACCACACCGACACCAGCCCCACCGTTACCGCCTCGCCTACAGCAAAGACGAAAAAGGCAATCAGCCAAAAAATGGTCATTGAGACCCCTCCTCTCACACCGGCGGATGTACTTGCTCATGTCTATCATATCACAGCCCCGGGAAAATTTCCACCGCATCGGGGAATTTTAATCTTACATTTTCATGTCAGCGGGAACAGTCTCCCCCAAAGAGGATTCCCGCGGCAGCTCCTCCAGCGCCTCCTCTAACCGCTGGCGGTAGGCCGCCACAGCCTCCTGCGGCCCCGTCAGGGTAACACTTCCTCCCAGCCCCAACAGCCAGCCAAAAAACTGGGGACTCACCACCACCGGCAGGGTAACGGTAAAATAGTCCTCCCCCTCCGGCACCAGAATCATATCCTGGCCAAACCGGTCCCACACCAGCCCGGCCTTCTCCCGCTGTCCCCGCAGGGTAACCCTCATCTCCGGTCCGCTGTACATGCCAAAGTGCTTCTGGCCGTACTCGGCCAGCTGAAAGCCGGGGTACATCTCCTCCCCCTCCCGCTCCATGCCGGACACCACAATCTCGCTCATCTTGTCCACCCTGTAGTGCCGCAGCTCCCGGTGGGCGTGGTCAAAGGCCACCAGGTAGTAGTTTTCGCTGTTCCAGATCAGCCCGTAGGGGGATACCACATACCGCTTTCCTCCATGATGAAACACCTTCTTCCGGGCGGTATCGTAGTCAAAATACTTAAATGTAATGGCCTTTCGCTTGGCGATGGCGTCGTGGAGCTTATCCACATTGTAGTAGATGCTCTCGTTCATCACCTTGATGCGCCCGGACACATACACCTGCCGCTGAAGCTGCCCCCCCTGGTGGACGCTGGCCAGCCGTTCCAGCTTGCGGATCAGGGCGTCGCTCTTCTTCTGGGTGAGAAATCGGGAGGACTGCACCGCGTCCATCAGCAGCTTCACCTCGGGCAGCTCAAACTCCCGCGCCCCCACAAACCACCCCGGCGCCTTCCCCTTCCGGCTCTGCACATCCAGGCCAAACAGCCGCAGGGCCTCCAGGTCGTCGTATACACTCTTGCGCTCGGCCTTGATATCCTCCCGGGCCAGCCGTTCAATAATCTCGGGCACCGTAAGGGGGTGGTCCTCGTCGGTCTGCCGCAGGAGCATGCGGGCCAGATGGAGCAGCTTGGTCTTCTGGTTTGGGCTCTTTGCCATTGACAATCTCCTCCTCTTCAGGTCTCACACCCCAGCATAGCGGAGTACCTGTCCCATAAAACGCACTTTTCCTACTGCTGCCACCGCTCCCATATCTCCGGACAGTAGCCCACCGCGGCCTGTCTCCCGTTTCTGACGATGGGCGTGCGCAGCAGGGCCGGATTCTCAAAGAGCTTTTCCAGCTTGGCCTGGTCGCCGGCCAGATAGGCCACCAGCGCCGCGTCTGGGTGTTTGGGATCTACCATGGCCTCCAGCCCCACCGCGCTCCTCACGCTGGCCAGCTCCCCCAGGCTCATCCCCTGCTTTTTCAGGTCCACCGCCTGGAATTTGATCCGTCTCTCCTTAAACCACCGCTCCGCCTTTTTGGTATCGAAGCACTTGCTCCTGCCAAAAATCTGAATGTTCATTTTTTCTCTCCTGTCCACACAAACCTGGGTCCGGAGTATCCCTCCCGGTCCACCCGCTCCGTCCACATGGCGGCGGGGCGCACCCATAAGCCGCCTTCTCCATACAGCGCCCGGTATACCACCATAGGTTCCAGCGTCTCCGAGTGGGAGGCCACCCCGATCACCTCATATTCCTTCCCTTTAAAGTGGCGGTAACGGCCCGGCCGAATCTCCATATCCAAACTCCTCCTCATTTTTTCGCCATTATACCATATATTGTCTTGTGGGACAAGTTTGAAACGCCGCCGCTCAAGCCATACTAACCCTCACGAACTGATGGAAGGACGGCGAAGCGTTTGAAAGCAGTTATTATGGCCGGCGGGGAGGGCACCCGTCTGCGGCCGCTGTCTCTGGGCAGCCCCAAGCCCATGACCCCTCTGCTGGGGCGGCCGGTGATGGAGCACATCATCAACCTGCTGAAAGCCCACGGTGTAAATGACATCTGTGTCACCCTGTGCTACAAACCCCAGGCGGTGATGGACTATTTTGGCAGTGGGGACCGGCTGGGGGTGCAGCTGACCTATTTTATCGAGGAGGAGCCCCTGGGCACCGCAGGCAGCGTCAAAAGCTGCATGACCCATCTTGGCGGAGAGGACTTCCTGGTCATCAGCGGCGACTGTGTGTGCGACCTGGACCTTACCGCTCTGGCCGCCTTCCACCGGGAGCGGGGGGCCCATGCCACCCTGGGGCTCTACCGCCACCCCAACCCTCTGGAGTACGGTCTGGTCCTCACCGGCGCCGAGGGCCGGGTGGAGCGATTTGTGGAAAAACCCGGGTGGGGCCAAGTGTTCACCGACCAGATCAACACCGGCATCTACGTCCTCTCCCCCGCCGCCATGGAGCGGGTGCCCCAAGACGAGGCCTGGGACTTTGGCAGGGACCTCTTTCCCGCCCTCCTCCGGGAGGGGGGCCCCCTCTACGCACTGCCTCTGGAGGGCTATTGGCGGGACATGGGTGACTGCGGCGCCTACCTCGCCAGCGTCTGCGACGCCCTGTCCGGCAAGGTAACGCTGGATATGGGCCTGCCCAAGCGCGCCCCCGGGGTCTGGTCGGCCCAGCCGCTCCCCCAGGACCTCAATCTGGTCCCCCCCTGCTGGATCGGCAGCGGAGTCTCTTTGGGCACAGGCTGTCTGGTGGGCCCCCACACTGTGCTGGAGCAGGGTGCCCGGGTGGGGGAAAAATCCATGGTCCAGCGGTCCATTTTGCTGGAAAACGCCTCCGTCGGGGCCCGTTCCACCCTTTATGGCGCCATCCTGTGCAAAAACGCTGCCTCCCGGCAGGGCTCCGTCCTCAACGAGGGGGCAGTGCTGGGGGAAAATTCCCTGGCCGAGGAGGGGGCCGTCCTGCTGGAGCGTGTCCGCCTCTGGCCGGGCCAGACCGCCCCGGCAGGCTGCCGCCTGGCCCGATCCATCACCAGCGGGAGCCAGAAAGGAGCTCTGCGCTTTGGTGACAGCGGTGTCATCCGGGGCGTCCTGGGAGAGGACCTGGGCCCCGAGGCCCTGCTCACTTTGGGCAGCGTCTTGGGGACGGAGGGCCCGGTAGGGGTGGGCTGTTCTCCCACCCCCGGAGCTGGAATGCTGGCCCGGGCGGCTGCGGCGGGCGCGGCTGCGGCGGGGAGCGAGGTTCTCACCCACTCCCTCACCAGCCCCGTTCAAGGGGCCGGCCTGGCCGCTCTCCACCGCCTCCCCGTCTCCCTCTTTGTGGAGGAGAGTGAAAATATTGTCTACCTCCACTTTTTCGACCAACGGGGGATGCCCCTGGGCCGGACCCGGGAGCGAAAGCTGGAGCAGGCCCTGCTTCAGGGGGAGGTCCGCCGCACCCGGGGAGAAAAAGTAGGCCGTCTGCGCCAGCTGGAATTCACTCCGGAGCAGTGGGGGCGGAAGGTGGCGGAGTTGGCCGCCCTACGCCGGCCCGCACTGCGCCGGATCACCGCCGCGGTAGGAGACGCTACCCCCGAGGACCGGGCGCTGCGCCAGGCTCTTTCCGCCCTGGGCTGCAGGCTGGAGCGGACTTGGCGGCCGGGCATTGTGGCCTTCCAGGCCCGGCGGGGAGGTTTCTCCCTCACCGCTCAGGATGAGCAGGGCGCCGTGGTGGATCCAAACCAGCTGCTGGTTCTGCTCACCCTCATCGAGATGGAAAACGGCTCTGGCCGGGTGGCCGTCCCTCCGTCAGCCAGCGCGGCGGTGGAGCTGGTGGCCGCCGGCTATGGGGGCACCGTCCTTCGGCTGGACCGGGACGGGGACCAGGCCGCGGAGCTCTACGCCGCTCAGCCCTGGCTGCGCCAGGCCCCCGCCGCCGCGCTGCGCCTCTGCTCCCGCATGGCGGTATCCGGACAGAAGCTGGAGTCCCTCATCTCCAAAACCCCCCGCTTCTCCTCCTGGAAGCGTGAGGTCCCTCTGTCCTCCGACCGGGGCCGCGTCATGCAGGCTCTGGCCCGGGAGCACGCCCGACAGCCCACCGGCGAGGGCCTGCGGATGCGCACCGGCAGCGGCTGGGTCTACCTCACCCCCATCGCCCGGCGCTCCGCCCTGCGCATCCTGGCTGAGGGCCCCGATCTGGAGCTGGCAGCCGAGCTGTGCGACTTCTACGCCGGCCGCACGGCGGAAATTGACCGGGCGCTCTCTGAGCAATGTGACCAAGAGAAGGATAATGCGCAGTAATTTTGTTCTTAACAAACGCATAGTATACTTTTCAGGAAAAGTGTGGTAAACTATAAGAGTTTATTATGCTCTGTTCTGCCGGAAGGTTCTGTAACCGCTTCCGCAGCAGGCTGAAAAATGCGGGCGGCCGCAGGCCGCCCCCGCAACATGATTTAAACGCGTGGGGCCGGGAATTCTTTTCCCGCCCCGGCGTCTAAATATATTCCCTGCGCCCTTACCCGTAACGCAGACGGACTCAGGACCGGGGAACCAGTTTCGACAGACTTCCATCGGCAGGCGAAAGGGCCGTATCCCCCAACCGGCGAGGCAGGGCCGGGGCGGGGCTGCGCTTCGCCTGGAGGCCGTACCATCGGTACGGCCTGTTTCCCTTGGATTTTTCTGTCTGACTACATCAATACTAACAACAAAAAAGGAGTTATCATGGCAGAAAAACTGAAAATCATTCCTCTTGGCGGCCTCAACGAGATCGGCAAGAACCTCACTGTATATGAGTACGGCGGCGATATCATCGTGGTAGACTGCGGCATGGGCTTCCCTGACGACGATATGTACGGCATCGACGTGGTCATCCCCGACGTCACCTACCTCATCAAGAACCAGAACAAAATCCGGGGCATCTTCATCACCCACGGCCACGAGGACCACATCGGAGCCCTGCCCTATGTGCTTCGCTCCATTAACGCCCCCATCTACGCCACTCGCATGTCGGCAGGGCTGATCAAGCTGAAGCTGGAGGAGCACCGCCTGCTGGACCGCACCAAGCTCCTCACCTGCGAGTCAGGCCAGGTGGTAAAGGCGGGAAAATTCACCGTGGAATTTATCCACGTAAACCACTCCATTGCCGACGCGGTGGCCTTTGCCATCAAGTGCCCGGTGGGTACCTGTATCCACACCGGCGACTTCAAAATAGACGCCACCCCCATCCAGGGGGGCATGATGGACCTGGCCCGTCTTGGGGAGCTGGGCAGGGAGGGCGTGCTGGCCCTGCTGGCCGACTCCACCAATGTGGAACGCCCCGGCTACACCCGCTCAGAGCGCAGCGTGGGCGCCGCCTTCGACGCGCTGTTCCGGGGTTGTCAGGAGCGGATCATTGTCACCACCTTCGCCTCCAACGTGGACCGCATCCAGCAGATCATCGATGTCGCCGCCCGCTACGGACGGAAGGTGGCCGTTACCGGCCGGTCCATGGAGAACGTAATGAGGGTGTCCACCGAGCTGGGATACATGAACGTTCCCGACGGCATCCTCATGGACTTAAACCACATCAAATCCCTGCCCAAAGACCGGGTGTGCATCATCACTACCGGCAGTCAGGGCGAGACCATGTCCGCCCTCACCCGCATGGCCTTCAACACCCACCGGCAGGTGGACCTGCTCCCCGGCGACCGGGTGATTATCTCCGCCTCCGCCATCCCGGGCAACGAGAACGCCATTGGCAACGTGGTCAACGAGCTCTACCGCAAGGGGGTAGAGGTGATGAACGAGCGGGAGCTGACCCTCCATGTCTCCGGCCACGCCTGCCAGGAGGAGTTGAAGATTGTCCACGCCCTGGTCAAGCCCAAATTTTTCATCCCCGTCCACGGGGAGCAACGGATGCTCCAGATCCACAGCAAGCTGGCCCAGCAGATGGGGATGGAGCCCAACCGGATTCTCATTGGCGACATCGGCCGGGTGATGGAGCTCACCCCCTCCTCCGCCAAGCTCACCGGCACTGTCACCGCCGGCCAGGTCTTTGTAGACGGCTACGGCGTGGGCGACGTGGGCAGTGTGGTCCTCCGGGACCGCCGTCACTTGGCCGAGGACGGCATGATTGTTGTGGCCCTGTCCATGTCCGGGGAAGACGGCCAATTGGTCTCCGGTCCGGACATCATTACCCGGGGCTTTGTCTATGTGAAAGAGTCGGAGGGCCTGCTGGAGGAACTGCGTCAAGTGGCTCTGGAGGCCATCCGGCATATGGACGCCCGCTGCACCACCGACTGGTCCGCCATCAAGGGGGCCATCAAGGGCGATCTGTCCGGCTACCTGTATAAAAAGACAAAGCGCTCTCCCATGATCCTGCCTGTCATCATGGAGGTATAAAAAAACCGGCGCCGCACAAGCGGCGCCGGTTTTTCTGTTCCACTGTTATGACGCTCCGCCGCGGCGGAGCTCACTCCTGTTCAATCTCCATCATCAGCTTCACCCGGCGCTCGTGGCGTCCTCCCTCAAATCCGGTGCTCAGAAAAACGTCCACAATCCGCTCCGCGGTCATAGGTCCCGTGATGCCGGCGCCCAAGGCCAGCATATTGGCGTCGTTGTGGCGGCGGGTCATCTCCGCTGACAGCGGGTCGCCGCACAGGGCGCAGCGCACCCCCTTCACCTTGTTGGCAGAGATGGATATCCCGATTCCGGTGGTGCAGATCACAATTCCCCTCTCGCATTGGCCGCTGGCCACCGCCTGGGCGGCCGCTTTGCCGAATATAGGATAGTCGCAGCTGTCGGTGCTGTCGGTGCCGCAGTCCAGGCAGGTGACGCCCTTGGCGGCCAGATAGGCCTTCAGGTGCTCCTTAAGCTGGTAGCCTCCATGGTCAGACGCGATGGCAATCATAGTCAGTTCCTCCTCTTCAAGGCCCTGCGGGGCCGATTTTCTCCCCCATTGTACCCTCTTTCCCCACATTTTGCAAGGGGCGTGAAAATTTTTGCCGTCCATGTATAACCGTCCCTCCCCCTGTCCAAAATAGGGTTCGGAGGTGGTTTTTTGAAAAACCGGAGCTTTTTAAGCAAGTTGGGCGACTTCGCCATGGGAAAGGGCTTTTACATAGTCCTGTTCCTGTGCGTCGCCACCATAGGAATTTCGGGCTATTATCTGCTGAAGACTGTTGTCAACGACACCCGCGCCACCGCGCCGGTGGGAGGCGACGCCTCTGTCACCATCCCGGACCAGAGCGTATCCCGACCTGCCATCCCCACCCCTGACATCAAGACGGATCCCCCAGTCACTCCCCCCGCCGCCAAGCCCGCCCCGCAGCCGGACGACCCTGAGCCGGTAAAGGACACAGCCCCCGAGCCGGACACCCAGAGCAGCAAGCAGACCTTGTCTAAGGTATTTACCTGGCCGGTACAGGGCACCATTCTCCGGGACTACAGTGTGGAGACCCTCTCCCTGGATCCCACCCTGGGTGACTGGCGCACCCACGGCGGGCTGGACATCGCCGCGGCTCAGGGAGTCAAAGTGCTGTCCATCAGCGCGGGCACCGTAGAGCAGGTCTATACCGACGGCCTTATGGGCACTACCGTAGTTGTGGACCACGGCGGCGGACTCCAGTCCTGGTACTGCAACCTGGCAGAGGAGGTTCTGGTGGAGGTGGGCGATTCGGTGGACATCGGTAGCGAGCTGGGCGCCGTAGGCGCCTCCGCTCTGGCCGAGGTGGGCGTGGACTCCCACGTCCATCTGGAAACCACCCTGAACGGCCAGCCGGTGGATCCCAGAGATTACCTGAAATGATCTATCAAGCCCCGCGGCATAAGCCGCGGGGCTTGACACTATACACACAGAGTCTCCAGCATATTTTGGGCAAATCCCTCCAGCCGCTGCTGAATCCCTGGCAGGGCCAGGGCCTCCCCGGGGTTGTTGGCCGTCTCAATCAGGGCAAAGTTTGGCGGAAGATAGAAGGACTTGTTCATATTCATCCCGGCGATGACCTGCCTGGCCACCACATCCCCCCCTGAGTAACCGGACACCACTATGGTGAACACCGCCTTGTCGTAAAACCGTGTCTGCCGGAACAGGGCGGTGAGCCGGTTGATAAACGCGGTAAGGTTGGCGGACAGGGCGTCGTTGTAGTTGGGGCTCAGCAGCACCAGAGCGTCGGCGGAGCGGACGGCTGGATAGACCTCATCCCGCATTACCCCGCCATAAAAGCATCCTCCCTGTTCCCCAAAGTGGAGGCACATAGTGTAGGGACAGCCGGAGCAGTCGGACAGGGTGCCGTTGCGCAGGCCGATCTCCTGCACAACGCACTGGTCCCCCACCTGTTCCCTCACCTGAGCCCACAAATCCATGGTGTTGGAGGTGTGGTGGCTGGAGGCGTGGAGCACCAGAATCTCCGGCCGCTCTTTTTTCAGGAAGGAAAATCCCTCCACCCGCTCCGCCAGCTCCCGGGCAGCGTGGCGGTAGGCGTCCATCAGGCCAACGCCCAAGTTTTTGGCCTGAACGGCAAAGTTAACCAGCGACCCGGTGCCCTCCACCAGGGGCCGCCCAACCAGGGCGCAGCCCGCCCGGTTCATGGCCAGGGCTCCCTCGGCGGCGGCGGATTTGGTGTACAGCTCCCCCGCTCCGTCCACAATGAGCCCCCCGGTGCAGCCCCTTAGCAGTCCCGGCTCCTTCCGCAGCCGGGAGAGCATGCGCATGTATTCCAGGCTGACTCCTGTGTCCCCCAAAGGCAGGGCCAGCAGAACCCTCCGGCCCTCCAGCCCGTCCAGCTCCTCCGCCCGGCGGACCTCATGGATCTCTTTTCCGTCCAGAGCATACCGCAAGATATCCTCCAGCCGCTGCCCCGCCCACCCGGAATCGGGAGCGGGGCGTATAAGCGCGATGGACATAGTACCACCTTCTTTCTGAAATACGGGGGCGGCCACAGACCGCCCCCTTTTTAGACAATCGCCTTGAGGTGCTCCGCCGCCTCCCGGATGTGGCCAAAGAGGGGGTCCGGAATCCGGGGCAATAGCTCCGTCTCCACCCCTGCCGGGGTGTAGCGGTTTTTCACTCCCATGTACACCCCATCCAGAAACACCGACCCGCAGTGCCACGCTCCCCGGAGGGTGAGCAGCAGGGACAGGGCCCCAGAGGACAGGGCTGGGGCCACGTAAGGCTTAAAGCCGATCTCCCGCATCTTCAGATTGGCGGTCACAGTGAGCTGGGTCAGCTCTTGAGACAGCGTCTCGTCGTAATTTTCCACAGAGTTTGCGATAAACAGCCCCGTGCCATGAGGACCGAAGGACCTGCCCTCGGTGAGGAAGGAGGCCAGCCGCCCGTCCCGTTTGGCAAAGTAGGCCGCCCGGGCGTTCATCACCCCCAGGCCAAAACCTTGTATCTGTTCCGGCCGCAGTCCCCTGCCGTCCCAGTTTCCGTTTTCGTCCCGGTTGCTCTCCAGATAGGCGGTCTTGGCCAGGGGGTCCACCGGATCGGACACCGCGCACCATATGCCCTTAAAACTCTTCTCCCGGGCCATTTTGGCGTAGTGTTTCACAATTTTGGCGTTATTCTCAAACTGATACATCCGCACATCCTTCACCTGAGACCCCACCGGCGGGATACCCTTGGAGGCCACAAATACGAACATATCGCAGTCGAACAGGTTCTCCGGGGCCACCACCTCCACCTCCGGGAAGAGGTCATAGTCCCAGGGCAGGCTGATCTGCCCCATCTCAAACTCCCACCGGGCGGTGATCTGGTCGCTGAGATCGCAGATGCCGATGGAGGAGATCACATCTCCCCCCAGCAGTTTCAGTCCGGTGAGGAGGGTGGAGCCCACATCCCCGATGGCCAGGATGTTCACCCGCTTTTTGTCGGAGTGGTTGGACCATTTCAGCAGTTCCTCCCAGCCGGGGCGTGCGGTGTTTACGGCGGTGAGCCTTCCGTCCTCAATGGCCCGGGCGGTCCACTCGTCCGCCTGCACCTGGGGCAGGCGGCTTTGGTCCAGGGCGTCCAGGGTGTGCCCCGCTCCGGTGAGCTGTCCCGGGTGGGACACCTTAAAGGACCCCCGGCCCAGCACCGGGTCCCCAGGCACGGCGGCGAACATCCGCCAGCTCCGGGCGGGCTCCGCCTCAGGGCCAAAGCCCTCTAAGGGGGTGAGGGAGACCAGCGTCGCACCGTTCATGTTGTAGTAATACATGGCAATATCACGTCCTATAATGTTGTTTACGGATCATTAAAGGTCTGCACAAAGGCCGAAAGTCGGGTTTTGGATTATCGGAAGCGCGCTTCTCATCGGGGTCCCGGAAGCAGATCAGACTGGCGCGGCATCTGCCGTACCGTCCATAGAGGGCGGTTTCAAAATTCGTCAGTTCCGGCCGCCTGGAAACGGTTTCAGATGTCAAGCATTGGGACATCTCCTTACTGGTTCTGCCGCAGCAGCACCTCCAGGTCGTTTTCCAGATAGACGGAAGCGGACAGGGTGGGGTCATAGTGCAGGCAGGTGCCCTTGTCGGGGCACAGGGGGAGTATCACCGCCTCGGGCAGGCGGGCCAGCGTGAGGTTGCGGCCATACAGCACACGGTACTCCTGTTCCAGGGTGCGGATCACGTCCAGCGCCCCCTCTAGACAGGTGCGGGACAGGTTGAACACAGCCTCCCGGGCGCAGGACTCCTGATAGATGGGGCTGGCGTAGGGCAGAATGTGGTTGATGCCGGGCAGCAGACCGGGCACCGGGGAGCTGGACCGCCGCACCGTATTCCCCCCGATAAAGGGGTACAGTGTGGCCTCAATAAACCACTGCCGCAGGGTAGGCAGGTAGTAGACCGAGTCCACCGGCCGCTCCCACGCGTCCATCAGGTCCTTTCCGTAGCCGGACAGCAGCCCCACCAGGACCATGCGGATGGGCACCCCCTCCCGGCGGAGAATGGGGTCCAGCGCCTTGAAGCGGAAGCCCGGGTGCATCATATCATCCACCAGGATCACCGGCCGGTCAAAGGACTTGATAGTCCTGATCTGGCTGGAGATTGGGGCGTAGTATGGGAAGGGCTCCATCACACTCTCAGACAGGTCGGGGGAGTAGACCCGGTCCGTGTGTATGGTTTTGGTCACTGTGTTGGGCACCATCTTTCCCCGCAGGAGCTTACCATAGGGCACGCACATGTTCTCCCCCAGTACCCGGGGGGTGGTGGGCACGGCGGGCACATTGTTGTAGGTGGTAATTTTCTCCAGCAGTCGCTGGTGAATGATGTCGGCGGACAGGGTGAGCAGCAGCGACCCTGGGTAGAGCCCGGCCAGGGCCCGCTGCAGGCTTTGGTGGCTGCGCCGGACGGCGGCCAGCACTTTGGGGTTTTGGCACAGCGGTTCCTGAATGGTGGTCTCCAAATTTTGAATCAGGGTGGTGGGGGCGTGCATATCGCTCTCCCAGATGGGCCGCCCCTCCTCCCGCACCACAAAGCCGGTGCGGGTCAGCACATCCTCCAACCCCTCGCTCATCCGGCCGTCGTGGGGGAAGAACACCCCATACACGCACCCCTCTTCCAGGGCCCGGGCCAACAGCTCACACAGCAGCAGCTGGTGGTAGTCCTTAAAGGACTCCCCGGTGCCGGCAGCCAGTGCGGTGATCAGCAGCGTCTTGCCCGCGGCCCGCAGGCGCACGCGGTTGGCAAGCTCAGTATCCCCCAGGGCCGCGAACAGCTGAGAGGTGGTAAGGGCACGGTAGGCGATGTAGCCCAGAATATCCCCAGCTCCGGCCCGGCGCAGCAGCAGCACCCGGTCTCCCTGATCGGTGATGGCGGTGCGCACCGCCTCCCGGCCGGGCTGCCCCGCGGTCAGGCTGTCCACCAGCATGGGGTCCGGCTCTCCCGCCCACTCAAACTCCAGGTCGCCTGCCCCCAGCATGGGCTTATCCTGGCTGTCCCGGAGATACAGCCCATTCTGATAGATAAAATCCTGAATCACCGGGTCGATAAAGTTGGAAATATCTCGGTTCAGATCCACATTCTCCCGGATGCGGGTGGAGCTGATATCCTCCAGGTGGGGGGGCAGCTGCAGCTGTATCACCTCACCGGAGATGGGCAGCGGCGCGGGCAGCTCCGCCTCCCCCGCCCGGCGGAAGATCACATGGTTCATCCGGTGGATGGAGCAGGGCTGGGGGGGCACCTTGTAGGAAGATGCGTTGGCCACCACGTCGCTCCCCGCCACAATATAAACCTTCTGGCCGGGAAACAAGTCGGTCAGCCGCCGCAAATCGGCGGGGTTGGCGATGTTCACCGGGATATCGTCAGGAAACAGGTGTACATGGAAATCCCCCGCCACCGACAGGTTGACAATCTGCCGCCGGATCAAATGGGGCTGAGCCTTCTTGGACCAGGAGAACTCATCCACCGCCAGATAGACCTCAAAGCCCAAATCCCGGATGGCGTGGACGATCCCCTTGTGAGACAGGGTAAAGGGATCAAAGGTTCCGGGGAAGAAGGCAATCTTCCGGGGCTTTTCAAAGGTGAACGGGCCCTGGTCCAGCCGCCGCAGGGCAATAAAGCGGTTGATGCAGGCCAGGGCGGCCGCACGGTAGAAAAAGGTAAGCCCGTCCCGCTGGGAGGAGGACTCCTGGGTGAGGAACAGCAGCTTGCGGTAGCTTAGCGAAAACAGCCTCGCCTTCTCCTCCATGTCCAGCAGGGGACTTTCAAACAGCAGCTTTCCGGTCACCAGCAGGGCCTCCTGCCGCACCGTCTCCCGGTAGTGGGCCAGCCCCTGGAGCAGCAGACCCAGCAGCTCCTGCCGCCGCCCCTCATATACCTCCCGCCGCTCGGGAAAGCGCTGCTGGTAGGCGGGGTAATGCTGCAGCAGCACGGCAATGGTGTTCAGCGCTCCGGCCACGGCGGAGTCATTGGGGGAGCCCAGCAGGGTCTTCAGCCACAGCACCTGCTCGTCCAGCTCGCTGGGGTGCAGATAGAGGGCGGCCTCCCCCAAATACTGGGGAATGTACTTAGAGATCTCATACTGGCCCATCTCCAGCCCCTTGCCCAGCTCCACCACCACCTCATTGCGCTGGTCCCGGCGCAGCAGCGACAAGGTGTGTACCAGCGCTGAGCCGGCGGTGTGCCGCACCACCACCCGCTCCGACACCTTCACCAGATTGGAGAAATGGGTGGCAATGTGAAGGATATGCGCCTGCATCCCATGCTCCACCTGGTCCCGGAGCAGTTCCACTCCGGCCACCTTCACAATCCACGCGGTGGCAGTTTTCAGGTTGTCCAAAAACACCTCGCTGGTGATGTCGGCGCCGTACAGGGTATCCTCCAGAGCGGACACATTCCGCCCCGCCCGGCGGAGAATGCGGCACTTCAAAAATACGGTGGTAAGCTGACTGGACGGCACCCCCTGGACAATGTCGGCGATACGGGCCATCTGGGGGTGGCTGCGGGGGATGTTGCGCACCGTCTCCCGCAGAAACTGGAGCGCGGCAGTCACCAGCCGCAGGTCCTGAGACGCGGCAAAGTGGGCGGCAAAATCCACCAGCCGCTCCCGTGTCTGCTCCCCGTAGTGCTTGGGGGGCAGGTAGCGGACGGCGTCCAGCAGGGTAAAGGCGGTATCGTCATCAGTGTGCTCCGGGTCGTTGAAATATCGCAGCAGAGCATCCAGAAACCGTGGGATATCTCCGGGCCTGGCATGGGTCAGCATCGACTCCACCACAAGCTTCAGGGTGTAGCTGATGTGAGAGCGCTGCTGGGGCGTGGTCTTATGGTCGGGAAAGATAATCATATCCAAATACTGGCCCCACAGGGTAAAAGGCACCTCCTCCGCCGGGTCGTTCTGGGCGTGGGCGGGCAATTCCTTGCGGTAGACCAGGTGGAACCGGGCGATAATCTGGCCAATGAGCGCGCCGGCCTGGCGGCGGATATCGCCCTCCCTGTGCATCAGCAGCTCATAGAGGAAAGACAGCGCCTGGGTCTTCTGCCGCACGGACAGGTAGGTAAAGTATTCCCCGAACACATTAAGGTAGGCCCGCAGCTGCTGCCAGCTCTTGGTTGAGCGGGCGGCCTCAATGATGTTGCCAAACCTCTGCTCGTTAGACAGCATGTGCATCAGCTGCAGGTTGTGCTCCACCGACAGCAGAATCAGCCCATCCAGAGTCTCCTCCGGCCCCATCAGGGCGGGATCCTTCACCGGGGCCGGATCCTGCCGCTCCCCGGTCAGGTCCACATCCACGCCCAGCCGGCGCATGTAGTCCTCAAAGTCGTGGAGCTTACCGTAGACGAACTCATACCGGCGGCGTTTTTTCCGGTCCACATTGTCCAGCTTGGACAAGATCACCTGAAAGGACTCATCCAGGGGATAGAGCACCACAATCTCCTCCCCCCGGCTTCCACGCTCCGACTTGGAGCGGAAATCGGCGTAGATCAGCAGCAGCGACTCCACAGACAGCGACTCCAGCTCCAGGTCCCAGGTGGAGTGGTTTGCGGCGATGTGGCTGATGTCCTCCATTCTCCGCTCCAGCAGCCACTGGTCAGTGTAGTAGTAATGGAGATAGGGCACCCGCTCCCCGGGGCGGCAGCCAAATTTTCCAACGTCGTGGGCGGCGGCCGCGCCGGAGATCAGGGCCATATCCACCTCCACTCCCGCCGCGGCCAATCCCCGGGCAGCGGTCATGGCGATGTAGTGCACTCCGGCGATGTGGCTCAGAGTCTTAAAGGGGGTAAATTCCATCCCCAACCGCATCAGCTCATAGAGGAACTCCCCCCGCCACGCCGCCAGGAAGCGGCGGTATTCGTGGGCCTTGTCGCAGGCCTCATACTCCTCCTCGCTCAAAAACTGAAAGTCCAGCATAGGGTCGAAGGGCAGCGCCGCCCGCTCCTGGTCCAGCAGCACCTGCAGCACGGTGAGGTAAAACTCCGCCCCTGCGCCGCACCGTCCCGCCTCCGGAGCAAAGCCGCCGTCTGGGAACATTGTATGGCAGACATACTGGTAGGTAAAGGGCCCCCAGCCCTTCTCCGGCACCTTGGGGCACAGCCGATTCAGAGTCGGGGCGCAGAGCTCCAGCACCCGGGCGCAGCTCAGCCGCTCCCGAATGGGGAAGAGGGCGGCCAGTCCGGCGGTCCACTCAGGCCGCTTCATCATATCCTGGACGGTCCTGCGGCCGGCCGCTCCTCCCGTCCGCCGGGCGGACAGAGCCTCCAGGATATCCCGGTTCAGCTGGCGGATCATCTTATTCATACCGTCACCTCATCTTCCGCCCCAGAACCTGGCGCGGCAAAATCTTTTCCGTTTAAGCATAGCACATTTTTGCCCATTTGGAAAGGGAGAAACACATCAAAAAGGCGGCCCTGCGGCCGCCTTCCATCTCAATATTTTTCCATCTTCCTCCTAACCCTGGTTTACTCTCAAGAAGCCGGAGTCTTCAATCGGCCGCCTCGGAAAATCAAGACCGCCCTTTCATCCGGTTTTCCAGCACTCTTCCCACCACGGCCCCCAGCAGCAGCAGGTTGCCGCACAGGTAGAGCCACACCAGCAGAATGATGAGGGAAGCCAGTGAGCCGTAAACCAGGGCATAGCGGGAGGACATATCGATAAACCAGGAGAACATCACCGACGCCGCCGAGATGGCTGCCGCCGCCAGCAGAGAGGACAGCGCCACCACCGGCAGCCGCATGGCGCCCCGGGGGGTCCCAGCCCGATAGACCAGGAGCACCAGCAGCAGCACAAAGCAGAACAGCAGCAGGTAGCGCATCCACCGCCACAGCCCCGACAGGGCGGCCAGGGGCAGCAGCTCTTTCACCCGCACAGGCAGATGCTCCTCCAGCAGCCAGAAAAACCACTCCCCGGTGAATATCACCACCATCGACAAATAGACGGTGAGCAAAAACAGCGCCGAAAGCACCACACTGAACACTGCCCGCCGGACAGGTCGGGTATCTGTCCGCCCGTGGAGCTCATCCATGGTGGCCAGCAGGGTGCGCAGCCCCGCCGAGGCGGAGATCAGAATGGTGACCAGGCTGGCCAGCAGCAGCGCCTGGGACTGACTCCCGGACACATAGCCCAAATAGTCAATCAAAATCACCAGCACCTCATCAGGCAGAAGCTGATCCAACGAGCTCAGAAAATTTTCCAGGTCCAGATGGAACAGACCAATGAAGTAATTGACACAGACCACCAAGGGAAACAGGGTGAGAATCAAAAAGTAAGACAGAGCCGCCGCCGACCGTGACGCCCCTACCCGCAGGTAGAGCTGTCCAGCCTCCAGGGCGAAGGAGACCGGGGGCAGAGAGAAAATTTTTTTCATGTCTGGGGTCTCCTTTCCTGTCAAGACCGCCCCCTGGGCAGCCCGTCAAATTTTCAGCGGAGGGCGGCCAAAGCGCCTTCCCTCACACCAGTTTACCACATTCCGCCGTGAAAACAAATACGAAAAAAGCCGCCTGTTCTCCAGACGGCTCTCCGTGCGCCCATGCTCAGACCAGCTTGCTCAGCTTCAGCGTCATTTTGCTCTTCTTGTTGGCGGCATTGTTGCGGTGCAGCAGGCCCTTGGCAGCGGCCTTATCCACCGCCTTGACAGCCACCTTGTAAGCGACATCGGCCTCGCTGCGGTTGCCTTCCGCCACCGCGGCCTCAAACTTCTTGATGTCGGTCTTCAGCGCGGACTTCGCAGCCTTGTTCTGCGCGGCCTTGGTCTGAGACACCAGAACGCGCTTCTTGGCAGACTTAATATTCGGCAAACCAAACACCTCCTCCGATTTTCATCCTTAAATTCAGGTGATAACACACCCACGCAGATTTGTATTGTACCACCCCCTTTCCAAAAAATCAACTGTTTTTTTGATTTTTTTTGGGAAAGCGGGATAGTTTTTACAAAGCCGCAAAAGCTAGAGTCTGAACGGAATTTTTTCACAACATATTGCATAAGGAGGCGGGAAGCTATGCGTATGCGCCGAACCGATCTGGCCCTGGAGGCCAGGGAGCTGTGGCAGGAGCGGACGGGGTCGGTATCCGCCCTCCCCGGGGTTGAGGCCCGCGACAGCCTGCGGGAGGGTATCCGCGTCAACACTGTGCGGGTTCTGGATCAGCGGGGGGAGAGCGCTCTTGGCAAGCCCCGGGGAAACTACGTTACCCTCACCCTGGAGGGGCTAGCCAGCCGGGAGGAGGGTATCTTTCAGCGCGCTGTCCGGGCAGTGGCCGGGGAGTTGTCCGGTCTGCTCCAGGATATCCCCGGAGAGGGCCTGGTGCTGGTGGCGGGGCTGGGCAACCGGGCCATCACGCCCGACGCCATCGGCCCCAAGGTTCACCAGAGCACCTTGGTTACCCGCCACCTTGTGCGGCAGATGCCGGAGCACTTTGGAGCTCTGCGGCCGGTGGCCTCCTTGGCGGCGGAGGTGATGGGCACCACCGGAGTGGAGAGCGGCGAGCTGGTGCGGGCGGTGTGTGAAAAGCTGTGCCCGGTCTGCGTGGTGGCGGTGGACGCTCTGGCCTCCCGGTCATTGAAACGGCTGTGCAAAACGGTGCAGATTGCCGATACGGGGATCACTCCCGGCTCTGGGGTAGGCAACCACCGCATGGGACTGACCCGGGAAAGTCTCGGGGTGCCCGTGATCGCGGTGGGGGTGCCCACCGTCGTGGATGGCGCCACCCTGGCTGCCGATCTGCTTGGGACGGAGGAGCTCCCCGCCCTGGGGGAGGGCAGTGAGCTGCTGGTTACCCCCAAGGACATTGACAGCCAGGTAAACGACCTCTCCAAGGTAATCGGCTACGGCATCAGCATGGCTCTGCAGCCTGGAATCTCGTTGGAGGAACTGGAGCTGCTGCTGAGCTGAGAGCAGCCCAGCAGCGGTGCGGAACAGCCCGCAAACCGCCGCTGTCCGCCGGACAAGGGCACTTTTTGGGATATCCCGGCCCAAACCGGGGCAGACTAGAGGAAAAGACTGGGAAAGGATGTGGTCATGATGGTTAAAGGGATCACCCGGCAGGTAATTCTGGTCAAATCCCCTGACCCCCGGCTGTTTGAGGAGGCTATCTTCATTGTCAAGGAGGAGGCCCTGGCCCAGGAGGGGGTAAGCGCTGACAAGGTGCTCCGGGAGGCCCGTCAGGCGGCCGATGGCTATATTAAACAGGGCAAGGTGTGGAACCGGCGGCTGGATCGGCTTCCCGCTCCTGCCTGGGGGGCGCTGGGGGCCGCACTGGCCTCGTTATGCTGGGCCGGGTGGCTGTTTTTTCTGTGACCATCCGCCGCCGCAGGCATAGTATGGAGTGAGGGGAGCCGCGGCAGTTCCCCCCACCCTTACCCGCGCCCCAGCGGCGCTTTCACCAAGGATAACGGTTTTCTTCCTCCTGAATCACAGCGTCGCGGCCCGGCGGGCAGTCCGCCGGGCCGCTTTGTTATGTTTTCCTCCGCTCCAGAGCGGTAAGCAGGGCTAGGATGGCCACGCCACCCCCTGCCAGAACCAGTCCGTCTCCCCATATCCCGCCCCCTGCCCTGAGATAGAGGGTAACGGGCATCCAGCGGATGACCGGCCCCAGAGCGGGGAACAGCAAGGATAAGTCCAGCAGCACAGGGGAGAGCAGCAGCCCCAGCGCCGGGGCAAAGGGGAGCAGGGCGGGCATGGCGCTCCAAAGGGGCCGGAAACAGGCCAGCGCCAGAGCCGCCGCTCCCCAAAACATCAGATACGGGACCAGGGCCAGGATACAGGCCGGGCTGCCGCCCGCCGCCAGCAGAGCCAGGACCCCGGAGCTCAGGGCGGGCAGCAGCTCCGCCCCCAGCCGGGGAAGCAGCAGCGGCAGCGTCCCCCGGAGGGGCGCCAGCCGCCGGGCAAAGGGGGAATCCAGCCACCGCCCCAGGTCCATAGCGGCCATCAGCATCCAGATGAGCAGCAATATAGCGGTCAGTCCTGCCAGCAGATTTGACACGCCTCTGTCCGCCAGGGTAATAGCGTCCAAGGGACGGCCGTCCGCTGTCTCCATAGACACCAGCACCCGGTCCTGGTCCAACAGGACCTTCTCCAGCCTGGATCTGGCTTGAACCAGCCCCTCCTCATCCAGGATTCCACTGTCCAGCAGGTAGTCCCCCGCCATCCTCGGAGAAATGAGCTCAGCCACACAGGCGGCCGCCGTCTCCCGCACCATAGGGTAAGCCGCGGAACCGGGCCCGACCAGCAGGGTAAACAGTCCCTCCACCTCCTGCCGTTCCATCCGCTGTAAAAAGTCCTCCGGGAGGATCACGGCGCAGTCCCATCGCCCGGCGGCCACCTGACCCTCAGCCTGGGGGTAGTCCACCTGATGGAAGGTAACGACCAGGCCGCTGCGCTCCTCCAGGCGGGTCCAAAATTCCTCCCCGCCCTCTTCCGGGAGCACCACCCCCACCTCAACAGGGGTGGACACCTCCTCCGCTGGAAGCAGGCGGGCGCTCCCCCAGATCATCAGGGGCAGCAGAAACAGAAGCAGCCAGGTCCGGCCCCGAAGCAACTGGGTTCGAAGGCTCTCCCGAAGCAGTACCATACCAAAGCTCACGGCCCCACCTCCTGCCGCTCCACCTGGCGGCTGTACAAAATCAATGAGAGGGCGGCCATCCCCACCCCGGCCAGCGCAAGGCAGACCCAGGCGGAAACTTCCATGGGATAGCCCAAGGCCCAGGCAGCCAGCTGCCGCAGCCAGGTCACAGGTGAGAGCCACCCCAGCTCCTGCACAGGCCCGGGGAGCAATACGGGGGGCACGATCCCCCCGGCCAGCGCCAGGGACAGCAGGGCGGCGCCGAAAGCCAGCACTCCGCACCCGGCAGCACTCCCCGCAGTCAGGCAGCACAGGGCACAAAACAGAGAACACAGCAGGGCCATGCCTAACCCTGCCCCCATCAGCGGCAGCGTGACCCGCCCGCCCGCCGCAACAACAAGCGTGGGAAGAAGGAACACGAGCAGCGCGGGCACCCCGGCCGCCACAGCGCTGAAGCAGCCGGCGGCCGTCCTCCGCCCCGCGGCCCGCAGGCGGCGCTGGAAGGTCAGCCAGCCTCCGCTGTAGAGGGGAATAAACACCGGAGCTGCGGCAAGGGCAAAATAGGCGGCAAGGGACAGGGCGTAGTGGAGAGAGACAGGCAGGAACCGGGTGGCGGAGACCATTTCTGTCTGAAACATGCTGCTGCGGTCCATCGCCAGGGAGATGTACTGGAAATTGATGTCAAACACCACCTGGTCCCGGGTGAGGCCGGGGGGCGGGGCTTCCTCATAAAGCTCCAGAACGGCGTACACCCCGGCCTGAAAGGCGGAGAGGATATCGCAGGCGCTCTGGCCCACCCACAGCAGCAGCAGAGATTCCAGGGGCCGGTCCCCGGCCACGATAAGCCGAAGATCAGGGTTGCTCCCCCACATAACGCCGCGGATAAAGTCCTCCGGCAGCTCCAATACAGCGGTTACCTCTCCCCTTTTCAGGGCGTCCAGGGCGTCGGATCTGTCCATGGAGCGGATGGTGCAGTACTGAGCGATATCCTCCATTTCCCCCATGAATTGCTCCAGCAGCTGGGGGACGCTGTCCCCCTCTGGGGCGGTGACGGCCAGCTTCACCCCAGAAAAGCCCACTCCCCGGGAGAGCAGATACTCCCCCGCCCGGCCCGCCCCCAGGGGGAGCATCAGACACAAAAGGCCAAGCCCTGCCAGCAGCCATCGCTGTTGGCAGAGCCTGACCAGATTCAGTTTAAAAAGCTGAATAAAATACCCCATAGTCTCTTAATAGACGCTCATCAGGTCCCACAGCAGCTCCTGGGGCAGACGGGTCAGGAACAGCTGCTCCATCTCATTTCCCCAGACCATAACTCGCTCCTGCGTGTCCAGCACCATCGCCATCAGCTCCTCCTCGTCCATCTGGGTAACCAGCCGGGGGTTGGAAACCGGCTCAGAGACCGGATGACAGTCTGCATAGTAACTCAACGCCAGCTGACACACCTCCATACCCACCGCCCGGACAGAGACCTCCTCCGAATCCAGGGAGATGCAGTCCTTCTCCAGCGTCAAATCGCCTTTTATGTCCAGTACAAAGATACTCAGGCCGGAACTGTCCACCCCCAGCTTCCACTGCAGGTTGTCCTTTTGGGATTTGGGGTCGATGGTCAGCTCAGAGGTCACCCGGGCCAGCGTGCTGCCGAACTGGCGGATACGGGCGGTCGTCTCATCAGTATAGACACCGCTCTTCAGGCCATGATCACCGGAGGATTTGATGTCAATGGCCAGGCTCGGGCTTTCAATGTTGACGCTGACGTCGTCCACATACTCCCCGCCGCCCCCCATGAGGACAGATACCTTCATCTCAGAGCCGTCAACCCGTCCCTCGTACTCTACGGCGGCCACATAGCCGCCGCTGAGGCACACATTCAGCTCCAGATCCCCCAATTCATCAACCAGGTCCCGGAAGCTGTCAGCCAGATCGCCATAGAGATCCAGGGTATCCAGGTCGCCCATAATATTGTCGATCTCATCCTGGGGAAGGCCGGCGGAGCGGAGCATCTCCTCATAGATAGAAAAGTAATTCATGGCAGCCAGAACAAGCTCCATGTCATCCACATACTGATAAAGCGCCTCCTCCGGAATCGTAACACGATAGGCGGCAGTTTTGATGTCAGCGCCGTTGATGTCCATCGTCCTGGCTCCGGTTTTCTTTACCTTGGCCTGGGCCCAAAGGGCTTTATTGGCCTGGGAAACAGCCTTTTCCATCTCCCGGGCGTTGATCTGCTCCAGCATTTGGTCAATAAGGTCAAAGACATTGAAGCTGATATTTTTTATCTCCTCCGCGTCTTCAGCAGACCGGGCAGCCAGGTCCACGCCCAGGGTCTCCGTATTGGCTCCGTAGAAAACATCTCCGGTAATCTGAGGAGAATTGAAGTAGAATTTCGCGTCATCCGCCGCCGCCCGGAGGGAGAGCAGTTCCTCCTCTCCCCAATAGGCCCTCAGGTTATAGGACAGCCAGCGCTCCGCGCCGCTGTAGTTAGTGGACAGGCCCAGGCCCAGGCCGCTGAGCGCGGACAGATCCATTCCCACCAGGTCGCTGTTAATGCTTTTCAGCTCCAGGCTCATGCGCTGGGCAATGGCTTTGTCCTGCTGCCACTGCTGAATATCGGGCAGACCCAGCCTTTCCTCAGCGGCAGCATAGGCGGCGGCGCTTTTGACAAACGCGGCCTCCACCTGCTTCTTGGGGTTGGAGAACAGCCCGCCCAGCGCTACCACCAGCACCACCGCCACTGCCGCAACAGCCGCAACGGCCGCAATGATCAGGCCGGTCTTTTTCTTTTTTCCACCGTCTTCAGGGCCCTCCCAGGCGGGAACAGCGGACTGCCCGGCGGACTGGTCAGGTCCGTTCAGTGTGCCGCAGTGAGGACAGAAGCGGGCGTCGTCCCGCATCTCATTTCCACAGTTTTTGCAGGTCATATGTATCCTCCCTTTCACAATTATGTTTGGGGCAAGGCATAAAAGCCGTCCCCGCACGGTCATTCTGCAAGCAGTTTTCCCTCTTCAAGGCGCAAAACCGCCCCGCAAAGCCTCTCCAGCTCACCAGGGTGGTGGCTGCACCAGATCAGACTGCCGCCCCCGGGCAGAAAGCTCCCCTCCAGCCAGTCCAGCAGCCGGGGGACATAGTCCCGGTCCAGGCCGGAGGTCACCTCGTCCATCAGCAGGACTTTAGGCCGGGCCAGCAGAGCCAAGGCGATGCTAACCCGCTGGGCCATCCCGCCCGACAGAGCTCGGATGGGCTTTTTCAGCATCAGCTCCAGCCCCAGCAGTTCCAAAACCTCCCCTGGCAAAGAGCCGGACAGGCCGCAGGCAGCCTGCCACAGCTGAAGCTGCCGCTTCACCGTCAGCTCCCGGCTCAGCTCAGCGCTTTGGGGAACGTAGCCCAGCATGGTTCTCAAAAACTGCCGGTCTTTCAGAACGGAACGGCCCTGATAGAGCACCTCTCCCCCGTCAGGCCGCTCTACCTGAGCGATAAGCCGCAGCAGAGTGGATTTCCCCGAGCCATTGCTTCCGGCCAGGCCCAGGCACTGCCCCCGCGGCAGGACAAAGCTCGCCGGGTACAACACCTGACGGCCCCCATAGCGCTTGCACAGCTGTCGGATCTCCAGCAACCTCTCATCTCCTCTCTTTTATTTTAATAGTATCGCATACTTTGTGCGAAAAATCAAGGCCAGGCTCCATATGGGAAATCTTAATGATCCCTTAATAAAATCCTCATTGTTCCTTTAAAGCATTTTCCACAACTGTATGATATGATCTAGTACAGTTTTAGGAAAGGGGAATCTCGCTATGTCTGAGATTTTAACGATTACCGACCTGAAAAAGGTCTATGGCAAGGGCGGGTCGCTGACCCGGGCCCTGGACGGTGTGTCCCTGTCCCTGGAGGCGGGGGAGTTTGTGGGGGTGATGGGTCCCTCCGGGTCGGGCAAGACCACCTTATTAAACTGCGTGTCCACCATCGACCGGCCCTCCGCCGGGTCCATCGTTATCGACGGAAAGGAGCTCACCCGCCTGAAGGGCAAGGAGCTGGCCAAATTCCGCCGGGAGCGGCTGGGCTTTATCTTTCAGGACTGCAACCTGCTGGACACCCTCACAGCCTACGAGAATATCGCCCTGTCCCTGTCCATCATCCGCCTGCCCGCCCACAAGATCGACAAGCGGGTGCGGGAGATGGCGGACCTTCTGGGCATTGCCGGCTGCCTGGACAAGTACCCCTACCAGATGTCCGGAGGCCAGCAGCAGCGGTGCGCCGCCGCCCGGGCCATGGTGACCCGTCCGGCCCTGGTGCTGGCCGACGAGCCCACCGGCGCGCTGGATTCCAAATCCTCCCAGCTGCTGCTGGACCGGCTGGACGAGCTGAACCGGGACTTGGGGGCCACCATCCTTATGGTCACCCACGACGCCTTTACCGCCAGCTGCTGCCGCCGGGTGGTCTTTCTTCGGGACGGGCGGCTCTTCCTGGAGCTTCACCGGAGGGAGGACAGCCGGAAGGTGTTCTTCCAGAAGATCATCCAAGTGGTCACCGAGATGGGAGGAGGGATGGCCGATGTTCTCTAAGCTGGCCCTGCGCAACGTGCGCCGCTCCTTCCGGGACTACGGGGTATATTTGCTCACCCTCACCTTTGGCGTGTGCCTGTTCTATACCTTCAACTCCCTGGACGGCCAGGGGGCCATGGTATTTCTGGCCAAGAACGGCAACCCAATTGTGGATTCCATTATGATCTTTATGGACATTTTTTCCGTGGTGGTGGCGGTGGTGCTGGCCTGCCTGATCCTCTACGCCAACCGCTTTCTCCTCCGGCGGCGGAAACGGGAGCTGGGCACCTACCTCCTCCTGGGCCTGAGCCAGGGGCAGGTGTCGCGGCTGCTCTTCCTGGAGACCGGCCTCATCGGCCTGATCTCCCTGGCCGCCGGACTGGCCCTGGGGGTGGCAGCCAGCCTCGGGATGTCCGCCCTCACCCTATCCATGTTTGAGATGGACGTGTCCGCCATGCTGGCTGTCAACTTCTCCCCTCGGGCGGCGGGGAAGACAGCTCTCTACTTTGGCGTCATCTTCCTGCTGGTGATGGCCCTCAGCGGGGTGCAGGTGTCCCGCTCCAGGCTCATCGACCTGATCCACGGGGAACGAAAGAACGAGATTTTAAAGCCCCGTCCCCTGGGGGTGGCGGTGTTCCAGTTCGTACTGGGGGTTGCCTGTGTCGCCGCCGCCTACGCCATCCTGCTGTACTTCGGCATGGCGCTGGCCATCGCCATACTGCCCCTCTGTGTGGTCATGCTGTCCCTGGGCACCGCAGGCACCCTGCTGGTGTTCCGGTCCCTGTCCGGGTTTGTGATGAAGTTCGTCCAGAGCCGCCCCGGGCTGTACTTTAAAAATCTGAATGTCTTTACTCTGCGGCAGTGGATCAGCAAGGTCCACACCACCTATTTGGCCCAGACAGTGGTGTGCATCCTCCTGCTGCTGGCCATCGGCATCACCGCCAGTTCTCTGGGGCTCAACTCCACTCTGTCCGCCATGACCGACCAGGAGGCCCCCTTTGACATTACCGTACAGAACCAGTCCGGGGACACGGAGGTGATCGACTTTGACGCCCTCCTCCGGGAGGGGGGATTTGACCCGGATACCCGGCTGACCTGGAGCCATGACACATTGTTCTACTACAACAATAAAGAGATTACCGGCATCGAAGACGCCAGTGCCGCCATCAAGGTATCCGACTGTGATGCCCTGCTCACCCGTCAGGGTCTTCCCGCCTACACCGGACCCCTTCCCGCCCTGCTGGAACAGCGGGAAGATAAGCTTTCCACCGGCAGCCTGAGTCTGCGCTGCGTGGTTATTCCCGACGAAATGGCTGGACAGTTGGAGGTCCGCCGCCAAATCTGGTCCGCTGACTACGCGCAGGACGGCAAGGAGGAGACCGAAACCCTGCTTCTCCAGCTAATCCGCCCTCTGAACACAAAGCTGTCCGTCCGAATGGAGACCCGGCTGTCTATCTACGGCGACATGGTTGGCAACAAGATTCTGGCCCTGTTTTTGGGACTGTACCTGGGCTTTACTTTCCTGCTGGCCGCTGCGGCGGTGCTGGCCCTCCAGCAGCTAAGTCAGGGGGCCGACAACACCGTCCGGTACGCCATTCTCCGCCGCCTGGGGGCGGAGGAGCGTCAGGTAAAGAAGTCCGCCACCCAGCAGGTGGCCCTGGCCTTCCTGCTTCCCCTGACCCTGGCCGTGGTCCACTCCGTTGTGGGGATGAAAGCCGCCAATGACATTATCTCCGCCGTGGGCAAGGTGGACAGCGCCGCCAGCAGCGCCGTTACTGCCGGGGTGCTCCTGGTGGTCTATGGAGGCTACTTTCTGGCCACTGCCCTGGCCTGCCGCCGCATGGCAAAAAATGCGTAAACGCAAAGTCCCCGCCCGGCAAAGCACGGACGGGGATTTTGATGAAAAATCATTGGGACGGAAGGCGCAAAACCGTCAAAAAGCCGCTAGTCAGACAGGGTTGGGATGACTATAATAGGGCGGAGATTTTCCAAAAGGAAGGGAACCCTATGACCAAAAACCTGACTACTGGCAGCCCCATGGGATTGATTGCCAGCTTTGCCCTGCCCACCCTGTTTGGGATGCTGTTCCAGCAGCTGTACAATCTGGTAGATACCATGATTGTGGGCAAGCTGCTGGGCTCCGCCGCCCTGGCCGCAGTGGGCTCCACCGGCTCTATCAACTTTCTTGTCATTGGCTTCTGCATGGGTGTGTGCAACGGCTTCGCCATCCCGGTGGCCCAGCGGCTGGGGGCCAATGAACCCTCCAAAATGCGCCGCTATGCGGCCAACGCCGCCCGGTTGTCAGTCCTTTTCGCCCTGGTGCTCACTGCGGTCACCGGGCTGCTTTGCCGCCAGATTTTAACCATCATGCGCACCCCGGCGGACATCTTCCACAACGCTTATCTCTATATCTTTATTATCTTTATGGGAATCCCCGCCACCTTTCTGTACAATCTTCTGGCCGGGATCATCCGTTCCCTGGGAGACAGCAAAACTCCGGTTTATTTTCTGGCCCTGTCTTCCGTGCTGAACATTGCCCTGGACTTCGCGCTGATTCTGGGCGTCAGGCTGGGCGTGGCTGGCGCGGCCATTGCCACAGTGGCCTCTCAGGCGGTATCCGGGACAGCCTGCCTGTTCTACATGCGGAAAAAGTACCCCATCCTCCGCATGACAAAGGAGGAGCGACGGCTGGACCTCCACTCCTGCGGGGTGCTATGCTCCATGGGCATCCCTATGGGCCTGCAGTATTCCATCACCGCCATCGGCTCTATTGTGCTCCAGTCCTCAGTAAATGCCCTGGGCAGCCTCTATGTGGCTGCCGTTGCGGCAGGGGGCAAGGTGTATCAGCTTTTGGCCTGCCCCTTCGACGCCTTGGGCGCCACCATGTCCACCTACTGCGGTCAGAACGTGGGGGCGTGCAAGCTGGACCGGCTGGGCCAGGGCATCCGCTCCTGCTCAGTGCTTGGCCTGGGCTACTCGGTCATTGCTTTCTGCGCCATTCTCCGCTTCGCTCCCCAGTGCGCGCTGCTCTTCCTGGACCCCCAGGAGCTGGACGTGATCCTCCTCACACAGCTGACCACCCGATACATTGTGATCCAGTCCGCTTTCTTTTTTCCGCTGTCTCTGGTCAATATCATCCGGTTTTCCATCCAAGGTATGGGCTTTAGTACCTTCGCTATCCTGTCCGGAGTGCTGGAGATGGCCGCCCGCACGGTAGTTGGGCTGATGCTCGTGCCCGCTTTTGGCTATACCGCGGCCTGCTTCGCCTCCCCTGCCGCCTGGGTGTGCGCCGACCTGTTCCTGGTACCTGCCAGCGCGTTCTGCATTGCCAGGCTGCGCCGGCTCTATCCTAACCGCTCCGGTGAGACGGCCGCCGACGCCCAAACTGTCCCCCTGCGGGCTGGAGCCCATCGCTGATCTCTGCCTCACAGCCTTTTTTACAGTACAAAATACCCGGCGGTCCGTATGGTCCACCGGGTATTTTTGTAAATTTTTGTTGAAAATTCGACTTATTTCGACTTTTTCTATTGTAGTGACTGGGAAATTTTGATATACTAAAGTAATTATAGGGCTTCGCTCATCTGCACATGCTACAACAAGTAAAATTGCGGCCGCCCACGGAAGGCTCCAGTTTGTAAAGGGGTATTTATGCCACATTCCATCCAGTCCCTGTTGGACGCCTTCCCAGAAGCCGTAGTACAGCTGCGGGAGGGCCTTGTGCTGGCCGCCAATGAGAAGGCCAGACAATATCTGCCCCGGCTCACCCTTGGGGCTCCGCTACCTGTCGCACTTCCCCTCCCCTCTCCAGGGGAAAACCAGGCCGGAAGCTTTATCTTCGACTCATCGACCTACACCTATACCAGCAAATCCGGTCCGGAAGGAACGGTGCTCCTCTTCCGGCCCAACACCAGAAGCGCCTTGGAAAACTGGCAGCTGGACGGCGTGCTGCAACAGCTGCGGGGGCTGCTGGGCGAAATTCTGGCGGAGGTGGGCCCTGCCACTGTGCCTGGGGGTCAAGTATCCGCTGACACCTTCAGCAAAAGCTTTCATCGGCTCTTCCGTCTGATCAATAATATGGAATTTATGCAGCGGGCCGCCGCGGGGGAACTATCCTTCCATCCGGTGACCATGGATTTAGACGGGTTGTGCCGCGACACAGCGCTTCTGGCGGAGAGGCTGCTGCGGGAGGCCGGCGTCAGCCTATCCTACTCCCTCCACGACAGGCGGCAGGGCCTGCTTATCCCCGGCGACCCCAGGCTTTTGCGGCAGCTTCTCCTGGGACTCATTTCCAATGCGGCCCGGGCCATGGAGGCGGGCCAAGTTGTCCTCTTCCTGCGCCGCAGCGGGGACAGCGCTCTGCTTACCATCTCCAACAGCTTGTCTCAGCCTGGCAGGGAACAGCTGGACGCCCTGCTTCGGGGCAGCATTGGAGAGGGTCCTCCCCGCCCTGGCCAGGGAGCTGGCCTGGGCCTGCCCATCGCCCAGCACATTGTCCGAATGCACGGGGGCAGGCTGCTGCCCTTCAGCGGGGAAACTTCCCCAGGTGTAGCCGTCTTGCTGCCCACAGGACCTTTAAACGGACACGTCTCCGTGCGCACTCCCCCCGCAGTACAGTGGGACGGCGGACTGGATCCAGTTTTGGTGGAGCTGTCTGACGTTCTTCCCGCAAGCCTCTTCGGTATGGAGGGACTGGACTGAGGCAATACCAATCGAAGCCCGCCAATTGGGAGAGGTAACATAAGGAAGTTACCCCTCCCTTACTATTTGCAGACAGCCAAAACGCTCTGGACCGTCGGAACGGATATAGAACGAGGATTGTTTTAACAGAAAGATGTGCTATACTTGAATTCATAAACTAACCGACAAACTGTTTTTTGAGGAGTAAAATTATGCTTATCCGGAAAGAAGAACCTAAGGACTATGATATTGTATATTCTGTAGTGAAAGCTGCTTTTCAGCATGCCGAACATTCCGACGGAAACGAGCAGGATTTGGTAAACGCATTGAGAAAAGGAGACGCGTTTATTCCTGATCTGTCCTTGGTTGCCGAAATGGATGGAAAAATTGTGGGACATATCATGTTTACCCGGGCAAAGGTCGAGGAAAATACAGTTTTAGCATTAGCACCGTTATCTGTTCTGCCCAAGTATCAAAGGAGAGGAATCGGCGTCTCCTTAATCAACGCGGGACATAAAATTGCGAAGGAATTAGGTTATGTCTATTCAATTGTGTTGGGAAGTCAACAATATTATCCAAAGTCAGGGTATTTGCCGGCCGATAAATTTGGTATCATGCCTCCCTTTGATGTGCCCAGCGAAAATTTTATGGCATGTAAAATAAAAGAGGACGCTCCTGGCATTCATGGAACCGTAAAATACGCGAAGGAATTTGGAATTGATTAATGCAAATACCGGTTTTCTGGTATGATGAAAAGTTTAAACAGAATAGCGGTGACAGGCATTGATTATCCCGCGTCCTGCTCCCGTGATGGATGAACTGAATACAGCTTTTTGAGCCGGCACATCGAGTTGAATCCTTTGCTCATTTTTGAGTTCCTCTCTGAGGTCCTGCCCCTACCAATGCTGATAAAAAATAGCAGCCAGACAAAATCTGACTGTCCATTTACATATTAAAACTTGCCGGCGAATTCCATTAAAAATTTCCCCTTGACAAAAACCTAATTTTATGGTATCCTGTTTCAGCACTTAAAGACCGGAAGCCACCCATGCCGGAGTGGCGGAATTGGCAGACGCCCGGGACTTAAAATCCCGTGGGAGCGATCCCGTGCCGGTTCGACCCCGGTCTCCGGCACCATATCGCGGGGTAGAGCAATTGGTAGCTCGTCGGGCTCATAACCCGGAGGTTGCAGGTTCAAGTCCTGTCCCCGCAACCAGTGAAAAGAAGGTAGAGACGTTGAATCTCTATCTTCTTTTTTGTTGTTTTATACTATATATTGTGCGATACCTCTATTTTGAAACGATATACAGTATTTTTCTGATGGATGGAGCGATTAGGAATAGTTGAGACTAATTGGAAGCATTTGGTATTACTATTGATAAGTGTTGAGTACTGTAGGTAAGTGTTGGGGAAAAGTTTCACTTTATTCTCACCTGTGTGCAAATAGGGCGAGGGGGGAATGGAAAAAATTAGGGCTTGACAATTTTAGTTAAATTTGTTATCCTGATTATATAAGTCAGTTTGTTTAGTGGATGTAACCGGTGTAACCGCATTAACCGCTGTAACCATTATATTATTTTTTGTGAAGATACTTGCTTGATTAAAGCGAGTACCTTTTTCGTTTTATATAGACAAAAATCTTTCTATATGTTACATTTAATACAGTTACCCGATACATAAAATGGAGGGCTGTATTATGGCAGGAAAAGAAGATAAGAAGAATGTAGTTTGGATGTTTGATAGGCAAACAGGTGTAATGAGTGTTGATGTAAATAAAAGCAATAAGGCTGATATTGAGGCAAGGTTTTCTTTTAAGCTGGAAGTCTATAAGGACAGTGAAACTCATGTCGAAAGCATGAAGATTACCAACTTTAAAGACAGAAACGAGAATGGCTCCATTGTTACATCTATTGTTGATTTGGGCCGAGATATTAAGGACTTTAAAAGGTTCGGCGTAGTGATGGGAGACACATATTATAGAGATTTGGCCCGCAGGATTGAGGAAGAATATGTTAATATTGAAGTTAGTACAGTAACTTTTGCAACAGGTGACACCCGGTATAGTGATTTCCTTGGAGAAGTCAAGGAGTTTTTTATAGGCAGTACAGAATACATTTCAGATGATTTCTGTTATGTACCTGTAAATATGTTTAATGAACTTTCTACTGACTGTGGATATAGTGAATATGAAATGAAAAACTTGCGCACGCAGCTTGCGCAGGGTGGATATATTCATGTGGTGTCTGGACGTTATGCAATATTAAAACGATTATCAAACAAGCCGGAAAGAGTAGTTGCTTTTTATAGAGAAAAGTTAGGCATTACACTGCCAATTAAGCAGGAGAAGCGAAAAAAAGTTAAGGGTGACGGGGATGAATAAGCGGGACACTATTTCGATTGCACCATACTACGGCGGTAAGGGTCGCATGGCTCATTTTATAGCTGACCGGCTTAATTATGATGATACGGACATCTTTGTAACTCCATTTGGTGGTATGTGCCGGGTGTTGTTAAATAAACCTCGTCATAAAGTTGAATGTTACAATGACTACAGTTCAGGTTTAACGGCACTAATGCGCATACTGTCTGACCCGATTAAGTCGATTGAATTTATACATAGGCTGGAAGATGAAACAGTATACAGTGAGGAAGAGTTTAATAAGCAGAAGGCTGTTTTTGACAGTGCAGAAGATGATTTAGAAGTACAGTCCAAAAAGAGATTACGACAGTTATTGATTGAGAAGAAAATAGTAGAACCTTATACTGCAAATAATTTACTTGATGAAATATTGTGGCAAGCATACGAAATGGCGGAAAAAGCAGTTAATCCAAAACGGAAAACCCCACCTCATAAAATTGCGCCAGCAGTTCAGGAGAGTTTAACACGATTAAGGGAAGTATTGCAGGATGAAGAAGAGCAAGCAAAAGGAACCCCCTTTGAAGATCGTCGGCAGTTTCAAAAGGAATTGAAGAATTGTCTTGCTGACTGGGTAGAAGCGTATCAGGTCAAGGAAAATACCGGGTTTTTGGAACGCTCTTCTGATTTGGGACTATATGTGTCTGACATGGATTTAGCCCTAGCTACTTATGTAGTGTTCCAACAGTCACGAGACGGAATGGGGCAAACGTGGAGCGCCGAGAAGTTTAAAACAAACGACCAGTACAAGCGGCAGATCGCTAAGTTGTTTGACTGTGCGGAAAGGTTGGAGGGCGTAGAAGTATATCAAATTGACGCTATGGCCTTTTTTAGACGCATGATGTTTGTAGATATAAATACTTCTTTTGGTGAACTTCCGCCAGCGTTTAGAGTTTTAAACGAGTGGATAAACAATCCAAGAGTTATGATGTACTGCGACCCATCATATATCAGCGTAGAAAAAGAAACGGAAATGCTGGAAGATATTGATGTTGACCATACACCACGTTTAGCTGACGCAATAAGACGGAAATACGACGGCAAAAAAATGCCTACGAATTTAGGTAAGGTATACGCAATGTCATTTGGATATGACGATCAGGAAAAGTTTTTGCGTTGTATTCAAAAGGCGAAATGCAGGATTTTGGTATCAAACTATGATTTACAGCTATACAACAAATATTTGAATGAGGAAACAGGCTGGCACCGGGAAGAATTTCATACGACTACAGGAGTAGGAAGTAAAAAAGATAATAAGCGTATAGAGGTTATTTGGTACAACTATTAAAAGAGCATATGCACAGTACGCATAAAGAACATTTCAGGAATATGGTAGGCAACCGCATGATGCAGTAGCGTTATGCGGTTGTCTGTCTGCTAACCTGGCTGTATTCCGGGGAAAAATCAATTTCGCCAATGAAATTGTAATGCACGTCAATCCGCTGGGTGCGATGGCCGCTGGACTTGTCCGGGGCGTGGACAACGATCTTTTCCACAAACTCGCGTAACAGGGCCGGGGTCAGCTCCGTCGGCGCGGTGTACTTCCGCACAATCTTCAGAAAGCTCTGCACATTGACGGCCTGGGTTTCAATCGTGTTTACAATAGCCTGCAATTCCTTTGCGGACTGCTTCAGTTCCTCCTGCTCTTTCTCGTAGCCCCCGGATAACTTTGCAAACCGCTCCGCGCTCAACGCCCCCGAAACACGATCTTCATAGAGCTGTTGAATGATACGGTCAAGCTCACTGATTCGCCGCTCCTGCTTTTCCAGCTTGCGCTTGGCCTGCTCCTGCTCTGCCCTCTGTACGGCGGTCTTGTTCTCCATCACGCGCCGCACAAACTCGTTCTCGTCCTCCTGGGCGTAGGCAACAACACGTTGGAGATTTTGGAGTACAAGCTGTTCTAAAACCACGGCCCGGATATAGTGGGCAGTACATTTCTTTCTTGACTGGTAGTTTGAGCAGATGTAACTCTCCTGCTCTTTCGTCAACGTGATACTGCGGTGGTGGTACAGCTTCGCGCCGCAGTC
>CAMTMZ010000002.1 GCA_947073765.1 uncultured Bacillota bacterium | reverse complement strand
ACCTCCTTCACCAGCTGGGCGCCCATGTTCTCAAAGGGGTCCTCCAGCTCGATCTCCTTGGCGATGGTCACGCCGTCATTGGTAATAAGGGGGGCGCCGAACTTCTTGTCCAGCACCACGTTGCGGCCCTTGGGGCCCAGGGTGATCTTCACGGTGTCGGCCAGCTGGTTGACGCCCTTCTCCAGGGCCTTGCGGGCTTCCTCACCATAGCAAATAATTTTAGCCATAAAGCATTACCTCCTAAAATTTCAATCGGTTGATTTACTCTACAACGGCCAGAATATCGTTCTGGCGGACAATGGTGACCTCCTCGCCGTCCAGCTTGACCTGGGTGCCGGAGTACTTGCTGGTGATGACCTTGTCGCCCACCTTCACGGTCATGACAACCTCCTTGCCGTCCACCATGCCGCCGGGACCCACAGCGATCACTTCAGCCACCTCGGGCTTCTCCTTGGCGGCGCCGGTGAGGATAATGCCGCCCTTGGTGGTCTCCTCAGCCTCCACCAGTTTCACGATGACGCGGTCAGCCAGGGGTTTGAGTTTCATAACAGGTTCCTCCTTATATCACTTAATTTTTTAGGATCAACAAAGTTTGGTTTAGCACTTAATTCTTTCGAGTGCTAACTCTGCTTAAAATAATAACCGTTTCCAGTCAAAAAATCAACCCCCAATTTTAAAAAAATAGGGGGCAATTTGAAAGGATTTACATTTCGTTCACAAACAGGCATGCGGAGTGCTAATCCAGCGTCCAGCCGGCTCCCTCCGGGTAGAAGAAGTTCACCTTTTTTTCAGACAAGCGGACAGTAAAGCAGGTATCCCGCATCACCTCTCCGTCCACCACTGCCGTGATGGGCTCCCGGGCGGAGAAAGCTGCCTCCTGCCCATGGTAGTCCAGGATCAGCTCCGGATATTGCCGGTACTGCCCCTTTGCGTACTTCCCCACCAGCCGCAGAAAGGTAAACAACCCCACTCTGCGCACCAACAGCATATCCAGCACGCCGTCGTCGGGCATCGCCTCCCCCACAGGCATAAAGCCTCCGCCGTAGTGCCTTCCGTTGCACACGCACAGCAGGCAGGCGGGCGTATCCTCCCACCGCAGGTCCCCCATATGTACCGTGATGGGCCGGGCGACCCCCTTAAAAAGAACGTTTTCCAGCAGGGAGAGCACATAGGCCCCCATTCCGGAGACAAACCGCCAGTCCTTATATCGATGTACGCCGGCGGCGATGCGGGCGTCCACCCCGGCACACACCACGTCGATGCCCAGCCGGCCGTTGCAGTCGATCAGGTCAAAGGCTGTCTGAGGTCCGGCGGCCAGCCTCTCCAGGTCGTAAAACAATGAGCGGTAGCTGGGTCCAAAAATCTTCAAAAAGTCGTTCCCTGTCCCCTTAGGGACATTGGTGATTGCCACATGGTCCCGCCCCGCGCCGCCGTTGACCACCTCGTTGAGCGTGCCGTCTCCCCCACAGGCGTAGACTCGGATGGGCTCCCCCCTTCCGGCCGCGGCCTCTGTTATCCGTCTGGCGTCCCCTGCCCCCCGGGTGTACTCCACCTCGTGGGGAAAGGGCAATTGTTTCAGCAGCCCCTCCAGATAGGCGGTGCTCTCCTTCTTCCCGGCGGCGGGGTTGATGATAAACAGATGCTTCACCCTGGGGCACCTCGCCTCTCTCTACAGATACATGAACAGGTCGCATTTGAGCATCCCGTTGTACAGCTTGCGCTTCTTATCCGCCCTTTTGCCAAAGGTCCGCTCAAACTCAGTGTGGGAGGAGAGCAGATACAGCCTCCAGCCGTTCGGGAACTTTTCCCACGCCCTTCCGAAGGCCCGGTACAGCTCCTCCGCCTCCCTGCGCTCCATTACCCGCTCGCCGTAGGGCGGATTGGTCACCACCCGGCCATACAGCCCGCCCCAGTGGAAACGGGTGGCGTCGGCCGCCTCAAAACGGACAATGTCGTCCACCTCCGCCAGCCGGGCGTTGTGCCGGGCCAGGTCCGCCGCCGCCGGGTCGATGTCCCCGCCCCAAATCTCATATTCGCCGTCAAACTCCCGGTCCATAGCCTCATCAGCGCCGTCCAGCCAGTGCTTTTTTTCCAGCCAGGCCCATTTCTGGGCGGAGAAGGACCGGTTCAGCCCCGGAGCCCGGTTCCGGGCGATCAGGGCCGCCTCAATGGGGATGGTACCGCTGCCGCAGAAGGGGTCGCACAGGGGGTCCCGCCCCCGGTAACGGGACAGCAGCACCAGCCCGGCGGCCAGGGTCTCCCGCAGGGGGGCGGCCACCCCCTGGGCCCGGTAGCCCCGCTTGTGGAGTCCGGGGCCGGAGGTGTCCAGCATCAGCGCCGCCTCGTCCCCCATGATGGAGAACTGCACCTGATACAGCGCCCCCGTCTCCGGCAGGGTGTTCAGCCCATAGTTCTCCCCCAGCCGGGCCGCGATGGCTTTCTTTACAATGGCCTGGCAGGCGGGCACTGAGCGCAGGGCGGAGTTGAGGCAGTACCCCTTTACCGGGAATTGCCCCTCTCTGGGGATAAACCACTCCCACGGCAGAGCCTTTGTCCCCTCAAACAGGGCGTCGAAGTCCCCGGCGGAAAAGCTCCCCAGCAGAATCAGCACCCGTTCCCCTGTGCGGATATTCAGGTTGAGCCGAGGCAGGTCTCTGTGCGTCCCGGTGCACAGCACCCGGCCATTCTCCGCCTGAACGCCGGAAATATCCAGCCGCCGCAGTTCATCGGCGCACACTCCTTCCAGCCCAAACAGGGTTGGGAGGACAAATCTCAGTTCTGACATAGCTACCTTCTCTCTTGTTGGCGGGCTAGAATACCCGCGTCACCCCACCGGTGACATTGTCCAGCTGATACGCGCCGGTGTCGGTGGTCACCCGCCACACCGGGGTCAGGAGAATGGGCCCTGACAGGGATGTGGACGCGGCATAGCCCGGCTCAATGGCGTCGATGCGGTTGCACACATCCCCCAGCGCCCCCACCCCATTAAAAAAATCCACGAGGGCGGTGGCCACGGTAATGGTCCGCCGCCCGGTATCCTCCCGGGACTTCCCCGCCAACTGCCGGCCGGCGGTCACAGCAGCCAGCCTGTCCCCCTCACACACCAGCGTCACCTGCTGGGAAAACAGAGGCCATCCCTCCCAGGTCTGCCGGAAGAGGAAGCTGTCCCCATTCTCCTCTAAAACCTTTCCCTGAAAGCCCATTCGCTCCATCAGATCCGCGCAGCCGGCGGCCCGGTCCTCCCCCACAGGACAGGCCCCCGGCTCCAGCTGGGCGGAAAATGTCCCATCGCTGTGAAACTGCACCGAGCCCCGCTCATTGAAGTACCGGTACACCTCGCCCCCCCTGGATTCGGCGGTCACAGGACTGCCCAGCAGGGCGGCGGCGGCCCGCTCCTCCCGCTCCAGGTCCCGCTCCACAATCTGGGGCGTCAGCTCCATGCCCTGGGGCACAATATCCTCGTCCACCTCCACCCCCCGGGTCCGGAGAAACTGGATGGAGTCCTCCCGGGCCCGGCTGAGCAGACGGCTGTCCTGAATGGCCTGCCCCCCTACCAGAGCCAGCAGGGCCAGGTTGGTCACCACCAGGATAGCCAAAATGATGTTTTTCATCTTGCTCCACGGCATGGCTCAGCCCTCCTCCCGGCGGTTATCTCTGGCCGACCAGCCGGCGGAGACGGTGTCCCCGCCGCTATCGGAGTAGGTCAGCAGCAGCTCAGCTCCCTCCAGGCTCCGGGCGGCCAGGGCGGCCGCCCCCTGCCGCGGGGGCAGGACCAGACAGGGGGCAGCCCCGCTGGCATAGCTGCGCAGATACAGGCTAAACTGTACCACGCCGCCCCCCCTCACCAGGAATCGGGCGGCGTGCCGCCCCTCTGTCAGCACCGGAACCCCGTTGAGGCTGTATCCAAAATCAATCTCCCAGCCCCCCTCCGTCTCCGTAACGGATCTCAAATAGAGCCGGGCCTCGCCGCACCGGGCGCCCAGAGCGGACAGGGCAATCTGTCTGCATGTCTCCACGCTGTTGAACAGCGCGCCTTTCTCTCCCCAACCCGGTATAGGGAACAATCCGCCCCCTACGCCTCCCTCATACTGATACTGGGCTATGCCCCGGTCCGACAGGCGCACGCTGTCGTCCCCGCTGCGCGCCACCTGCTCATCTGTGGAGTAGAAGCTGGTGGAGTTGAGGGAGAAGCCCAGATCCTGCACCAGGGTCTGGAGGGACTCCTGTCCGGCGTTCATGGGGTTGGCGGCGGTGTACACCGGCACAGACGGCGCCTCAGGAAAGAGCAGGGTGTCCGGGTCCAGGTCCTGATACAGCTCCGACTCAAAGGCGTAGAACGCTCCGTTGCCGGTCAGGCCGCCCAGAGCCTCAGCCAGGACGAAGGGATCCGCCACCTCAGACCGGCAGCGGTAATACCGCCCATCCGTCTCATCCCGGTAGTACAGATCCACCCCGTCCTCCCACACAACCAGCGCCAGCCGGCGGACGGTGGCGGTGAGCTGGGTCTCCCCCTCCGACAGCCACCCCGCCAGTACCGGCAGGGGAATTTTCCCCTGAAAGTCCATATACACACCCAGCGCCCCGGTGAGCGCCCCCTCCCAGCGGCGGCGGCTCACCTGCTCCGGCGCCCCCGCGCTGGACAGTGTCTCCACCAGGGGACCCGCCACCCGCTGAAACAGCTCCTGACATGCTGCCTGGTCATACTGCAGCCCCCGGCGCGCTCCCTCCGCCCCCTCCGGCAGGGCGAGGGGCAGCTCACTTCCTCCGGGCAGATTGACCACCATGGCCATAGGCAGGGCGCCTGAGCCCCGGTCGGTCTCCTGCACCTGCCCGGGGGCGGTCATGCGTCCCTCCTCCCGCAGCAGCCCGCGCAGGGGAGCCGCCAGGGGAGTCTGAACCGCCAGCCACAGGGCGGACAGGGTGAGCGCGGCGATGAGCACGTCCTTTATCAGTTCAACGCTCCGGGTCCTCTTTTTATTTTCCATCTCCAGGTCCCTCAATGTTCAGGTCCAGCCGGATCATCAGGCCGGGCCCATCCTTGTTCAGCAGCACAATCCGGCCCTGGTGGCGCTCCACAATCTCCTTGGCGATGGACAGCCCCAGCCCGGTGCCTCCAGACTGCCGGGAGCGGGCCTTGTCCACCCGATAAAACCGCTCAAAGATGCGGGGACGGTCCTCCTCCGGGATGCCGATGCCGTCATCGTCCACAATCATCCACACCCGGTCCCGCTTGCGGCCGGCGTAAATGTCGATGTGGCCCCCGTCTGGGGTGTACTTAATGGAGTTGGACACGATATTCATAATTACCTGGAGCACCCGCTCCCGGTCTGCCAGTATCTCCGGCAGATCGGGCTCCAGGTCCAGGGTCAGGGTGTGGTTGTGCCGCTGAGCCTCCATGTAAACGGCGTTGTAGATGTCCTTCACCGCCTCCCCGAAGGGGAAGCGGGACAGCTTCAGCTCATCCCGCTCCGAGTCGAAGCGGGACAGGGTAAGCAGGTCCTGCACAATATGGGTCATCCGATCGCTCTCGTTGAGGATAACGTTCAAAAACCGCTTCTCCATCTCCGGAGGCACCTCTCCGGCGTTGTCAATCAAGGTCTCGGCATAGGAGCGGATATTGGTCAGAGGGGTGCGCAGCTCGTGGGACACATTGGCCACAAACTCCCGGCGCAGCTCCTCATTTTTCCGCTGTTCGGTCACGTCGTGGAGCACCACCAGCACACCGCCCCCCGCCCTTCCCCGGTCAAATGGGGCCATGAGCAGCTGCAAAAAGCTGTCCCGCACCCTCAGCTCCTCCTCCAGGTGGTCAGGGGCCTCCAGAGCCTGGCTCAGCGGCGCTACTTCCCCAAACAGCTCCTCATAGGCGGTTTCCGGCCCCAGCCGGCGGCGGAGCATCCGGTTGGCCGCCGGGTTGGAGTGGATCACCAGCCCTCCCCGGGAGAAGGCCACCACCCCATCCGTCATGTGCAGAAACAGGGTGTCCAGCTTGTTGCGCTCGTTCTCCACCTGGCGCAGGGTGTCCTGCAGCTGGCCGGCCATGTCGTTAAAGGTATCGGTGAGCACACCAATCTCATCCTGAGAGGGCACCTTGATCTTTTTGGAAAAATCCCGCTCTGCCACCCGCATCGCTCCCTCGGTGAGGCTCTGAATGGGGGTAACCATGGTCTTGGACAGCAAAAAAGACAGCAGAATGGAGATCACCAAGCCAAAAATCAGCGCCTCAATAATCAAAATGAGCATCTGGTTGGTAAGCTCGCTGGAGGTAGCCTTGTTGTCCAGGATGTAGATGACATAGTCCTCCCCGCCCCGGCTGATGGGGATGGCCACATCCATGTAGTCCAGGGCCAGGTTGCTCTCATCCCCCGCCTCATTGGTCTCCAGCCCGGTGGTCAGGGCAAAGGTCAGGTTTTCCGTATACTCCAGCTGGGCGGCGTCCCCGTCAGGCGAGACCAGACACACCCCGTTGCCGTCCAGAATATACAGCTTGCGGTTGCGGTTGTCCACCCCCAGCTCACCAGCGTAGGCGTCCAGCACCAGCGACAGCTGCTCCGCCCCGTTCTCCTCCTCCCCCGCCGGGGTGGCCAGGTCGTGGTGAAGCAGGGGGTCCTGAAACACATCGGCCATCTGGCTGTAAAAGTCCTCCAGATAAAACGCGGCCACTGAGTTGATGAGAAAGGCCCCCACCACCATCATCAGCGACATGATGAGCAGGACCATAATCATCACCAGCTTCATGTGCAGGCTGCGCAGCATGGCCGGGCCCCTCCTTCCGTCTGTTCTAACCCCTTTTCAAGGGGATTTTCTCCCCTCTGGGGAGAGACATAAATCATTCTCCGAAGTAGTATCCCATTCCCCGTTTGGTCTTGATAAAGGCGGGGGCGGCGGGATCGTCCTCAATTTTCTCCCGCAGACGCCGCACCGCCACATCTACGGCCCGCACATCCCCCACGTAGCCCTCATAGTTCCACACATGCTCCATCAGGGCCTCTCGGGAGAATATCTTCCCTGGCCGGGCCGCTAAAAAGCGAATCAGGTCATATTCCCGCTGGGTCAGATCCAGGGGCACGCCGTCCTTCGAGATAACGGCCCGGTCCGTGTCAATCCGCATCCGCTCTCCCAGAGGCTGGTCCTCCATTGGCTTGGGAGCCTGGGCGGCGGGCACAACGGACATCCGGCGGATATTCGCCTTCACCCGCGCCATCAGCTCCCGGTTCTTAAAGGGCTTTGTGATGTAGTCGTCGGCGCCCAGCTCCAGGCCCAGCACCTTGTCGTCCTCCTCCTCTCGGGCGGTGAGCATCACAATGGGCACCATCGAACCCGCCTGACGGATTTTTCTGCACACGTCAAAGCCGCTCATGCCGGGCAGCATCAGGTCCAGCAGCACCAGGTCCGGGTTCTGCTCCAGGGCCAGCTGCAGTCCGGTGGGGCCGTCCAGGGCCTCCAGGGTGTCGTAGCCCTCCCGGGTCAGGTTAAAGGACAAAATGTCCACAATGCTCTGCTCATCCTCTACAATCAGGACCTTTTTTCCCATTGGTTGACCTCCTTCTTTCATTCCGCTTCCCGCCGCGCCGGCGGGCCCGCGGGAAAGGGCAAACGTATTTACAGGCCCAGCAGGACCTTTACCTTCAAGGTGGCGGACACAGTTTTCCCGTCGCTGATGGTCCCGTCCATCACCTGTTTAACCAGCTCCTCAAAAGGCATGGTGACCACATCTAAAAACTCGTCCTCGTCCAGGTGCTGCTTCTTCCGGGTAAGGCCCCGGGCCAAATACATATGCAGCGCCTCATCGCAAAAGCCGGGTGAGGCCAGCGTGTAGCCCAGATAGGTCCATTCCGCCGCCTCCAGGCCGGTCTCCTCGCTCAGCTCCCGTTGCGCGCCCAGCAGGCGGTCCTCCTCGGCGCCGTGGTCCAGCTTTCCGGCGGGCAGCTCCAGCAGCAGCCGCTGAATGGGGTAGCGGTACTGCTTCACCAGATATACCGTGTTGTCCTCATCCAGGGCCAGCACCGCCACCCCGCCGGGGTGGTAAACCACCTCCCGGGCCGCCAGGGTGCCGTCAGGCAGCCGGGCCTGGTCCAGAGTAACCTTAATGATCTTTCCCTCAAATATCGTCTGGCTGCTTACCATCTTCTCTCTTAAATCCATGTGCCGCTCCCCCCTGTTTTGTACTCAGTTGGGGTTAGTATACCACAAACCGCCCCCTTGGTAAAGACATACAGGGCATTTTACGGGAAAAACCCGCCCCGATGGGGCGGGCCTTCAATCCCGAAACTCAAACAGCTTATGCACCGGAATCTCCAGCGCGTCGGCGATGCGAAAAATCACGTCCAGGGATGTCCCTGTCCTGGCCAGCTCAATATTGCCCATATGCACCCGCTCAATATCCACCATCTCCGCAAGCTCAGCCTGTGTCAGTCTTTTCCTCTTGCGATAATAATGGACATTCATCCCCATTTGCCTGTATTTTTCAATCTGAGACATATCCATAAAACCACCTCAACTAGTATATGGCCGTTCTCAGTATCTTTAAACATCCTCTTAATTTGCAAAAGATAATTGACAATTATCTTTTTCGGCCTATAATACTACATGAGGTGATAACATGGACTTGTACAGGGATATTCTGCTCCATCTTCTGAGCAATCAGAAAACAAGCGTTGAGGTCACGTTTCCCCAGCTGAAGGTGAGTGCCGTTGACCTTGTGGAGTCAGCGTCGTACTGCACGCTGGTTCAGATACAAAAGATCCTTCAGGATGATTCCCTCTCCGATGAGGCCTGTTTTTTCAAAATCGAAAAAATTGTCCGTCAATTTGAGCGGCTGGGCAGCAGCTGCGGCAGCCGGCACGACTTCAGATAAAAGTCCCGCCCCAAAGGGGCGGGACTTTTCTGGTATTTTATTCCTCCGCCATAGCCTTGGCGGCGGCAATCGCCTTCTCCTGGGCCGCTGGGGGGCAGTCCTCGTAGCGGACAAAGTGGAAGGTATAGCTGCCCCGGGACTGGGTCATGGCCCGCAGATCGATGGCGTAGCTGGTCATCTCAGCCATGGGTACCTCGGCCTCGATGATCTGGTCGCCGTCTCCGGTGGGGTTCATACCCATCACCCGGCCCCGGCGCTTGTTCAAATCTCCGATGACGTCACCCATGTAGCTGTCGGGCACAGTCACCTTCAGCTCACCCACAGGCTCCAGCAGCACGGGGTTGGCCTCGGGCATGGCGGCCTTGTAGGCCAGCTGGGCGGCGGTCTTAAACGCGATTTCGGAGGAGTCCACCGGGTGGTAGCTTCCGTCATAGAGCACCGCCTTCAGGTTGACCACGGGGTAACCGGCCAGAGGTCCATGAACGCAGGCCTCCCGCAGGCCCTTCTCCACCGCGGGAAAGAAGTTCTTGGGCACCGAGCCGCCAAAGACCTCCTCCGCGAACACCATCTGCTCCTCCTCCAGGTTGGGCTCAAAGCGGATCCACACATCACCAAACTGGCCGGAGCCGCCGGTCTGCTTCTTATGCCGCCCCTGCTTCTGTACGGTCTTGCGGATCTTCTCCCGGTAGGGCACCCGGGTCTCGCTGAGCACCGCCTCCACATTGAAGCGGCTCTTCAGCTTGGCCACCAGCACGTCGATCTGGATGTCACCAGAGCCGGTGAGCACCATCTGGTGGGTCTCTCCGTTGTTCACCAGAGTAAAGGAGGGATCCTCCTCGTTGAGGCGGTTCAGGCCCTGGGCCACCTTGTCCTCCTGGCCTCGGGTCTTGGGGGCGATGGCCACGGAGTAGCAGGGCTCGGCGAAGGGGATCTGCTTCAGGGCCACTACCTTGCGGCTGTCGCACAGGGTGTCGCCGGTTTTCACCTTGTCCATCTTACCGATGGCGCCGATGTCGCCGCAGCCCAGGTCCTTCACCTCGTCGGCCCGCTTGCCCTTCATGGTATACAGCCTTCCCAGCTTTTCGGTGGCGCCGGTGCGGGCGTTGACCAGGGTGAGGTCAGAGGTGATGTGGCCGGACATAACCTTGATGAAGGAGTACTTTCCATACTGGTCAGAGACGGTTTTGAACACAAAGGCGGTGGGCACCCCGCCGGGGGAGACCACAAACTCCTCCGTCTCTCCGTCGGCCATGGTGGCCTTGTGGTAGTTGCCCTCCATGGGGGTGGGCAGCAGTTCCACAATGTAGTCCATCAGCATCAGCGAGCCCATGCAGTTTACGGCAGAGCCGCACAGCACCGGGAACAGCGACAGCTCCCGCACGCCCTGGCGCAGGCCCTGGATCATCTCGGCGTAAGTAAAATCCTCTCCGCCGAAGAATTTTTCCATAAACTCCTCGCTGGTCTCTGCCACCGACTCCTTCAGCGCGTCGTTGAACTCGTCGATCACGCCGGCCTTGCTGTCGGGCAGCTGAATCTCCACCCGCTGCAGCTTCTGCATCTCATAGGCCCGCTTGTTGAGCACATCGATGATGCCGGTCACCTTCTTGTTTTCGTCCCAGATGGGCACCACCAGAGGGGCGATCTTGTTGCCGTACTTCTCCCGCAGGGCCTCGAAGGTGGCGTTATAGTCGGAGTTGTCCTCGTCGGTCTTGGAGATATAGATGAAGCGGGGCATATTCCGCTCTTCGCAATACTTCCAGGCCTTCTCCAGTCCTACGGAGATACCGTCTTTGGCGGAGCAGACAATAATGGCTGCGTCGGCGGCCCGAAGGGCTTCCATCACCTCGCCGGAGAAGTCGAAGCCGCCCGGGGTGTCCAGCACGTTGATCTTGCAGCCCTTGAACTCCAGCGGGGCCACGGCCAGGGAGATGGAAATCTGGCGCTTGACTTCCTCGGGGTCATAGTCGCACACGGTGTTGCCGTCGGTGGCCTTGCCCATGCGGTCAATGGCTTTGGTCATGTACAGCAGGCTCTCAGCCAGGGCGGTCTTGCCGTTGCCGCCGTGTCCAATGAAGGCCACATTGCGGATGTTTTGTACAGAATAGCTCATAGTTGGTTCCACTCCTTATCGTTTGGTATCGCCCCGGACAAGCTCCGGTCATCGGGCGTTACACGCTGTTTGTCATTATACACTAAAACGCTTCCTATGACAACTGTTTTTTTGAGGGATTTTTGGTTGAACCCGAAAAAGGCCCTCCGTTGGATACGGAGGGCCAAAATCTGTTTTATCTGTTTTGCACAATCAGAGCGCATCGCTCCGGCAGCGGCGCCGATTCAGACATGCCGGGCAGCAGCCCCTGCTCATAGGCCAGCTGTTCAACGGCGGAGAGCTGCTCCCATGTGAGCCAGTATATCTCCACGCCAGTCTCCTGATCGCAGGTTACCGCCGTCTCCGGAGGGATCAGCTCCGCCGCCCCCTGGGGCAGGCGGTCCAGGATCAGGGTGGTATCCGCGCAGGCTATGGCCATATCCGGATTGGACTTCCATCCCCCATACTCCAGGCCGTCCTCCACGGAATTGGGCTCCATCCCCGCCGTTCCGGCGGACGTATCCTCTCCCTGCGCGGAGCTTGGCGCGGTGTAGGCGGCGATCTGGGGGGCGTCCGCAGGCTCCGGCGGGGGCAGGGAATCGCCCGCGCCATTACTCCCCCCCACCCCGGCGGGCTCCTTCATCAGCACATCACGCTGAAAGCTCCGGTTCATCAGCATCATTTTTTCCTGGTCCTGCCGCTGGGTTATGCCGTATATCCCCACAGCCAGCACAAGACAGGCGGCCAGCCCGACCAGCGCCCGAATCTGGCGCCGCTTGAACAGTGGAATCACCTTGGGCCGCGCCTCCTCCCGGATGCGCTCCATCACGCTTTGGGCAAAGCCTTCGGGCGCGGAGATATCCTCCAGCTCATCGAAAGGGGCTTGGAGCGCAGCCAGCTGCGCTCCCGCTGCCCGGCAGTCCGGGCAGGCGGACAGATGCTCCTCCAGCTCCCGCGCCTCCTCCCGGGTCAAATCGCCGTCCAGGCGGAGGGCAAGCAGCTTCAGATATTTGTCACAGTCCACGGGCGTCACCCCCTTCTTTGTTTCTTTTCAACGGTTTAGACGGCTCATAGCCAAAAAAGTTCCCGTCCTCCAGAAGAATTTTTCTCAGGGCCAGCCGTGCCCGGGCGATGCGGGATTTGACGGTGCCCAGATCCAGCTCCAGCTTCTCCCCGATCTCCTGGTAGCTCAGCCCGGACAGCTCCCGCAGCACCAGCACCTGCCGCTGCCAATCGGGCAGCTTTGCCAGCCCCCGGGCCAGGGCTCTTCCCCGCTCCGACCGCTCCAGAACCAGCTGAGGGTCGCTGTCCCGGTCGGCAGGCTCAGCCCAGCCGCTGTCGGCGTCGTCCAGAGAGACGACCGGCTCCACTCTCTCCCGCCGCCTCTGCCTGCGCAGGTAGTCGATGCACAGGTTGGTGGCCAGCCGGTACACCCAGGTGGAAAAGCTGCTCCCCCCCTGGAAGGAGACCAGCCCCTGCCATGCCCTGACAAATGCCTCCTGGGCCAGGTCCTCCGCCGCCGTCCGGTCGTTCACCAGGCGCAGGGCCAGGGTGTACACCTTGTTTTGATTGTCCAGCACCAGCTGTTCAAAGGCCCCCTGGTCCCCCCGCTTTGCCTGCTCCACCAGTTCCCGGTCCGTCACCGCAATCCACCTCCCCGCTCAACGTCCGTTTTGATTTCTTTTTTCTTGGAGAAAGAAAAAACCGTCCCTCAGCACAGATCCCGCTTGATCCCGGCAGTCACCCGGTAGACGTCCTCCAGGGTGGTGATCTTTACGATCTGTTCCTTATAATACCCCGCGTGGGGCACTCCCTTGAGATACCAGGCGTACTGCTTCCTGGCCTCCAGGCAGGCAATCTTCTCCCCCTTGTTGGCGGCGGCCATCTCAAACTGCCGCACGGCGGTGTCGCACCGCTCCGACAGAGGGGGCAGGTCGGGGATGGGCTCCCCCTTCAGAGCCGCCTTGCACTGGGCGAAGATCCAGGGGTTGCCAAACACCCCCCGGCCGATCATGGCCATATCCGCCCCGGTGTACCGGAGAATGCGGGGAGCGTCGGTCCCCTTGAATACGTCTCCGTTGGCAATCACGGGGATCTTCACCGCCTTTTTCACCTCCCGGATCCAGTCCCAGTTGGCGGTCCCGGCGTACATCTGCACCCTGGTCCGCCCGTGGACGGCCACCGCGGCCGCCCCCGCCTCCTCCATGGCCCTGGCGAACTCCACACAGTTGATGGAGCCCTTGTCCCAGCCCAGGCGGAATTTTACTGTCACCGGACATTTTGCCCCTCTGACAACAGCCTGAGCCACCTTCACCGCCAGATCCGGGTTTTTCATCAGCCCGGAGCCGTCTCCGGAGTTGGCTACCTTTGGCACCGGACAGCCCATGTTGATGTCGATGATGTCCGCCCCGGACACCTCACGGGCGATGGCCGCCCCCTCCTCCATGCACACCGGGTCGCTGCCGAAGATCTGGGCGGCCGCGGGAGTCTCCTTCTCCCCCATCTGCAGCAGGGGAATGGACTTTTTATCCTGATAGCACAGGGCTTTGGCGCTGACCATCTCCGTACAGGTCAGCCCCGCCCCCTGTTCCCGGCAGATGGTGCGGAAGGCCATATCCGTCACCCCCGCCATGGGGCCCAGGGCCAGGGGCGTTTCGATTGCAATTCCTCCGATGGTGAGCATAAATACCTCGCGTAAAAATATTTTCCCCATTGTATCATGTCCCCGACCTGTTGACAAGGCCGCTTTCACCCGGTAAAATGGAAAAAACTCATTTGGAGGAGACCAAAATGGAATTAAACGCTTTGCGCGCCGCCCTCCGGGGCATATCCGCCTGCCGGGAGCTCACCACCGCCGCTGTGATGTCTAACGCGGCCGCGCTGCTGGATGCGCTGTACCAAAAAAAGGGCGAGGAGGCTCTGAGCGTCTACACCGCCCTGTTCTATACCCTGCGGCAGGAGGGCTGCGAGGGGCTGGGCGACTGGCTGTGGGATCGCCTGCGCTACACTGAGACCCCCTATTCCCGGCTCATCGACCAGGGGAAATCCGACCCCGCCCTGGAGAACGCCGCCCGGCGGGATGTGGACACCCTGGTCCTTCTGGCCGAGACTGACTGCGACCGCTTTATCGACGCCATGAAGCCCCTGCTTCCCAACGAGTTCGCCCCGGTGCTGGCCGGACTGCCCCGGTGGCGGGCTGCCGCACCCTTTGATTTTGACGCTCTGACTCAGTTCTACCGGGAACATGGGTCGGGGCTGTTCTCCCAATACCGGGCCTTCCTCTGGGAGGACGGCCGGCTTGTCCCTGTGGCCGACCCTGACTGCCCCCGTCCGGAGGACCTGCTGGGCTATGAGCACCAGCGCCACCTGGTGGAGACAAACACCCGCCTGATGATGGCGGGCCGTCAGGCCAACAACGTCCTGCTCTTTGGCGACGGCGGCACCGGCAAATCCGCCACGGTAAAGTCCATGCTCTATCTGCCCGGCCTGGAGGACCTGCGCCTGATCGAGGTGGAGAAGAACAATCTCACCGGCATGCCCAACCTCATCCGCTCTCTGGAGGGCCGCCGGCAGAAATTCATCCTGTTCATCGACGATCTGGCCTTTGACCAGGACGACAAGACCTACTCCTCCATGAAAACCATCCTGGAGGGCACTCTAGAGAAGCGGCCTGTCAACGTATGCATCTGCGCCACCTCCAACCGCCGACACCTGGTGCGGCAGACCTTCGCCGACCGGGCGGGGGACGAGGTGGACACCTTTGAGACCATCGCCGAAAAAACCGCCCTGGCCGAGCGCTTTGGCCTGCGCATCCCCTACCTCACCATGAACAAATCCGACTATCTGGCACTGGTGGACCACCTGGCCGCCCAGGCGGGGGTGGACATCCCCGCCGACCGGCTCCACGCCCAGGCCATGACCTGGGAGATCCGCCACGCCGGACGCACTCCCCGGGTGGCAAGGCAGTTTGTGGCCAGCCTGTCTTGACAAACAGGGTGCCCCATGCTAAAATAATACAGACCGCCGGTCTGTATCTAGAGAGGAGGTCCCCTTATGGCCCGGAACAAGCACCCGGAGCAGACCGTACAGCGCATTCTGGATACCGCGTCCCAGCTTTTTTTCCAGCAGGGCTACGGCAAAACCACCCTTCAGGACATTATCGACGCCACTCGACTGTCCAAGGGGGCCATCTACCACCACTTTGCCTCCAAGGAGGCCATCCTCATCGCCGTGGTGGACCGGATCGGGGACTTCAACAGCGCTGTCCTGGCTGAGATTCGGGACAAAAAGGGTCCCACCGGGGCGGAGAAGCTGCGGGATCTGTTCCGCACCTCCATGAAGCTGTCCTTCCAGGGGAAGATTCTGCACATGCTGCCTTTCCTCATTGAAAACCCCAAATTCATGGCCCTTCAGATGCAGAGCATCCTGGGGGAGGCAGCCCCGGACTACGTCCTGCCCATCCTGCGGGAGGGCATCGCTGACGGCTCCATCCGGGCCGATCACCCGGAGCAGCTGTCCGAGGTGCTGCTCATCCTGTCTGACCTGTGGCTCCATCCCATCCTCCGGCCCAGCACCCCGGACCAGGTCCGGGCCCGGTGCGCCTTCTTCAACCAGTTCACCCAACAGTACGGCTTCGCGCTGCTGGACGACGACCTCGTTGACGCCATGGTGGAATTTTGCCACTCATGATCCCCTGCAGGGGCGGATATCATTCGCCCAAACAACTGCACAGCGCGTCTCATTCCATCGGGCGGGTAATACCCGCCCATCCTCAGCCCTATATACAAACCGACGGTCGGTTTATAATGAAAGGAGCATCCAAATGGAAACCAAAAAAAGCGCCTTTTTCACCCGTGATTTCACCCTGGTGGTCATCGGACAGATCATCTCCCTGTTCGGCAACGCCATCCTCCACTTCGCCCTGCCTCTCTATCTGCTGCGGGAGACGGGCTCCATCACCCTCTTTGGGGCAGTGAACGCCTGTTCTTTCCTTCCCATGATCCTCATGGGCCCCATCGGCGGCACAGCGGCGGACCGGGTCCACAAGGGCCGCATCATGGTGGGGCTGGACTTCCTCACCGCCGCGCTGACCCTCTCCTTTTGCCTGCTGTGGGGCAAGGCGCCCTTGGTTCCCCTGATTATTGTCACGCTGATGCTCCTCTATGCCATTGCCGGGGCCTATCAGCCCGCCGTTCAGGCCAGCCTGCCCCTGCTCCTCCCCCCGGACCGGCTCACCCAGGGCAACGCGGTCATCAACATGGTCTCCACCCTGGCCAACCTGCTGGGCCCCGCCCTGGGGGGCGTGATCTTCGGCCTGTGGGGGCTGGGTCCCATTCTCACCATTGGTGGGGTGTGCTTTTTCTCCTCTGCGGTGATGGAGCTCTTCATTCATGTTCCCCACGAAAGGCGCCCCCGCGCCGCCGGTGTCCTAGACACAGTAGGCAGGGATCTTGGGGAGAGCTGGCGGTACATCTCCCGGGAGCAGCCTGTGTTCCTGTCAGTGACTCTGGTGCTGTCCGCCTTTAACCTGATCCTGTCGTCGGTGATGATTGTGGGCGTCCCCGCCATTGTGGCCCAAGTGCTGCATATGAGCGATGCCTCTATGGGGCTGACCCAGGCGGCCATGGGTCTGGGCGGACTGCTGGGCGGACTGCTGGCGGGCACGCTGGGTCAGCGGCTCTCTCCCCACCACGGCTCTGTGTGCCTGCTGGGCTGCGCCGGGGCGGCGGGGGTGATGGGGCTGGCCGTTCTGCCCGGCGTGTCCCCTCAGCTCAGCTACTGGATTGTCACTGCCGCCGCCCTGCTGGCCATGTCCTCCGCCATGCTGTTCACCGTGGTGCTCCTCACCCTGGTACAGGCCCAGGTGCCCTCCCAGCTGCTGGGCAAGGTCATCGCCTGCGTCCAGGCGGTGGCCAACTGCGCCGCCCCCTTAGGCCAGGCGGGATATGGCGTCCTGTTCGACTATCTGCCCCCTTGGGCCGTTCTGCTGGGAGCGTCCGCCCTGTCCGCGTTGGTGGCTCTCCGATCCAGGCGGGTATTCCGTCAACTGGAACAGATGTAAATTTCTTTTTGGCCTTTCAGCCGTAGAAATTGTTCAACAGAATAAATAACTATATTTAGTTATTGTTGCCATTTTTATCAGATAGAAGAAGATAAAAGGTTGTATCAAAATGGGGCTCTAGTGGTCTGTGGCTCCATCAATGGATAGACTGTCCCTATGTTAAAGCAACCAGATAGTGTTGTATACCAACAAGCGGTTCCATAAAATCTACGAAAACTCCCCCGACCACAGTCGGGGGAGTTTTTATAACAAAGAATTAAATTACACCAGCTTAGCGCCGTTGACCTTGACGCCGGGGCCCATAGTGGCGGCCACGGTGCAGCTCTTGATATACTGGCCCTTGGCGGCGGCGGGCTTGGCCTTGATGATGGCGCTCATCAGGGCGGAGAAGTTCTCGCTGAGCTTCTCGGGGCCGAAAGACACCTTGCCGATGGGGCAGTGGATGATGTTGGTTTTGTCCAGGCGGTACTCCACCTTACCGGCCTTGATCTCGTTCACGGCCTTGGTCACGTCCATGGTAACGGTGCCGGCCTTGGGGGAGGGCATCAGGCCCTTGGGGCCCAGCACCTTACCCAGGCGGCCCACCACACCCATCATATCGGGGGTAGCCACCACAACGTCAAAGTCGAACCAGTTCTCCTTCTGGATCTTCTCCACCATATCCATCTCGCCCACAAAGTCGGCGCCGGCCTCCCGGGCCTCGTCTGCCTTGGCGGCCTTGGCGAACACCAGCACTCGCTGCGTCCTGCCGGTGCCGTGGGGCAGCACAATGGCGCCGCGGACCTGCTGGTCGGCGTGGCGGGAGTCCACACCCAGCTTCACGTGGAGCTCCACAGTCTCGTCAAACTTGGCGGCGGCGGTGTCCACCACCAGCTTCATGGCGTCCACAGTATCATACAGGGTGTTCTTGTCAATCTTCTTTGCGCTCTCCTGATATTTCTTTCCTCTAAACATTCTTGTCCCCTCCTTACTCGCCCACCAGGATACCCATGGAGCGGGCAGTGCCGGCGATCATGCTCATGGCTGCCTCAATGGAGGCGGCGTTGAGGTCGGGCATCTTGGTCTCGGCGATCTTGCGCACGTCCTCCTTGCTGATAGTGGCCACCTTGTTCTTGTTGGGCACACCAGAGGCCTTCTCCAGGTTGCAGGCCTTCTTGATCAGCACGGGGGCGGGGGGGGTCTTGGTGATAAAGGTAAAGGAGCGGTCGGCGTAGACGGTGATGATCACGGGGATGATGAGGCCCACGTCGTTCTTGGTCCGCTCGTTGAACTCCTTGGTAAAGGCGGCGATGTTCACGCCGTGCTGGCCCAGGGCGGGGCCTACCGGGGGAGCGGGAGTCGCCTTGCCGGCGGGAATCTGCAGTTTTACGTATCCAGTTACTTTCTGTGCCACGAAAGAGCACCTCCATTTGAAAAATGTGGTAGATTGGCGGGACGATTTCTGTCCCTCCCACTGTGCGGCCCTCGGCCGCGCTGTTGTCTGTTGTTGCCGCGCCTCGCCGTCTCCGGCCTGAGCGCCGCCCCAGGGGGCGGTTTGTCTCCGAAGCGTCCGCCCGCAGGCGGGTGTGTTTGCGGCGCGCGGCGGCTTGGGCGCTTAGGCGTTCGCGGGTTCCACCTGGTCCAGCTCCAGCTCCACGGGGGTCTCCCGTCCGAACATGGACACCACTACCCGCACCTTGCCGTTGTCCAGGTCAATCTCATCTACGGTGCCCAGGAAGGACTCCAGGGCGCCGTCCGTAATGCGCACGGTGTCGCCCAGCTCATAGCTGACCACGATCTCCCGCTTCTCCACACCCAGGGCGGCCACATCGGCCTCGCTCAGGGGGATGGCCTTGTTGCCCTCGCCCAAAAAGCCGGTCACGCCCCGGATGTTGCGCACCACATGCCAGGTCTCGTCGTTCATCACCATCTTCACCAGCACATAGCCGGGGAACACCTTGCGCTCCACGTCCTTGGGGCCGTTGTCGGTGATCTCGGTGACAGTCTCCAGGGGGATGCTGATCTCATGAATCAGCTCATGCATGTTGCGGTTTTCCACGTACTTCTCGATGGTGGCCTTCACCGTGTTCTCATAGCCGGAGTAGGTGTGGACCACATACCAGTTTGCGTTGTCCGCCATCCCCGTCACCCTTTGAAGGTCTTAATCAGCAGCCCGATCGCCTCTCCGGCCACAAAGTCAAACAGGGCGATAAAGACACCGACCACGATCACGCAGGCAATAACGATCAGCGTGTTGTTGACGGTCTGCTTCTTGGTAGGCCACTGGACCTTCTTCAGCTCGCTCTTCATATCCCGGAACCACTTGCCCACGCGGGCGAAAAAGCCGGGCTTGTCATTCTTCTCAGCCTTTTTGCTGTCCTTCTTGGCCTGTACGGCCTGCTTTTCGTTCTCAGCCATTACTTACCCTTCTTTCCATTTCAGCCTAAACGCCAAATCACTTCGTCTCATTGTGAACGGTGTGCTTCCTGCAGAAGGGGCAGTATTTGTTCAACTCCAGACGGTCGGGGGTATTCTTCTTGTTTTTGAACGTATTGTAGTTTCTCTGCTTGCACTCAGAGCACCGCAGGGTGATCTTGATGCGCGCGCCGGCCTTTGCTGCCATTTGTTCGGCACCTCCTTTTTTATTTGACAGAGCCCATTTTCCGGCCTCCCTGAAACAGGAAAACGCCGGACACGGCCTGTCTCTCAGCCGAATCCAGCGTCAAAGGGCGCGAAAGCGCGCCCAAAAGCTACGGTGGATGCGGCCTGCTGCCTCCCTGTGGCCTGCATGCAGGTGGAGGGGTCCGCCCCCCGGACACCGTATCCGGACAGCAGAAAAAAGCCCCTTTCACAGGTAACTGCTACTATATCACGCCTGTTCCCCGCCGTCAAGTCCTTTTCCGGCTTTTTTGTTAAAAAACCGTGAAGCTTTCCCCCTTGCGGCAAAATAGATTTGCAATCCCGGAGCAGGTGTGGTATACTCCTGACTTAATATAACCCATCTCTGGGAATATTAACCGTTCTCCCCTGCCCCGCCAACATTACACGAAAATGGAGTTGATCCTTTCCTTATGGAGTTAGACAGTACCAGCGCCGCCATGCTCATCACCCTGCTGATTCTTGTGGTCATGTCGGCCTACTTCTCCGCCACTGAGACCGCCTACACCTCCCTCAACCGCATCCGCCTGAAAAACCGGGCGGACAACGGCAGCCGCCGGGCCGCCAAAACCCTGGAGCTGGCTGGAGAGTACGACAAGCTGCTGTCCACCATCCTCATCGGCAACAACATTGTCAACATCACCGCCACCACCGTGTCCACTGTACTGTGCACCCGGTGGTTTCACCAGTACGGCCCCACTGTGGCCACTGTGGCCCTCACCATCATCATCCTCATCTTTGGTGAGATCACCCCCAAAAGCATGTCCAAGGAGCGCCCCGAGGACTTCGCCATGTTCGCCCAGCCCCTGCTCAGGCTGTTCATGGTGGTGTTCACCCCCTTGAACTTCCTGTTCACCCAGTGGAAAAGGCTGATGAGCGGGCTCTTCCGGGCCAAGGGGGACGACGGCATCACCGAGGAGGAGCTGGTGGGCATGGTGGATCAGGCCCAGACTGAGGGCGGCCTGGACGAGCATGAGAGCGACCTCATCCGCAACGCCATCGAGTTCAACGACCTGGAGGTATCGGAGATCTTTACCCCCCGAGTGGACCTCACCGCCGCTGAGGAGGAAAGCACCATGGAGGAGATCGCCTCCCTCTTCGCTGAAACCGGCTACTCCCGCATTCCCATCTATCACGAGACCATCGACAACATTGTGGGCGTCATTCACGAGAAGGACTTCTACGCCGCCCGCTACCAGGGGGAGACCATGGTCTCCAACATCAAGTCCCCGGTGTTTTACACCACCGGCAACACCAAAGCCTTTGAGCTGCTGCGCATCCTCCAGAAGAACAAGGCCCACATGGCCGTGGTGGTGGACGAATACGGCGGCACCCAGGGCATCTGTACCCTGGAGGACATCCTGGAAGAGCTGGTGGGAGAAATATGGGATGAGCACGATGAGGTGATCGAGACCTTTAAGAAGCAGCCTGACGGCAGCTTCCTCATCGCCTGCTCCGCCGACCTGGATGATATGTATGACCTCTTCCAGGTCAAGGGGACCTGCGGCGCAGCCACCGTCTCCGGCTGGGTGCTGGAGCAGGTGGGCCGGGTGCCCGAGGAGGGGGACCACTTCGCCGCCGAAGGACTGGACGTCACCGTCACCCGGGTGGAGCACCGCCGGGTGCTGGAGATCCAGGTTCGTGTTGTGGAGGAGGAAGACAAATAAGCGCGGCCCCCGGCAAAAAACCGGGGGCTGCGGCTTATCCCATGTGGCACTCCAGATAGCCGCCCTCAGGCCGCTGCACATAGAGCTTAAATTCCTTCCATACCGGGTCCTCTCTCAGCAGCCACGCCTGGCAGCCCACAAACTCCTCGCTGTCCGTATAGGGCACATCAGGCTGCTCGGTATTGCTCAGCCGCTCCACCTTCCCCAGGCTGACGCAGCCCTCCGGCAGCTCCTCCAGCGTCCTGTCCTTACCGTACCAGTGCAGGAAGGTATACCAAAGTCGGTTCATCGGCTCATCCATCTTCAGGGAGACGCTGAGCACCTCGCCGCGCATGTCGGGCGACGCGTCTCCAAACGCCCCTGGGGCGGAGCCGCCGGGGCTGGCGGGAGCCCCTCCGCTGGCCTCTCCGGCCTGGTTCGTCCCATCCATCGGGGCGCTCGCGGCCGGAGCGCCGGTGGCCGGCATATTTTCCGCGGCCCCGCCGCCGCTTCCCGCTCCAAAGCGGACCAGCCCGTAGCCCAGCGTCAGCACCACCGCGAAGCTGGCCGCCCAGCTCAGCCAGGTCCCGTAATGACGCCTCGGCTCCGCACGGCGGTACTCCTCCGCCTCCCGCACCAGGTCGTCATCCAGCAGGCCGATGGCGTCCAGCATATGCTCCGCGTTCACACCGCCACCCCCTGCCGCTCCAGCTCCTCCCTCAGCCTTCCCCGCATCCGGTGGAGCCTGCTCTTCACCTGTCCCACGCTCATCCCAAACCGCTCCGCCAGCTCGTTCAGCGGCTCCAGGTGAAAATACCGCCGGACAAACAGCGCCCGGTCCTCCCGCGGCTGCCGCCGGAGAAAGGCGGAGATCATCGCCGCTGTCTCTCCCGCCTCCAAATTTTCATCGGGACGGCGGCGGTCTGGCAGGCAGTCCTCCAGCTCGTGCAAGGCAATCTCCACCTGGCTGCCCCCCCGTTTCGCCGCCCGCAGCCGCCGCCACCGGTCCAGGGACAGGTTTCGGGTCACCTTGCCGAAGAACGCGGACAAAATCCCCGGCCGCTGGGGGGGCATCACGTTCCACGCCCTCAGCCAGGTGTCGTTGACGCACTCCTCCGCATCCTCCTCCCGCTCCAGAATCCGCCGGGCGATGGTGTGGCAGTAGGGCCCGTATTTCTTCTCACTCTCCGCAATGGCCTGCTGAGACCGGGCCCAGTACAGCTCGATAATTTTCCCGTCCTCCATGGATGAGACCCCTCCTCTCTATGTATCCCCTCCCCCTGCGGGAGGCGGGACTTCTCGCTCACCTCTACAGACGCAAACCCGCGCCGGAGGTTTCGCCCCCGGCGCGGGTTTTTTCCATAGTTCAGGCCAGAAGCTCAAAGTCGGCGGCCGGGTGCTTGCACAGCGGACAGATATAGTCCTCAGGCAGGGTGTCCCCCTCATAGACGTAGCCGCACACCTTGCATATCCAGCGCTTCTTCTCCCCGGAAGCGGGGGCGGCGCCGGGCTTTGGCTTGATATGCTCCTGGTAGTAGGTATAGGTGGCGCTGGGCACAGAGGAGATCACTCCTCCGTCCAGCACATCGGCCAGAAAGAGTGTGTGGGTGCCCAAATCGGTCATGGACACCACCTTGCAGCTCATCCAGGCGTTGGTACCCTGGGTCACGTAGCGGATGCCGTCAGCGTCTTTGCCGGTGTGCGCCTCAAAGCCGGCAAACTTGTCCGTGTCTCGGCCGGACTGGAAGCCAAAGCGCTGGAACAGCTCAAATTTCGCCTCCTCCGACAGAACAGACACTGTAAAGCGGCCAGTCTGCGCCACCATGTCGTGGGTGTAGTTGCCCTTGTTCACCGCGATGACAATTCGGTTGGGGGTGGTGGTCACCTGCATGGCGGTGTTGGTGATGCAGCCGTTGTCCTTCTCCCCCTGGCGGGCGGACAGGACGAAAAGTCCGTAGCTCAGAGAATACATAACCTTGTTGTCCATAAAATTTACCTCCTGATTTCATGGGTATGGCTCTTTTGTCAGTTTACCATAGCTTTGCCCAAAAGTCCATGAAAGATTCGGAAAAATCTTCCCACCGCCGGGGCCTGAGAATCCGTCTTGACATTTCTCCCGCCCGGTGCTATCATGTCACTGTCAAAATTGGCTTTGACGGAGAAGAAACCGCGTCTGTACCGTTCAGAGAGGGGCCCGCGCTCGCTGAAAGGGCCTCACGGATCACGGCGGCCGTACCACTCCTGAGCCGCCTGTGAGGAACAGGCCGGGGCCTCCCGTTACTGAGGACACGAGCGGCGGTCTGTGGACCGCAAGCAGGGTGGAACCGTGGAGCTTACCGCTTCACCCCTGAATCTCATCAGGGGTGGAGCGTTTTTATTTGGCCCGCCCCAATACAAGGAGGAACTATTATGGCAGAAGAAAATATTCAGTACACCTTTGAAAACCCCGAGTACCGCGCCACTTACTGGCACACCTGCTCCCACGTCATGGCCCAGGCGGTGAAGCGCCTGTGGCCCGAGGTGAAGCTGGCCATCGGCCCCTCTATCGACGAGGGCTGGTACTACGACATGGACGCCCCCTTCGCCTTTACTCCCGAGCACCTGGGACAGATCGAGGGGGAGATGCGGAAAATCTGCAAGGAGAAGCTGAAGCTGGAGCGGTTCGAGCTGCCCCGGCCCGAGGCGCTGAAATTCATGGAGGAGAAGGACGAGCCCTTCAAGGTGGAGCTCATTTGCGACCTGCCCGAGGACGCGGTCATCTCCTTCTACAAGCAGGGCGAGTTCACCGACCTGTGCGCCGGCCCCCATCTGGACTCCACCGGGCGGATCAAGGGCAACGCCCTGAAGCTCACCGCCTGCAACGCCGCCTACTGGCGGGGGGACAGCAATCGCGAGACCCTCCAGCGCATTTACGGCATAGCCTTCCCCAAGAAAGACGAGCTGGACGAGTACCTGGCCCGGATCGAGGAGGCCAAAAAGCGGGACCACCGCCGCCTGGGCAAGGAGCTTGGCCTGTTTATGCTCCGGGACGAGGGCCCCGGCTTCCCCTTCTTCCTCCCCAAGGGCATGACGCTGAAAAACATCCTTCTGGATTACTGGCGGAAGGTCCACAAGAAGTACGGCTACGTGGAGATCTCCACCCCCATCATGCTCAACCGCCAGCTGTGGGAGCGGTCCGGCCACTGGGACCACTATAAGAACAACATGTACACCACTGTCATTGACGACGTAGACTTCGCCGTCAAGCCCATGAACTGCCCCGGCGGTATGCTGGTCTACGCCAGCGAGCCCCACTCCTACCGAGACCTGCCTCTGCGGGTGGGGGAGATCGGCCTGGTCCACCGCCACGAGCTGTCCGGCGCCCTCCACGGCCTGTTCCGGGTGCGCTGCTTCAACCAGGACGACGCCCATGTGTTCATGACCCGTGAGCAGATGCAGGACGTGATTCAGGAGACGGTGCGGCTGTTTGACGAGGTCTACTCCACCTTCGGCCTGAGCTACACCATTGAGCTGTCCACCATGCCCGAGGATCACATCGGCACCGTGGAGGAGTGGGAGCGCAACCAGGACATCCTCAAGGCCGCCATCACCGACATGGGAAAGGACTTTGTCATCAACGAGGGAGACGGCGCTTTCTACGGCCCCAAGCTGGACTTCCATCTGGCCGACTCCCTGGGCCGCACCTGGCAGTGCGGCACCATCCAGCTGGACAGCCAGCTGCCTGAGCGGTTTGAGCTGGAGTACACCGGCGAGGACGGCCAGAAGCACCGCCCCGTTATGATTCACCGGGTGGTGCTGGGCTCTATCGAGCGATTCATCGGGGTGATCACCGAGCACTTTGCCGGGGCCTTCCCCGCCTGGCTCTCACCCGTACAGGTGAAGCTCCTCCCCGTTACCGACCGGGCCGCCGAGTATGCCGGCCAGGTATCCGCCAAGCTGGACGGGCTGGGATTCCGGGTTGAGGTGGACAGCCGCAACGAGAAGATCGGCAAGAAGATTCGGGAGGCCACCCTGGAGAAGATCCCCTTCATGCTGGTGGTGGGCGACCGGGATATGGAAAACGGCACCGTCTCCGTCCGCCGCCGCTCCGGCGAGGACCTGGGGGCCATGTCCCTAGAGGACTTCTCCACCCTTCTGGGGGACGAGGTCAAGACCATGGCCATCAAATAAGCAAAACCCCGGCCCCCGGCTTTTTGCCGGGGGCCGGGGTTTTTATATCTGATTCACAATCCCGATGAACAGGGGCACGTCCTGGGTGCGGATGACGAACAGGAACGGCCGGTCCAGGTCCATGACGCAGACCTCCGTGGGCTCCGGCGGCAAAGCGCAGGTGGCTACATCCAGTATGGTGACGGCGGCGGCCTCCACCCCGTCCTCGTCCACCTTTACTCGGGCCAGCTGCTTGGCCTGGGACAGGAAGGCGTCCAGATCGGTGAGGGCGGACAGGTCGGCTCTGTTATAGTCGGGCAGGTCAGTGATCCCCATGGCCTTCAGGGTCTCCAGCAGGTCCAGGTCGGAGTTCACGTCGAACTTGGGCACCGACCACCTCACCTCCCCCCACAGGGCGGCGTCACCGTAGAACTCCAGGCGGGCAAGGAAATCCTCCTTCTGAAGCAGAGACTCGGGGGTAACCCCTTCATCGGGCAGGACAAAAACCATCTCCCCCAGGTGGGTGGCCAGACGGGCGGCCTGATAGCCGTCCCGGCGGATGAAGTCATCGTCCTTGGTCTTGTGCATGAAGTCCACTTTGGTCTCCTGCCCGGCGGCGCCGGTGAAAATGTCCTCCTCCGTCCGGTCAGCGTTGAACTCGTCCTGCCACGCCGCCTTGTAGTACAGGGAGGACACCAGCAGGGCCAGGGTCTCTGGGGCGGTCTGGACCACGGGCTGGTCCCCGCCGATCAGCCCCTTGGTCTGCTCGCCCACCCAGTTGGTGATTACCTCGTCGGCCTCCCCGCTCCCCATGGGGACGGAGTAGGTTCCTGCGTAGAACTTCCGGGCCAGAATATCCAGCGTTTTATGGTCATAGTTCCCCTGCAAATTGCGGTTGAGCCAGATGGAGTTGGCCAAAATCAGGGCGCTCTGGCCATCGTCGGTGTACAGGGCCCGCCAGAGGCGCTCCGCCTGCCCCTGGAGGGTCTCCACGCTGTCCGCGCCTATTGCGTCCAGCACCTGCTGGCGGCTGTCCCCGCCGGCGCACCGGGCCAGCATGGCCAGGGCCGACCACAGGGACAGAGGGGAGTAAACGGCGTTCTCCCCCTCGTGCCCCTCCAGCGCCAGGTTGACGCTCTTGGCGGCAAAGGTGTTCAGGATGGCGTGCTCCAGCTCCGTAATACCGCCGTCATCTCCACGAAGGGCTGCGAGGGCATCCATATACTTGTCATAGGCTTCATGATAGGCCTCCCAGGCCCCTTCGCCCCCCTCCTCCGGGAACTGGGGCTGCCGGGGAAACTCCGGGTATACCGGCTGGGACAGGGCCATCAGCGCGGGGTTCCAGTAGCCGGGGGCGCTCTGCGCACCGTCCACGGCGGTCCTCTGCGGGGAGGAAACGGCACCAGGCCCGGCACAGCCGGTCAAGCCCAGCAGGACGGCCAGGGAGAGGGACAAGATTCGTTTCACAGTGAATTCTCCTTTCCGATTTTCTTCTGCCTGTATAGACGTGTTTTTTCGGCAAAGGTTCCCAGCGCCGGGAAATTTTCAAAAAAAGGGCGGCCCACGGCCGCCCCTGAAACACTCCGGTTATTCCTCGGTCTCCTCGTCCCCGTCAGACTCCTCATCGTCGTCCTCCGTAAGCTCCATGGCGTAGCGGGTGCCGCACTCAGGGCACTCCACCTCCCCCTCGCTGAGGGCGTCCTCGTCCACCACGATGTCGCCGCCGCAGCTGGGGCACTCCACCTCAAACCAGTCGTCGTCGTAGTCCTCATCCTCATCGAAAACGGCCTCCTCCACGTCGGCCAAGTCGTCGGACAGCACGTCGATCTCCTCGCCCAGGTTGAGGGCGTTCTCCTCCAGGTCCTCCACAGACATGGCCAGTTCCTCCATAATGCCGATCATCACGGAGATGAGCTTGCCCTCCTTGGACTTGGTGGTATCCAGATCCAGCCCCTCGGCCAGGCCCTTCAGGTAGGCGACTTTCTCAGAAATAGTCATAATTTAACTCCTTATTACGCCTTGCAGCGCTCCAGATACTCCCCGGTGCGGGTGTCGATTTTGATCTTGTCGCCAGGGTTGACGAACAGGGGCACCTTGATCTCAGCGCCGGTCTCCAGAGTGGCGGGCTTGAGCACATTGTTGGTGGCGGTGTTGCCGGCAAAGCCGGGGTCTGTCTCAGTGACCTCCAGCTCCACAAAGTTGGGGGGCTCCACGCCGAACACGCTGCCCTTGTAAGACATCACCTTGCAGGTCATGTTCTCCTTGACAAACTTGAAGCTGTCCCCCAGCAGGTCCTTGCCGATGGGGATCATGTCAAAGCTCTCCGGGTCCATAAAGTAGTACAGGTCGCCGTCGCTGTAGCTGTACTCCATATCCTTGCGCTCCACAAAGGCCTGCTCAAACTTAGCGGTGGGGTTGAAAGAGGTCTCGGTCACACCGCCGGTGATCACGTTCTTCATCTTGGTGCGGACAAAGGCGGCGCCCTTTCCGGGCTTCACGTGCTGGAACTCGACCACCTGCATGACCTTGCCATCCATCTCAAAGGTCACGCCGTTGCGGAAATCGCTGGCAGAAATCATAGGCATAGGAATCATCCTCCGTTATATAAACTGTGTTGTTATGCTTGACTGACTTATTTTACCCTATTTTTTCTCCCTTGGCAAGGGGTTCGTGAAGAAATACAAAGAATATGCCGGAAAAATTTGGAGACCCGCCCAAACCGGCGGGTCCCCTGGGATCAACCTGTCCTCTCACAGCCACAGCACCACCCGCTCCATCATTATAAAGTGAGCTGCGCTGCCCAGCAGGATAAATATGTGAAAAATCTCATGGCAGCCAAAGCGGGGGCTGTTCCGCCCGGGCCACTTCACAGCGTAGAGCACACCGCCCACGGTGTACAAAATGCCTCCGGCCAGCAGCCAGAAAAATCCTTCCGCCGGCAGGGCGCGGTAAATGGGCACAATGGCAAAAATAGCCAGCCAGCCCATGGAGATATAGATGGCGCTGGTAAGCCACCGGGGTATGGCCAGCCTGGCGATGGTGAGAGCGGTCCCGGCGGCGGCCAGAGTCCACACGGCGACGACAAGGGGAACGCCCCCCAACTCCCGCAAAGCTGTCAGGCACAGCGGAGTATAGCTGCCGGCGATGAGCAGGTAGATGGAGCAGTGGTCGTACTTTCTCAGGGCCAGCCGCCCTGAAACGGAGAGGTTGAGACAGTGGTACAGGGTGCTGGCGGTGTAGAGGCAGATCATCGACAGCCCGTAGACCGCGAACAGCCCAAACAGCAGCCACTTGCCCAGCGCGGCAGACCGAACCAGTAAAACGGCAGTGCCCAGAACGGCCAAAACAGCCCCCAGCCCATGGGTGGCGGCCGACCAGGGCCGCAGGCCGTCGTAAGGGTCCCGGACCTCCCTCCGGCGTCTGGGCCGCGCCGACGCGGCGACGCTGTTTACCGTTAAGGTATTTGTACGCATAGAGCACACTCCTTTCCAGAGAGCGGATGTTTTACCTTATCCATAGTATACCTCAACGAGCGCCGGATATCAATATAAAAAATGACCAAATATAATATTAAAAATTAGATAATGCGATGTAAAAAACAGCGCCGGCAAACCCCGGCGCTGTTTTTTTGGTCATTAGCCCTGGGAGATCGCGCCCACGGGGCAGGTACCAGCGCAGGAGCCGCAGTCGATGCAGGCGCCGGCGTCGATGACGTACTGAGCGTCGCCCTGGGCGATCGCGCCCACGGGGCAGCCATCAGCGCAGGAACCGCAGCTGATGCAAGCGTCACTGATAACATAGGCCATAATATGTACACCTCCATTAAAATGGTACTCTCTATTCTAGCACATTTTTTGAAAAATGCAATGCTAAATTTTTGAAAAACCGGGCATGATGGTAAAAGACTTGATTCTGAGGTGATCGTACCATGGCAGACAGCCAATTCACATCCACCGCCCTGGGCGCCATCCGGCTGGCCCAGCAGAACGCGGCCAAACTGGGCCACAGCTATGTGGGCAGCGAACATCTGCTGCTGGGGCTGGCCGGTCAGGAGTTCAGTCCCGCCGCTATGGCGCTGCGCCGGGCGGGGGCGGACAGCAAGGCCCTGCGCGCCGCCATCGCCCAGCGGGTGGGCACGGGGGTTCCCGCTCAGTCCAGCTTTCAGGGGCTCACTCCCAACTGCTGCCTGGCCATCCAGGGCGCCGTGGAGGAGAGCCGCCGCCTGGGGCAGCACGCGGTAAACTCCGAGCACCTGCTGCTGGGCCTTCTGCGGGCAAAGGGCAGCGGCGCCTGCCAGCTGCTGAGCCACTGCGGAGTAGACGGCGAGGGCCTCTACCGCAGCCTCACCGCCTCTCTGGGCGGGGAGGAGACCCCCGCTCCCAAGCCCAGGGCCCGGGAGCCGGAGCCCCGGCCGTCGGGGGACACCCGCCAGCTGGATCAGTGCGCCCGGGACTTGACCCGCATGGCCTCCGAGGGCCGCCTGGACCCCATGATCGGCCGGCAGGAGGAACTGGGACGTGTCATCCAGATTCTCTCCCGCCGCACCAAAAACAACCCCGCCCTCATCGGAGAGCCCGGGGTGGGCAAAACCGCTGTAGTGGAGGGACTGGCTCTCTCCATCGCCGACGGCGCCGCCCCCCCTCATCTTCTGGGCAAGCGGGTGTACGCCCTGGATCTGTCCGCCATGGTGGCGGGCACCAAATACCGGGGTGAGTTTGAAGAAAAGCTGAAGCACATCATTCAAGAGGTGCGCCGGGCGGGGAATATCATCCTCTTTATTGACGAGCTGCACACCATTGTGGGGGCGGGCAGCGCCGAAGGCGCCATTGACGCCGCCAACATTCTCAAGCCCGCCCTCTCCCGGGGAGAGCTCCAGGTCATCGGCGCCACCACCATAGACGAGTACCGCAAATATATCGAGAAGGACGCCGCTCTGGAGCGCCGCTTCCAGCCCATCACCGTCAAAGAGCCCACCCGGGCCGAGACCCTGGACATCCTCCAGGGCCTGCGGGGCCGGTACGAGGCCCATCATCACCTGATTATCTCCGACAGCGCTCTGGAGGCGGCGGTAGACCTGTCCTGCCGCTATCTGCCCCAGCGGTTCCTGCCTGACAAGGCCATCGACCTGGTGGACGAGGCGGCGGCCCAGGCCCGGCTGTCGGGCAAGGCCCTCCCCCCGGAGCTGCAGCGGCTGGAGGGCCGGGTGTCCCAGGCGGGGAAACAGCTGGCCGATGCGGTCCGCCGCCAGGACTTTGAGCAGGCGGCCATTTTGCGCAACGTGGAGCGGGACTTCAAGCGGGAGCTGGAAGGGGAGCGGCAAAAGTGGCAGTCGGGCCAGGGTCAGTTCGCTGTGGAGCCCCACCACATCCAGGCGGTGCTCTCCCAGTGGACAGGGGTGCCCATTCAGGACCCGGACGAGGCGGACAAGCAGGCCCTGGCCGGGTTGGGCCAGTCTCTGCGCCACCACATTCTGGGCCAGGACCGGGCGGTGGACGCGGTGGTCAAGGCCATCCGCCGGGGCCGCCTAGGGCTGAAGGACCCCCGCCGCCCGGTGGGCTGCTTTCTGTTTCTGGGCCCCAGCGGAGTGGGCAAAACCCAGCTGTGCCGCGCTCTGGCCGCCGCCCTCTTTGGCAGTGAGGAGGCCCTGCTGCGCTTTGACATGTCGGAGTATATGGAGGCCCACACCGTCTCCCGCCTCATTGGCTCTCCTCCGGGTTATGTAGGCCACGAGGAGGGCGGACAGCTCACCGAGCGAGTGCGGCGCCAGCCCTGGTCGGTGGTGCTGCTGGACGAGCTGGAGAAGGCCCACCGGGACGTGTGGTCTCTCCTCCTCCAGGTGATGGAGGAGGGGGTTCTCACCGACTCCCAGGGGCGCAAAACCGACTTTCGCAACACGGTGCTGGTGATGACCTCCAACCTGGGAGCCCAGCGGTTCGCCAAGGGCAGGCGCCTGGGCTTCGCCGCCGGGGGGGATGCGGAGCGGGAGGAGCTGGAGCGCGCGGTGCTGTCCGACGCGGGCAGCACCTTCGCCCCGGAGTTTCTCAACCGCCTGGACGCCACCCTGGTGTTCCATCCCCTCAGCGGAGAGACCCTCAACGCCATTACCCGCCAGCTGCTGTCCGAGACCCGGAAGCGGCTGGACAAGCTGGGCATCACCATGGCGGTGGAGGAGGAGGCCGTCACCCTCCTGGCCGGCAAGGGCAGCAGCCGGGAGTACGGCGCCCGGCCTCTCCGCCGGGCCATCGCCAGCCTGGTGGAGGATCCCGCCGCCGACCTCATGCTGGCCGGCAGGCTGAAAAAGGGGGATACCCTGTGTGTCTCCGCCCAGGGGGACCAGGTGCAGGTGAGATTGGTGTAAAAGAAAGAGGGCCGTCCCCGCTGGACGGCCCCCCTCTGCTGAAATCTGTACCTTGATTCTTATTGTGTCAGTTTTTGTATGGCCTCCTCTTTGGTGGCCACGAAAAAGAAGTCCTTCCCCTGATTGGACTCATAGATAAAGTCCTTCAGGGGCTTGCTGGTGTAGCGGGAGTAGTCGCCGTAGATGGCGGCCCGCACATGGTAGTTGATAAATTTTTGCAGGATTTCTCCCGCCACGCCGCTGCTGAGGATAAAGAAGTCCTCGCAGACCAGCCGCTTATCCAGCACGATATTTGCCGCACCGGTCTCATAGTTTACCGTCATTGCCAGGTCCAGGGCGGATTGTACGTCAACAATCACCTTTTCGTCGCTGGAAATGACCGCAATATCCATTCCATGTTCATTGATGTGTTCGATTTTCATAATGTCCTCCTTACCAGATTTGCAGTACAAACTCCAGCTGGAGGAACATTTTAGCAGATTGGGCCCGCTTTGTCAAATGTGCGCGTGGGCCAGCTGGGGCACCCGTCCCAGCTGAGGCTCCTCCCGAGGCCGGACAGGCTCGGCGTGGGTCAGCCCCTTGGCGTTGGCCAGCATCAGCTTGATCCGGTTCTCCTGGTTGATCCGGGTGGCGCCGGGGTCGTAGTCGATGGCCACAATGTTGCTGTAGGGGTAGTCGTCCTTCAGCTTGCGGATCATCCCCTTGCCCACGATGTGGTTGGGCAGGCAGCCAAAGGGCTGGGTGCACACAATGTTGTTGGTCCCGGAGTGGATAAGCTCCAGCATCTCGGCGGTGAGCAGCCAGCCCTCCCCCATCTTGTTGCCGTCTCCCAGGTAACCCTGTACCAGCCGGTGCAGATCCTGGAAGGTTCCCGGGGCCCGGAAGCGGCCCGACTGCTCCAGCGCCTCAATCATGTCCCGCTGGCAGGCCTCAATGTACTTCATAAACACCGAGCAGCCCGCCTTTTTAATCCACTTGCCGCCGTACAGCTCCACGTCGGCCACCCGGTTGTAGATCTTGAAGATGATAAAGTCGGTCAGTCCGGGAACCACGGGCTCCACGCCCTCGGACAGAAGGAATTTTTCCAGGTTATTGTTGCCCAGAGGGGCGAATTTTACATAGATCTCCCCCACGACCCCCACCCGGATTTTGGGCTCTCCCGCCACGGGGATGGCGGCAAAATCAGCACAGATGGCGTCAAAATTGGCCCGCATCTGTTTGCGGCTCATCCCCCTGCCGGCATGGAAACCGTCCACCAGCTGCTGGGACCAGCGGTCAATCATAGCGTCGGCGGCCCCGGCCTCCACCTCGTAGGGGCGCACCTGGTTGGCCACGTTGACGATAATGTCGCCGTACATCATGGCGTATACCGCCTTGCGGACAAAGGGCAGGGTAAGGGAAAATCCGGGATTCTTCTCCAGCCCGGACAGATTCACCGACACCACGGGGATGTAAGCCATATCCGCCTTCTCCAGCGCCTTGCGCAGCAGATGGATGTAGTTGGAGGCCCGGCAGCCGCCCCCGGTCTGGGTGATGAGCAGCCCCACCTTGTGGGGGTCGTACCCCCCATGCTTCACCGCGTCGATGAGCTGGCCGATGACCAGCAGGGCGGGGTAGCAGGTGTCGTTGTGGACATACTTCAGCCCTTCGTCCACAATCCCCCGGTGGTTGGTTGTAAGCATGTCCACCTTGTACCCCTCGCACTCCAGCAGCTTTTTCATCATGCCGAAGTGGACAGGGAGCATCTGGGGCATGAGGAGGGTGTACTCCTCCTTCATCTCCTTGGTAAACAGCAGGCGGCCGGTTTCGTCATAGACCAATTTTGCCATGTCAATGCTCCTTTCGGGCCTCAATCGCGGCCATTAGCGAACGAATACGGATTTTAACAGCCCCCAGGTTGCTGATGTCGTCAATTTTCAGCTGGGTATACAGCTTGCCGCCCTCCTCCAGGATGGAGCGCATCTCGTCGCCGGTGATGGCGTCGATGCCGCAGCCGAAAGACACCAGCTGAATAACCTCCATGTCCGGCCGGGTACATACATACCGGGCGGCGTTGTACATCCGGGCGTGGTAGGTCCACTGGTTGAGGACCCGGCGGGGGGCCTTGTCCTCCAGGCAGGCCACCGCGTCCTCGGTGACCAGTACGAAGCCGTAGGAGGTAATCAAATCGTTGATCCCGTGGTTAATTTCCGGGTCCATGTGGTAGGGCCGTCCGGCCACCACCAGGATGGGCCGCCCCTCCCCTCGGGCCTGGTCGATGTAGGTCCGCCCGGTGTTGCGCAGGTCATTTTTATAGGCATTATAGGCGATGTAGGCGGACCTCACCGCCGCCGCCGTCTCCCGCCTTGGGATGCGGAACTCATTGAAGAACCACTCCCCGGCCTTGCGCTCCATGTCCTTGGGGCGGTGGAGGCCGAAATAGGGATACAGGTAGCGCATCTGCTTCAGCTCCGGGACGTTGGCCGCCAGCAGTTCCGGGTAGTAGGCCACCACAGGGCAGTTATAATTGTTGTCCCCCGCCCCCTCGTCGAAGTTGTAGGGCATGCAGGGGTAGAAAACAGCGTCCACCCCCGCCTCCACCAGGGCTTCCACGTGGCCGTGGAGCAGCTTGGCGGGGTAGCACACAGTGTCGGAGGGAATGGTGCGCTGCCCCTTCAGGTAGACCTTCCGGGAGGACTCGGGGGACAGCACCACCTCAAAGTTGAGCTGGGTAAACAGCTCAAACCAGAAAGGGAGATTCTCATACATATTCAGCCCGAAGGGGATGCCGATCCTCCCCCGGGAGCCGTCCCCCTGCCCCCTGCCGCAGAGGGCCCGGAGCTTGGCGTACTTGTACCGCATCAGGTCGGGCAGATGGCTGGGCTCCTCCCCCAGGGGCCGGGAGCACCGGTTGCCCGATACAAACCGCCGCCCGCCGTCAAAGGAATTTACGGTGAGGGAGCAGTGGTTGGTGCACAGCCCGCAGGTGGCGGGCTTGGCGGTGTGGGCAAAGGACTCCAGCGCCTTGGCGCTGAGCAGGGCGGACTGCTCCAGCCCCAAATCCCGGGCGGCCAAAGCGGCTCCGAAGGCCCCCATAATCCCGGCAATCACCGGCCGGGTGACCTCCCGCCCGATCTCCTGTTCAAAGGCCCGGAGCACCGCGTCGTTGAGGAAGGTTCCTCCCTGCACCACGATGTGCTGTCCCAAATCGTCAGCGGAGGCGGCCCGGATCACTTTGTAAATGGCGTTTTTCACGATAGAGGTGGACAGCCCGGCGGAGATATCCTCCACGCTGGCCCCGTCCTTCTGGGCCTGCTTCACGGAGGAGTTCATAAACACGGTGCACCGGGACCCCAGGTTCACCGGCTTGGGGGTAAACAGCCCCAGGCGCGCGAAGTCGGCGATGCTGTACCCCAGAGCCTTGGCAAAGGTCTCGATAAAGGACCCGCACCCCGAGGAGCAGGCCTCGTTGAGCATAATGGAGTCCACCGCCCCGTTGCGGATTTTGAAGCACTTCATGTCCTGCCCGCCGATGTCGATGATAAAGTCCACATCGGGCGCAAAGTGGGCGGCGGCCTTGTAGTGGGCCATGGTCTCCACCAGCCCCAGGTCGCAGGAGAAAGCGTTTTGAATCAGGTCCTCCCCATAACCGGTGACAGCGGCTCCCTTTATCACAATCCGGTCGCCGCACAGCTTATAAATCTCCCGCAGCTGTTCCAGCACAATGGCCACCGGGTTTCCCTGGTTGGAGTGGTAGTAGGTGTGCAGCAGCCCGCCCTCGGGGGTAATGAGGGCCAGCTTGGTGGTGGTAGACCCGGCGTCAATGCCCAGATAGGCAGGTCCGGCGTAGGTGTGGATATCCGCCTCCGGGGGCCGGCTGGCGTTGTGCCGGGCGGCGAAGGCGTCATACTCCTCCTGACTGATAAACAGCGGCGGCATAGTGTCCACCGCAGTGGCAGTCCCGGCGCTGTCCTCCAGCTTTTTCATCACGGTCTCAAAGGGGCCGGGGGCATAGTCGGTGGCGCACAGGGCCGCCCCCATAGCGGCGAAGCAGTCCCCGTCCTCCGGAAACACGGCGTGGTCGCCGTCCAGCTTCAGGGTCTCCACAAACCGCTGGCGCAGGCCCATAAGAAAGTGCAGAGGCCCCCCCAGAAAGACGATTTTCCCCTTCAGCTCCCGCCCCTGGGTCAGGCCGGCCACAGTCTGGTCCACCACTGCCTGGAAAATAGACGCGGCCACGTCCTCCTTCCGCCCCCCCTGGTTGAGGATGGGCTGAATGTCGCTCTTGGCGAACACCCCGCACCGGGAGGCGATGGGGTAGATCTTCTCGTGCTTCAGGCTCAGCTCGTCCAGCTCGCTGACGGTCACGTTCATCAGCGTGGCCATCTGGTCGATAAAGGCCCCGGTGCCCCCGGCGCATGAGCCGTTCATCCGCTCCTCCAGGGCGCCGCCGAAAAAGATGATCTTGGCGTCCTCGCCGCCCAGCTCGATGACCGCGTCGGTGTCCGGGATGTAGGTATTCACGGCGGCGGCGGTGGCGTAGACCTCCTGGACAAAGTCGATCCCCGCCGCGTCGGCCACGCCCAGTCCGGCGGACCCGGTGATGGTGACCTTAATGTCCTGGCCGGAGAGCATGTCCCGGATGGAGTTCAGCGTCTCCAGCGCCCGCTCCCGGGTTTTGGAGAAGTGCCGCTCATAGGAGCGGAACAGCAGCCTATCCTGTTCGTTCAGGACCACCACCTTCACCGTGGTGGAGCCAATGTCAATGCCGACGCGCAGACTCATAAAAATAACCTTGCCTTTCGAGTTGAGGTGCCAACGGACGCGGCGGAGCGGCCCGTTTTCAGGGTGTTCTTCATGATACTGATTTTTTGTCGGAAAGACAACGGAATTAACGGCTTTTTAACAGGGCAAAAGAGAAGAAAAGCGGGAAATTAACGGCCCTTTCCGTGCGCAAAAGTGACAAAACCCCCGGCGGCTTTTGCCGCCGGGGGGTACGCTTTAGCTGCCGGTGACCGGGTGAACTCGATCCGGTTCCTCGCTCCGGGCCAGCTCGGCCAGCTGGCTGTACACGTCCTCGAGGAAGGTGGCCAGCAGCTTAATGGGCTCTTTCTCCAGCTCCGGTGTGGTGCCGGGTGTTATCCCCCCTGCTTGCTGTCTCCTGGCCAGACGCTCCAGTGTGGTGATCACATTGTCCCCCCGCTGTGAGATGCAGGTGCCGCTGACGCCCACCAGCTGGGCAGTCTCCCCCTCCTCCTGGAGATCCATGCTCTGCCTCCAGATACTCCCCGCAAACAGGTAGGTATAGTCATTCTGCCACAGAAGGGAGTATTCCATATCCCCGCTCTCAAAAATCAGAACGATTCTGGATTCGTGGATCAGCTTTTCCGGGCTTAGGTCGGGCTGGGGGTCCTCGCTGTCCACAATCCGGAAGCCAGACAAGGCCTTCTTCGCCTCATCCAGCAGGTCCTCGCTGGCGATAGGGGAAGGGTAGAATGTGCTGGAGTAGGCGGGGGGACTGTACCGGATTGCCGTGGTCCGGTCCAGGAAGTCCAGGAACATCCCGTTCTCCCGCTGTGCCGGCTCCCGCCCAGCAAAGACGAACACGGCCGACAAGGTGACCACGGCGATCACGGCGAACAGGGCGGTCTTCACCGTCTCGGGCTTTTTTACCAGCGCGGCCACCCGCCGCTTGACCGACTTCCCCCCGCCGGTCATGGCGGTGGAGCAGGACAGCAGGTCCCCCGCCCTCAGGGACCGGGCGGCCACCATGTCCACCAGGGTCCGGCCGTAGGGGATGCGCTCCGCCTCCCCCAGCCGGACTACCGCCCCCTCGTCGCAGGCCAGCTCGCCGTCCTGCTTGGACAGAACCACCGCCAGCCACACCAGGGGGTTGTACCAGTGGAGGGCCAGAACCAGGCACCGCAGGGCCGACCAGAGGTGATCCCGATGCCTGTAGTGGGTCAGCTCGTGGGCTAGCACGTGGCGCAGGGTGTCGGGATCCCCCGCCGCCTGGGGGGTGAGGTAGACGGCGGGCCGGAACACTCCGAACAGACAGGGGGAGGACAGGTTGGCCGCTGTGTAGATCAGGACGGGGCTGTCCACTCCCTCCAGCTCGCGGCGGTAGTATTTAAGCCGCCCGAAGAAGTACCGGTTGGAGTTGAATATGGTCCACGCCGTACAGAGGGCCCCAATCACCCAGAGAGTCATCAAGAATTTGGGCAGGGTGGTGTAGAAAAAGTAGGTGTCAATTCCCGTCTCCGACAGAACGAAGCATCGCTGGCTGCCCTCCCACTCCAAATCGCCGGCCTGGTGGATCATGGCCGTCGTTCCGATCACGCTCCCCACATCTATGCCGTTCTCTCTCATCTGCGCAAGGCTGTCCTCCGGGAGGGGGCGGGAGTTTGTGCGAAGGGCGTACAGCTCCATATCGGCCACCTCCGGGACCAGATTGGAGGCCAGCAGCGGAAAAGCGTCGCCTGCGGCGGCGGGCAGCTCGATCTGGAACGGCACCAGCAGCCGCAGGAGGACCACCCCCCACAAGGCGTATTTCAGCCGGGCGGACAGCCGGTCCTTGAGCAAAAACCGCACCGCCAGCACGATCAGAATGAGCACGCTGGAGGTAACCGCCCATGGAATCAGCAGTGTCATGTCTCCCCCTCCTCCGCCCTGCGCAGAATTTCATACAGCTCGTCGATCTCCGCCCGGGACAGGGCCTTGTCCTCCGCCATCGCGGACACCATCATCCCCACGCTGCCCTGATATACCTTATCCAAAAAGGACCGGGTTTCCCGACGGACGGCCCGGTCTTTGGATACGGCGGGGCTGTAGTGCTTGGTCCGCCCCTGGGTGCGGCATAGAACCAGCCCCTTGTCCTCCATCCGCCGCAGGGTGGTGATGGTGGTGCTCTTGGCCCATCCCAGCCGCTGGTTCAGCGCCCCCACCAGCTCCATCACCGTCATCGATGTCCGCTGCCACAGGCAGTCCATCACATACCACTCGCTGTTGGTCAGGTTGATATCCTCCATAGCGGTTCTCTCCTCTCATTGGCGCCGCTTCCTCGGCCTGGAAGCCAGCCGATTGGTTTACTTTGTAAACCAATCATATCACGTTTGGTCTACAATGTCAACCAAAATTTCCGCCGCAAACGCCCCGGCCCGCCGGTTCAGGCGGGCCGGGGCGTTCTGTCATTTCACAACCAGCTGTCCATCTTCCACGTCCACTGTGAGGGACGCTCCCCCCTCCACCTGTCCGGCGATAATCTTCCGGCCAATGAGGGTCTCCACCGTGTGCTGAAGGTAGCGGCGCAGGGGCCGGGCGCCGTAGACAGGGTCGTAGGCGGCCTCAATGATCTCCCCCTTGGCGGCGGGACTGAGGGTCACACTGAGCTGCCGGCCGGCCAGTCTCCGGTTCAGGCCGTCCACCAGCAGGTCGATGATGTGGGTGACATTCTCCCGGGTGAGGGGCTTGTAGAACACAATCTCGTCCATCCGGTTGAGGAACTCCGGCCGGAAAGACCGCTTCAGCAGCTCACTCACCTGATTCCGGGCCTCCTCGCTGATCTCACCCTCGGCATTGATGCCGTCCAGCAGGGCCTGGCTGCCCAGGTTAGAGGTGAGAATCAGGATTGTGTTCTTAAAGTCCACCGTTCTGCCCTGGCTGTCGGTGATCCGGCCGTCATCCAGCACCTGGAGCAGCACATTGAACACGTCCGGATGGGCTTTCTCCACCTCGTCAAAGAGGACCACGGAGTAGGGTTTTCTCCGCACCGCCTCGGTGAGCTGTCCCCCCTCCTCATAGCCCACATACCCCGGAGGCGCCCCGATGAGCCGGGAGACGGAGAACTTCTCCATATACTCGCTCATGTCGATGCGCACCAGATTCTTTTCACTGTCGAACAGGGCCTGGGCCAGGGTCTTGGCCAGCTCTGTCTTGCCCACGCCGGTGGGGCCCAGGAACAGGAAGGAGCCAATGGGCTTATCCGGGTCCGCGATACCGGCGCGGCTGCGAAGGATGGCCTCGCTCACCAGCCGGACCGCCTCATCCTGGCCCACCACCCGCTTGTGGAGGATATCCTCCAAGTGGAGCAGCTTCTCCCGCTCCCCCTCCATCAGCCGGGCCACGGGGATGCTGGTCCACCGCTCAATGATCCTGGCAATCTCCTCCTCCGTCACCCTGTCCCGGAGGAGAGAACGGGCCCTGCCCTCATTGGCTGCGGACTCCTCCGTCTTCAGGGCCTTTTTCAGCTCGGGGATGCGGCCATACTGCAGCTCCGCCGCCTTCTCCAGGTCGTACTCCCGCTGTGCCTTCTCCAGGGCAGCGTTGGCGGCCTCCAGGTCCTCCCGCAGCTTCTGTACCTTGCCGATGGCCCCCTTCTCGTTGTCCCACTGAGCCTTCTTGGCGTTGAAGTCGTCCCGCATGTCGGACAATTCCTTCTGAATTTCCGCCAGATGCTCCTGAGACAGCTTGTCGGTCTCCTTTTTCAGGGCCGCCTCCTCAATCTCGTGCTGAATGATTTTCCGCTGGATCACATCCAGCTCCGTGGGCATGGAGTCCATCTCGGTGCGGATCATGGCGCAGGCCTCGTCCACCAGGTCGATGGCCTTATCGGGCAGAAAGCGGTCGGAGATATAGCGGTTGGACAGGGTGGCGGCGGCGATGATGGCCCCATCAGTGATTCTGACACCGTGGAACACCTCATACCGCTCTTTCAGCCCCCGGAGAATGGCAATGGCGTCCTCCACCGTGGGCTCGTTCACCATAACGGGCTGGAACCGCCGCTCCAGGGCGGCGTCCTTCTCAATATACTGCCGGTACTCGTTGAGGGTGGTGGCCCCGATGCAGTGCAGTTCCCCTCGGGCCAGCAGGGGCTTGAGCAGGTTGCCCGCGTCCATACTCCCCTCAGTCTTGCCCGCCCCCACGATGGTGTGCAGCTCATCGATGAAGAGGATGATCTTCCCCTCCGACTTCTTCACCTCGTTGAGCACGGCCTTCAGCCGCTCCTCAAACTCTCCCCGGTACTTGGCCCCGGCGATAAGGGCGCCCATATCCAGGGCAAATACAGTCTTGTCCCGCAGGGAGGCGGGCACATCCCCCTTGACAATCCGCTGGGCCAGCCCCTCGGCGATGGCGGTCTTACCCACGCCGGGTTCGCCGATGAGAACGGGGTTGTTCTTGGTCTTACGGCTCAAAATTCGGATGACATTGCGGATCTCGTCGTCCCGGCCAATCACCGGGTCCAGCTTGTTCTGCCGCGCCCGCTCCACCAGGTCGGAGCCGTACTTTTTCAGGGCGTTGTAGGTCTCCTCCGGATTGTCGGAGGTCACCCGCTGGCTCCCCCGCACCTGGGCCAGGGCCCGCAGCACCTTTTCCTTGTCCAGGCGGTAGGTACGCAACAGCTCTTTCAGCGCCCCATTGGGGTGGGCCAGCAGCCCCAGGAGGATGTGCTCCACGGAGATATACTCGTCCTTCATGGCCCTGGCCTCCTGCTCAGAGGCCTTCAGCGCCCGGTCCACGTCCTGGGAGACGTATACCTTATCCGCCTCCCGCCCGCTTCCCGATACCTTGGGCAGTTTCTCTACCTCGGCCTTCACCGCCGCCTCAAAGCTGGGCACGGTCATCCCCATGGCGGTGAGCAGCTGAGGAATAAAGCCCTCCCTGTCCCCCACCAGGGCCAGCAGCAGATGGGGCTGCTCAATCTGCTGATTTCCGTGCTCCAGGGCAATATCCTGCGCCCCCTGAATTGCCGCCAGGGACTTCTGGGTAAACTGATTCATATTCATAACATTAACACTCCTTTCATGGAACAGCCTGCGGTATGGTCCTAGTATAGGCCGCCCCGGCAGAAATTTCATGAACAGAGTGTGAATTTTTAGCACTCATGTATATCGAGTGCTAAAACAAATATTTCCGTTGCCTTCCGCCTCCCGCTGTGGTATGCTGATGAACAGCCCGACAAGGCACAAAAGGAGTGTTCACATGGAAGAAAACCCACTGCCCCAGGCGGCCCTGGACGCGCTGGACGAGATCGACCGCTCCCTTCATCAGATGCTGATTCTGGCTCAGCTCTCCGCCAGCGACGGCTGTATGAATCGTGAAAATCTCCAGCAGGTTCTGGAGCACCTCCAGCGCAAAATTGACCGCATCGCGGATCAGCTGGATCACATGTCCCCTTAAAACAGAAAAAACGGCCCTGCGGCCGTCCACACAAAAAAGAAATGACCCTTGACTGTCCGTTTCGTAATCCGTTACAGTCAAGGGTCATTTCTGTTCTGTCTTATTATCTAACATCATATGGCTACCTCCGTTTCTATTGGATACGCTCCGCCGCAATCCCCAAGCAATCCTCCAGTTCTTCCACGACCGTCTTCTTTCTGCCGTTATTACGGCCTAACTCCTCATATGTGAGGCCCTTGGTCGGATTCCCTTCCTGCTTGCCTGTCGGGTCTGCCGCTTTGCGCTCACTGAATACCGTCTGCCCTCTGGTTGTGTTGGAGATATACATTTCAGATTCCTGAAGCTTGTTGAACTCTCCTGGCTCCCTCTCATGGCCGATGCGCATTTTACTGGAAAAATTATTTCACCGGGCCAGCGGTATCAGTTGCTGGGGCGTTTACCTGTACATTGGACTCACCCTTCCTTGTTCTGGTTATACTTTACCACACTAGCACACTCCTGTCAAGCATTTTTTGTTCGTTTTATTCAACAAATCCCCCAATCTATTTTCTACACTTTATCCAATCCGCCCAGTATTTCCCCGTTGCCGCCCCGGGGAAGGAGCCTCACCCCTCCCCCGGCTCCGGATCCCCGGGCAGGGAGCACAAAAACTGATACTGGGGCACCAGCGACTTCCATCCCTCCAGCACCTGTCCTGCCAGCTCCGGGGTAAAGAATACCCCCTCGCAATTGCGCTCGCAGTTAAAGCTGATTCCCTTCCGGTTGTACCAGGGGTAGAGCAGCGGCCCCGGATCGCCTTTGGGGCGCTTGTACTCCGGCCCGTCCAGCACAAACTCCCCCCGCTTCTCCACCGCGCGGGCCAGCTTCTCGATGGGCCTGGGATCCCGGTCGATGCGGGCCCGGAGTTTGGCCATGGTGGCGGGGGGAACCTCCCAGCAGCCCATGCCGTACCCGTAGCGGTCGGCGGCCACCTCAAACCAGAAACAGGGGATCCGCCCGTCGTGCTCCCCCGGCCTGCGCAGAGAGAACCACAGGTGATCCTTGTAGGGGCCCCGTCCAAACAGGCGGCGGGCGTCCCGGTAGATGCGGCTCACCTTCAGCTCCAAGCCCAGCTTGGGATAGAGGTCCGTCATCTCACTCCGGAGTTGTTCAGCCAGTTCCCGGGTAGGTCGGTCCACTTGCTCCAGAAATTCCCCCTTGTGGGCCTGGAACCAGGAGCGTTCATTGTTCAGCTTCAGTCCCCACAGAAAGTCAATGGTGCCTTGCGTATAGCCTTGAAACATACTCTCTCCTCTTCTCTATGGAAGTTCCCGCCCCGTCAGGGGCGGGAACAGCAAGGTTGAAGGTTTAGCCGGCCGCCTGGCCAGGGTCGATGGGGGCAATCCCCGAGTCGGAGGGGGGCGGTGTCACCGGCTCTGAGATTCCCGGGTCAGCCGGTTCCGTTGTGCCCGGATCAACAGGGGCAGTGGTGCCGGGATCCGTGGGCGTGGTCGTACCGGGATCGACGGGGTCTACCGTGCCGGGATCGGTTGTGGTTCCGCCGCCGGGCTTTCCATTTATCCAGGTGGAGGGATCGCCGTCGGCCGGGTTGTAGTGGTAGGTGTTGGGGCGCATCTTGTACTTGCTGCCCCCCATGTCCTGCTTGTCGATCTGGTTGCCCTCCTTGTCATAAACATAGCGGTAGGTATGGGCGCTCCAGCCGGTGTAGGCATACTGTTCCCGGTCCAGCACCAGCGTGCCCCGGGGCACCCCTGGGTCGGGGCTGTATACGGTGGTGGGAGCCACTTTGTCAAACACACTGCTCTTTGGCTCGGCGTAAACCCCCTCCGGGTTGGTGCCGTAGATCTTCACGTTGAGATATCGCTTGCCGTTGGCGTCGTAGCTGTTGGTAACAATTTTGATGGGATAGTCGGTGCTGTTCTTAAAGCGGAAGTCCAGGCTTCCGAAGAACACGGTGGCATCCATGCCCAGGTCCACATAGCCAGTGTTGAACTGGTGGCAGTGGCGCTCCACCACCTCCAGGTTGGTATGGAGCACGGCGTAGTAGATGGTGGAGGAGGTCTGGCAGATGCCCCCTCCGATATCGTCCACCGACTGTCCCTGCTGATAGATCGGTGCGTTCTTATAGCCCTTGGAGGCGGTGCGGCTGCCGGTGGTGTTGTTGTAGGAGAACTCCTCGCCAGGGAGAAGGATTTTCTCATTGCACGCCTCGGCGGACAGCTTCACATTGTGCTTGCGGTTGGCCGAGCCGGACACCCGGGTGGTGCCCTCCCCCAGCAGGTCTTTAAACAGCTGACCCCCCAGGTCGTCCCTGGTCACCTTGGGCCGGGTGATGTCCAAGGGGATAGAGAAAGTCTCGCCGCTCTTGGCGTTCTGGTAGGCGGTTTTCAGCTCCTGCACCTCGAAGTCCACCCCTACCTGGTGATCGGTGATCTCCATGGACTCCAGATCCAGGGAGGCGTCCTTTACCTCCGTATGCACCTCCCGGTGAATTGCCTCAAAGTCGGGCTCCTCCGCCTCGTTCTGGGCGGCGGACAGGGCGAGCTTCTTCTCCACCTGGCCGCTCTCCCCGCTCATCCGCTCCTCAAAGGCCTCCTGAAGACAGATCCGGGCCTCGGTCTTGGCCTCCTCCCAGTCAACAGCCGCGACAGAGGCCCCTTTGGTCATCACCAGCCGGTCCCCCTCCACCTGGTAGCCGTGGTCCTCCGTGGCAGCGTTCACCGCCTGTTCCATCCGGTCCATCAGTCCGTTCAGGGCGGAATCCTCTTCCGGCAGCACCAGGGGAACCTGGGCGGACATCCCCAGCATATGTCCAATCAGCCGGGGCCCGCCGGTAAAAAAGTTCTCATGGCCAATCTGACGCGCGGCCCTGACGCTCTCCGCCACATCCACCGCCACATCGGCTCCGCTCAGCCGCTCCTCCAGATCCTCATAACTCAGGGTCAGGGTAATGTCCTTCCCCCGCTCCGTCACAGCGGACTGTACAGTTGACCGGGCCTGTTCCACTACCATGTTGGACACGTCGATTCCCGCCACCGACACGTTGGGCAAAATCGCGTCCTTTTCAGACGCCCACGCGCACGTCCCGATATAGGCCGCCGCCAGCAATCCCACCACCGCTCCGGTGATGACCCAGGGCAGCTTTCCGCCCCCCTCCTTCTTTGCAACACGCTGTCCGTCCATAGCTGATTTCCTCCTGTCCGGCCCATCCCCGGGCCGGGTGACATGCTGTACGCAGATTTTGATGTATTGTTATGGCTCCCTATTGTAAGCCGATTTTATATTATAGCACACCAGCCCTTTTAAAAGAATTACAGAATAGTTACAAGTCCGCTGAAAGATTTATCCAGCCGGGGCGGCAAAATTTTAATCCTCAATCCTCTCTTGCCCATTTACTTTTCCCCTCCGGTGCGTTATGATAAGAAAGCAGATCTTTCTTTAACGAATTTTAAGAAAAAATCAATTCCATTTTGGGATTATTCTGCTATTATAGAAGTCATACAAATCACGGGGGTTACGACATGTCTGATTATCGCGAGGACCGGAAAAGCGGCGGCGACGGCTTCTACTGGCTCATCGCCCTGGGCCTGATCTTCACCGGCATTGCCGCTCCGGTGGGCGTGCTCATGATCGTGCTGAAGATGCTCAGCGGCGATGACAAAGCAAAAAAGAAGCGGCAGCAGAGCCGCCACCCCTACTACCAGCAGCACTACGGCGCCCAGACCTCCGCCGGGGCTCATGCCGCGCGGGAAACGCGCCCCCGGGAAGAGGCCGCCCCACCCTGGGAGGCGCCTGCCTCCAAAAAAGGGGGCAAACTGAAAAAGGCCGGGCGGGATCTCATTACCGAGCTGGACAAAAAGGGCAAAACCTGGGCCATCGCCGGTGGGGCCACCGCCGCCGGCTGCCTCATCGGCCTTGTGAGCAGCCTGGGCGATTCTCTGTACTGGCTGCTCAGGGGCGACCTGCCTTTCTTTCTGGAGGAGCTCGCCGGCCCCCTGGCTCTGCTGTGCTGTGTCGCCGGCGGCCTGGGCTTTCTGTGGGCTGGTCTGCGCAAACGCAAGCAGGCCGGCCGTTACCGCAACTATCTTGCCATGATTGGCCGGCAGAACTCGGTGTCCATCTCCGCTTTGGCCTCTGCCACCGGCCTGTCTCACAACAAGGTTCGGGACGATCTGTCCGATATGCTCAACGACGGTCTTTTCCCCCAAGGATACCTGGACTACGGCGGAGACCGCCTGATCCTCACCGGTGACGGCATTATGGACCCCCCCAGACGGGAAACCGCCCCTCCGCCCCCCAAAGCGGATGAGAACGCCATTTTAAAAGAAATACGTGCCATTAACGACGACATTGACAACGAAAAGCTCTCCGCCCAGATCGACCGGGTAGGGATCATCACCGCCAAGATACTGGACTACCAGAAAACCCATCCGGAGAAGGAGGTAGAGCTTCACAGCTTTTTGAGCTACTACCTGCCCACCACTCTGAAGATTCTCCGCAGCTACGCCCAGTTGGAGGACCAGGAGGTAGCCGGCGAGAACATCACCGCCGCCATGACCCGCATCGAGGGTATGATGGACAAAGCGGTGGAGGGCTTTGAGAAGCAGCTGGACCGCCTTTTCCAAGGGGACGTTATGGATATCACCACCGATGTGGAGGTGCTGGAGCGGATGCTGGCCAAGGACGGCCTGTCTGATCAGGAGGGCCTCACCCTGGGTCTGTAAGCTAGAAAAGGACCGTCTCAACTTTGAGACGGTCCTTTTCTCTATCTCCTCCGATAGGTCACATATCGGAATTTCATCCCCTGCTCCTCCAACTCCGGCCCCTCCTCCACAATCCGCCACTGCGGCAGGGCGTCCAGGTTAGGAAAGAAAGAGTCCGCGCCTGGAAAAGCCCGGTCAATCTTGGTAATATAGGCTGTGTCGCACCGGTCCAGCAGCGCCTGATACACCGACGATCCTCCAATTACAAATGCGTCCGCCGGCGCGGCGGCCAGCAGGGACTCCATATCCGCGAAGACCCGCGCTCCCTCCGGGGCAAAGTCTGGATTTCGGGACAAAATCAGGTTCTCCCGCCCCTTCAAGGGCCGCCCGCCGGGAAAGGTGGCCAGGGTTTTCCGTCCCAAAATTACCGTGTGTCCGGTGGTCAGGGCCCGAAACCGTCTCAGGTCCTCCGACAGGTAGACCAGCTGATTGCCGTCCTTTCCAATGGCCCAGTTCCGGTCCACGGCCGCGATCACATTCATATTGCCCTCCTCACACCGCCACCGGGATTTTCTCCTCCAGCGGGTGGGCCTGGTAGCCCTCCAGCCTCACACTGCCGGCGGTAAACTGGTAAAAATCGGTAATATTTCTGTCCAGACTGAACTTAGGGGCGTCAAAGGGGGGTCTGGCGATGAGTTCCTCTACCACAGACACATGCCGGTCATAGATGTGGCAGTCAGCGATCACATGCACCAGCTCCCCGGCCTCAAAACCAGTGACCTGGGCGATCATGTGCAGAAGCACGGCGTACTGCATCACATTCCAGCCATTGGCGGTGAGCATGTCCTGAGAGCGCTGGTTTAAAATGGCGTTCAGCGTCTTTCCGGACACATTGAAGGTCATGGAGTAGGCACAGGGGTACAGGGCCATTTCGCTCAGGTCGTGGTGGTTGTACAGGTTGGCCATAATGCGCCGGGACGCCGGGTCGTTTTTCAGGTCCCACAGCACCTTGTCCACCTGGTCCATCTCTCCCTGGGGATAGCGGTGCTTCACACCCAGCTGGTAACCGTAGGCCTTGCCGATGGAGCCGTCCTGATCGGCCCAGGCGTCCCATACATGGCTGTTCAGCTCTTTTATGTTGTTGGACTTCTTCTGCCAGATCCACAACAGCTCGTCCACCGCCGACTTGATAAACTGCTTCCGCACAGTCAGGATAGGAAACTCCTTTCGCAGGTCGTAACGGTTCACAACCCCGAAAAGCTTCACCGTGTGAGCCGGGGAGCCGTCCTCCCACCTGGGGCGGACCGCCCGATCCGTGTCCCACACCCCCCGGGACAGAATATCTCTGCAGTTCTGAATAAACACCTGGTCGGCGTAGCTCATGGCTCATTTCTCCTTTTTGTATTTCATACAGCGGCATTTTATCATAAAAACAGGCGGGATACAAGTCCCGCCTTTCTTTGTATCAAGCTCCTTTATATTTTTTTCTTGTAGCGATGCCCCCCCGGATGTGGCGTTCGGCTTTGTTCTGCTCCAGCACCTCTTTCACCTGGAGGTAAAGCGTCCGGTTGAAGGCAGGCAGGCGCTCGGCCAGATCCTTATGTACCGAGCTCTTGCTGATGCCAAACTTTTGTGCCGCGGCCCGCACCGTCGTCCGGTTCTCCACAATGTAGAGTGCCAGACGCTCAGCCCGTTCCTCCATATTTCCTTTCAAAGCACAACACTCCCCGCCTCTTGCTGTTCCATCCTATGCGGCAGAGCGGAGAGATATGAGCGCTGTTCAGGGGCTTATCGATACTCAAAAAACACAATCGTGCTGTTGACAGATACAGCTCCTTCCCCTGTCTGATCCATCGAGATGCTGACACTGTCCAGCATGCAGCGGTAGGCGCTGTTGTGGAGCTGCCACAGAACGTCCCTGGCCCCTTGGTAGCTGCCGCTGGTAAAGTTGAGCGAGATGCTGCGGCGGACGATGGACTCCTCCGCGTCCACCGACCCAAAGGACAGGCTGTAGTCCACTGTACCGTCCAAAATGTGGTGCAGTTCCATCATAACCGGGTGCAGATTGTCATAGGGCGCAAGGCTCAGCGGGTCCGGGTCGCGGGCAAAAATTTCCGCAAGCTCCCGCTCCATCCCCCGCTTCTCCTCCACCCGCAGCAGCGCGGACTCTATCTGGGTCCGGCACAGCTGCGTCTCTTGCAAAGCCGCCTCTCGCCGGGCGGTGGTCGGCAGATAGAACAACGTCACATAGGCGCTTACCAGCGCCACCACCGCCAGCACCGCCAGCAAAATCCACTCCCGCGCGGTCAGGCTTCGTTTCATCTTCCAGCCCCCTCCTTCCGCAGCTGAATTCGCACATTGGCCTGAACCAGGTCAGCGGCATTCTGTGTGGTAGAGGCTGTGTTCACCACGGTCCCCTCCACGATGGGCGACGCCTCCAGAACCTTGACGATCTCAGCCGTCTGGGCCAGGGTAACTTCAGAGAACTGCACCTGCACCACATCGGCGCTGATGGTCACACTGTCCATCCGGGCGGCAGCCCCCACGGCGCTGTCCAGCAGGGCCAGCACCTCCATCCGGTCCACCAGCGTCCGCTCCTCCTCTGTGGCAGAGTAGCGGCTGTACCGCTCCCGCACCTGGTCAAAATCGGCCAGCTCCTCCATTACTGAGGCAAGCTGATGCTGCGCCGCCGCCAGCCGGTCTTCGGTCTCCTGGGTCTCCACCCACAGGTCATATACCAGCAGCTTGGACAGCCCCAGCAGAATCGTCAGCACAAACAGCACATACAGGGCCGCGGTGGCCGGCTTGGTCGTGCGGTCCGGTTTATAGTACAGGTTTAGGGTGCGCTTGGCGGGATAACTGTTTTTCTTCATAGCTTCCCTCCCATCGCCGCGCCGGCGGCAAACGCCCCCGCCGCCGCCTCCGGTCCAGTGCCGGGCATCAGATCCTCAATGTCCAGCAGAGGCAGGCCTACCGCGCTCTCAATGGCCTTACGCAGGGGCAGAAGGGACGCGCCGCCCCCCACCAGATAGACTCCCTCCAGGCTGCTGGAGCGGTATGTAAACTGATAGAAATTGATCACCTTCAGAATTTCCACCGCGATGCGGTCGCACAGCTCGGTCACCACTGGGGCGGAGTGGATATTCTGGTGGTTGCTCAGCTTGTATGTGCCGGCCAGAAAGGCGTCCACCCCCAGTTCGTCCGCCATAGCCAGGTCCAGGTTCCTGCCCCCCAGCGGGATCTGACGGGTAGCCTGGATACGATCCCGCCACACGGCGGTGATGCTGGTGTGCTGGTGGCCCAGGTCGATAAAAAATGTCTCCTCCGGCCCGTCCTTCCGGGCCCGGGTCAGGTTAATCAGGGTCATCTCCTGGGGCAGAATGGTTTTCAGCCTGATCCCCGCTTTGGAGAAGATCCGCGCATACTCCGCCAGCCACTGCTTGGAGGCCACCGCCGCCATCATGGGCACTCCGTCCTGCTCCGGGTCCTCCCCCTCCGCCGGCTCACATACGGCGTAATCGCAGAAATACTGATCCGCGGCGCCCTGGATAAAGTCGGAAAACTCGTAGGGCAGGTTCATCATCAGCTGGCTGGTGGTCATTTTGGGCATGGTCACCATGCGGCAGATGCACTGGCTGGGCGGCAGGGTCAGGGAGGCTGCCGCCCGGGGGAGGCGCAGCTCACGCCGGGCGTTCTTTAAAAACTGGATGAATACATGGGGCATCGCTATGCCGTTCTCGTCCACCAGGTTCTCCGGCAGGCGCAGTTCATGCACCTGAATCCCCCGGTCGCGGACTACCGCAGCCTTCAGGCTGCTGCCGCCGATATCAAAGCCAAGACGTGTTCTCGCCATTTCCTTCTCTCCTCAAAACAGTCCAAAATACCACCGGATCAGCGGCGCCCCCAGGCTTACCGTAAACAGCCCGCCGAGGGCCAAAAATGGCCCGAACGGCACCGCCGCATCCCGTTTTTTCCCCAAAAGGGCCGCAAAAACCAGCCCCAGCAGGCAGCCCGCCAGCAGCGTGAGCAGCAGCTGCGCCCAGCTGAGATAGAGGGCCAAGGCAAAGAGCAGCTTGATATCGCCGCCGCCCATCAGCTCGCGGGCCGTGAGCCACTCGCCCAGCAGAATCAGCGCCAGAAGGGCCGCCGGGACCAAACACGCCAATAAAATGTCAAAAATCCCGCTGAAATCCCCTTCCAACGCAACAAACCACACAATCCGGTTGACTACAAGGGTCAGAAGGATCCGGTCCGGGATGAGGCGCCTGGCCCAGTCCGCCAGGGACAGGGCCAGCAGAAGGCCCGCCCAGATCAGCCACTGTCCCAGCTCCCTCAGTGGAACGGTAAGTCCCAGAATCAGGAAGGACAGCCCCCCCGCCAGCTCCGCCGCCAGGCAGTCCACGGGGATTCCCGCCCCGCAGTATTTACATCTCCCGCGGCGAACAACCCAGCTGAACACAGGAATCAGGTCAAAAGCTGACAAAACATGGCCGCAGGTCACACAGCGGGACCGCCCCCGGAAGGGGGGCTCCCCCGCCGCCCAGCGGGACACCGCACAGGCCGTGAAGCTGCCGAAAACCGCCCCCAATAGGGTCAGCCAAACCGACAGATACGCCAGTACTATTTTATTCTCCTCCATTGGTGGTTCTGTCAGCTCCTTTCCCAGGGGATTTTTGCGCGCGCTCAGACGCCCTCCAAAGGACGGGGTCCCCCGCCCTCTGGAGGACGCCCGCCGGTGCGGGCGTGCCTGGGGTTTTGCTCGGGTAAAATCAGGGGTCATGTCCGACTACATCCCTGTATGTTTTCCACTCAACCTTTGTAATTTCTCCATTTGGGTTCATTGTAACCATAACACAACGGTCTTTGGGCTTCGCCATTTGAGCTCCGGCACCAAATCCTCTCTCTTCTTCGGTAGAAAGCCCATATTGATACCATTCCTTCGGATAGGCAACTCCTGTTATCGTTATCCGTCCTTGATGGCTGTCCGGTTCAATAAAGTAGACAAGACGCACCTCACTTCCCGTATTTAAAAGGTGATCTACCGTATCATGGCCTGTCAGGAACGCGGTTACCGCTAAGTCCTGGGCCGCTCGCTCGTTCGCCTCGTCCACGGCAACCCGGCTCTTCTCCAGCGTGGAGCCGAACATGGGAACGGAGACCATAATCAAAACAGCGATGATTGCCACCACAATCAGCATCTCCACCAACGTAAAACCATCCCGTTTCTCTATTTTTTTCATGGTCATCCTTATCCCCTCTTGTCACTAAACTATTTGCTAAGCTTTCTATACCCAGTCTGCCTCTACCTCACCTGAAGCCTTTATCATCACTTTAACATAACTATCCACATGTCCCGTTGCTAATCCATAGTTAAATCCATCACTTCCAGCTGTCACACCTGTTCCAGCAGGCACAATTTCACCTTGATGCGTTTTATTGTTTACCTTATAGGCGTATTCTGTTCCAGCTTCATCAAAAACGGCTGTCGAATCTGGGTCTCCAGACTCTGCCAAAAAATAAGCTGCAGCTGCTCCATACGCTGAACGAAGATTTGCTTGGTCCGCAGCAATACGTGCTTTCTCCAAATTGTTACTAATAACGGGAATCGACACCACGATCAAAATGGCGATGATGGCGACGACGATGAGCATTTCCACCAGGGTAAAGCCGCCGTTTCTGCTGAGCTTTGCGCTCAGTCTCTCTTTCAGAGTTTTCATTTTAAATCTTCCTTTCTTGGGGTGGGTCTGGCAGGCCAAGGGCCACCGCCCGTGCATACAGGGGGGTGAGCGTCCATCGTCTACCCACGGGTAGACGACAAGGTTAACCTTGTTGCCTCCGTGGGAGGGAGATTTAAAATTGCTCCTGTTTTGATGGTTACTCGCCCCCAGCCTTCTTGCGCCAACCCAAAGCTTTGGCTGAGGGAGTTTGCTTTATTTGCGGGGGTGCTGATTAGGGATTTTCTTCAGTCTCACCAGTAGTTTCATTAAACTTCCAATTGCTTGTAACAGTACCGTCTGAAGCAATTGTAATTTTAAGATCATCTTTAAAGCCGCAACTACATTCAGGCTTAACCGGCTCATAATCACCGCCAGGTGCCGTAGCAGCTAGTCTTCCCTGGTGAGCACTATTTACGTAGTAAGTATACTCTGCCACTTTCGTCGTTGGATCAAAATCAATTCCGTTATAATTACTCAAATATTCAACGGAACCTAAATCCATTGCGCTGCGGTTATTCGCTACATCCGTAGCATGCCGCGCCTTTTCCAATGAGCTGTTCACCAATGGAATCGACACCATAATCAGGATCGCGATAATGGCCACCACAATCAGCATTTCCACGAGGGTAAAGCCCTCGCGCTCACAGATTTTTTCCCTCAACCCTTTCATCGTTAGGAAAAAACCTCCTTTCTTTCCTAAGATTTGGATTATATTCAGAGCCCGGGTTGGCGAAGGCTCGGAATACCAACATAAGGTTGGCCGGAGTGGGTTCCCGGCCCGCCAAAGGGGCGGGCGCCGCCGCGAAAAACGGGGGAGTATTAAAACCTTGCATTTTGTAAACCTCGCGGTATGCGGCGCCCGGCCCCTTCAGCGGACTTTGCCGGGGAGAGGCATTCATGTCCCCCCTCCTGGGGACACGCTGAGGTCAAGACCTCAGATCAAATCGCGGCGTACATATTGAACATGGGCAGATACACCGCCATGAGGATAAACACAACAAATATCGCCAGAACCACGATGATGGCCGGCTCCAGCAGGGCCAGGGCCCGCTTGACCCGCACGTCCACCTCGTTGTCGTAATATTCCGCCAGCACCTGGAGGGTGGACTCCATAGATCCGGTGGCCTCGCCCACCGCCGTCATCTGCACCAGCATGGCAGGTAGCTCTCTGGCAAGGCCCATGCACTCTCCCAGGCCGCGGCCGCTCTCCACCCCCGGCAGGGTCTCCAAAATCTCACCGGACAGGCAGCGGTTTGTCATGGTGCGGCCGGAGATCTCGATGGCCTGGAGAATGGGCATCCCCGCCGTGAGCAGGGTGGACATGGTGTGGGCAAACTGGCTGGCCCCGGACATGCGCACCACCTCCCCGACGATGGGGAGCTTCAGCTGGATCCGGGCCAGCATGGGGCCGCCCTTCTCCGTCATGCCGTACAGCCGCACACTCAGCGCCGCCAGGGCGATAACCCCCAGCAGAATCAGGGCGTAGCGCTGAAAAAAGTGGGACACGGCGATCAGCGCCACCGTCACCCAGGGCAGCTCGGTGCCCAGGCCCTCAAACATCCCCGTAAAGGTGGGCACCGCGAAGCCCATGATAATAACCACCACGATCACCGCCACCACCAGCACAAAGGCGGGGTAGGTCAGGGCGCTGACCACGCTCTCCCGGGTCTTGTTCATGCGCTGGAAATAGTCCGCCATGCGGCGGAAAGAGGAGAACAGGTCGCCGGACTCCTCGCCGGCCCGGACCGTCTCCCGGAAGGTGGGAGGAAGGAGCCTGCCGCCCCGCTGCTCAAAGCTGTAGCTCAGGCTCCAGCCGTTGGACACGTCCTCCGACACCTGGCTCAGCAGGCGGGACAGGATCTTGTCGTCCGTCTGGGAGGCCACCAGATCCACCGTCTGCACCAGGGGCAGTCCCGCCTTCAGGATGATGGAGAACTGCTGGCACACCAGGGCCAGACTCTTGGCGCTCACCTTGCGGAAGCGGTCCAGCGGGTCGCCCGCGGCGAGCTTGGGCACCTCCTTCAGGGAGAGGACCACCTCGCAGTTCTGGCGGATCTGGGCCACCGCCTCACTCCGGCTCACCGCCTCCACCACGCCGGACGCCTTTTCGCCGCCGGAGTAGAGCGCCTCATATTTGTATGTAGGCATGGGCCGTCCTCCTTAAAACGCGCGCTTGAAGCCGGTGGAGCGGGGGGCGCCCGCCGGGGACGGCGCCCTGTCCGGCTGGGACTGGTCCCGAAGGGCGGAGCGGTATGTCTCCTCACTGATGACCCCGGAGGCGCGCAGATTCTGCAGACAGCGGTCCATCAGGATGTTGCCCGCCGCCCCGGTGGTCTGAATGGCGTTGACGATCTGGGGGGTCTTGCCTTCCCGGATCAGGTTGCGGATGGCGCCGTCGGTCTTCATCACCTCGCAGGCCAGCACCCGGCCGCCCCCCACCTTGGGGAGCAGCTGTTGGCTGAGGACAGCCTTCAGGGACATGGACAGCTGCAACCTGATCTGCTGCTGCCGCTGAGCCGGGAACACGTCCACCACGCGGTCGATGGAGTCAGCGGCGGAGTTGGTGTGGACGGTTCCAAACACCAGATGGCCTGTCTCGGCGGCGGTGAGGGCGGTCTCGATGGTCTCCAGATCCCGCATCTCCCCCACCAGGATGACGTCCGGGTCCTCCCGCAGGGCGGCGCGCAGGCCGGCGGCAAAGCTTTTGGTGTCGCGGCCGATCTCTCGCTGGTTGATGACACACTTGTCCGGCGTGTAGACGTATTCGATGGGGTCCTCCAGGGTGAGGATATGCTTACACTCGTTCCTGTTGATCTGGTTGAGGACGGCGGCCAGGGTGGTAGATTTGCCGGAGCCCGTCTCCCCGGTGATGAGGACCAGACCCTGGCTGTAAGCGGGAAACTCCGCCGCCGCCTTGGGCAGGCCCAGCTCACACAGGTCGGGGATGTGGTCGTTGAGCAGCCGCAGGGCGGTGGACCAGACCCCCTGCTGACGGAAGAGGTTGATACGGCACCGAACACCGGCCACGGTGAGGGCCAGGTCGGCCTCCCCCACCGCCTCGGCTTGGGTAAACTCCTCTCCGGCCAGCTCCCGGGCAAAGCCGGCGCAGTCCTCCCCGGTGAGCGGGGTGTTCCCCATCTCCCGGATGGAGCCGTCAACCCGGTACCGGGGGGTGAGGCCCCGGACCAGGTGGATATCCGACGCCCGGTCCTGCCGGGCCTGTCGCACAAATTCTTCTATTCTCATATCCTTCTCCTTTATCCGACGCCCAGCACCCGGTTGACCTCCTCGGCGGAGGTAACTCCGTCCAGCACCAGCTTGCGGCAGCCGGCGATGATGGGCAGGAAAGCTGCCTGCTCCATGGCCTGCTCCAGGTCCTTTAGGGACTTGGCGTGGATGGCCCGGCGGACGGCGGTTGTGACCTCCAGCACCTCAAAGGCGCCGATACGCCCCCGGTAGCCGGTTCCAAAACAGTCGCTGCAGCCCTCGCCCCGGTAGAACCGGTAGTCCCCTGGGGACAGCCCCAGAGACTCCCGCTCCTCCTGGCTGGGGGTGTAGGCCCGGCGGCAGCTGGGGCAGACCCGCCGCAGCAGACGCTGGGAGATGATTCCCTTCACCGCCCCGGCGATGAGGTAGGGTTCCACACCGATGTCCAGAAGACGGTCGATGGAGGCGGCGGCGGAGTTGGTATGGACGGTGGATAGCACCAGGTGGCCCGTCATGGCGGAGCGCATGGCGATCTCCGCCGTCTCCCCGTCACGAATCTCGCCCACGGCGATGATGTCCGGGTCCTGGCGCAGCACGGAACGCAGCACGCTGGCGAAGGTAAGGCCCATCTTTTCGTTGATCTGAACCTGGCAGATGCCGTCGATGTGGTACTCCACCGGGTCCTCCAGGGAGACCAGATTGACCTCGTCGCACTTCAGCCGGTCGATGATGGCGTAGAGGGTGGAGGTCTTGCCGGAGCCGGTGGGGCCCACCATAAGAATCATTCCCTCCCGGCTGCGGTCCACCAGACGGCAGAACCGCTCCCGGTTCTCCCCCTCCAGGCCGATGCCCTCCAGGGTGGCCAGCTCCGGGGTTTTGCGCAGCAGGCGGACCACCACTTTCTCCCCGTGGATGGTAGGCAGAGTGGAAATGCGCAGATCCAGGGTCTCCTGGCGGATGGTAACGTTGGCCCGGCCGTCCTGGGGGATGTTCTTCTGGGCGATGTCCATGCGGGCCATAATCTTCATGCGGGAGATGACCGAGTTCTGCAGTTCCCGGGGCACCGGGATGATGGGCCGCAGGGCGCCGTCGATGCGCATGCGGATGGTCATGCTGTCCTCGCCGGGCTCCATATGGATGTCGCTGGCCCCCTCGGTACAGGCCCGGTCGATAATGGAGTTTACCAGCCGGATGGCCGGTGCGGCGTCTGACTCATCGCCGTCCACCGCCACGCTCTGGTCAGCGGGGGTGGTGACAGAGGCGCCGTACTGACTGCCCAGCAGGTCCCGCTGCATGTCCTCAATGGCCTGCATTGCCCCCTGGTTGCTGTATAGGTTCTGCACCGCCCGCTCCACCGACGAGGCGGTGGCGATGAGGGGGATCACCCGGCGGCGGGTCACCGTCCGGACCTCCTCCACGGCCACAAAGTTCAGCGGATCGGCCATAGCCACATGGATGTCCGCCCGGGTGACCCGGACAGGGACCACCATATACTTCTTGGCCACGCTCTTGGGCAGAACCTGGGCCATCTCCGGCGGAATGCTGAAGCTGTTTAAATCGATGAACTCCACCCCCAGCTGGTCCATGAGGGTGTCAATGAGCTGCTTCTCCGTGATGAAGCCGTGCCGTTGCAGCACGGTGCCCAGCCGCTCGCCGCTGCCTGACTGGAGGGCAAGGGCCTCGTTCAGCTGCTCCTGGGTAATGGTTCCGCTTTTGACCAGCAGGTCGCCAAGGCGTATATATTTCATGGCGGTGTTCCCCCCTCTTCCTCTTTTACCGGGTTTAGGCAGCGGACAGCCATGCCCCCGCTGGGCATTTTGGCGCTGGTCTTCTGATCAGCTGTCTCTATCTTCAATTGAAGGGTGAAGGTGAGCTGCTTGTCTCCGTCCTCCCCGGCGGTAATCTCCAGATCCGCCGCCCGGTATGCCCCGTTTATACCGTACGCCCCGGGGGGCAGGAGCTGCTTGACCTGGCCGCCGCTCTCAGCCACGATACGTCCATTGGCGTCTACCGCCAGACAGGTGCCGGGGCCAAAGGAGGCACTGCGATAGGAGGTCACACCGCCGGAGGCGTCTGTGCTGACATCCCGGGCGTAGCGCAGCTCGTCGGTGAGTGCCGCCGCCGCCGTGGACAGCAGCAGCTGGCTCTCCGCCTCGGCGGTGAGGTCCCGGCAGCTGCTGACCGCCACCTGGATGCCCACGTTGACCAGCAGGCCCAGCAGCATCAGAATAACCGCCGCGCACAGCAGCTCCACCAGGGTCAGCCCGGAGGCGCTCTTCAGCTTTTTTCTCATGGGCCGGCCGCCTTCAGGTCATAGGAGTACATGCCGCTGCCGCCATAGAGATGGATGGGGAAATTCCTCGCCGTGCCGCTGCCTTTGTTTTCTATTTTGAGCTGAAACGGTCCCCCGGGCAGAGGGGCAGTCCGTCCCTCCGCCGCGGACAGGGCAGTGTAGTAGGCCTCGTCCAGCGCCTTGACATCACGGTCGATGCTGGAGGCCGCCATCACCCCGCCCAGAAGCAGGGCTGTTGACAGCGTGCCGATGAGGATGGAGGCCATCAGCTCTACCAAGGTCTCCCCCCGGGCATTTTTCAGCTTTTTCTTCACAGCTTCCGCCTCCTTACTTCTTGACAATCCAGTTCAGCTCCCAGGTCATGGGCTCTGTGTAATATTCCGCCTCCCCCGGGGCGGGGTCATCTGCCAGCCTCAGCACTGAGCCGGGGGCCTTAACCGCTTTCAGCTCAGCTTCCATGGCGTAGGTATGGAGCAGGTTTCCCCCCTCGTCCTTCTCCTCCAGCGCAGCCCGCAGGTAGAGATGCCCGGAGGCGGCGTTCCAGGTAACGGTAACGGAGACAGGCTGGGTGAGCCAGGGAGCCTCCTCCCCCTCCGAGCCGGCGTCTACCGTCAGTTCCAGCGTATACGGGTTTTTAACGGTGGTATTTACGCCGGGCAGACTGATACATTGATACCGGTGATCCACGCTGTCTGCCTTGTGGAAGCGCTGGGCAAAATAGTGGTCCAGGTCGTTGAACAGCGGAAGGATAAAGGCCGGGGCCTCGTTCAGGCCGCACTGTAAGTCTCCCGGCAGCTGGGTGTAGGTGTGCTGCCAGTAATCGTGAACCCAGCTTCCGTCCTCTAAGGAGCCCTCCCACCTGAACTTTTCTTCCACCCGGTAGGTATATTTACCTCTATACTCCGATTGGGTGAGCTGGTCGCTGACCAGGGCGAGGGCTGAGGAGAGGGTAAGGTATTTCTGCTGCTCCTCCCGGCCGCTGCGGGACTTGCCCGCGCTGGAAGCCGCCGCCATCAGCACAGAGGCGGCCACCATGACACACACCAGCAGGAGCAGCAGCGCCAGCAGGATGGACGCCCCGCGCTGGCTGTTCCACTTTTTTCGCAGGGGTTCCATGGGTCGTCCCTCCTTTGTCGGTTTATGCCGCCGGTTCGCTCTCCGGACCGGCCTCCTTCTTGGGCGGCAGGGCGATGGTCACGGTGTGCTCACGGCCCTCCAAGGTCAGGGTAAGGGTGAGCCTCACATCAGCGGGCCAATCCCCGCGGGTGAAGGATATCGTACCGCCGGCCTGGTCCCAGTTTGGAATCGGAGTGTCCCCGGTAAGGGGGGCGTCTCCCGCTGTAAAGTCCGCCGCCACAGCCGTGATCCTCTTGTCAATGGGAAGGGTGTAGGTTGTACCCGTCTCATCCAAAGACGCCTGGGGCAGGGGAAGAACTTCCACGGTAATCGTGCCAGAGGAGGGGTAAATTTTGGCGCCGTGGGTGTAGTCAAACCCAACATTTACGGTATACAGCCCCGGGGTATCCCCCTGAAGGGAGATTGCGGCCAACTGCTCCGGGACCGGCTCCCCGGTATCTGGATCCGGAGCAGCGGGGACATAGGCGGGCCGCTCAATCTTGCTGAGGATTCCGCCGCCGGAGGCGCTGACCGAGGAGAGGACAAAGCCCTCCGCCTGGGGCAGCGTCATATCCGCGTCCGCTCCGTCGGAGTCCAGCCGCTTGCGGCCTGGCGTCAGGGGCAGCGTGAAGTTCTCACCCTGGAACAGGGTGACCGCGCTGGGCAGCAGATGCAGCTCGGCGGTGACGCTGACGTCCAGTGTCAGGATATATGACTTGGAATTCACGGTGTAGGTCACCGTCAAGGTGGTGGTGCCCAGTGTCTTGGCGGACAGGGTCATCTCGCCGGTGCCTGGGTTGATGGACATCTCCACCAGATCCCCGCCGCCCTCGTCAAGGCCCGCCGTCCACACGCCGCCCTTTGGCACAGAGTCGGACAGGCCCAGCTGTTCGGCATGCTCAGGGTTGGCAAAAATATCCAGGGTAATGGGCTCGGCCCCCCGCTCCCGCCGGATTCCCTCCAGGGGCCACGCGCCGTAGTGGACGCGGCGCAGGGCGGAGCCGCCCGCCGCCACGCTGTCTTCCCGGGTGAGGATGGTGGGGAAGGGGTAGTTCATCCCCTTCAGCTCCCCCCGGCTCGCGGGGGGATAGCTGTATTTTCCATTCACCGCAAAGTCTCCGCCGGCGGTGAGCACGGAGGTGGTAACCCGGCGGTAGGATGTGAGAAAGCCATAGATGCTATCAAGGGTCGTGCCATTGACGGTGACTGCCGCTTCACCGGACAGCTGGGGATAGTCCAGAGAGAGTATTTGCGCCCCATTGCCCAGGTTGACATCTGTTTTCAGCTGATTGCCGGAGCCATTGACATTTCCAGACAGTTTGCCGCCGTTGTTTGCCAGCACCTCGCTGGCAAGGTAGAAGCAGTTTGTCATGGTACAGACGCCGTGGTTGGCTTTATTGTCATTTTTATTCACCGTGGCGTCGTTCAGCTCTCCCGTACCGCCCACAGCATACAGGCTCTTAATCTTTCCTCCCGGATCCCTGGCGGGCAGGGTAACATAGCTGTAGCAGCTGCTTAGGGAATTATTGGTCTCATTTTTGGCGCTGTTTCCCGCTCCGCCGCCCACGATGCCGATAGAGGGCGTGCTGCCGCCGCCTATCGTCAGGGGCTTTAAATAGCTGCCGCCCACGATGCCGCCGATGTACACAGCCGCGCCATTCGCGATGGTGATCTCCGGACTCACTTCAATTTTTCCGCCCGCGTAGCAGCCGGTGATGCTCCCCTGACAGGTACCCACCAGACCTCCGACGCGCATATTATCATTGCTGTTGGAGGTTTTCGGAATGACAATGTCCGTCACGGCGGAGCAGTTCTCCAGATTCAAATGGGAGATGCCCACCAGACCACCGATGCCGCTGCCGCCCCAGCCTCCTTTGTCAATTCTGACATCTGCCTGAATGGTGTAGCCCGCCACCGCGCAGTTATCCACCCTGCCCCCGGCCGCGACACCGGCCAGGGCCCCAATGGCGTACCAGCAGCTGTTGCTGGTATCGCCGCTATAGCTTTGAATCGTGCCGGTGCCCTCGGAGTCGTAGAGGATAATGTGCTCCAGCGTTCCGCCGTAGACAACGCCGAACAGCCCCGCGCAGGAGGACTGCTGGCCTTGAACGCTGACGTTTTCAATTACGTAGTCCTGGCCATTGTAGCTGCCGCCAAACCATCCATACAGATTTCCCAGCTTGTTGCTGGTTGCGTCATAATACTCCGCAATGGGGGTATAGCTCTTACCATTGCCGTTCAGGTCATGGGTCTGCGTCCAGTGATATTTTCCGGTGACGGCGGAGGTGGACAGATAGGGGAATTGCATGTGGTTCATATTCCCCCGTATCACGGTTCGGGTATCCAAACTTTCCCGGTTCCAGTTGATGAGCTCCAGTTGGGCCACAGAGCGGATACCAAAGGGGTTATCCCCTGTGCCGGGGGCGGCGGTGGGGGCCTTGGAGGTATCCCAGTCTACCCCCCTGGGCACCTCCACCGACAGCGCCTCGGCAAAGTGAGGGTTGACGGCAAACGCAATCTCAGTGCCGTCCTGCTTCAGGACAAATCTGCCGTTTGGATCCCCAGTGGGGTACAGCCCGGCACTGCCCGGGGTGTTGGGGTCGTAGCTGGGATAGGAGTGGAATACAAAGTCAGGCATTTTAAGCTCCAGTGCCTGGTTGACCGCCTGATCGGCCTCCGCGGCCTTGAGGTCGATGGGACCGCCTAGATCCGCGTCGAAATATTTGACGCCTTCCGCGGAAAAGGAGGCCTTCAGTTCGCCGCCGGAATCCGCCCGCTTGATATAATAGCCATATCCGCTGCCGGTGACCGCAAGGCCGTCACTGTGGGCGGTGGACAGGGTATCAAGCTTAGCAATGGTGAGGGGAGCGCCCTGCCGGTCAGGGGGCTCCACAGCCAGGAGACTGATGTGGTAGTCCTCACCCAGCCGCTCCCAATAGTACACCCCCATCTCCCCCAGGGCCATGCGGGCGGGCCACTGGCCGTAGTGCACAGGCTTGCCGCCGGCGTCCCTCACGCCGGTGGGGTAGGGAAAATCATCCGATCCGTACTCTGAGGCGTCTTCACTGTCATACAAACGCCTCATACCCGGGATAGAGGTATTCAGCAGATCGTTATAGTCCGTCCCCACAGCCCGGTCCCCCTCCCGGACGTAGCTGGCAGCATAGGACTCCTCCCGGTAGGTAAAGTTGCCGTCGTTGAGGTAATAGGTACCTGACTGGCTGCCCAGCCGCTGTCCGCAGAAGCCGTAGATCTCTACCTGCTTGCTCTCGGCCCTTAAATCCACTGCGGCGTAGCTGTTCTCCACACGACCGGAGTTGTAGCCCACAAAACCGCAGGCACGGGCGGAGGCTGTCTCATCGGACAGAGCGCCCACCCGGCCCACCGCGTAGGAGGCAGAGATGGTGGCGGTATTCTCTCCCACCAGGCCGCCCAGATAGGTATCCGACGCGAAAAAGCTGGCGTCGGCATGGAGAAAAGCCGACTCGGCCGCGCTGTTTCTGACGACGCCGTTATTTTGGCCGGCCAGACCGCCAATGTACATCCGCGCCCGGGAGGTACTCAGCCCCCGCAGACGGACGCCGGACACGGCGCAGTTGTTCACCGTACCCCCGTTGATCCCCACTAGGGCCCCAGCGTATACCGTCTGGGAGCCCCGGTTCACCGCTACGGTCACCTCGTCCCGCTCCGGGTCCAGCTCGTAGACGATGTTGCGCAGCACCCCCTCGGAGCAGCCAAACAGACCAGCATAGAAGCCGCTCTTCTCCTCCCCCGCGGTGGTGAAGAGAACATTTTGAATGGTATTGCAGTTGCCCTCGTAGATGCCGCCAAAGGGAGCGCTCCAGGTGCCGATGGGGTCTTGGACATAGGGTGTCTGGCCGCTGAACTGCCGGTATGTGGCATAGTTCAGGTCCAGGTTTTGGGTGAAGGTGAGCTCGCTGCTGCGGCAGTAAGCCGGGAACCGGCCCAGATTGTTCAGGTGCCGGGGGGTGCGGACGCTGAGGGTGCTTCTGGCCTTCAGAAGCTCCCTGGCAAAAGCCTCGGTCCACCCCGCCGTCTCGCTTCCTGTACGCAGGTAGGGAACCACTGTTTCAGCAAAGTGGGGATTATAGAAATACTCGCCCTCAGCCCCCAGATTGCCGTCGAAGGACAGCTCCAGGCGGAGGTACTGATAGATACTCTCCACTGGCGTGCCGCCGTTGACCACATCCTCTGAAAGAGGCATCAGATAGTAGTAGGCCCTATTTTTCTGGCCGTCTTCGCCGACGGTTGAGATCAAATCGCTGACAAGGCTGGTTTCCCGCCAGATTTCCGTTCCGTTCTCATCCACACAGAGGGCGGTGACCTTCTTAATACCGCTTACGTCAGACTGCAGAAAGGCTATGGCGTAGCCGTCGGACAGCACCGGCTTATCCTGCTCCAGCGTGTTGACCAGATATCGGGCATTGCCGCCGGAGAAGCGGTATTCTTTCCCGCCGTGGTACTCATAATAAACTAAGCTGGGCTCCTTAAATTCTGCCCCCCAGTCGCCATAATGGGGCAGGCCGCTCAGGCCGGGAAAGGAGTAGACTGTTAAATCCAGGTGCTGCTGGAGATTATAGGGGGCGCTGTCTCTGGCGTCCTTCCAGGCAAAGGCGCCGCCCAGCCGCTTTTGGAGGTTGGAGACCACGGAGCCGTCCGGATTGGTTCGGTCGGTCCGCTCCGTCATATCCCCGTAGGACAAACCGATCCCACAGCGCCCCTCGTCTGTCCCCGCAGTTCCAACCCCCAGATAGTACGTGCTGACAAAATCGTCGTTATGTGCCGTATCCTGAGACTGTGTCAGCGCCCAGGTCTCCGCCCCATTGGGGAAGCGCATCACGGAATAAACCCGGTTTGTCTCCACCTTCGCTCTGCTCCCCAGAGAGAGGCCGGCGGCCTTTTTTACGTTATCTCCCACAATGAAGCCGGCGGCGTAGCTGTCGGTCACATCGGCGCTCCCGCTCAGCTCTCCCACCAGGCCAGCGGCATTGGCGGCGGTGATGTAGCAGTCTGCGTAGGAATTTCGCAGGGTTACACCGCCCGACGAGCGTCCAATCAGGCCGCCGGCCGTTACCTCACCGGAGATGGTAGCGGCGGCAAAGGAGCTCTGGATGGTCACACTGCCCCCAGGCACGCTGCCAATCAGGCCGCCGGCGCGGGTCCCACGGATTTTAAAGCGGTAACCCCCCGCGTCGCTGCCCAGCAAGCGGCGCAGATTGGTCTGCCCCTCGTCCCGCCAGAAGACCCGGCAATTGATCAGGGTGGTATTGGACGCCTCCCCCGCCAGAGCGGCGGCACTGCCGCCGCCGCTGACCTCGGCGTTGATCAGGGAGATGTTTGTAAAGGTGAACCCCTCCACAGAGGCGAACAGGCCCGCCGGGCCATCGCTGTGGGGTATGTAAAGCTCACGAATCTCCTTTTCTCCTCCGTCGTAAGTTCTGAGCCCGCTGCCGCTGATGGGCTGGAAGGGGTAGTCCGGGTAGGTCTCGTTGGAGCGGCAGAGAATTGTCTCCCGCTGGAGGGCCGCGGTCTTGCCCGACACACCGGAAAAGCCGGCGCTCAGATTTTGAAGGTGACGGAGGTTTTTAACGATGGCGGTATCGCCGCCGCTTCCCTCGGCAAAAAGGCTGTTGTCCTCATCGGAGGCGGATACCGTATGAAAGGCGCCGTCTGTTGAGGACAGGGAGGCGTTCACCGTAAAATTCCCGCCGGTGGCGGTTCCCGGGAACATGCCTTTGAACTGGCGGGGGGCCATACCCGGGATTTCTGACTCCAGTTCATCCAGTACCCAGACGCAGGTGTAGCCGGTTCCGGAGGCGTCCGGCGTTTCCAGAGGGGCGCCGGACATCGTCAGCTGCTCCTCTTTTCCCCCGTAGAGCACTGACACCTTCAGCTCCGCCTGATCGGCGCCCAGCTGCTTGGGCAGCCACCAGGCGGCTTCTACAGTGAGCCGCTCCTCGTTTTTAATCAATACGGTAAGCTGCGGAGTGGGGATAGTCTCCGTCTCCTCCCGTCCGGAGGAGCCGCCGCTGTAACGGCCCAGCATGGGAGCCGCCTTCATCCGCGTCTGGCGGCCAGCGGCGCTCCATTTTTTATAAAACTGCTCAAAGGAGGCCTCTTCCATAAGCTGGATGCTCTGTTCGGCGTAGAAAACGTCAGTGACGCTGCCGCTGGCCGGCTCATAGACGATGTAGAAGTCTCCGCTGCGCAGGGTTGGATCAACACTCCCCGCCGGGAGAAGCTGCGTCAGGCTCGCGTCCGACTTCTGGACTACATAGGCGGTGTCGGAGGCCGCCTCTCCCGCCGCCCCGCCGTCGGCCAGGGAAACCGGACTGCCATTCCGCACCAGTCCGCTCAGCCGCCTGGCGTTGGACAGCAGTACCGCCCGGTTCTCCGCAGCCATGTAGATCTCCCGGGCGGCATTGTCCAGCTCGGTAATCTTCAGCAGATCACGGTAGTAGACCACCCCTACAGCGGACACCCCCAGCAGGATAATCAGGATGGCAACCACGGCCAACATTTCCACCAGGGAAAAGCCTTTATTCTTGTTGTCAAATCGGTCTTCCCTCATTTTCATTCCCTCGCTGGCGGACGATTCGCCAAAAACTATATTTTGTGTCCGAATCGGATATCAATCGCATTTTAACACATCTGATTCGGATATACAATAACTTTGCCTCATAATCTTGGAAAGGAGAGACAGCCATGGGGCTTGACTACCAGGCAATCGGGACCCGTATCCGCCGGCTGCGGAAGGGCAAAGGGATCACGCAGCAGACGCTGGCGGAGCTTTCTGACCAGGAGCCGTCGAACATCTCCCACATTGAGCGGGGTGCCACCAAGCTGAGTCTGCCCACCCTGGTGAACATCGCCAACGCTTTGGAGGTGACTGTAGATGAGCTGCTGTGCGACAGCCTGCCTGCAACCCGGGATGTTTTGGAGCGGGAGGCGGCCCTGCTGCTGGCTGACTGCTCTCACACGGAGCTGAAAATTATTACCCGGACCATCCTGGCCTTGAAGGAGAGCCTGCGCAGTACCGGCCCGGATCTGTAAACGTTCATTTACTATTGTATCATGTCTGCGGAATTTTTCAATATTTTTGTCGAAAAAAACAAAATTTCTTAACTTCAACTGTCGGAAACGCCCAAATCCACTGGGGCGCAGGGGTTTTGATAACAGTGAATGGCCTAGTCGATCTGCGCCTTCGGCCAGCAGCAGATTCCCACATCCAGAGCGACCCGCTCCCGGAGGTGGAAGTTTCCATACCGGCAGTACCAGCAGCCTCCCATGCAGCCCAAGCCCACGGTTCTAGGTGTGAAGGCCGGGCAGCATTGCTCCGGCCACACACTGCCCCCCGTCCGGGGGACACGCAGTCCGGCAGTGTTCGTCTCTTTTTTCCAGATCCCTATCTCCATACAGGGTTCCCTTTCTCTCCGCTGGGTCCGACCTGATGCCGCCCGAAGTGAAACCTGCGGCAAAAACTCCTTGACATGCCGATCTCCACCGTGTTATGTTCATTATAGCAAATAAAAAATCGGTTTCGCGGCCTTGTGAGAAACCGGTTTTATTTTGCGCGGAATTTGTGCGGAGGAGAACGCTATGCTGAAACTGGCCCTGTGCGACGATGAGGAAGAGCAGCGCAGCACCGTTGGCGCCCTGTTGCTGGAGTATGCTGCAGCCCGGCCTGAACTGGCCATCAGGCTGTCGGTTTTTTCCTCCGGAGCGCGGCTGCTGGCGATGGTGGAGGAAAACGGCCCCTTTGACCTGTATCTGCTGGATGTGGTGATGCCGGGGCTGTCCGGCATCGGCCTGGGGGTGCGCCTGCGGGAGACGGGGGGCAGCGGGACCATTATCTATCTGTCTATCTCCCCGGAATACGCGGTGGACTCCTATGCCGCCCGAGCTTTCTATTACCTGATGAAGCCTCTGGAGAAGGAGCAGCTGTTCCAGGTGCTGGACCAGGCCATTGAGGAGATGGAGAAGCAGCGGTCCGCCTGCGTAACCGTCAAGACCCATGAGGGCCTGCGGCTGGTACGGCTGGACGAGCTGATGTATGGGGAACTGGCCGGCCGCGCCATACACTATCACCTGGCCAACGGTGAGCGCTTGGAGAGCACAACGGTGCGCTCCTCCTTTCAGGAGGCTGCGGCTTCCCTTCTGGCCGACCCGCGTTTTTTTCTGTGCGGGGCCAGCTTCGCGGTCAACCTCTTCTACGTTACCGCTGTGGAACGGGGATGCTTCCTCATGGACGGCGGCAGACGGATTCCCCTGCCCCGCGGCCTCTTCACCCAGGCCCGCCAGCGGTGGCAGGACTTCTGGCTGGGGTCTTGTTAAAATTAAGGAGTCTGGATTATGTCAATTTTGCGGGATATTTCTTTTTTGATCTCTATGCTCCACATCATCATCCTGCTTCTGCTGCTCTTTGAGCCCCGCTTCTCCTGGAAGATCACCCTTCTGGCCGGACTTTTGGGGGGCGGGACGCTGCTTTCCATCAACGTGCTGCTTATGTACTGGAAGGGCCACGGCATCATTATGAGCATGGCTTTCTTTACCTGCACGATTCCCAGCTTTCTGCTGTTTCTTCTGCTGTCCAAATACCGGGACGGGCGGTTTTTCTTTCTGTTTTGTCTGTCAGACACCGTGTGCTTCTGGCTGCTTCAGCTGACCAACTTTTTGGATCGCGCCGCCGGAAACACCTATGTCGTGCTGCTGATCAGCCGGCTGCTGATTTTCCCCGCCGTGGAGTACTTATTCTGGCGGTATCTGCGCCGCCCCTTTTTGGAGCTGCAGCGTAAGCTGACAAGGGGCTGGTGGATGTTCGCCGCCATTGGCCTGATCTACTATCTGCTGGTCATGTTCACCGCCGTGCCGGTGGACGCCCCTCTGCCTGACGCCGCCGGGCTGGCCGTGACGGGACTGGTAATGGCCCTGATGCCCTTGAGCTACCTGACCATACTCCTCTCCCTGTGGCGGCAGATGCGCATCTACGAAAATACCCGGCAGCTGGAGCTTCAGCGCCGGGACTACGAATCCATCCGCCAGAAGATGGAGCTGGGGCGGGTCTACCGCCACGACATGCGCCACCATCTGGCTGCCCTGGACGGGATGCTGCAACTGGAAGATTTTGAGCGAGCCCGGCAGTACGTGTGCACCTTGAACGGAGGACTGGAGAGCCTTACCCAGGTGGAGCGGTGCGCTAACCCCGCTGTAAACGCTGTTCTCACCGCCTACCTGGACCAGGCGGCCAGCGCCGGCTGCACAGTGGAATCCAAGGTGATGCTGCCGGAAAAGCTCCCCTTTCAGGAAACCGATTTGTGCGTGGTGCTGGCCAATCCCCTGGAAAACGCCATCCACGCCTGCCAGAAGCTGCCCCAGAACCAGCGCCACATCAAACTGGAGCTGGAACTGACCGACAACCAGCGGCTGATTGCCTCCATAGAGAACCCCTGTCCCCAGCAGGTGGAATTCGGTCCCGACGGCCTGCCCAGCAGCTCCAAGGGAGAAGAACACGGACTTGGGCTGCAAAGCGTGCGATCGGTGGCGGATAAGTATGGGGGCCTGCTCCGGTGCCAGTGGGACAACGGGAACTTCATCCTGCGCGCTGTGCTGATTTCCCCCGCCGCCCAGCATGTGTCCCCAAAAAAGCCTCCTCTCGGCTTAATCCCCATCGCCATTTTGTGCGTGCTGGCCAGCCTGATTCTGCTCAATGTGATGCCTGCCCTGGCCGACGCCTTGGAATCCATCCCCCTGCTGGGTAGCATCATCCGCGTGGTGGATCTGCGGACTTACTCCCTGTTTTGGAAAGGCTAGGGGCTGACCGTCCAGCCCCCCGCCTCTAAAAAGCCCATTTTCCTGAAATTGATCCCCCCTTCCGCCTGTAAGCATAGAGTGGAAGGGGGGATGATCTTTTATGAACCTGTTGGACTATCTGTCCTGGCGCGGGGACCTGAGTTTTGCCCAAGTTCCCTTCAGTCCGGTGGACGGGCTGATCTTGTCCGTGCTGTCCTATGTTCATTTTGGCACCCTGGTGCCGGACGGACTCTCGCCTGCCGTCGCTCTGGGCAGGGCAGCGGAACAGTATCTGGCCCTCCCCGCCAGCAGACAGGGAGGGCGGCGGTGCGAGGAGGACCTGCGGCTGCTTCGGGCCCTGGCCGGCGCGCCCCGGTTCTCCGGACTGGAGCTGTGCCGATATATCCACCGCTTTGTCCCCAAGGAGGAGACCCAGTTCGCCGCGCTGACCGTGCTGCTGGGGGACGGTTCGGCCTATCTGGCTTTTCGGGGCACCGACGGCACCCTGGTAGGCTGGAAGGAGGATTTTAACCTGAGCTTTATGGATGTGGTCCCTGCCCAGCTGGAGGCAGCGGAGTATATTCAGACGCTCGCCGGGCACTTCCCCGGACGGCTGCGGCTGGGGGGACACTCCAAGGGGGGCAATCTGGCAGTGGCAGGGGCTGCGCTGTGTCCCGCCAAGGTCCGGGACCGGATCGGGGCGGTGTGGTCCTTCGACGGCCCGGGGCTCAACCCCTATCTGATGGCCCGGCCGGGATACCAGGAGCTGCTCACCCGGACACGCAGCTTTGTGCCCAAGTCCTCGGTGGTAGGGCTGCTGCTGACCCATGAGGAGCCCTGCACCGTGGTGGACAGCGACCAGAGGGGACTGTTTCAGCACGACCCGTATTCCTGGCAGATTATGGGACCAGACTTTGTTCAGCTGGAGGAGGTGAGCGCCGGAAGCCGCCTGATCGACCGCGCCCTGAAAAACTGGCTGGCCGGGCTGACTCCCGCGCAGCGGGAGACGGTAGCGGATACCTTATATGAGCTGCTGACTGACCAGGACGCAAAAACTGTGAAGCAGGCCCTGGAGCCCCAGAACCTGGCCAACGCCCTCCGGGCCGTCCAGGACGCAGACCCAAAGGATCTGCTCTCCACCGCCTCCTCCCTGGGGCGGCTGGCCGGCGCCGCCCTGCGCGCCCTCCAAAACCCATGAGCTACAGCACACGCTCCAGAAGAGTATCCCAGCTGTCTACCACATCGTAGGTCACATCATCGCCGCAGACGGCCCTGAAGTGGGCCCGGGCACAGTGGACCTTGCCCTCCTCGATGAGGCGCAGCTGGAGAGAGGACTGGGCGCCTTTGGTCTCCGCCACAAACCGGATATGCTTTGCCGTCCCCTCCCGGAAAGCGATGGCCCAGTCCGGGGTGTAGCGGCCCAGAGGCGTATCAATATAAAAGCCGGAGGGCAGCTTAACATAGACGGCTACCTTGTCGTTGAGCTCCAGCTCGGCGGCAAAATCCCGCTCGTTGACCGAGTCGTAGGGCACATGGCTGTACAGGTGCTTTGTTGCCGGCATCACGTTGATGTTCAGCCGGCCCCGGAGGGTGGGGTTGGTAAAAATATCTGTGGAATAGCGGCCGCCCACCGGGCGGTAGGTGATGTGCTCGGTGATCGCCAGGGCCTTCTCGGCGTTGATGAGCACCGCCGCCCGGAGAATGAACTCCTCCGGGTTGTCCTTAAATTGGTCAAAGACCACCGGCTCTATACCGGACAGGATGTCTGCCGACGCCGCCCGGGTCAGGCCGGTCTCCTCCACCAGCTTGCCTACCAGGTCGTAGCGCACGCTGCCCGGCGTGCCCCGGCGGCTAGCCTCGTAGTAGTCTACGTTGGAGCGGATGAACGCCCGGCCGGCCAGCAGGGTCTCCCGGGAGCCAAACTCCTGCATAGAGCCGGTCTCCACCTTGTAGAGGGTTTTGGGCACTCGCAGATCCCGGTTCAGGGCGGCCACCGACCGGCGCACCAGCTCGGAGGTGTCAAAGTCCACGGTGTACACACTCTTTCCGCTGATCTTCCGCCACAGTTCCTGAAACTCCGGCATCGCCATTTTCTCCGGGTCCACCGTGATCTCCACATTATCATCTCTGGCGTTTTCCGGGAGGAGAAGCCGGGCGTCGTAGACTCCCTCCACGATCTGGAGCACCGCCTGCTCACAGTCCTCCACCTCCTCAGCCACCCTGAGCCGGCCAGCCGCCTTTTCCTCATAGTAGCGCTCGGTGAGCAGACCCTTTTTATCGATGTAGCGGTTGGCGGCCATCTCAAAATAGATGGCCTGGGCCATCTCGCTGTCCACAATCTGCTCATTGCCCACGCTGTCCCAGATGACACGGTCTTTAAACAGCTCGGGGGTGATGGCCGTGGGCCGGCCGGCAATGGCGTCGGCCAGCTCGGTTTGCAGCTGGCGGGCAAAGCTGTCGTAGCTCTCGCTGGCGATGACGGTGAGAACATTTACCTCATGGACCCCGGCGCCCAGCACCGCTACATCCATGCGCTCGCCAGACTGGTCCACGCACAGGCGCATGCCCCGGCCCACCTCCTGCCGCTTGCGCACGTCGCTGGCGCTCTGCTTCAGGGTGCAGATCTGGAACACGTTGGGATTATCCCACCCCTCCCGCAGAGCGGAGTGGGAGAAGATAAACCGCACCGGCGACCGGGAGGGGTCCCGCTCCAGCAGCAGCTCCTTGTTGCGCATAATCAGATCATAGGCGGCAGTGTCGTCGGAAGTGCGGACCCGCCGGTCAGAGAGCTTGCTGTCGGTCAGCTTGCCCTTATTGTCCTTGGAAAAATATCCGGCGTGGGTCTGGGCGGCGGGGATAGCGTCCAGATAGCGGAGGTAGCCCTCATCGCCAATGGCGCGCTGGAGGCGGCCTACCACGTCGTTATATTCCTCCTCAAACATGCGGGCGTACAGGCCGCCGCTGGGATTGCCCTCCTGGTCGTACTGCCGGTATTTGGCCACCTCGTCAATGAAGAACAGGGAGAGCACCTTGATTCCCCTGTGGAACAGCTGCCGCTCCCGCTGAAGGTGGGTGAGAATAGTCTCTCGGATCTGTATGCGGCGCAGCTGCTCCTCACTCACCTTGCCCACTACATCGCCCGCGCACAGGCGGATTCCGTTGGCAAACTCCAGGGAGTTGTCCCGGCCGTCAATGTCGGTGACCACAAAGCCGTCCCGATACTCCTCCAGCTCCCCGGACTGCTCATAGAGGTTGGCCCCCACACCCACAGTTACGGTCCGTTTGCGCAGGGAGCGTTTGCTCCGGCAATCAAACTGGATGGTGGCAGTGGGGCTGGACCGGGAAAGGTTGACGCTCTCCAGGTAGACATAGCCGTTGGTAGCGGCGCTGCCGATCTCAGTGATGCCCTTTACGGTGATTTTCTTCACTAGGCGCCTGTTGTAGGCCTCCATGGCGTCCAGGCGGTAGACCATGTTGTAGACACTGCCGGCGCGGTGGGTAGCCGAGTAACGCAGGGTGAACAGGGGATTAAACTCCTTCAGCCGTTCCCGGGTCTGCCTGCCCTCCACCGACTGAGGCTCGTCGATAATCAGGATCGGGTTGGTGCCGGCGATGATGTCGATGGGCCGGCGGGACTGGAAGTCATCCAGCTGCTTGCGGATGCGGCGGGCATCCTTCCCCCGGGCGTTGAAGGCCTGGGCGTTGATAATCATCACATAGATGGAGCTGTCACAGGCAAAGCTGTCAATCTGGGTGAGCTGGGCTGAGTTATAGATGAAAAACCGGATTTTTTTGCCGTAGTCCCCGGCAAAGTGGTCCTGAGTCATCTCAAAGGTCTTATATACCCCCTCCCGGATGGCCACACTGGGCACCACCACAATGAATTTGCTCCAGCCGTAGTGAGCGTTGAGCTCATACATAGTTTTGATGTAGGTGTAGGTTTTGCCTACGCCGGTTTCCATTTCCACTGTGAGGTTAAAGCGCCCCTCCAACTGGGGAGAGGGGTGCAGCTGATTGCGCCGCTGGACCCGGTTGAGCTGCTCCAGAACCACCGCGTCGGTCAGGCCGGGGACCAGGGGCGCGTTGCGCCACCCGGCGCCGCCTCCCGACGGGAGCGGGCCGGACAGCGCCCACTCCGGAGCGGGCGCCGCGCAGGGCTGGCCGGCAAAGACATCTACCACCGCCCGGGCCGCGTCGGCCTGGAATTTCTGATGCTTGAAGTGCAGCTTCATCCCGAAGCTCCTTTCTTTTAGATGACCTTGACACGCTTGGAGATATCGTTGGCGCTCTCCGGCATATAGCGCTTAAACAACTCCAGCACGTTGAGTTTGGCGGCGCAGCCGGCAAAGCCCGCGTCCCGGAACACCGCCCGCCGGGGCCTGCGCGCCGCGATCCACTCCACCACCGGCTCCGGAATCGACTGGTCAAAGCAGGCGATCAGGTCCCCGCTGTTGTAAATGTGGACGGCGCAGCCCTCTACCACCTGCGTAGTGTAGGGCATGGAAAGAGGCAGACCCCAGTCCAGCAGACAACTGAACAGCAGATCCAGGCCGGTGCGGTCCTCTCGGATGTTGGACACCAGTTGGGGCAGCGCGCTCTGGTTCAGCTCCTCCGGGGTGTAGTATATGTCCTTCATGCTGCTCTCGTCCAGGCGGAACACCCGAAAGCCGGTGTCTGTCCCCTGGGCGCCTTCCGCCTGCAGGCGGCTCCCCGCCCGGCGCAGGCGCTCCTTGCCGATCTCGCAGATATTGGGGTAGCCCGCCTGGGCGGCAGAGGTTTTGGGGAGACAGGGCTCGGGCAGCTGGATCATAATGAAGCGTCGGTCGCCGCCGTCCCGCTCGTTGAGACGCATCACCGCATGGGCCGTGGAGGCGGAACCGGAAAAGAAGTCCAGCACAATGTCCTCCCCGGTGGAGTTCGTACCCATCTCGCACAGACGCATCAGCATCTCCACCGGCTTGGGGTAGTCGAACACCTTGCCGTCCATCATCTCCTTCACCAGAAGGGTACCCTTTTCGGTATTGGTGTTCCGGTCCCACCATACGGACCGGGCCATCACCTTGGCCTCCCGATACTTTTCCACGATCATATAGCCGCCGCCCCGCATGGGCTTGGCCAGAATGCTGTCGTTCAGGTGGAGCACCGCCTTGGCCCTGCTCCACCGCCACACGGTGCTCACGCCCTGGGACTGCTGGGGATAGAGCTCCAGCCAGCCCTCCTCCGGCTCCAGGGAGATGGGGTGCAGGCCGTTTTCATCACTGTGCTCCAGGTCTATATAGAAGGGGTAGTAGAGGTTTGGCCGGTTCTCCTTATTGAACTTAATATTCCGGTTGCGCAGCTCCCGCAGCTCAAAGCCTCCGGAGGCGTCAAACAGCTTGAAGGCGCCCTCCTTATCCTCAATAAGGTTCAAATGGGCGGCCGGGGACTTTTTATAGGCCAGAACATAGTCGTGCATCCGTGCGATGCCGCCGTAGTCCCGGCCCCTGGGATTGCCCACCACGGTGATCTGGCCTGCAAAGTTGGAGGCGCCAAATACCTCGTCGCAGATTTTTCTTAAATTCGCGATCTCGCTGTCGTCCTGACTGATGAAGATGACGCCGTCCTCCGCCAGAAGGCTGCGGGCCAGCAGAAGGCGGGCATAGATCATGGAGCACCAGTCAGAGTGGAAGCGGGGGTTGGCCGCGTTGTTCTCCCGGAATTGCTTGTCCCCCACCTCGTTGCGCAGGCCGATCCCCTCCTCGTAGCTGTCCCGGTCCATGCTGTAGTTGTCCGGGTAGACAAACTGGTCGCCGCCCCGGTTGTAGGGTGGATCGATGTAGATCATCTTCACCCCGTTCAGGTAGTTCTCCTGCAGCAGCTTCAATACGTCCAGGTTTTCCCCCTCGATGTACAGGTTGCGGGTGGAGTCCCAGTCTACGCTCTCCTCGGGACAGGGGCGCAGCGTCTTGCGGATGGGGGCGCAGGCCTCCAGGGCAGCAGCCCGCTTGCCTACCCAGGTAAGCTCATAGGCCTCCCCCTCCGGTTCCGCCCCGTCGCCCCCCAGGAGCTGGCGCAGCAGCTTGAAATTGACCCCCGGCCGGGACGTGCCGTCAGGGCCCGCCGTCTCGGTGACGCAGCCGGGAAACAGCTCTCCCAGCCGCCGGATATTTCGCGCCGTCAGATCCGGCGACTCCATGCGCAGCTTCTCCATCCATGTATCCTCCGTTTTTTGGAATCGACTTCAATTATACGCCAATATTTCCGCAAAAGCAATAAGAAAGGCCCGTCAACCGCTGCTTTTGCGGCTGGCGGGCCCCCGCTGTTACAGCTTCAGGCCCTGAATGACTTCCCGCAGCTGGCCAGCGGAGCGGCGCAGCGCCGCCCCCTCCTCCTCGCCTAGGGGAATCTCAAGAATTTTCTCCAGGCCGTTTCTGCCCACAATGGAGGGGATGCTCAGGGCCACCCGATCCAGGCCATACTCCCCCTCCAGCACCACGGAGATGGGCAGCACCGCGTGCTCGTCCCGGACGATACACGCCGCGATGCGCCCTACCGCCATGGCGATGCCATAGTAGGTGGCTCCCTTGCGGCAGATAATCTGCTGAGCGCTGTCCCGTATCTCCCGGTAGATGCGCTCCCTGGCAGGCTGGTGGAGCTCCTGGCCCCGCAGGCGGCAGAAGTCGTCTAAATTCAGACCGGAGACGTTGGCTCCGCTCCACACGGCCAGCTCGCTGTCGCCGTGCTCCCCTACGATGAAAGCGTGGACGTTGCGGCTGTCTACGCTCAATTCCTCTCCCAGCAACTGCTTCAGCCGGCCAGTGTCCAGCACTGTGCCGGAGCCGATGACCCGCTCCCGTGGATAACCCGACAGCGCCTGGGCCGTGTAGGTGAGCACATCCACCGGGTTGGAAACGATAAGCAATATCCCCTGAAAAGGGCGGGCCGTGATCTCACCCATGATGCTGCCCATAATGGCCGCGTTGCGCTCAATAAGCTGAAGTCGGGTCTCCCCCGGCTTTTGGTTTACCCCGGCGGTGATGACCACTAGGCCGCAGTCGGAAATGTCATCGTAGGTGCCGGCGGTGATCTCCATAGCCGCGCCATAGGGCAGGCCGTCGCTCAGATCCATGGCCTCCCCCTCCGCCTTATCCCGATTGGCGTCGATGAGCACCAGGCGGGAAAACAGTCCCTGCTGCAAAAACCGAAAGGCGATGGACGCCCCCACAAAGCCGCAACCGATGATGGCCGCCTTTCTGTCGTTGACTGCCATTGCTATCCGCTCCTATTCTTTGGATGATAGCTCTATTGTGGCAGATGGCGGCGCAATTATACCTGTGTAGGGTAGGTACCGCAGACCCGACGGGGGATAAAAAACCTCCCCGCCAGCTGACGGGGAGGTTTTTTCTGAACTTTACATCAGCTTGACGGTATAGTATACGAACAGCGCGAACAGCCAAGCGATCATGACGTATACCAGATAGAAAGCCACGGTGTCTCCCGCGAGCATAGCGGCCACCACTGCCGCGAGGCTAGCCAAGCAGGTGACCAGGAGCACGGTGTAGCTGGCGGACTTCGGCAGGAACTGCAGCTTGTCCGGGCCCAGGAGAGCGCCGTCGTTCTTCTTCAGCATCAGGGCCGCCAGGGTAACCGCCGCAATGCCGGCAGTAACCAGAATGGCGTCAGTCCGGCCAGGAGCGCCAAAACGCACAAACCACAGGGCCAGTACCGACATGCCGCAGGCGGCCGCACCCAAAAAGAACTCCCGCTGGTAGATATAGAACACCATGGCCAGCACCGCCCAGGCAATCACCAGCCAATACAGCATAGACATGCCGTCGGCCCGGTATTTAACAGCCACGTGGACACACAGGGCCACCGCCGCCAGGGCAATGGCCGCAATCAGCGGCAGCGCGTATTTCTTCCCCTGCTTCACCTGCCAGGCCGTCCACAGCAGCGCCAATACCGCAGCTACGGGCGCTGCGATACGCAACACCTTGAGCACCTCATGGAGGGCCAGGAAGGTGTTGACGCCGGAATCGGTGAGGGGATAGTTGATATAGAAGCGGTTGAGCAGCATCAGCAGGACCTCTAACGCGACAGCTCCCACCACCCACAGCAGACCTCTCTGCAGGGCGATGTCCTCCTGTTGGCGGCGTGCTTCTCTCTGTTTCTTATCCATGTGTTTTCATTCTCCTTGCCGCGGGCTGCCGTGGCCCGATTGGTATTGCAGTTATGCCCAAATATTCGGACATTTTAGTATTGTACCAGATAACTTCTTTTTTTGCAAGACATAAAACGGGAAAAGTATCCAAATTTTAAAACAGAGCCTTTTTGATTGCTGGCAAAAGCAACGGGCGGTCTGAAGCTCCGCTATTTTGCCATTTCCTCCAAAAACAGGCGGGCCAGTTTAAGCATATTTTCAAAATCGGCCACACTGCCCACGCTGGCGGGAGCATGAAGATAGCGCACGGCGGCGGACATGGCCGCCACCCGTACCCCCGCCCCGCCCCGCTGCAGGGCGCGGGCGTCGTTGCCGCCGGCGATATACCGCTTGGTCTGCCAGGGAATGGCGTTTTCCTCCGCCAGGCTGCCCAGGGTTTTATAAAGCGTCCGGTCGTAGATGGTCCCCCCATCCATATAGGAGATCACCGGCCCCTTGCCGGGCTCACACACACGGCGGCCCCCCTCTATCCCCGGCAGGTCGGCGGCGGTGGTGGTCTCCAGCACCAGGGCAATCTCCGGAGCCGTGGAGAAGACCGCCCCAGCGGCCCCACGGGTGCCCACCTCCTCCTGGGCAGTAAAGGCAAAAGTCACGTCCAGAGGCAAGTCCTCCTCCAGCAGCTTGAGCATCACGGCGCAGCCCACCCGGTCGTCGATGGCCCGTGCCTTGAACATACCGTCGCCAAACAGCTCAGGCCGGCAGACAAAACAGCCGTAATCCCCCAGCTCCACCAATTTTTCCGCTTCCCGCCTGTCCCTTGCCCCGATGTCGATATACAGGCTGTCGGTCTTGGGGACCTTTTTCCGCTCCTCCCGGCTTACCAGATGGACCGCCTTCATTCCGATGACCCCGGGGACCTCCCCGGCCCCAATCACCACCGGCTTGCCGATGGCCACCCGGCGGTCCACCCCACCCACAAAGTCGAATTTGAGGAAGCCCTCGTCTGTGATGTGGGTAACGATGATCCCCACCTCATCCATGTGGGCACACAGCATCAGCCTGTTTCCGGTGGATTTTCTGCCCTTTTTGAAGACAATTAAATTTCCAATGCGATCCATGCGGGGTTCCGCGGAGCACTCCAGCGCCCGCCGGGTAAGGTAGCCGCGCACCTCATCCTCGTTTCCGGAGACCCCGTTGAGCAGGCACAGCTCTTTCAGTGTATTCAGCATGGTTCACCCTCCTCCCGGTCAGGGCCGCAGCCCTCCTCCACATAGGCGGCCAGCAGCCTGGCTGTGTTCTCCAGGTCCTTTTTATGCACCACCTCCGCAGGGGTATGCATATACCGCTGCGGGATGGACACCACGGCGGTGGCCACCCCCTCCCGGCTGATCTGGATGGGCCAGGCATTGGTGCCGCTGGAGCCAGCCATAACCTCGATCTGGACGGGCATGTCCATCTTCCAGGCAATGGTCTTAAACATATTGGACAGTGACCGGACGCAGTTGGGTCCCACCCCGATGACCGGGCCACCCCCCAGCTTGAAGGTTTCGTATTTAGACGCGTCCGGGCTGTCCCCGTGGGTGACGTCCACCGCCACACATATCTGGGGCGCGATCTCATAGGCGGCGGTGATGGCTCCGGTGCTGTGGGTCTCCTCCTGGGTAGATCCCAGGACATACAGGTCTACGTCCAGTTCCTTTCCCTGCAGCCGCTCCAGCACGTCCAGCAGGACGGCAAAGCCCGCCCGGTCGTCCAGCGCCTTGCCGCACAGCAGCTCCTCTCCCAGCGGCGCGCAGCCCCCCCGGTATGTCGCCGGGGTACCCACGGGGATGCGACGCTCCGCCTCCTCCTGGGACAGGCCCACGTCAATGCAGAGTTCCTTGATGGGCAGAGACTTGTCCGTATCTCCGTCCTCCTGGACATGGGGGGGCAGACAAGCCACCACACCGGTAATGGGCGGATCGGCGAGAATGGTGATCTCCCGGTCCGGAAGTATTCGGGGGTCCACTCCGCCCAGGGGCGCAAAGCGGAGAAAGCCCTCCTCATGGCTGGTGATGATAAACCCTACCTCATCCAGATGGGCGTCCAGCAGCAGACGGGGAGCGTCCTTCCGCCCGCAGCGGCGCACCCCCGCCACACTGCCCAGGCGAGTGGTATACACCTCATCCACCAGAGGACGGAGCAGTTCCGCCGCTGCCCGGGCTGCCTCCTCCTCAAAGCCGCTGGGCCCGGACAGGGCGCACAGGCGGGCCAATGTCTGTTCGTAGTTCAAATCGGGATACCTCCGTTTCTCAGTAGTGTTCCGGAATATCACTATCCTAATACAAAATTGGGAGAGACGCAAGCAAAATACCCAAAATCCCCCTCCCTAAAATCTGTGAAAACTGCCATTGACATAAAAATTTCCTTCCCCTATAATAATCCTCTGTTACGAAAAACAGAAAAAAAGGAGGAATACCAGATGTCGCAGCCCGAAAACAAGATGGGCGTTATGCCTGAAAACAAGCTGCTGCTGAACATGGCCCTGCCCATGATCGCTTCCATGCTGATTCAGGCCTGCTATAACATTGTGGACAGCTACTTTGTCTCCAAGCTCAGTGAGGACGCGCTGAACGCGGTGTCCCTGGCCTTCCCGGTGCAGAACCTGATGATCGCCGTGGCGGTGGGCACCGGGGTGGGCATCAACGCCCTGCTCTCCCGCAGCTTAGGCCAGAAGGACTATGAACGGGCCAACCGCACTGCCATGAACGGCATCCTGCTGGAGGTGGTGAGCGGGCTGGTGTTCACCCTCCTGGGCCTGACCTGTGCCCGAATGTTCTACACCATCCAGACCCCCATCCCCGGCATTGTGAACTACGGGACCGACTATCTGACTATCATCGCCGGGTGCAGCATGGGTATTTTCGTGTCAGTGGCCACCGAACGCCTGGTCCAGGCCACCGGGAGAACGGTGTACGCCATGGTCATCCAAGGGGTTGGTTCCGTGATCAACCTGATTTTGGATCCCATTCTCATATTCGGCCTGTTCGGCTTTCCTCGGCTGGAGGTGATGGGGGCAGCCGTAGCCACTGTGGCCGGGCAGATTGTTGGCGGTCTGGTGGGGCTGTACCTGTCTCTGACCCGCAACCCGGAGCTTCAGATGTCCTGGAAGGGGCTGCGGCCCAGCCGGGAGATTATCGGCGGAATTTACAGCGTGGGCCTGCCCTCCATTATCATGCAGTCCATCGGCTCCGTGATGGTGTTCGGGATGAACCAGATTCTCATTGCCTTTACCTCCACCGCCACAGCGGTGTTCGGTATCTACTTCAAGCTGCAGTCCTTCATCTTTATGCCTGTGTTTGGCCTGAACAACGGCATGGTGCCCATTGTGGCCTACAACTACGGGGCCCGGAAGCCGGAGCGGATTATCAAAACCGCTCGGCTGGCCATCGCTTACGCCATGGGCATCATGGTGGTGGGCTTCGCCCTGTTCCAGCTGTTTCCTGATGTGTTTTTGGGCCTGTTCGAGGCGGAGGGAGAGGACGCCGGCAACCTGCTGGCCATCGGTGTGCCCGCCCTTCGGATTATCTCTTTCAGCTTTTTAATAGCCGGGTTCTGCATCGTCAGCGGGTCCGTGTTCCAGGCCCTGGGCCACGGAGTGTTGTCTTTGACGGTGTCCGTAGTCCGGCAGCTGGTGGTGCTGCTGCCCATGGGCTGGCTGCTGGCCCGGCTTGGCGGACTGCATGTGGTGTGGTGGGCATTCCCCCTTGCGGAAATCTTCTCCGGCACCCTGAGCGCCCTATTCCTCTACTGGGTGTATAAAAAAGAGGTCGCCCCTATGCGGGAGGCCAAATAATTCCAGCGGTCCCGTCCTTTATGGACGGGACCGCTGTGCGTTTTCACCAGTCCAGCCGCAGCACTTCCCCAGCTTTCACTCCCTGGGCCTGCAGGGAGGCTAAATAGAGCACCAGGGCAAAGACCAGGGTGGCCAGCCCGGCGGGGACAGGTGCCAGGCCGGAGTCCTTCAGCACCCGGAACAGGAGGTTGCCCGTCAGCCCCGCCAGCACAGACGCCAGACCGGGGGCGGCCATCCACTGGAAGGGCCGCACCGCAAGCCCTGTAACCCGGACAACCTGCCACAGGCACAGCCCCAGCTCCAGGGCGGTGGAGACCGCCGCCCCGGCCACATAGCCGGCCATGCCTACCCCGGGCAGAGGAACCAGGGCCAGGGTGAACCCCAGCTGCACCACCCCGCCCGTCAGGGAAATCGCGGCCACCGTCCGCTGGCGGCCCACTCCGTTAAGGGCGCAGGCCAGCACCGAAGTTCCGCAGCTCATGGCCATCACGCAGGCCAGGGGGATCAGGTACTCCCCCACCCCCGCCTGGTGGAACATGGCCCGCCCCAGGTCGGGGCCCACCACCACCATAAAAGCCATGCAGGGCAGGGTGAGCAGCGACACGGCGGAAATGGCCTGGGAGATGAGCCGGCGGGCCTCGGCGGGACGGTCCAGGGCACAGGCCCGGGCCAGGCGGGGCATCATAACCAGATTCAGCGCCCCCAGAAATACAATGGGCAGCGACAGCATGGGCATGGTCATACCGCACACCACCCCGAACTGGGAGACGGCGGCGGAGCGGTCTACCCCCCCTTCCACCAGTTTTTGCGGGACGAGGGCAGAGTTGGCCGCAGAAAGCAGGTTGCCCAGCAGGGCGTTGAGCCCCACGGGCAGAGCAATGGAAAAGATCCGCCGGCGGCGGACCCTGCCCGCCTCCCCCTGGCCGGTGAGGAGGCCCCGCCGCCGCCGGTAGAGAATCGCCAGCGCGCAGGAGGAGAACACCTCGCAGATAACCATTCCCATCACAATGAGTCCTACCACCCGCTCCGGGTACTGGGGCAAAAAAAGCACCAGCAGAACAATGACCGCAATGGTGCGTACAAACTGCTCCAGCAGCTCTACAACGGCGGGAGGCCGCACCATCCCGGCGCCGTAGAAAAAGTGTTTGTGGCAGTTTTCCACTCCGGTGAGGGCCACACAGGGAATGAGGAGAATCAGACCCAGCTGAGTGCGGGCGTCCCCCAGGAGATGTACGGAGATGGCGTCAGAGCCTAAAATCACGACCGTCCCCACGGGGAGAAGCAGGAGGAAAAACAGCTTTAAACAGGTGGACAGTGTCTGATCCGCCGCCCTGCGGTTGCCCAGGGCCAGGTGCTGAGAGGTAAGGTTGGATACCGCCGAGGTAAGTCCCACGGCGGTGAGGGACATAATTACCGCACACACCGGCATGACGAGCTGATACAGTCCCATCACCTCCGCCCCCACCAGCCTGGACAAAATGACCCGGTAGCAGAAACCCAGCAGCTGGGAGACGGCGCTCAGCGCCGTGAGAAACAGCGCTCCCTGCCCCGCGGACAGCATTTTTTCAGACAAGATAATCCCCCCTCCTGACAATCTATTCGAGAGGGGAGCTGCTTATCCGTAAATAATTTCCGTGATGCTTGGCGCGACACATAATTGGAGATGATCCAAGGGCCCTTCAATCTCCGTTTAAACCAGAATCTGCAGAAACGCCGGCGCTCCATTTGACCACGGCACAAACAGATATCAGCCATTTTTTCTGTCTTATGCAGACTCTTTCCTATCATTTCACTCTCTTATTTATCGCAGGAGCAAAAATTTTCAAAGGTTTCTTGCCCTTTTAGAAAATATCCGCTATAATGGGACCAACACTTAAAAATAAGGAGGAATTTTCCTATGTTTGTCACGCTAGAGAAGAAGGGCCCTGTGGGCGTCGTCACCATGAACCGGCCCGAGGCCCTCAACGCCCTGGACAGGCAGGTGCTGGAGGACCTGAACGTCGTGCTGGACCAGGTGGAGGCTGACCCTGAAATTCTGGTGGCCATTGTCACCGGGGCGGGCAGGTCCTTTGTCGCCGGGGCGGACATCGGCCAGATGTCCAATTTCACCGCTGTGGAGGGCAAAGCTTTCGGCGCCTACGGCAACGGGGTATTCCTGAAGCTGGAGAACCTGAGCAAGCCCACCATCGCCGCCGTCAACGGCTTTGCCCTTGGGGGCGGCTGCGAGCTGTCCATGGCCTGTGACATTCGCCTGGCCAGCGAGAAGGCCAAGTTCGGTCAGCCCGAGGTGGGCCTGGGCATCACCCCCGGTTTCGGCGGCACCCAGCGCCTGGCCCGGATCGTGGGGGTATCCAACGCCATGGAGCTCATCCTCACCGCCAAGACCATCAAGGCCGAGGAGGCCCAGCGCATGGGCCTTGTCAGCCATGTCTACCCCGCGGAGGAGCTGATGGACAAAGCCATTGAACTGGCCGGAGCCATCGCCGCCAACGCCCAGGTGGCGGTGCGGCAGTCCAAGGCGGCCATCCGCCGGGGGATGCAGACCGACATGGCCACCGGCGCCGCCTTTGAGGCGGAGGCCTTTGGCCTGTGCTTCGCCACTGAGGACCAGAAGGACGCCATGAAGGCATTTGTCAACAAGGAGAAGCTCGCCTCCTTCAAGAACAGATAGCGTAAAACCGCCGGCAGGGGAGTTCTGCCGGCGGGCTTATTTCAAGCTGAAAGCGGAAATATTATGGAGGACAGATCTGCTCCATGTTCAGAAAGGAAGGATGCGGCATGCGTCTTGGAATTGTTCAGGCCCTGGTGGACAGCAGCAAGGAGGTAAACCTGACCCGGGCGGAGGATAACATCCGCCAAGCGGTGGAGGGGGGCGCGGATATCGTTGTCCTGGGGGAGATGTTTAACTGCCCCTACCACAACGCCGCCTTTGTGGCCAACGCGGAGCCCCGGGAGGGGAGGTCTGTGGAGCGGCTGAGCGCCGCGGCGGCCAAGCATGGCGTATATCTGGTGGGGGGCTCCATCCCTTTGCTGGAAAACGAGAAGATTTACAACGCCTCCTTTGTCTTTGACCGGACCGGCCGGGTAATCGCGGTCCACAAAAAGGTCCATCTGTTTGACATCGCCATCGACGGCGGACAGGTCTTTCGGGAGTCGGCCACCTTTACCGCTGGAGACAGCATCACCCTGTTCGACACCGAGTTTGGCAAAATGGGGCTGTGTATCTGCTTTGATTTCCGCTTTCCTGAGCTGGCCCGGGTTATGGCCCTGGAGGGGGCGCGGTGCATCTTTGTGCCCGCCGCCTTTAACATGACTACAGGCCCCGCCCACTGGGAGCTGATGTTCCGGCAGCGGGCGGTGGACAACCAGCTTTTCACTGCGGGAGTGGCTCCCGCCCGATCCCACCAGGGGTATGTGTCCTATGCCAATTCCATAGCAGCATCCCCTTGGGGAGATGTTCTCTACCGCGCGGACGAGACCCCGGTCAACGCCGTGGTGGACATTGATTTGACCCAGATTGAATCCATCCGCCGGCAGCTTCCCCTGCTGACGGCCAGGCGGACGGATCTGTATTCCATCGGCAGAACGGGGACGTAATATCCCCGGCAGAACAAATGGCGGCATGACTACAAAGAGAAATGAGGTTTCCCTATGGTGAGAGACAACCTGGCACTGATCAAAGAGCGGGACCCCGTCATCGGAGATATGATGGATTTGGAGCTGCAGCGGCAGAGGCGAAACATTGAGCTCATCGCCTCGGAGAATATTGTCAGCCAAGCGGTGCTGGCGGCCATGGGCTCAGTACTGACCAACAAATATGCCGAGGGCTACCCCGGCAGGCGGTACTATGGGGGCTGCGAGTATGTGGACCTGGTAGAAGAGGAAGCCAGGCACCGGGTGTGTCAGCTCTTCGGGGCGGCCTACGCCAACGTGCAGCCCCACTCCGGGGCCCAGGCCAATATGGCGGTGTATCAAGCTCTGTGCCGGCCCGGTGACACAGTGCTGGGTATGAGCCTGGACAACGGCGGCCACCTCACCCACGGCTCCCCGGTAAACCAGTCCGGGCTGCTGTACAATATCATCCCCTACACCGTGGACGAAAACGGCCTGATTAACTACGAAGCTCTGGAACAGCTGGCCCGGGAGAAAAAGCCGAGCATGATCATCGCCGGGGCCTCCGCCTATCCCCGAACCATCGATTTTGCCCGCTTTGCCGACATTGCCAGAGAAGTGGGGGCCTTTCTCTTTGTGGACATGGCCCACATTGCGGGCCTGGTGGCCGCCGGAGTCCACCCCAACCCGGTGCCCTATGCCGATGTGGTTACCACCACCACCCACAAGACCCTGCGGGGTCCCAGGGGCGGCGTGATTCTCAGCCGGGACCCGGAACTGGGGAAAAAGCTGGACAAAGCCATATTCCCCGGAACCCAGGGCGGTCCGCTGATGCACACCATCGCCGCCAAAGCGGTGTGTTTTCAGGAGGCGCTCCAGCCCGCCTTCCGGGAATATGGGCGCAGGGTAGTGGAAAACGCCCAGACTCTGGCCCGGGAGCTGCTGAAACGGAACCTGAAGCTGGTGTCCGGCGGGACGGACAACCACCTGATGCTACTGGACCTGCGGGGCACCGGCGTAACCGGCAGGGAGCTGCAAAACCGCCTGGATGAGGTGTACATCACCGCCAACAAAAACGCCGTGCCCAACGAGCCCTTGAGCCCTTTTATCACCTCCGGCCTGCGGCTGGGCACCCCCGCCGTTACCACCCGGGGCTTTGGCGCTGAGGAAATGGCCCTCATTGCCGGCTGGATCGACGACACAATCAACCGCTTTGAGGACACCGCCCAGTCCATACGGCAGGGCGTGACCCAGCTGTGCGCCCGCTATCCCCTCTATCAATAAGAAAAAGGCCTGAGTCACAACAAGTGACTCAGGCCCTTCTTTGGGGTGGTTAGATCGAACCTTGGGCAGGCTTACTTCAGCTCCACCTTGGCGCCAGCCTCTTCCAGCTTCTTCTTCAGCTCCTCGGCCTCGTCCTTGGAGACGGCCTCCTTCAGGGTCTTGGGGGCGCCCTCGACGGCAGCCTTGGCCTCGGCCAGGCCCAGACCGGTAATCTCGCGGACAGCCTTGATGACCTTGATCTTGGCGGCGGCGTCGAAGCCGGCCAGGACCACATCGAACTCGGTCTTCTCAGCGGCGGCCTCAGCGGGGCCGGCAGCGGCGGGAGCGGCCATAGCAGCGGCAGACACGCCGAACTCCTCCTCCAGAGCCTTCACCAGCTCGGACAGCTCCAGAACAGTAAGAGCCTTGACTTCCTCGATCAGAGCAGTAATCTTCTCACTAGCCATGATAAATAAACCTCCTAATAGTATAATGTTAAATTTGTTGTCTCCCGGTTGGGAGCGGGTATGTGCCGCTTACTCGGCGGCGGGGGTCTCCTCAGCGGGGGCGGCCTCCTCCTTGGCGGCGGGCTCGCCGCCCTGCTCGGCAATGGCTTTGAGCACGATGGCCAGGCTGGTAATGGGAGCCAGCATCATACCAAGAGCCTGCGCCTGCAGGACGTCCTTGGCGGGCAGCTCGGCCAGGGCCAGGATCTCCTCCAGGGAGAGGACCTTGCCGTCCATAAAGCCGCCCTTGATGTTGAACTTGCTCTCGCCCAGCTTCTTGGCGTGCTTGTTCACCACACGCATCGGGGCAATGGGATCGCCAGCGCTGGTGGCCAGGGATGTAGTGCCGCTGAGCACCTCATCCAGCTCCTTCAGCCCGGCGTCGTTCAGGGCAAAGCGAACCAGAGTGTTCTTCACCACGCTGTACTGCACATCGTTCTGGCGCAGCTCGGCGCGCAGGGCGGTGTCCTCGGCCACGGTGATGCCCTTGTAGTCCACCAGCACGCCGCTGGCGGCGCCCTTCAGCTGTTCCTCCAGGGCGGCCACAATGGCCTTCTTCTCGGACAGGACCTTTGCGTTAGGCATGTTTGGTTTCACCTCCAGAAATTGTTGGTGCGAAACAAAAAACCTTCCGTCGAAAAGACAGAAGGACAGTACCATCAAAGTATTTCCTTTGAAAGCACTCTCGGCAGGAATTATGCCCAAGGGCCCCTGCTGTCTTTGAACGCAAGGCGTATTATATAAAAGGTTGGGCCAGTTGTCAAGATAGTTTGCAAAAATTTTGTTTAAATCTTCCGATAAATTTTCCTAAACCAATTGAATCAAGCCCCATCCTGTGGTAAAATTCCAGCCAGAAAACGGAACAGGGGGCACGCGGCATGAACGATCCTATGGAATTTGCCAGCAGAGAGCAGTTCAGGCACTGGCTCTATCACAACTGCCAGTCCAGCGCCGGTATCTGGCTTTTATTCGGCAAGGCGGGCGGTCCGAAGACCATCAAGGCGGGAGAAGCGCTGGAGGAGGCGCTGTGCTTTGGTTGGATTGACGGTCAGATGCGGCGCATTGATGAGCAGACCTACATGAAATACTTTTCCGTGCGCCGGAAGAACAGCAGATGGTCAGAGAAAAACAAGATGCTGGCCCAAACGCTGGAGGCGCAGGGGCTGATGACCGAGTTCGGCTGGGAACAAATTGAGCGGGCCAAAGAAAACGGACAGTGGGACGCTCCCCCGGCCCCTGTGGTTACAGAGGAGCAAATTGTCCACCTGTCCAAGCTGCTGGAGGGATATGAGCCTGCCCACACCCATTTTCAAGCTATGCCCCTGTCCGTGAGAAAAACCTACACCCGGGCGTATTTTGACGCGAAGACAGATGCAGGGCGGAAAAACAGAATCGCCTGGATGGTGGACAGACTCAACAAAAATCTCAAACCGATGTGATGAGAGAGATTTTACCCGTATTGCATTGACTTCTCCCCGGCAATTCAGTATGATAGGGGGTAGATTTTATACCCCAAAGGAGATACCGACCATGCTTACCCTGGAATCTTTTAAGGCGGCCCGGAGCGTTTTACAGGCCGTTCTGCGGCCTACGCCGCTGATCCACTCCCCTTACCTGTCCAAAAACTGCCAAAACTCCGTCTACCTCAAGCCGGAGAACATGCAGGCCACCGGCGCCTATAAGCTCCGGGGAGCCTACTATAAAATCAGCACCCTTTCCCAGGAGGAAAAGGGCCGGGGGCTGGTCACCGCCTCCGCCGGCAACCACGCCCAGGGGGTGGCCTACGCCGCTCAGGCCGCCGGGGTAGCCGCCACTATTGTCATGCCCACCACCACCCCCCTGGTAAAGGTAAACAATACCAAGGACTACGGGGCCAAGGTGATTCTCCACGGCGAGGTGTTCGACGACGCCGCTGAGCTGGCCGCCCAGCTCTCCCGGGAGGAGGGGCTGACCTATGTGCACCCCTTTAATGACCTGACCCTGGCCACCGGCCAGGGCACCATCGCCTATGAGATTTTTCAGGACCTGCCCGATGTGGATGTGATTCTGGTGCCCATTGGAGGGGGTGGGCTGGCCGCCGGGGTGGCCACCCTGGCCAAGCTGCTCAATCCTCACGTGGAGGTAATCGGGGTGGAGCCCACCGGCGCCGCCTCCATGCGGGCCAGCCTGGAGGCCGGGCAGGTGGTCACCCTTCCTGCCGCCACCACCATTGCAGACGGCGTGGCGGTAAAAACCCCCGGGGATCAGGTATTTCCCTATGTACAGAAAAATGTGGACCGGATAATAACCATTGAGGACAGCGAACTGGTGGAGGCCTTTTTGGATATCATGGAGCGTCACAAGATGGTGGTGGAAAACGCGGGTCTGCTCCCTGTGGCCGCCCTGCGCCACCTGGACTATGAGGGGAAAAACGTGGTATGTGTGCTGTCCGGGGGCAACATGGATGTGATTACCATGTCCTCCCTGGTGCAGCACGGGCTGATCCAGCGCGGACGTATCTTTACCTTCGCCGTTCAGCTCCCCGACCGCCCTGGCTCTCTGCTGGCCGTGGCCCAGATTTTAGCCGACAACAACGGCAACGTAATCAAGCTGGAGCACAACCAGTTTGTCAACATCAACCGGCAGTCCGGCGTGGAGCTTCGGGTCACCCTGGAGGCCTTCGGCCACGACCACAAGGAACAGATCCTCAGCGCCCTCCGGTCAGAGGGCTTCCGTGCCGTTGAGACTGACACCGGGGATTTTTACAATTGACATCTTCTGCCGCCCGCCGGAGACCGAAAAACAGCCCCCGGCGGACGGCTATCTAAAAAAGCGGCTGGCCTGCCGGGCTGGTGAAGACGGGTTTGGCCGTGGGAACGGCCTGGAGCGCTCTGCCCGCACCCGGGACCTCTCTCCGCTGCATTATCCTATGCGCCTGGGTTGTCCCCAGCGCCTGTCCACAAAAAGGAGGAAGCTTCTATGGTTAAAATTGCCCCGTCCATCCTGTCCGCCGACTTCGCCAACCTGGAGCGGGATATCAAACAGGTGTCCTCCGCCGACTACCTCCATGTAGACGTGATGGACGGTGCCTTTGTACCCAACATCACCATAGGAATACCGGTGGTTCAATCCATTCGAAAGTGCACCGATATGTTTTTGGACGTCCATCTGATGGTGGACAAGCCGGCGCGGTACATTGAGGCTTTTGCCCAGGCGGGGGCGGACATGCTGTCCGTCCACCTGGAGGCCGACCACCCCACCCGCATCGCCCAGGCGCTGGATATCATGGGAGCCTGCGGTGTGAAAAAGGCGGTGGCCCTGCGGCCCATTACCAAGGCGGAGGCCGTGCTGCCCTACATTGAACGGCTGGATATGGTGCTGGTGATGACGGTCGAGCCCGGCTTTGGCGGACAGAAATTTATGGAGGAACAACTGGAGACAGTCCGGCAGGTGCGGGCTCTTATTAACCGGTACAACCCCGCCTGCGAGCTGGAGGTGGATGGAGGCATCGCCCCCGGGACAGCCCCTGTCGTCATTGATGCCGGGGCCAATGTGCTGGTAGCCGGTTCCGCGGTCTACGGGGCGGAAGACATTCCCGGAGCCATTACGGCGTTAAGGGGCAACGGGTAGAGGCGGATATTCTCTCCCGCTCTTCTCTGTTCATTTTCCAGGCGGATGATATCCGCCTCTATATCCATTCCCGGAGGTCCTTCCCATGCAGTATTTCCCACCGGCCCTTGAAAACCTTGTAGAGCACTTTGCCAAGCTGCCCGGGGTGGGCGTCAAGTCGGCTCAGCGGCTGGCCTTTCACATGCTCTCCCTGCCCCAGGAGGAGGCCGCCGCCTTCGCCCAAGCCATTATAGACGCCAAAACCCACATCCACTGCTGTCCTGTCTGTCAGAATCTGACAGAGGGGGACGGTCCTTGTCCCATCTGCTCCAGCGCCAAGCGGGACAGCTCTACTGTATGCGTAGTGGCCGATCCCAAAGACGTAGTGGCCATGGAGCGCAGCCGGGAATATATGGGGCAGTACCATGTGCTTCACGGGGTGCTCTCCCCTATGAATCGTATCGGCCCAGACGACCTTCATATCCACTCCCTCGTGCAGCGAGTGGCCGGGGGAGGAATTGAAGAGGTTATCATGGCCACCAACCCGGACACGGAGGGGGAAGCCACCGCGATGTATCTCTCCAGGCTGCTCAAGCCCTTCCAGGTGAAGGTAACCCGCCTGGCCTACGGCATCCCCGTGGGCAGCCACCTGGAGTACGCCGACGACGCCACCCTGGTCCGGGCCCTGGAGGGCCGCAGAGAGCTATAAAACAGCCCGGCAGGACTTACATCTGCCGGGCATGTATTTTTCATTCCGTTTCTCCGCCGCCGTCAGAGACGGGGGCGTCTCCTCCCCCGGAGGGCTCCCCTCCCTCTTCCACTGGAGCGGCTTCGCCGGCTTCAGCGGTCTGGCCGGAGTTCTTTTCCTCGTCCTTCAGGACGCTCTCGCACTCCTCCTTGTCCTCCTTGACAAAGGCTTTCATTGCCATTGCGACCTTGTAGCCTTCGGGGTCGTTTTCCATCAAATACCGCTCATCCTCCGGAGGGACCTTCTTGCCCTTCATCATCCGCATGGCGATCTCCAGACACTTCATCTTGGCCTTCATCTCCTGGGACAGGGCATCCAGCTCCTCCTGCTCGGCACTGACTCCATCCAGCATGTCCAAAATGCCGTTGGACTTCTTCTCCTTCTCCCCTGCCAGCAGAGCGGCCTGAGTCTGAACGCGCTGCTCCTCCATGTTCTCCACCCACTGACGAGACAGCTCCAGCCGGTCAGCGGTGGGCCGGCCGGCACCGGAAACCTTTTGCCCCTTCTCCCCGTTCTGAGCCGGGCGGGCGGGGGCAAAAGCAGTATTCTCCCCTCTCAACACGCGCCGTATCTCCATACCTCGCACCTCCTGCCTCTCTTATTCCTCTAATTCGTCCTCCAAAATATCCTCCAACTCATCCACCAGCATCAGCGCGGCGATATCCTGGCACTTCTGCTGGAGCCTCAGCTGCTGGGACCTGGCCTCCAGGGCCTCCTCGTCCAAATTCTCCCCGCTGTCCTGCTCTGGGGCCATATCCTGCATACGCTGCCTGGCCGCCTGGGCATACAGGGCCAGCGCCTGCTCCACCTGCTGCTCCTCCGCCTGAGGAATCCACTGGTTGTTCAACTCCAGGTGGTCAATGCGGGCCCGCCGGGACGGCGGTCCCGCAGCGGGAAGCGCCTGTTCTCCAGAAGCGGAAAAGGTATCCTCACTCATATTTGAACATCCCTCCCTCCTTTTTGTTTTTTCAATACATCGGCAAAAACACAGAAAACTTTACCCTTTTACAGCCGTACAGGTATTTTTTCACCAGCAGTCAGCTGTCCAGGCTCTACGGAGCACCCCAGGGCCAGCACCTCTACCCCCATCCCGGCAGCCCGGCGCAGGGCCTGGCCGAACTGGGGATGGGTCAGGTCGTTGGGCTCCACATGGCTCATACCCTCCATCTGGACGATAAAGCATACCCCCGCCTCGTACCCGGCCTGCCGGGCCTGAGTCAGCTCCTCCAGGTGCTTCACCCCCCGAAGAGTGGGGGCATCGGGGAATCGGGCTGTGCCACCCTCCTCCAGAGTAACCCCCTTTACCTCCCAGAACCCCCGGCGCCCCTCTCCCGACAGCTCCCAGTAGTAGTCAAATCGGGAATTGCCCCAGGTTGTCTCCGGGCGCAGGAGGGTGGGGACAAAGCCCAGGCCCCCCGCCGCCGCCCATTCCCCAAACACCTTATTGGGTGCCTGGGCGTCCATATTGATGAGCAGAGGACCGTCCTTCCGGCGCTTCTCTACGGCAATGAGATCATACCTGGTCTTTCGCGCGGGATTGGCGCTTTCTTCCAGCCACACCTGGACGCCAGGAATGAGCAGCTCCCGGCAGCGGCCGGTATTTTTTACGTGGCATATCTCCCTGCGCCCCTCCACCTCCACATGAGCAATAAATCGGTTGGGCCGGGATACAAAGAGCCCCGATAAAATTTTTCCATAGACCATCTTGTTATTTCCTCCGGTTATTTGGTATGATGTAGAGGCGGACATGATCCGCTGTTCAAACATTGACTGGCAAACAGATTGGGAAGGAGCACACCACATGTCCTGTAAAGAGGAATTCATTGAAATTTTCAACGCTAACATCGTCCGGGAGGGGGCGGATAAGCTGCTGGAATACCTGGAGCACAAAAGCGACTTCTTCACCGCCCCCGCCTCCGCCCGGTATCACGGCGCCTATGAGGGCGGGCTGTGTGAGCACAGCCTGAACGTGTACCACTGTCTGGCAGACTACCTGCGGCGGGAGCGGGTGCAGGAACTGTACGGCCTGGAGTACAGCGACGAGTCCATCGCCATCGCCGCCCTGTGCCATGACTTCTGCAAAATCGGCTGCTATAAGAAGGGCTTCCGCAATGTAAAGGACGACGCCACCGGCCAGTGGTCCAAGGTGCCCACCTATACCTTCGACGACCCCCTGCCCTACGGCCACGGGGAGAAGAGCGTGTACATCACCAACGGTTTTATCCACCTGAGCCGGGAAGAGGCCATGGCCATCCGCTGGCATATGGGCTTTTCCGGTCCGGAGGACAACCGCACTGTGGGCCAGGCCCTGCGGATGTACCCTCTGGCTTTCGCCCTGGCCACCGCCGATGCGGAAGCCTCCTATTTTCTGGAAAAAGAGGATTGACGCCGCCTTTACCGGCACTCCCCGCCCACAAGAAAAACAGCCCCTCGGTGTGAAACTGAGGGGCTGTTTTGTTCCGTTTACCGGGCCACGATGACGCGCACCTGCTGGCCCACGGGATCAACGTAGATGGAGAAGGTATCAGAGTATGTCTTGATAGAGTTGAAGCGGTCAGTACCCGAGCCGCCGGTAAGCCAGTTGTCCTTAGACACCGGGTTGCCGGTGCGGTTATAGTAGCACTCCACACCATCAGACACCCGGTAGGTGTGGGCCCCCACTCTGATATAGGGCTCGCCCTGGCTGTCAAAGAAGTCGGAAGTCTTCACCTGGTTGACCTCCTGGAGCCTGACAACCTCCCGGATGGTGGCGTTGCCCTCCCGGTTGGAGCCCAGCACCACGCCCACCATGTCGCCGCTCTTACCGCTGTAGGAGACAGTGGGGCTGAAGCTGATCTCCTGGCTGCCGCTGCGCAAGTGCCATACATAGCGCTCGGAGGTGCTTCCACCGTAGAGACCGGAGGAGGTTACGTCCTCATATCCGCCCACCATCATACCGTAGATGTAGGCGGTGCCGGTGACATCCTCCAGCACGATGTAGTCTACCATACCCGCGCTGTTGGTGTGGAAGGTGGAAATCTTGCCGGCAGGGATCGCATCCATCGTGAGGCTGCCCCGGTCCACAGCCTGCATGGCGCCGCCCTTCACCCGTTCATAGACTCGAACGGTGGAGGCCACGGTAAGATCGCCCAGCTTCAGATCCGCCACCTTGAAATCGCCGGGGGCATGGCGTGTGGGCAGACGGCTGACGGAGAAAGCATCCCGCGCGGAGGAGATAATAACCGGCTCGTTGCCTGTTACGCTGGACGCGTTGCTCACCGTGCCGGACAGATCCAAGGTGCCGCCGTTTGGCAGGAAGATGGACACCCCGCCCTCGCTGCATGTGCCGATGGCGGTGGAGCGGACATTGCCGGAGGCAGGGACGATACCGGCCACCTTGCCGTCTGCGGTGAGGAGAAGGGCCACGCTGTCGCCGGGCTTCAGATCGCCGATGGTGTCCCAGGCGGATTCCAGCACCTCCCTCTCTGCGCCCACTACGGAAATGGTCTTGGGGTTCTTGGGGGTGGGCTTGGGATCGGTATAGGTGGCGGTCAGCCGCAGGTCAGACACCACCAGGGTATTGGTAATGGGGTCGTAAGTAGCTACGTCGTAGGGCTTGATCTGGTTCATGCGGATGATCTGCCTGTCCTTCATGATGCTGAAGTTGGTCACACCGCCGGTGAGGTGATGGAAGGTGGCGGCGGTGGCGTTGCCCATAACCACCACGGCGTCGGAATCAACGGTGGTGGCACCGGCTGTGGAGTAGATGGCCACAATTTTTCCGTTTTCCGAATACATGGTGATCTGGGTGCCGGAGGTGAGCGCGGCGTAGGCGCTGAGATAGTCCTTGCTCTCTCCGGAGCCGGAGGTAAACACCCGGGTGTTGCTGGAGATGGTATATTGCCGGCCCCCATTGGCCCGAACAAAGCCAGGCTGGGCATCGCCGTTCAGAGTGATGGTGGTGGGCGTGGTTCCGTCCGGAACAAAGCAGACCACCTCCTCCTTGTCGTTAAGGATCAGGTAACCCCGCTTGCCCTGGAGGGCGGAGACATTGGCGTCGCCATGGGCGGGGAGAAACGCCTCGGAGTTCTCATTGCTGGTGGTGCGGATGGCTCCCTTGGCGGAGCCGTCGTCGGTCTCTACATTGGTGGCCAGGATAATGGTCTTGTCCTGCTCATTGGCCACTTTGCCCAAAGACTTGTAGTAGACCTCACCCTTGGCGGTTTTACACCGCAGAGCGTTGACAAAGAGCTGGGCAGCCTGGGCCCTGCTGATGGAGTCCCCCGCCTTCAGGTCCACTCCCTCAGACAGGCCGGCGGACTTGGCCAGGTCCATGTAGCCCTGGGGCCACACCGCCCCCGCCTCCTTACTGGTATAGCCAAGAGCTCGAAGGAGGATGGTGCAGGCCTCCGCCATGGAGATCTTGTCGTCGGGAAGAAAGCGGCCGTCTCCCACGCCGGAGACCAGGGGGATGAAGGTGCTGTTCTCCCCGGCGCTCTCAGTAATAGGGATGCTGGCTGCCAGATTGATGTAGCTGCGGGCCCAGTGACCGCTCTTCACGTCGGTGAAAATGGTCCGGGTAGCGTACCGCGGGGCCTCCTCTCCCTTCTGGAGAAAGGTGACCACCATGGTGCAGAACTGCGCTCTGGTAAGTGGGTCGCCAGGCTTAAACATATTGCCCCCTGTGCCGTTCACCACCCCCATCAGCCGCAGAATGTCAGCGTTGATTGCGGTGTTGGGATCAGAGACATCGGTAAAGGACCCGGGGGCCGCCGCTGCCGGCAGGGCGGTAAGAGACATGGCCAGCGCCGCTGTAAGAATGGCCGCCGTCAGCCGTTTGAAGATTCTCATTTTGTTCACTCTCCTTTTTAATCCGCCCGCAGGGCCACCACCGGCTGCAGGCCGGAGGCCTTGATGGCGGGGTACATGCCGAAAATGATACCCAGCACCACGGAGAAGAGGAAAGCCCCGATGGCGATGGTGGGCTCCGGCATGAGGATAACCCCTTCAAATACGTCCGCCATCAGCTTGCCTGCGATCATGGTGCCCACATAGCCGATGCCGATGCCCATGAGCCCGCCGATGGAGCAGATTACCGCCGCCTCAATGAGGAACTGGGAGATGATGCTGGAGCGCTCAGCCCCGATTGCCTTCCGGATGCCGATCTCCCGGGTGCGCTCGGTGACTGTGACCAGCATGATGTTCATAATGCCGATGCCGCCCACCAGCAGAGAGATGCCCGCAATGGCCCCCATGACCAGGGACTGCATCAGGTTGGCCTTTTCCGCATTTTCCATATAGCTCTGGTCGCTGCCCACCCGGAAGCTGCCGGTTTCACACCAGCCGTCGGCGTTGAGAGGGAACAGGCCCAGGAGGAAAGCCTCCAGCTTGGTGCTGGCCTCAATGGTGGCATGGCCGTCCTTAGCCTTGATGACATACTGCTCAATGGGATTATTGCGGTTCATGCTGCGGTTAAAGGTATATGGCAGAACCACGATGTTATCCTTTTGAGGCCAATATTCGATATTCATGGACTCATACCAGCCCACCACCTGGAAGGGCTCTCCATTGATGTTGACGGTCTCTCCCACCGGATCTGTGAAACCAAAGAGCTGTTCCTTGGCCCCAGAGCCCAGTACGCACACGGGAATGGTCTTTTCCACCTCCAGATAGGTGAACTCCCGGCCGCCGCCCAGCGTGTAGTTGTTGCACACCCCATATTGCTCAGACCCCAGCTTGAAGCTGAGCATGGTCTCCCAGGCGTTGCCGCTGCTTACCATCATGCCCCCGCCCACGCTGACCATGGTTTCAAAGGCCTCCCAATCGTTGACGGGAATGGTCTTGGAGCCGTATTGGATGGAACCCTTCTGGCTGATCTCCACATCAGGGGTGATGCCCACGATGAGATCGCTGAGGGAGAGGCAGTAGTCAAAGAGCTTCTGGCCGGTTTCGTTCTCGGTGTCGTAGTAGGAGTATGCATAAACCTCAATCTTGTTGTCACCCATTTTGGTGAAATACTCCATATTCTTCTTGGCCTGGCCCTGCATGACCGACACCATGATAACCACCGACGCCACACCGATGATAATGCCCAGCATGGTGAGAAAGGAGCGGGTTTTTTTCAGCGCGATAGATTTGAAGGCCATTTTAAAAGCCTGCCACAGATTCATTCCCAATCCACCTCCTGGGGGTTGTCAGAGATAATTTTCCCGTCGGACAGGCGCACCACCCGGCGGGCGGTGGAAGCGATTCCGTCGTCATGGGTAATGAGCAGAATGGTGGTGCCGCCCCGGTACAGGTCCCGGAGAATTTCCAGCACGTGGCGGCCGGTTTTGGAGTCCAGGGCGCCGGTGGGCTCATCCGCCATAATGATGGGGGGGGCGGTAGCGATGGCCCGGGCAATGGCTACCCGCTGTTGCTGGCCGCCGGACATCTCCGAGGGGCGGTGGTGGGCCCGGTCATCCATGCCCACCTTGGCCAGAGCTTCCATGGCTATATCCTCCCGGTCGAAGACAGACACACCGCGGTAGATGAGGGGCAATGTCACGTTCTCCAAAGCGTCCAGCTCCTGAATCAGGTTATAGCCCTGAAAGATGAAGCCGATCTCCCGGTTTCGGATGCGGGCAAGCTGCTTGTCGGTGAGGGAGCCGATGTCGGTACCCTCCAGGTAATACTCCCCATAGGTTGGGATGTCCAAGCAGCCCAGTACGTTCATCATGGTGGACTTGCCGGAGCCGGACTGGCCCACGATGGCCACAAATTCTCCCTTGTCGATCTGGAGGGAGACGCCGTCCAGAGCCCGGACCTCGCTCTCCTTTCCCTCATTATAAATTTTATAGAGGTCTCGAATGTCGATCAGCATATCAGCCACCTCTATTAGCCGTAGCTGTAATCGGTGAGGGTGTAGTTGAGGAACACATTGTCCCCAGCTTCCACGCCGGACTTGATCTCCACGTTCTGCGTGTCGGCCAGACCGGTCTCCACAATAACGGGGTAGTAGCCCTCCTCCTGGGTCGGGAAGGTGCGCTTCTGCCCTGGCTCAAAGGTGGGGTACTCCAGCTCAGGGATGTCGTCAGGGGCAGTATCCCGCTGGACAAAGACCACCGAGCAGCGGTTTCCGTCCTTATCCGGGAACTGCTGCACACAGGCGGCGGGCACCATCACGCAGGACTCCGACTCGCTGGTAATAAAGGAATACTGTAAGTAGGCGCCGTCCATCAGGGAACCGTCGTAGTTGTCCACCGTGAGGGTGACTGGGTAGTTGGTCATACCCTGACCGCTCTGGGCGCCGCCCATATCAATGGAGCTCACCAGTCCCTGGTACATGGTGCCATTCCAGTTCAGGTCCACATAGCTGCCCGGCTTGATAAAGGAGATGTTCCGGTCATCCACGGTGATGGTAACCAGCATGGTCACGTTGTTGGAGATCATGACCACCGTGTCGCCGCTCTTCACCTCCTGGCCCTCCACCAGGTTGCAGGAGGTAACGGTGCCGTCGATGGGGGCTACCGCGTTGAAGTCATTCATGGCTTTCTGGGCCTCGTCCAGCTTGCTCTGCTGCTGGCTGATCTTTTCGTCGATGGTGGAGGCGCCCAGGTACAGCAGCTCCTCCCCCTCGAACACGTTGGCATAGTTGAGCAGGTTGCCCCAGCCCACCACCGGCCCTCCGGCCTTAGCCAGAACATCCCGGGCCTCATAGAATTGGGTCTTACCGTTTTCGTAGGGATAAATCTCAGAGCCGTCTGAGGCGGTGAGCATGGCGGAGGCGTCCATCTTCTCGGTAAGGGTGCCGGGGTTGTCAAAGACGATGACAACCTCAAAATGGACCGCTCCCTCAGGAGAGACAAAGCTCACCTTATTAACCTTTTCCACCCGGCCGGTGTAGGTCTTCATGACCGCGGGGATGGATACGTCCACACTCTGGCCGGCGTGAATCTCCCCCTCGTAGGCGTAGCTGAAGTAGAGAGAGAGCTTGAGCTTCTTGTCGTTGACCAGGGTGGCCACCTTGGTGCCCTCCGTCACGTTCTCGTCAATCTGAAACTCCTTCACGTCTATCAGCTTGCCGGCGAAGGGGGCCCGAACGGTGAGGTTATTAGCCTCCTCCAGCAGCCTGTTCATCTCCTCCTGGGCCTCGTTCAGCGCCTTTTCCGCCGCCTCGCTGTAAATGGTATACAGCGGATCGCCGGCCATAACTGTCTGTCCGCCGGTGACAAAGACCTCCTGCACCGTACCGCTCTGGGTCAGGGTGATGGCGGCCTGCTCCTTGGCTTTGGCGGTGCCCCGGCCGGACACCTTGCTCTGGATGGTGCCGATAGAGGCGGTGGCAGGAAATATCTCCCCCAGTGTGTCGTCGGTGTCGGTGAGGAAGCGGTACAGGGCAAAGCCGCCGCCGCCGAAAATCACGGCGGCCACCCCCAGCGCAATAAGCCGCTTGATCAGCTTCTGCCGTCCCTTTCCCGCAGGCCTCTTAACGGGAGGCTTAGCAGGCGCGGACGGAGCGGGTGCTGTCCCCTCCTGAACGGGAACGGTGGACTGGGTTTCTTTCACATCTGGCATAGCGGCATCCTCCTATTTCAAACGGTCTGCCCGCCCAGCGGCAGACAGCCTCCAGCTTGTACATGTCTTTTCATTATATTCCGGTTCTCTGGGGGTATCAACTACAAGATGGTTACAATTTTGGTTAAGATTTCCTTAAGACGTCCACTTTGGACTTTCCTTTTCCATATAGACGAAGAAGACGGGAAAAAGTTCCCGCCTTCTGAAAATTTTTCAAAGTTTCGTCATATGCGCCGCGGCGGATTTGAGCATCAGCCGCTTGGTGCCCACATTGTCAAACGCGATCTCCACTAGGGCGTCGCCCCCCATGGCCTGGACGGAGAGCACCATGCCCTGGCCAAAGGCCCTATGGCTGACCATATCCCCCTTGGCCAGCCGCATGCCCCCGCCCCCACCAGCAGGGGCGGAACTGAACGCCGGCCGGGCAGGGCGCGTCCCCGGCACATTCCCGGCGCCGCCGGAAGCCGGGGCGGATGATCTTCCCGCCCCGTAGGCCGGCCGGCCCGCTCCATAGGCGGGGCGCTGGCCATAGCCGCCGTAGCCGGAGGCACGGCTGGATACTCCGCCCCAGTCCTCCGAGGGGTCAGACAGAAAGGTCTTTCCGGACCGTTCCAGATGCTCCGACGGGACCTCCTCCACAAACCGGGAGGGGCGGTTGGCGCTGGTTCGTCCAAAGAGCATCCGCTGTCCGGCGCAGGTAAGGTAGAGCTGCTCTCTGGCCCTGGTCATGGCCACATAACACAGCCGCCGCTCCTCCTCCATCTCCTCCGCCTCTCCGATGGCCCGAATGCCAGGGAAAATTCCCTCCTCCACACCCACCACAAAAACCACCGGGAACTCCAGCCCCTTGGCCGCATGCATGGTCATCATCACCACGCAGTCCTGGTTGGGGTCGTGGCTGTCGATGTCGGTGTACAGGGCGATCTCGTCCAGAAAGCCGTGGAGGGCGTCGGAGAGGGACTCCTCCGGGTCGGCCCGGTTCTCCAGATAGCTGTTGATGGAGGTGAGCAGCTCCCGTACGTTCTCCAGGCGGGTACGGTCCTCCACAGTGTTTTTGGTCTCCAACATAACGGCGTAGCCGGTGCGGGCAAGCAGCTCCTCATAAAACTGGGGGAGGGTGAGACAGTTTTCCATCAGCAGCAGATGCAGACCCTGAACAAGGGCAGTAAACTCGCCCAGCCGCTTGGCTGCCTTCTGCAGCTCCGGGTACATGGCGGCATTGTCGATGACGGCGTAGAGGGAGGACTCATCCCGGCGGGCGATGTCCTGGGCGGTCTCCACCGTCTTGGCCCCGATGCCCCGAGGCGGGTTGTTGATGATCCTGGCCAGGCGCAGGTCGTCCTCCGGGTTATTGAGAACGGCCAGGTAGGCGATCATATCCTTCACCTCGGCCCGGTCAAAGAACCGGGTGCCCCCGATGATCCGGTAGGGCACGCCGCTGCGCTTGAAGGCCTGCTCAATCTGGTTGGACTGGGCGTTCATCCGGTAGAGCACGGCGTGGTCCTTCCACTTCCGGCCCTGTCCAAAGTCCTCCAGCACCTTGTTGGCCACATACTGGGCCTCATCGTTCTCGTTCATGGCGGTATACAGATGGAGCATGTCCCCCGGGCCGGCTTTTGTCCAAAGCTCCTTGCCCTTGCGGCCCTGGTTATTACGGATGACGGCGTTGGCCGCGTCCAGGATATGGCCGGTGGAGCGGTAGTTCTCCTCCAAACGGATGACCCGGGCCCCCTTGTATTGCTTTTCAAAGGAGAGGATATTCTCAATGGTGGCCCCCCGGAAGCGGTAAATGGACTGGTCGTCGTCCCCCACCACGCAGAAGTTCTCGTATCCCCCGGCCAGGGTGGAGGCCAGGAGGTACTGCAAATTGTTGGTGTCCTGGTACTCGTCAATGAGGACATAACGGAATTTCCGCTGATAATATTCCCGGACGTCATCAAAGCCCTTGAGCAGCCGGACGGTGTGGAGGATGATATCATCAAAGTCCAGGGCGTTGGCCTCCCAAAGCCGGCGCTGGTACTCCAGGTAGAGGTTGGCGATTTTGGTCAGGCGGAAATCCCCGGACTTCTCGCACTCGGCCAGGTACTCCGGCGCCAGCTTCATGGCGTCCTTGGCCCGGGAGATATACCCCAGCACCGCCCGGGGCGGGAACTGCTTGTCGTCCACATTCAGCTCCTTGAGGATATCTTTGATGACCCGGAGGGAGTCATCAGTGTCGTAGATGGTGAAGGAGGAGGAGAACCCCAGCTTGTCAATATCCCGGCGGAGGATCCGCACACAGGCGGAGTGGAAAGTGGAGGCCCAGATATCGTTGGCGGAAGGTCCCAGCATCCTCGCAAGGCGGTCCTTCAGCTCTCCGGCGGCCTTGTTGGTGAAGGTGATGGCCAGGATACTCCAGGGGGCGGCGCTCTCCAGGCGGCACAGCCGCTCCTGACGGGCTTTGTCCCCCTCCCCCGTCTGGGCATACTCCTCCAGAAAGGTCAGGTCCTCCTGGGTAATGGACTCAGGCGCCTCCCCGCAGTCCGACCCCCGGCCGTATTTCATCAGGTTGGCGATGCGGTGGATGAGCACGGTGGTTTTGCCGCTCCCCGCCCCGGCCAGCAGCAGCAGCGGGCCCTCGGTGGCCAGGACCGCTTTGCGCTGCTCCGGGTTCAGGCGGGCAAAATCCCGGGCAATGGCCTCCCGGCGGGCCTTGCAGAATCTCAGCTGCTGTTCTTGGTTGAGCATATGTAACTTCCTTTGCAACGTTTGTGAATGGTGTATGGGCGGATATGATTTATTTCCAATATTGTACCCCAATCCTCCGCTCTGGTCAACCAAATAAAAACAGGCATGTCCTACGACCCTGCCGCATAAGCTGGTTGTGGACAGCCTCTCCTCTCCAGCCGCAACCAAATTGTAACCAATTTTTCACCAGCTCGTAACGGCTGCGAAAGGAAGGTAACACCCATGTATGTTACCATAGAGCCATAACTTGGAAAGGAGGTCTTCCTATGTTGAAAAAATTCCTGACAGCCGCCCTTATTACCTCGATGCTGATCTTACCTGTGAGCAGCGTAACTCCCAGTGTGTACGGGGAGGCCTCTGCCGCCGGACAGAGCTACCTCCCCGGCGATGTTCCCGCTGAGACTGACGCGGAGGAGTCTATGACCCCCGCTCTGCATGCCCTGGTGCTGGCGATGCTCAACCACGACGCGGACACCTTTGACTTTGCGGACGACACTCTGGCCTGGGAGGGGCTTTACAATATGCTCTCCCTCTACGGCCAGATGGACACCCGCAGCATTCCGGAGGATGGCAGGCTGCTGATGCCGGAGGAGACCGTGCGGGACTACGCCGCCGCCCTGGCGGTGGACCCTGAACTGCTGGACAGCCCGCCTTCCGCCATTTGGGACCGCCTGAACTACGACAATGTCTCTCGTTGCTACACAGTGGTATGCGGTGAGGACGGCCTTGCCCAGGTAAGGGTGGACAGCCTCACCCCCACCCCCCAGGGCTGTGTCCTCACCGGCGCCCTGGTTTACCAGGTGGACGGCCGGACCCTGGCCAAGTTCCAGGCTGACCTGCACACCGCCGACAGTATGTTCGGCTATCAGATTTCCGCGGTTACCATCGCCGCGTGATTCCCTTCTTACAAAATACAGGCCCCCCGGTAAAAACCGGGGGGCCTGTTCGGCGTACTGTTACTTTCGGAATGAAGCGCTCATCTCCTGGAAACACCTGGGGCAGACGTTTTTACCCCGAAACTCAATGATGTCCTTCTCGTTATCGCAAAAGACACAGGCGGGCTGGAATTTTTTCAGCACGATGGACGGCCCGTCCATATAGATCTCCAAGGAGTCCTTCTCCTCGATATCCAAAGTACGGCGTAGTTCGATGGGCAGTACGATGCGGCCCAGTTCGTCCACCTTTCGGACAATGCCAGTGGATTTCATGTAATTGCCTCCTTTTTATCTTTCACGGACCCGGGGTCCAGGCCTGGCCCCGGCAACATCACTTTCTCACCTATATTGTAGCGGCAAAAAAAAGCAATGTCAACTGTTTCTATAGGGCAAAATAGGGAGAAAAATGTAGAATTTTTGTAAAAAAGGAGACATGAGCTGGATTTTTTTGTAAATTTCTGGTTTTTCAACAGACATGATTTTCCAGCTGGCCCCGTATAGTGGGACAAGAAGGGGGAATCCGCTGTGACAATGACGGTGATTTGGACGGGAATGGTCGTTTTATCAATTCTGTGCGGACTGGCCACCGGGCGGGGACCGGCGGTGGCCTCGGCGGCGGTGGAGGGGGCCTCGGCAGCGGTGGAGCTGGCGCTGTCCATTGCGGGGATGCTGTGTCTGTGGACGGGAGTGATGGAGGTGATGCGCCAGTCCGGGCTGGCCGACAAGCTCTCCAAGCTGCTGGAACCGGCGCTGCGCCGGCTTTTCCCCCAGGCCGTCCGGGACCGGGAAGCCATGGACAGCATCTCGGCCAACGTATCCGCCAACCTGCTGGGACTGGGCAGCGCCGCCACTCCTTTTGGTCTGCAGGCCGCCCGGCGGCTGGCCAGGAACAGTCCCGGCGTGGCCTCTGACAGCCTGTGTATGCTGGTGGTGTGCAATACCGCCTCCATTCAGCTCATTCCCACTACCGTAGCCTCGGTGCGGGCCGCCCAGGGCTGCGCTGCCCCCTTTGACATTCTGCCAGCCGTGTGGCTGGCCTCTACCCTGTCCGTTGGGGCCGGGATCGCGGCCTGCAAGCTTTTCTCCTTGCTTTGGAGGGACTAACCATGGAGCTGTTTTTTACCATGCTGGTACCGCTGACCATCGCGGTTATCGCCCTGTACGCCGCCGGGCGGCGGGTGGATGTCTACTCCGCCCTGGTGCGGGGGGCGGGCTCCGGACTGGAGACGCTGGTTAAAATTATTCCAGCCCTGATTGGCCTGATGACGGCGGTGTACATGCTCAGGGCCTCCGGGGCGCTGGAGCTGCTGGCCGCAGCTCTGGCCCCTGTTTTGGACCGGCTGGGTCTGCCCTTGGAGCTTCTCCCCCTAATGCTGGTGCGACCTGTGAGCGGCTCCGCCGCTTTGGGGGTGGGCGCGGAGATCATCTCCACCTATGGCCCTGACTCCGACCTGGGCCGCACAGCCGCCGTAATGCTGGGCTCCACCGAGACCACCTTTTATACCATCGCCGTATACTTCGGCGCCGTTGGCATCACCAAGACCCGCTACGCCGTCCCTGCCGCGCTGTGCGCCGATCTTACCGGCTTTCTGGCTTCCGCCTGGGCCGTCAAAGTCTGTTTCGGATGACAAATCCCCCCATGACAGCAGTCATGGGGGGATACTTTACTCCTCCCGCATGGTGTGGGGATCTGGCGGCACAACGGGGCGGTCGCCCTCCAGCTGATCAAAGTAGTCCTCCTCCTGGAGCACCGGTTTTCGATGGCGGGCAATGGCCATGATAGTGGGATAGAGCACAATGGCGATGAGCCCTCCGGAAAAGCCGTTGTTATACAGGTTCATCCCCGCGACAGGGGAACCGGTGTACAGCACTACAGAGGAGTGCAAAAAACCGGCCAGCACTCCATATCCCCATCCAAAATAACCGGCGACAGGGGCCAGGGTAGTGCAGAACAGGCAGGCCAGCTGTACGGCAGAGTCAGTGAGCGACCAGTCCATCACCACACTGCCCAGGGCTACCCCGCCCATCACAGGCAGAATGTTGAAGGCATGCTTACCAAAGGCGGAGAAACCCATGATGGTGAGGATCCCCCCCACGGTGGGGCCGTTCAGATCCCCCCCGGTAAGCAGGAGGAAAGCCATGCCCAACAGCCCGTTCACCCCGATATTGACGCACACCGGGGCCGGGCCAAACATGCGCAGGTAGTCGCTGGGGGCCCGGCCACTGGTCTGGAGCAGACGGCGGTAGCCCGCCCAGGCCGCCCACACCGGCCTTTTGGCAAAAAACAGCCCGCCCACAATCAATATGACACATAGGATCCCCAGCATCAGCCCAAAGGGAATCTCATATCCCTTGGCCCAGCGGTAGTGGGTGGTGGGGTCCGCTCCCAGGGAGGCCATCAGGGGTACGCACACCAGCGCCACCAGGCCGCAGGCAAAACCCACATTATACAGGTTCATGCCGTTCTGGATGCGGTATGTATAACTGGCCAGGGGCGGCATAATGAAGCCGATTGCCGCCCCCACCAGCACGCCCTCCACAGGCCCGCCCCAGCCGTTGTCCAGCGCAATGTAGCTGACGATGGGCGCCAGGGCGGTGGCCATCAGTCCGATGCCAATGTTTCCCGCCAGCGGCTCCCGCCGCACCTTGGCGTACAGCCAGGTCCCGGCCAGGATGGGCCATATATTCACAAAATTCTTGCCAAACAGGGAAAAGCCCGACATCAGCCCCATCTCTACCAGAGTCATACCGTTGAGGGTGTCTCCGGCGGCGTAGAGCAGACATATGCTGATGGCTGTGACAATGGCGGAGTTCACCAACGCCGCGCCCGGCCCGGCCACCAGGACGTAATCGGTTATCAGGGCGTCCTCGGTGGTAACGATTATGTATAGTCCCCGGAGAATGTTCTCATGGCTGACCAGCCCCATAAGCAAACCGGCCAGGGCCAGCAGGACAGTGTAAACCCACAGGTAGGGAAACATCTTGTCGTAGCGGGCCTGATGCTCGTGATGCAGAAGGTGAAATACGCCCATGGGCTTTGCTCCTTTCGCCGTTTGCCTGTGTGATATTTCATAGTTCGGATGAGATCCGTCTCTATTATATTTTGTCATTCCGCCCGAAAACAGGACGTTTTTTATTTCTCCTTAAAAAACTCCCGGGTCTGACCCGCGTTTCTTCTGATTTCCTCCGCCAGGGCCTCCATGGAGGGGAACTTTCGCTCCCCGCGCAGGCGCTTGTGAAACTCTATGCGCACCTGCCTGCCGTAGAGATCGCCGTCAAAATCCAGAATGAATCCCTCCACGGTCACCCGGCCGTCGTTGTCCTTCACAGTAGGACGCACCCCCACATTGGTAACCGCCGGGCGGCGCTGGCCGCCAAACCACACCTGGGTAGCGTAGACCCCGAACGCGGGGACGATAACTCCCTCCGGCACCCTCAGATTCACCGTGGGGAAGCCCAGGGTTGAGTGGCCAATTCCCTTGCCGTGGTTCACCTGCTGGGTCAGGATATGGGGATGGCCCAGAAACTGCACCGCCCGCTCCATCTCCCCCTGGGCCACCAAGGTCCTGATATAGGTGGAAGAGATCGTGATGCCGTCCTGCTCCACCCGCTCAATAATGTCGCATCCCAGACCCAGCTCCCGGCATTTGTCCCGCAGCCGGTCCGGATTGCCCCGCCCCATGTATCCAAAGTGAAAGTCGTGGCCGGCCACCACGTGAACCACGCCCAGCTCCTGCGCCAGATACCCGGACACAAAGTCCTCCCAGTCCATGCGCTGCATAGCGTCAAAGGAGGCTACCGCAACCTCCTGGATACCGTAGCACTCCCGCATGAGAAGGGCCCGGTCCTCCACCGTGCTCAGCAGAGGAACTGCCTGGCCGGTGATGACAGCGGTGGGGCTCTTATCAAACGTGAAGGCCGCCGGGACAGCCGCCAGCCGGTCCGCAGTCTCCTTTACGGCGCGCAGCAGCGCCCCGTGGCCCAGATGCACCCCGTCAAAAAAGCCCAGGGCGATCACTCTGCGTTGTTTCTCCATTGAAAATTACACCTCAAAAAAACTTTTGATTGCGGCCAGCTTTCCGTTTCGGCACCGGCACAGAGCCAGAAACTCGCCGCCTATGGCGTAGGTCCGATACTCCCCTGAGTTCAGATGGGGCAGCACGGCAATCATGCCGTTCCGGATCTTTTTCTCTGTCGCCCTGTCCAGCACCAGCCTGGCCCGGTCCTGAAACAGGCTGTCCACCGGCATAAGCAGAGCCTCGGGATCAGAGGCGGACTGCACCTCTTCCAGGGTATGGCTCCCCTCCAGACAGAAACCCGCGGCCATGGTCCGATTGAGAGAGGCCATACATCCTCCACAGCCCAGGGCCCGGCCGATGTCGTGGCAGAGGGCACGGATGTATGTCCCCTTGGAGCAGAGTACCCGAATTATGTAAAGGTCCTTCCCTTGCTGATCTATAATTTCCAAGACTTTTATGGTTATAGATCTGGCAGGGCGTTCTACTTCACAGCCCTTTCGAGCCAGCTCATATAGCTTCTTGCCGCCCATCTTAATCGCGGAGTACATGGGAGGCACCTGAAGGATATCCCCCCGAAATTTCTCCAGTGTTGCCTCCAGCTCTCCCCGTTCAACCTGGACCGGCCGCTGTTCCAGCACCTCGCCGGAAATGTCCTGGGTATTGGTGACAACACCTAGTTTTAAACCGGCGACATATTCCTTATCGGATTTCTCCGCGAACTCCACCGCCCGGGTGGCCCGGCCGACAAACACGGGCAGCACACCGGTCGCCATGGGGTCCAGAGTGCCGCTGTGCCCCACCCTCTTCTCATGAAAAATGCCTCGCAGCTTGGCACACACATCCATAGATGTCCAGCCGGCCGGCTTGTCGATAATCAAAATTCCATTAGCCATCTCGCACCTTCTTAATCGCGTCAATTACCGCCTGCCGCACCTGGTTTATAGACCCTTTTACCATACCTCCGGCGGCGGCGGCATGGCCCCCGCCGCCCAGAAGAGCGCAGACCGCGCTGGCGTTTAGGTCACCGGGGTCGGTGCGCAGGGAAATTTTTACATAGCCATCCTCCGTCTCCTTCAGGGTAATCCCGTTCTTAACCCCCTCAATCTGGCCCACAAAGGCGGAGACATTATCCATGTCCCGCTCGTCAACCCCCACTTGGCGGATGAGCTCCTGGGTGAGAAAGACCATGGCGGTGGCGCCGCCGTCCCGCAGCTCCATATCCTGGGTGAGCATACTCTCCAGCTTCAGGCGCTTGAGGGTCTTGGTGCGGAAAAATTTTCGGTTCACCGGATAGGGATCAAAGCCGCTGTCCATCAGTTCGGCGGCTATCCGGTGGGTATCGGCATCGGTATTGCTGTACTGAAAGCAGCCGCAGTCGGTGGACAGAGCCACGTAGAGGGCCTCGCCGATCTCCGGGGTGACGGATGCGAATTGTCTCACAATATCATAAATCAGTTGACCACAGGAGGCACGCTTGCTGTCCAGACAGGTCTGCTTCGCAAAGAACTCCTGGGAGGGATGGTGGTCGATGGCCAGGTCCACCCGGTCCAAATAGGGCTTGGCCCCCTCAAAAAAGAGGCTTTTCGCGGCAATATCAACTGAAACGACAGTTTCCGGAACAAATTCAGATCCAATTGTCAACCCATCAAGATAAGGAGCAAACAGCTCCGTGACCCCGGGATTGTCCAGCACAAAGGCTCTCTTCCCCGTCTGGCGCAGGGCGCGGCACAGCCCGGCGGCACAGCCGGTAGTATCTCCATCGGGGCGGACGTGAGTGAGAATTAAATAGTTGTCGTGATCCGTCAGAAAAGCGGCTGCTTCTTGGGGTGTCATAGGGTCAGTCCTCCTCATCTAGAATGATGTGTTCGTTGGCCGGATTGGCCGGCTTGACCACCTCCGGGTTGCGGAGCATCTCCAGGATGTGGGCGCCCTTGGCCATGGAGTCATCCTGGAAAAAAGTGAGCTCCGGGGTATGGCGCAGGTTCAGCGCCCGGCCCAGCTCCCGGCGCAGATAGCCGGCCGCCGACTTCAGCCCCTTGAGAACCTGTACGCTGTCCTCCTTATCCAGCACCGAGATATATGCCTTGGCGAACTTCAGGTCCGGGGTTACATCCACCGCCGTCACGGAGATCATCCCCGTCACCCGGGGGTCCTTCACCGTTGGAATCAGGGCGGCCAGCTCCCGCTGGACCTCCTCGTTGATACGTCCGATTCGATTGCTTGCCATAGTGGTTCTCCTCTTAAATAGTAATATCGAAACAAATTTCCCCCGCAGACAAAAACTGTTCCAGCGCCTCCATGTCGAAGTCCGCCAGCCTGCCCTGAAACCGGGGCGGGCGTTTTTTGTTCACGTCGCCGCTTAACCAGATGCTCCACAGCTCCAGCACTTCTCCCTTAGTGCAGTTTTCCTCCAGACAGCTTCGCAGATTCTCCAGGTCCTTTTCCTTATTTTCCAAGGATACTTCATATCGAAAGGGCCTCATAGGATAGCCTAATTCATCCACCACCTGGCGGTAGTAGTTCAGCTCTTGCAACCCTGTCAGCAGATTGTCGGAGGCTAATACATAGACACGGCTCATTTTCTCCCTCCACAAGCAAACCGGGACGGGCGAAAACGCCCGCCCCGTCGGCTGAAAGCTTAAACCTCAATTTGCTCCATGAGGAAAGCCTCGATGATGTCGCCCTCCTTGATGTCCTGGAACTTCTCAAAGGTGATGCCGCACTCGTAGCCGGAAGCCACTTCCTTGACGGAGTCCTTGAAGCGCTGGAGGGAGGCGATGGCGCCGTCGTAGATGACGATGTTGTCCCGGAGCAGACGCATCTGGGCGTTGCGCTGCATCTTGCCGTCCAGCACATAGCAGCCGGCCACCATACCCACACCGGTGATGCGGAACACATTCCGAACCTCGGCCCGGCCCAGGTCCACTTCCCGGAACTTGGGGGCCAGCATACCCTTCATGGCCGCCTCTACCTCGTTGATGGCATCGTAAATCACCCGGTACATCCGCATATCCACTCCGGTACGGGCGGCGGAGTCCTTGGCATTGTTGTCCGGACGGACATTGAACCCCACAATGATGGCGCCGGAGGTGGAGGCCAGCATCACGTCGCTTTCACTGATGGCGCCCACAGCGCAGTGGATCACCCGCACCCGGACCTCCTCGTTGGTGAGCTTCTCCAGGGAGGCCTTAACGGCCTCGGCGGAGCCCTGGACGTCCGCTTTAACGATGACGTTCAGGTTCTTCATCTCCCCAGCCTGGATCTGGCTGAACAGATCCTCCAGGGTGACCTTGCCCACAGAGCTGCTGGCGGCAGTCTTCTGCTCGTGCTTGCGCTGCTCCACCAGCTCCCGGGCCATGCGCTCGTCGGCCACGGCGTGGAAGTCGTCCCCCGCGCCGGGAACCTCACCCATGCCGATAATCTCCACGGGCACGGAGGGGCCTGCCTCGGTAAGCTTTTGACCCCGGGCGTTGGTCATAGCCCGGACACGGCCCACGGCGGTGCCTGCGATAATCACATCGCCCTGCTTCAGGGTGCCGTTCTGCACCAGCAGAGTGGCTACCGGGCCACGCCCCTTGTCCAGCCGGGCCTCAATCACCGCGCCGTGGGCGGTACGGTTGGGGTTGGCCTTCAGTTCCTGAACCTCGGCGGTGAGCACCACCATGTCCAGCAGGTTGTCGATGCCCATACCCGTCTTAGCGGAGATGGGGCAAACAATGGTCTCGCCGCCCCACTCCTCGGGCACCAGCTCGTACTCGGTGAGTTGCTGCATGATCCGGTCAGGATTGGCGGAGGGCTTATCCATCTTGTTGATGGCCACGATAATGGGGATATTGGCAGCCTTGGCGTGGTTGATAGACTCCACAGTCTGGGGCATGATGCCGTCGTCAGCCGCCACCACCAGAATAGCCACGTCAGTAATCATGGCGCCCCGGGCCCGCATAGCGGTAAAGGCCTCGTGGCCGGGAGTGTCCAGGAAAGTGACAGTGTGGTCCTTCACCTCCACCTGATAGGCGCCGATGTGCTGGGTGATACCCCCCGCCTCGCCGGAAACCACGTTGGCGCTGCGGATATAGTCCAGCAGAGAGGTCTTGCCGTGGTCCACGTGGCCCATGACCACCACCACGGGGGCGCGGGCCACCAGGTCCTCCGCCTTGTCCTCGGCGGTGTCGATAAGCCGCTCCTCGATGGTGACAATGACCTCCTTCTCCACCTTGCAGCCCATCTCCTCGGCGATGATGGCGGCGGTGTCGAAGTCGATAATGTCGCTCAGGGAGGCCATAACACCGTTTTTGATCAGGCACTTCACCACTTCCGCCCCGGTTTTCTTCATCCGGGAGGCCAGCTCGCCTACGCCGATCTCGTCGGGGATAAGCACCTTGGTGGGGGCCTTCTTGGCAATCTCCAGCTGGAGCCGGCGCATCCGGTCCTGCTCCTCCTGGCGGCGCTTGCTGCCAAAACTCTGGCTCCGGCCGCCCTGCTGGCGGCCTCGCTGGTTCTGCTTTTGCAGCTTCTGCTTGCCGCCACGCATATCCTGGCGGCGCTGGTCGGTGAAATTCTCCAGCCGCTCATCGTACTTGTCCAGATTCACCGCCGGGCCGCCCCGGGTATCCACCACCTTCTTGGCCGGGACACGGGTGGTAGGCTGCTGGAGGGCGGGCTTGGCCTGTCCCTGCTGGGGCTGGGCCGGTTTGACCGGCTGCTCCTGCCTGGGCTGCTGCTCCTTCTTTTCCCCCTCCTTTGGGGCGGGTTTGTCCTCAGCCTTGGGGGCCTCCTTCTTGGTCTCCGGCTCGTGGTACACATCAGCGTAGACCGACTCGATGGAGTCGATCTGATTGTGCTGGGTCAGGTACTCGAACACAATAGACAGCTCCAGGTCAGTGAGGGGCTGCATATGATTCTTGGGCGGGTGGCCGTATTGGGTCAGGATATCCATGACCTCTTTGGAGGGCAGGGCCCTGCCGCTTTTGGTAAAGTCTTTGGCCAGCTTATGGACGGGATATTTTATCATCATGGATGGATACACCTCCTAGGGTTTCTTTTTTCCGGCGCGGATATTCTTTTCATGCTGCCGCTTCTCCTTCTGCCGCTTGAGGGCCCGGTCGGCCCTGGCACGCAGCTGCTGGGCGGCAAAGCCGTATTTGTCCAGGTCAGCTAGCGCCAGCTTCTCCGTTACGGCGGCGGCAAAACCCGCGTCGGTGATGGCCAGCATAGCGCAGGAGAACCGACCCAGGATAAAGCCCAGCTGGGCCTTGTCAAAGGGGGCCTCCAGCCAGAGCACATCTCCCGACTGGCCAAAATGGGCGGTACGGCGGCGGGTATTGGGGGCGGCGTCCTGGGCCAGCAGCACAAGGCGGGCCTGGCGGGCACGGCACGCCGCCCCCACCGGCTCCTCGCCAATTTCCAGCCGGCCTGCTTTTTTGGCCAGTCCCAGCAGATGAAGAACGGGGTCGCTAGCCATCGGGCGCCACCTCCTTCATCTGTTCCTCCAGCCCCGCCCACACCTCAGGAGGCAGCGGAGCGGCAAAAGCCCGCTCCAGAGCCCGGCTCTTCCGGGCCCGCTTCAGACATTCGCCGTCGGGACATAGATAGGCCCCCCGGCCGGGCAGCTTTCCCCTCGGGTCCAGGGATACCGCTCCCTCCGGTGATTTTACCACCCGGATGAGCGCCTTCTTCTCTTTCATCTCCCGGCAGCCAACGCACTGGCGCATAGGTATCTTCTTGGGCAAGGCACTTCCTCCTCCCTGAGGTTTCATAGGTCCTCCCGGCGGCCTGCCGCCGTTCCCGCGGGGGTTACTCCTCTGGAATCTCCCCACGCTCCTCCGCCTGGGCCATAGCCGCCTCCAGGGCATCCTCGGCGGCTTCCGTCTCAGCCTGAGCGATGAGCTCCTCAATGGGCTCCAGGGGGGCGGAGGAGGGCTTAATGTCAATCTTATAGCCGGTGAGTTTGGCGGCCAGGCGAGCGTTCTGCCCCTCCTTGCCGATGGCCAGGGACAGCTGGTCGTCCGGCACCACCACCCGGCAGCTCCTGGCGTCGCCCGCAGGGGGAAGCTCCTCCACACTGATGACGTCAGCGGGGGACAGGGCGGCGGCGATATACTCCCCAGGGTCCTCCGACCAGCGGATAATATCGATCTTCTCCCCCTTCAGCTCCTCCACAATGGTGTTTACCCGCTGGCCCCGCGGGCCGACGCAGGCGCCAATGGGGTCCACATTGGGCTCCGGGGACCAAACCGCCATTTTCGTGCGGGAACCGGCCTCCCGGGCCACAGAGCGGATCTCCACCGTGCCGTCATAGACCTCGGGGACCTCCAGCTCAAACAGCCGCTTGACCAGACCGGGGTGGGTGCGGGAGATCAGGACCTGAGGCCCCTTGGTGGCCTTGCGGACCTCCACCACATAGACCTTCAGCCGCTGGCCCTCCATGTAGTGCTCCCCCTTTACCTGCTCGCCGGAGCCCAGATAGGCGTCGGTAAACTGGTCGCCGGCGTGGAGGCGGAGCGACACCGCTCCGCTCCGGGGATCAATGCGGGTGACCACTCCGGTGAGCAGCTCATGCTCCTTGGTGGAAAATTCATCGTAGATCATCCCCTGCTCCGCCTCGCGGATGCCCTGGATGATAACCTGGCGGGCCGTCTGGGCGGCAATGCGGCCAAAGGACCGGGCCTTTACCTCCATGCGCACCGTGTCTCCCAGCTCCGCCTGGGGCAGAGAGCGGCGGGCCTCCTCCAGGCTGATCTCCGCACCCGGGTTGTCCACCTCCTCCACCACGTCCTTTTTTAGAAACAGCCGGACAGTGTGGGTAGTTTCATCCGCCTCGATGACCAGATTGTCTCCTACTCCCTCGTGGTCCCGGCGGTAGGCCGACAGCAGCGCCTGGGTCACCTTCTCCATCATGTAGCCCGGCTTAATCCCCTTCTCCTGCTCGATCTGATGAATCGCCTCGAAAAATTCCTTGCCGTCCATCTCGTTGCTGTTGACGGCCTTCTTTGTCACTCTTTTTGCCACGGTGCTCTTCCTCCTAAAGTCAAACCCGCAGATACAGCCGTACCAGTGCGGTCTCTTGTTTGGTAAAAACGGCCTCCTCGCCGTCCATGTCCAGGGTGACAGTCCCGTTCTCATAGCCCTTCAGCCGGCCTATAAATTCCTTGCGGCCCTCCCGGGGGCGGTAGAGCCTGACCTCTATCTCTTCTCCCTGGAATTTCTCAAAGTGCTCGGGCTTTTTTAGCGCCCGGTCCGCTCCGGCGGAGGAGACCTCAAAGGTGTAGCTGCCCTCTATGGGGTCTTGCTGGTCCAGCAGATCAGACAGGGGACGGGAGACGGCCTCGCAGTCGTCAATGGATACGCCGCCCTCCTTATCAATGTAAACCCGGAGGAACCAGGTTCCCGCTTCCTTTACATACTCCACATCCCACAGGGAACAGCCCGCCTCCTCCACAACCGGAAGGGCCAGGGCGGCCACAGTGTCGGTTACTTTCGCCATGTTGACACATCCTTCTTGTTCGGCGCTTCTTTCCAATCAAAAAGAGCGGAGCCGCGACCCCACTCTCACCAATACTACCTTCATTCTAGTCATACTATACCACATCCCCACCGCAATTGCAAGGGATTACGTCCAATTTTTTTCCAAAAAATCAAAGAGCTTTCCGGGATTTTCCAGTCAAAACCGGTCAGATAATCCAATTTAGCCGGTCATTTCCGGACTGACCAGCCCGATTTGGTCATATACTACTCCACGGATGGGACTTCCGTGAATCAAAAAGCGGGAGGATTTTTGGATGAAAAAGAATATTGCGGTTTTTGCCCTGGCCCTCACTCTTGCGGCCTCACTGGCGGCTTGCAGCAACCGGGACCCAAATACTGGCGCCAACACCAATGGCGGCACCGGGAATAACAGCGGCACTACCTCCGGGACCACCTCCGGAACCGGGAGCGGAGGCTCCGCGGGCCAGGTAACCCGGCGGTACAACACCTTTGACAATCAGGGACGTGATTATTTTTACGACGGACGCTATACCGCCGGCTCCAACGGTCAGGTCTACGGCCGGGACAGCAGCAATGCCGCCCGTGACCTGACCCGGGACGCCCGTGATATCGTTCGGGACACCGGCGACGCGATCGGGGACATCGGCCGCAGCATCGGCAACGCCGCCCGGGACATTACCGGAACCAATAACTATTCCGGCACACCCAGCTGGGAACCTGACTCCAGCGCAGTGCGCTATTAATCAAAACGGGATGGGCTGATGCCCGTCCCGCTCTTTATTTCTTTTTCTTCGGCTTCGCCCAGCCTTTCCCCCGCCCAGGCCGGGACGGTTTGTCTTTTTTCTCTACACGGAGACGGGAATTGGCGCGCGGCTGCTTACCCCGCTTTCCATCCCGGCTTTGGAAGGGTTGCGGGTGATGCGCCGGAGCAGCGGTCCGCTCCGGCTTGATCAGGCAGTGCTTGCCGTAGCCGATCAGGTCCTCCCGGCCCGCCTTGTGGAGGGCCTCCAGCACCAGCTTGCGGTTTTGAGGTTTGCGCCACTGCATCAGGGCTCGCTGAAGCGCCTTGTCATGGGGACTCTTGGGGACAAATACCGGCTCCATGGTCCTGGGATCCAGGCCGGTATACCACATGCAGGTGGCCAGGGTGCCGGGGGTTGGGTAGAAGTCCTGGACCTGCTCGGGCATGTGTCCCTGTCTGTTGAGCCACTCGGCCAGCTCCACCGCGTCAGCCAGGGTGCAGCCCGGGTGGGAGGAGATGAGGTAGGGCACCAGATACTGCTCCTTCCCATACCGGCGATTGAGTTTGAAATATTTCTCCCGAAACTTCTCATACACCTGAATGTGGGGCTTGCCCATGTAGTCCAGGGTACGGGCCACGCAGTGTTCCGGGGCCACCTTCAGCTGGCCGGAGATATGGTGCTGGACCAGGTCGGTAAAAAATTCCCCGCTGGGATCCTTCATTAGAAAGTCAAACCGGATGCCGGAACGGATAAACACCTTTTTTACCTTGGGGATCGCCCGCAGCTTGCGCAGAAGCATCATGTAGTCGGTGTGGTCGGCATCCAGGTTGGGGCAGGGCTCAGGGGCCAGGCAGGCCCGGTTGCGGCACATGCCGTGTTTGAGCTGCTTCTGGCAGGAGGGACGGCGGAAGGCGGCCGAGGGGCCGCCCACGTCGTGGATATAGCCCTTAAAGCCAGGGTGCTCCGTGAGGGCTTTTACCTCTCGAACCACACTGTCGTGGCTGCGGCAGGAGATGGTGCGCCCCTGGTGGAAGGCCAGGGAACAGAAATTGCAGGCCCCAAAGCATCCCCGGTTGTGGGTGACGGAAAACCGCACCTCCTCGATGGCGGGCACACCTCCCTGACTGTCGTACATAGGGTGGGGCTCCCGAACATAGGGCAGCTCGGCCACCCGGTCCATCTCCGCTGTGGTCAGCGGAGGCGCGGGCGGGTTTACAATCAGGAAGCGATCCCCATGCTTTTGGATAATGGCTTTGCCGGACACCGCGTCGTGCTCCAGATACTCCGTCATATTGGCCTGAGCGTAGTCCCGTTTCGAAGCGGAAACCTCCTCAAAGGAGGACACCTCCACCTTAGGATAAGCACAGATGCCAGGGTATTTCGCCGCCACGCAGGTACCCCGCACATCGGTAATTTCGGAAACAGGGCTCCCAGAGGCCAGCCGGGCGGCGATCTCCAGGGTGGCGGTTTCCCCCATGCCATAGGTGAGAATATCCGCTTGAGCGTCGAAGAGGATGGACCGGCGCACCTTGTCCTCCCAGTAGTCGTAATGGGCAAAGCGGCGCAGAGAGGCCTCCAGCCCGCCAATGACGATGGGAATATCCCCAAAGGCTTCCCGCATCCGGTTGGAATAGACAATGGTGGCACGGTCAGGCCGCAGGCCCGCTTTCCGCCCGGGGGAATAGGCGTCGTCGTGGCGGCGCTTTCTGGCCGCGGTGTAGTGGGCCACCATGGAGTCGATGTTCCCCGCCCCGATGAATACCCCCAGCCTGGGGCGGCCCAAGGCCGCAAAGGGGGCCGCGCTTCTCCAGTCCGGCTGGGCCAGCACCACTACCCGGTATCCCTCCGCCTCCAGAATCCGGCCGATGATGGCCGTGCCGAAGGAGGGGTGGTCCACATAGGCATCCCCTGTGATAAGCAGAAAATCATATCCGTCCCATCCACGGCGGGTCATATCCTCCCGGCTCACGGGGAGGAATAAGTCGCGGTCAAAGGGCACAGGCAGCCCCTCCTTTATTGGTCATACCCGATGTACTTCTCCAGCAGGCCGGCGCTGTCCGCCCCGCTGACGTTTGTAAAGCCATATTTTTGGAAGAAGCGCCGGGCCGCCTCGTTGCCCGCTGGGCAGTGCAGGCGCAGCCGGTTCCGGCCTATGGGGCGGTAGAACGCAACCGCCTGCCCGATAAGCTGTATTCCCAGCCCTTGGCCTCTCCGCTGGGGAGCCACCCAGCAGAAGGGGATGCAGCCAGCCTTTTCCCGCGCATAGCGGGAGGGGTCCAGCTCCAGCACCCCGGCCAGCTGATCTCCGGCGAACGCCAGCGTCACCCCCCAGGGGGTGCGGGACAGATTGTCGCCGGCATTTTGGAGCGCCTCTTCCCGGTCAAAGGGGACGCCGGCGCCATAGGCCAGGACCCAGGACTCCCGGCGCGCCTCCAGATAGATTGTCCAATCCCGCTCCTGGTCAAGGGGGGCGTACCACAGGTTTACATCCTGGGCCTTACCGCCCTTGCGCCACCAGGCCTGACGGGCCAGGGTGGAGATATCCTCCGACAGGTGGGAGTTGTCCATCTCAAATTCAATCGCGAACCGCTCTCCATCCCAGGTCAGGCAGCTTACCGCCGTGTTGTCCCCGTGGGGCATGCTGTGCCACTGCTCCGGCGGGACATTTTTCACCCGGCCTAAAAACTGGCGGATGGCCATACCGTGGCTGAACAGGGCGACAGTCTGTCCGCTGTGCCTCCGCGCAATCCGGCGCACAGCCTCCTCCACACGTTCCCCCAGCTGGAAGAAGCTTTCCCCGCCGGGCACCTCCCAGGCCGGGTCGGTACGGTTGAACAGCTCCATAGCCTGGGGAAACCGGTGGCGGACAAAGCCAAAGGTCATGTCCTCCCAGTCTCCCAGCTTCAACTCCCGCAGCCCGGGGTCAGTATGCAGCTCCAGCCCCTTGGGTACATAGACCGCCCGGGCGGTGGTACGCGTACGGAACAGGTCGCTGGAGTAGACAGCGTCGATGGAGATGCCCCGAAACCGCTTCTCCAGGGCCGCAATCTGCCGGTAGCCGTTATCTGTAATCAGGGAGTCATACCAGCCGTGGACCCGGCGGTACAGATTGCCCTCCGCCTCAGCGTGGCGGATGAGATAGATGGTAGTCATGTCAAGGCTCCTCGCTCTTGTGATCTTGGGGATGCTCTCCCTTCATCTCGATGTGGATCAGCAGAGACAGCAACGCCCGCAGCAAAATAACCGCGCCCAGCACCATCAGCTCGTTCAGGTCCCGGACCAATACGGTTTTCAAGATCTCCGCGGCCATTTTAAATTCCAGGCTGGTGGCCAGGCCGTCGGCCAGATAAAACTTGATGTTCCGGGGACGGCGGCTTACCATTCCGGCGCAGTAGAGCCAGAACGCCCGCAGGGCGGTGACCGCCACCACAAAAATGCCCATCAGCTCACAGGCGGAGATAATGGTTGGCAGGCACAGCTCAATGATGTGTTCCAGCATGGCGTAACCTCCTTTTACCAGGGCCGTATCCCTCCGGTGAGCTCTGACACCGCCTCCAGTCCCTGACAGGCGGCGATCTCCTTCAGGCCGTCCCGGACATGCAGGGGAGCAAAGGGATCTGCAAACAGGGCGGTGCCCACCGCCACGGCGCAGGCTCCGGCCAGCATCAGCTGGGCGGCGTCCTCCCCTTTTGCCACTCCCCCCATACCCAGAATGGGCAGGGACACGGCCTGGGCCACCTCCCACACCATCCGCACCGCCACCGGCAGCACAGCTGGGCCGGACAGTCCGCCAGTGTTCATTTTCAGTACCGGCCGGCGGGTATTCACGTCGACGCGCATTCCCCGCATGGTGTTGATGAGGGACAGGGCGTCCGCTCCGGCCCCCTCCGCCGCCCTGGCAATTTCGGTGATATCGGTGACATTGGGAGACAGCTTTACCATCACGGGCACATCCCCGGCGTGCTTTTTCGCCTCCTCCGTGACCTCGGCGGCCAGCTCGGGCCGGGTACCGTAGGCCAGCCCCCCCGCCTTTACGTTGGGGCAGGAGATGTTTACCTCAATCAGATCCACCCCGGCGGCGGAGAGTTTTTCGCACATGACGCCGTACTCCTCCGGGGTGTTGCCGGAGATATTGGCGATCACTTTGGTATCAAATTGCCGCAGGAAGGGCAGCTCTTCGGCAATAAAGGCGTCTACTCCAGGGTTTTCCAGCCCCACGGAGTTGAGAATGCCCATAGGGGTCTCCGCGATCCGGGGGGCTGGGTTGCCGGTGTGGGGGTGAAGGGTGAGGCCCTTGGCGCAGATGCCGCCCAGCTCCCCCAGGTCGTAAAACCGGCTGTATTCCCGGCCGAAGCCAAAGGTTCCCGAGGCCACCACCACGGGATTTTTTAGGGCAATCCCCGCCAGATTGACGGTCATATCAGGCATCCCAATCCACCTCCCGGGCGTCAAATACCGGGCCGTCCTTGCACACGTGCTTTACTGTCCCGTCCTTCATAGGGGCGGCACAGACAAGACAGGCCCCCACGCCGCACCCCATCCGCTCCTCCATGGATATCTGACAGGGCACGCCGAACTCCGCCGCCACCTTGGCCACACTCTTCAGCATGGGCTTGGGCCCGCAGGCCAGCACACCCTGGTAGTGGTGCTCCTTCTCCAGCTCCTGCCGGACCAGGGCATCCACAAAGCCGTGGTAACCCAGAGAGCCGTCGTCGGTGGCTACCAGACAGTCAGCGCAATCGCTGGCGAACTGGTCCAGCAAAATGGCCTTTTCCTTGGAACGGAACCCTAAAATGGCGGTAGAGGTCCCGCCGCTGGTCCCCGCGCAGCCCAGCATGGGGGGCACGCCGATGCCGCCCCCCACCAGAAGGTAGGGGCCGCCTTCCGCCTCGAACCCGTTGCCCAGGGGCCCCAGCACATCCACTGTGTGGCCCACGGGACGGCGGGCCAGCCAGGCCGTGCCCTCCCCCCGGACCTCAAAGACGACGGTAAGGGTATCGCCGTCCCCGCTCCCCGCCCACTGGCAGATGGAGATGGGGCGGCGGAGCAGGTTTGCGTCTCCGCACTTGATGTGGACAAACTGTCCGGGGCGCACGCCGGACGTGCGGACCATATCCCCTACGGCCAACACCATATAAATGGCGTCTCCCATCTGCGTTTTCTCCACAATTCTGCACTTGCGCTCCACTTTCATGTGGGATTCCCACTTTCTTTTGTTTTGATAAACTCGGGATCCATAAACCGGATCTGTCCGCAGTGTTCACACCGGAACACAGCAAGCTCCATGGCTCCCGCCAGCAGGTTGGGCAGATCCCCCAGAATCCAGCCCTGACAGCCCAGCTGAAATTCTGAAACACCCAGCGGGGTCATGGGCTGGCCGCAGCAATTCATCAGCTTGCCCAGCCGCTCCGCCTCGGTCCTCTGGGCCTCTGCCTCCCGCTCCTGCTCCGCCAAAAAGGCCCGCAGCTTCTCCGGCTCTGCGGCCCAGCTGCCCTTGAGCAGTTCCCGGCACCGCTCAAGCTGCGGGCTTTCGGCGTACTTCTCCCCACAGTCCTTGCATACCGGCTGAGATACGTTGCCACACACCAGGGAACTGGCAAACATGTTCAGCTTCGCGCCGCAAAACGCACATTCCTTAGCCATATCAAGCGCTCCTCTCTTACACGATGGTCACAAACTGCCGAATGTCGTCCCGCATGGCCAGAGCGGCGTTCCGGGCGGCGGCGGCGAAGTCACGGCCGTCCCCGCCGGTCTTCTGCCAGGCGCACATAATCCCCCGGGAGGAGTTGACGATCGCTCCGTGGCCGTACTTGTCGAAGGCGTACCGCACATCGTCCGCCGTGCCCCCCTGGGCGCCGTAGCCCGGCACAAGGAAAAAGGTGTGTTCCAGCCGCTTTCTCAGGGCGCGGATGTCGGAGGGATACGTTGCCCCGGTGACCGCGCCGGCGCAGGTATACCCGTACTTTCCCTCGGTGCCGGCGGCGATGCGCTCGTTGAGATCACCCATCACCTGATAGACCAGCCGGTCTCCGGCGGGGATATCCTGGAGCTCCCCGGAGCCGGGATTGGATGTCTTTACCAGCACAAAGACGCACTTATCCTCCCCCTTGGCGGCCTCCAGGAAGGGTCTGATGGAGTCGGAGCCCATATAGCCGTTGAGGGTGACGCAGTCGGCATCGAAGGACTTGAACTGTCTCCCCTCAATCTTTGCCCCGGACAGCCAGCCCTCGGCGTAGGCGGCGGCGGTGGAGCCGATGTCCCCCCGTTTGATGTCGGCGATGACAAACAGGCCCTTCTCCTTGGCGTAGTGGATGGTGCGTTCCAGCACTTCCATCCCCTGCCAGCCCAGGTTCTCGTAGTAGGCCGCCTGGGGTTTTACTGCCGGGACAATGTCACATAACGCATCAATCAGGCCGGTGTTGAACTGCCAGACAGCCTCGGCGGCCCCCTTCAGGCCCACGCCGTGCTCCTCAAAGGCGGCCTGCCGGATGTGCTCCGGAACATACTCGATCCGGGCATCCAGCCCAGCCACGGTCGGGTTCTTCATCGCTCTGATTTTATCCTGCAAAATATCGAACGACATATTGTCTCTTCCTTTCTATTCCGGCTCGTTCTGTCTTTTCTGTTTCTCCCGCTTTTCCCGGCTCTCCACCACCATCATGGCGATAACTGCCACAATCACTACCACAATCGGCACAACAGTAGGCCATCCCAGAGGAATAAACCCTATCGCGGCCATTCCGGCGGCGAACAGGAAGTAACTCAGCGCTATAGCGCGGCAGTACCACCGGGAGTAATTCCGTTCTTCAATCATGGGATGGATGTTCAGAAGCATACAAAGGCCTATCCACACCCAGACTGCCGACAGCATGACTACACTCGCCATACGCCAGCCCCCCAGGGCAAGCACCCCGCAGACGGCAATAATCATTGCCGCGACACCCCAGTAAACCAGATTGTTCCGGGTTGATTTCTTCATAAATTCGCTCCTCTCTCCAGCGAACGGTCTGGGGCCGCTCCTATCTGTCGTCCCGATAGATGACCTCACCCTTTACAACGGTATATTTTACCCTTCCCTTCACCGTCCGCCCGGCGAAGGGGGTATTGCGGGCCTTGGAGGCGAACTGCTCCGGGTCAATCGTCCAGGCCTCGTCCGGGTCAAAGATAACCAGGTCGGCAACCGCCCCCAGGGACATACGTCCCCGTGCCAAGTGGAGAATCTCCGCCGGGTTAGTGGACATATGGCGGAAGATGGCCGGGATATCCATCTTTTTGGTGTGGTAGAGCTGGGTGAGGGTGAGGGCCAGGCTGGTCTCCAGGCCAATCATGCCGCTGGGGGCGCGGCTGAGGGGCCGGGCCTTCTCCTCTGGGGAGTGGGGGGCGTGATCGGTGGCGATGGCGTCAATGGTTCCGTCCCTCAGCCCGGCAATGATGCCTTGTACGTCCTTCTGGGTGCGCAGGGGCGGGTTGACCCGGGCCAGAGCTCCTTCCCTGAGCACCTCGTCCTCGGTAAGGGTGAAGTACTGAGGACAGGTCTCACAAGTGATGGAGACCCCCTTTTTCTTCATCTTCCGGATAATCTCCACGCTCCGGGCGGTGGACACGTGGCAGATATGGACCCGGGCCCCGGTCTCCTCCGCCAGCATGGCGTCCCGCATGACCATAATCTCCTCCGCGATGGCGGGCCGTCCCTCCAGCCACAGCTGGCGGGACACGCTGCCCTCGTTCACTGCCCGGCCGGCCACCATGGAGGTGTCCTCACAGTGGCACAGAACCGGCATTTCCAGCTGCCGGGCCCGGATGAGCACATCCCGCATCAGGTTGGCGTTATCCACGTTGCTTCCGTCATCTGACAGGGCCACCGCTCCCGCTCTCCGGAGGGCCTCAGCATCCGTGGGCTCCTCTCCCCGCAGACCCTTGGACAAAGCCGCCACCGGGTACACGCCCACGCCGTTGGCCTGCCTGGCCCGGTCCAGCACATACCTCACCTGCTCGGGGCAGTCCACCGTTGGACTGGTGTTGGCCATGCAGGCCATAGAGGTCACGCCGCCCCGGGCGGCCGCCCGGCAGCCGGTTATAATATCCTCCTTATAGGTCAGCCCCGGATCCCGGAGGTGGACGTGCATGTCCACCAGACCGGGCGCCACCATCAGCCCCCCGGCGTCGATCACCTGGTCCGCCTCACAGTCCAGGCCGTGCTCCAGCAGGCCGACGCGGCCGTTTTCCGCCAAAATGTCCTGGAGCAGGACGGTACCCGTTACCGGATGGACCACCCGCCCGTTCTTGATCAAAAGCTTCATACGCGTCCTCCGCCATGATATGGTAAATTTTCTGTATTTTTCCGTACCGGCCTTGGATTCCAGTTCTCTTTCCGCTCCAAAGCCTATAGTACCCTTAGAATAAATTATAGCGGAAGATACAGGATTTAGCAACGAGTTTTTTCGTTTTTCCGGAGATACTAACCGTGGCGGAGAAGTCTAACAGTTCTCCGCGAAAAGGGAGGGAAAACAATGCACGCCAACTCCTATACCTGCCATGGCACCGGTATGTTTCTCATGGGCGCAGTGGCCGGAATGGCCGCCGGCGCGGCCCTGAGCGCCACAATGACGCCGTCCTCCGCCCGGCATCTGAAGCGGACCGCCAACAAGGCCGCCCGCCGGGTCAATGAGGCCATCGACCATCTGGCCGACGCCATGGATATGTGAATGTGACCAGGCCCCCGGCTGACGCCGGGGGCCTGCCGCTCATTTTCTTTCTTCTGTCTGTTCTTCCTCTTCTAAAATTAATGTAAACATTCTCGCATTTTTCCTCCCTTATGCCTTAAAATTGCGTCATTCCTCCTGACCACTATACCATAACGATAAGAAACACAGTGAGATCAAACTATAAAAATCTGGAGGGGAACACTTCCCTCCAGATTGTGTTTTGACAGTATATACCCTTTACCGCAATCAAATTTCTCTCCCGGCCGAATGAGGCGTTTTTTTAATACAGCTTGTCAAGAATATCCACGATATCCCCGATCACACCGTCGTCGCAGCGGCACAGGACACGGGCGCCCCAGTCCTTTACCTCCTGGGCGCAGTTGGCGGGGGCAAAGGGAATGGCGGATAGCGCCAGCATGGTAATGTCATTCTGGTTGTCCCCCACACAGTAGACGCGCTCCGGCGGCACATTCAGCATCCGGGCCACCCGAGCCACCATCCCTCCCTTGGTGCTCCCCTTGGCGGTAAGCTCCAGATAGCAGGGGTTGGAGAAGATGGCCTCATATTTGTCCCCGAACCGCTCCAGCAGCCAGGCCTGGACCGGGAGGAGAACCTCTCGCTCCTGGTGGAGCAGGGCCTTCACCCAGGGGGCAGGCATGGCATTCACAGGGCACTGGGTGTAATCGCAGTTTACTTTTTTCAAATGGGCCAGGGTAATATAGTTGGGATTGCAGACATAGATTTCCTCCCCGTGGTACACCTCCAGAGACAGGGTGGGAAACACCTCCATCACAGCCGCAAGGTCAGCGGGGGCTGTATCGGGCAGATGGGTCTGCTCCAGCACCCGGTCCGCCCGAAAGTCATAGATGGCCGCGCCGTTGGACAGCACCGCCGGGGCGTTCATGGGAATGAGGGGGGCATGGGGGGCGAAGGTGCGGTGAGCCCGGCCGGTGGAGACGGTGAAATATCCGCCCTCCCCGGTAAAATAACGAATGGCCTCCAGGTTGCGCGCCGGGATGCGCAGGTCCTCCGTATACAGCGTATCGTCAAAGTCGCTGGCCAGTAAAATGCCGTCAAATTTCCCCATGGGGCCTCCTTTCGCCCCCGTGGGGCTTATCTCAGGTCCTCACCCTGATAGTATTTCCGCAACGGACGATAACTCACTGCCGCCACGATACCAGTAATTATTATTTCCGGAACCATATAACTGGCGTTGTAAGAGATGGACCAGATGGGTGCGGCCCAACCCAGCTCATTGGGCCAAAGAACCTCCCACACCGCTACGCCGGAGATGTAGTGGCAGGCCAGCCGGAGCAAAAATGTAACCATGATGCCCAACACCAGAGCGACGCGCTGATTTTCCATCCGTTTTTTGAACATGGCAGACAAGCCAATAACTGAGTAGGCAATCACATAGTCAAACAGAATAATCAGAACCGCGGTCCACATATTTGTGGCATACTGCACATTGGAGATGCCCAAAATCATTTGGAGCAGACTGTGTACAAAGGCCGCAAATACTCCCCAACGGCAGCCATGCCGCCAGGAAATCAGAACCAGAGGCAGCATGGAGCAGAAGGTAATTCCACCCCCCAGCGCCCACGGCCCCTTGAACTCAAACATAGACAGTACGGTGCCGATGGCAATCATCACAGCACTCTCCACCAGACGGCGGGTGGTCAGTTTTTTCTCGTCTTCCATAGTCGTTTCCTCCAATAAAGTGAGATACCGCATTACATCCGGACGGGTGTAGTGCGGTCTTAGAGGAGACGACGGCAAAATCTCTCTTCCACTTCCTACGCCGGCATTACCCGGATCAGGTTCAAGGGACCGGAGACAACATATCTGCCTCTGCATCTCAGCCGGGAAACTACGCTCCCAGCGCCCCTGTGTTCGATTGTACTGCGGTTCTCACCCATTGTAGGCCGCCGGAAGAGGTTTGTCAAGTGATTCCTTGACATTCCCCTCCGCAGCCGATATACTGTACCCCACACGGGGAGGTGTGCGCCATGAACAAAAAAGAGCTGCTGGACCGCTGTGCCCGCGACGGGGAGGAGCGTGTTCTGCTGGCCCGGGCGCTGGACAGGCTGGAGCTGTCCCAGAACCGGGGAGTCCCCGCCCACACCCCCTTCCTCTCACCGGGGGAACAGGCCGCGGTAAGAGACTTGATGAACAGCTGCGGCAAGCCCCGGCACCTGTTTTGGGGCGGGTATCCGGAAAGCGAGCGGAATATCTGCTTTTTTCCGGCGGACTGGCAGGAGCTGGACGCCCCTCCCGGCGGCCTGGACGGGCCGCTGGCCGCGCTGGAGGCCAAATTTCCTGCCGGGGCCGCCCCCACCCACCGGGATATTCTGGGCTCCCTGATGGGTCTGGGCCTCACCCGGGAGGTGCTGGGGGACATCCTGCTTCCCCAGCCGGGGCTGTGCCAGGTGGCTGCCCTGCGGGAGGCCGTCCCCATCCTCCTGTCCCAGTGGGAGGGCGCCGGCCGGTGGAAAGCCAGGTTTACGGAGATTCCCCTGGAGCGGCTCGTCCCTACCCCTGTCCAGGTAAAAACCATCCGGGACACGGTGGCCGCCCCCCGGCTGGACGCAGTGCTGGCCGCCGGCTTCTCCCTGTCCCGGAGCAAGGCCGCCGCCCTCATCGCATCGGGTAAGGCGGCCATCAACCACCGGGAATGTCTGAAAGGTGACCGCCAGGTAGCCGAGGGGGATGTGATTACCTGCCGGGGGCTGGGCAAATGCGTGGTGAAAGAGGTATCAGGACTGTCGAAAAAGGGCCGGACCATAATGGTAATTGAGAGGTATATTTAATGGAGCAGAAGAAGATTGACCGCATCAACGAACTGGCACGGAAAGCCAAAGGGCCGGAGGGACTGACCCCGGAGGAGACCGCCGAGCGGGACACCCTGCGCCGGGAGTATATCGACGCGGTGAAAGCCAGCCTCACCGCTCAGCTGGACAGCACCTACATCCAGTACCCAGACGGGACACGGCGGAAGCTTGAAAAAAAAGAGAAACCTTAATGGTATTTTAATTTGACAAGCCCGGTATTTTCTGCCATACTAACTGTACTTTTCCAAACGACTACCGGGCCCTCTTGCCCGACGGATGAAGGAGACCGACTATGGCGCGCATCAAATTTACCACCGACTCCGCCGCCGATATCCCCGTCTCCCTGCGGGAGGAGCTGGATATTCAGGTACTTCCCTTCCCCATCGCCATGGGTGACCGGGAATATAACGACGGCTTTGACTTTACTCCTCAGGAATTTTATGACATGCTCCTGTCTGCCCCCCAGATTCCCACCCACGCCCAGCTCAACCCCTACGTGTTTACTGAGGTGTTTGAGGCGGCCTGGGAGGCGGGATATACCGATTTGATCCACACCTCCATCAACTCCAAGGGCTCCGCCACCTGCGCCAACGCGTACCAGGCCAGAGGCGAGTTTTACAAGGACCACCCGGAGGCCCGGGAGACGTTTCACATCCACATTATCGACGCGCTGAACTACACCATGGGCTACGGCTGGGCCGTGGTTCAGGGAGCCAGAATGGCCGTGGACGGAAGCCAGTCCCAGGAGATTGTGGACTTTATTCAGGACTGGGTGGACCATGTGCGGGTGATCTTCTCTCCGCTGGACCTGCGCTTTGCTAAGAAGTCGGGCCGGATTTCCGCCGCCGCCGCCTTTGTAGGGGAGGCTCTTGGGCTGAAACCTGTAATGACCTTTACCGATGGGGAATCTAAAATTCTGGCGAAGGTCCGGGGTGAGAAGGCGGTGGTCTCCAGGCTGGTGGAGCTGTGCAAGGCGGAGCGAAGGGCCGGCACCCCCTACCTGATGATTCTGGGGAACAACGTTGAGCAGTCTGACAGGCTGCTGGACCTGTGCCGTCTGGAACTGGGAGAGCAGCCCGCCTTGTGCTATCACATCGGCGGCGTGATCGCCATCAACGCAGGTCCTAACCTTATCGGACTGGTTTACCGGACGTAATGTTTGAAAGCTTCAGCTGCTCTTTTGCGGCTGAGCTTTTTATTTTACAGATTATTCATTCTGTTTGTGGTATGCTATAATTCAAGGAGGTGCGCTCCATGAATAACAGACAGCTCACCTGGAAACAGCGGGGGGCGCTGTGGCTGCGGCTGGGCATTCGGCTGGTCTTGACAGCGCTGACGGTGTACCTTGTGCTGCGCTTCGGCCGATCCCTGCTGGCTCTTTTCGCCCCGTTCCTCTTCGCCCTGGCCGCCGCCGCCCTGCTCAACCCCCTGGTAAAAAAATTGCAGCGTGCCCTGGGCTGGAACCGCCACGCCCTCACCCTGCTGCTTCTGCTGCTCCTTTTCGGCCTGCTGGGGGGCGCTCTGGCCCTTCTGGTCTATGCCGCCGCAGGACAGCTGATGTCGCTGGCGCGCAACTGGAGCTACCTGCTGGACAGCATGCAGGCCGTAATGGATCAGCTGGAGGAGCTTCTTGCCCATTTTCTCACTCTGGTGCCCCCCCAGGTCACCCAAATCGTGGAGAGCGCGGGAGACGAGCTGTTCCAATGGCTGTATGAAGTAGTGCCCGACGCCCTGGCCAGCCTGGGGCTGGAGGCAGGAGAAAAGGCCATGGGGCTGCCGTCCTTCCTGGTGGCTCTGGTGATCTTCGTTATGGCCACCTTTCTGCTTACGGCGGACTACCCCTATCTGCGCAGCCGGTATGTTCAGCACCTGGACGAAGGTGTTCTGCGCTTTCTTAGCCAGCTGCGCTCCACCGCGTTGGGGGCCTTTGGAGGCTATGTCAAGGCGGAATTTCTGCTGTCGGTTGGTGTGTTCTTCATTCTGTTGATCGGCTTCTTCCTCACAGGGCAGCCCTATGGCCTGCTGCTGGCCCTTGGGCTGGCGGTAATGGACTTTATCCCCATTATCGGTGCGGGCACCGTGATGGTTCCGTGGGCCTTTGTCGCCCTGTTCACCAGGGATTTTACCGCCGCCGCGGAACTGATGGCCATATGGGGGGTAATCGCCCTGTTCCGCCGGGTGATGGAGCCAAAATTCGTAGGCGACCAGACCGGTTTGTCCCCCATCCTGTCCCTCGTGAGCATCTACGTGGGCATGAAGCTGGCCGGGGTGCTGGGGATGGTGTTTGGCCCTGTGGTTCTGCTGGTAATGCTTAATCTGGCCGGGATGGGAATGTTTCGTGGAACGCGGCTTGACCTGGAGGCCGCCGCACGGGATATTGCCGCTGTTCTATCGGAGCGGCCTGAATAGAGGGCAGGCCCGGCGTACAGCCGGCCCGTGAGGCCGTCCCCTGCTCGTTCATAATTTCCCCAAACTTTTCTGAAAACGTTTAAAATTTAAGTTGTTTTTCTTCATGTTTTTTTCATATTTCGGCGTTATGATATTTTCAGTTCCAGGGAGCACCTGAAAATGATCCGTTTCGAAAGGAGCGTTTTTATCATGGACGAGTTCAACTTCTACAACAGTGAAAACGACGGCTACCGGGGAGGCTTCGGCGGCTATATGGACCCCGAGCCGGCAGTGCCCGGCACCCAGCTCAGCACCGGCGGAACACAGCGCCCCAGCAGAAAAAAGGGAGGCGCGGCCAGGGTTGTGGCTCTGGTGCTGGCCTGTGCCATCGCCGGAGGCGGTGCGGGGGTGGGCGGGGCCTACCTCTACACCAAGTCCGTCCAGCCGAAAAACCTCACTACCATCTATGAGGAGGACCGGCCTCGGGTGGAAACCGTTGTCAACACCAACAACGGTCAGCCCATGACCCCCGAGCAGCTCTACGCCGCCAATCTGGCCTCCTGCGTGGGTATCACGGTGAACACCACTGTGAACATCTTTGGCCAGACCACCACCTCCGCCGCCTCAGGCTCCGGCTTTGTTCTCAGCCGGGACGGCTACATCGCCACCAACTACCACGTGATTGAGAGCGCCGTGAAGGACAGCTCCGTCACCATTCAGGTAACCTTTGCCAGCGGCGACAAGTACGACGCCAAGCTGGTGGGGGGTGAGAAGGACAACGACGTGGCAGTGCTCAAAATTGAGGCCGCCGGCCTCACCCCCGTCACCCTGGGAGACAGTTCTAAACTGGTGGTGGGTGAGAGCGTCTACACCATTGGCAACCCCCTGGGCGAACTGACCTACTCCCTCACCGGCGGACTGGTGTCCGCCCTGGACCGGCTCATCACCACCGGGGAGAATGGGGACAACACCACCCTCAACGTACTCCAGACCGACTGCGCCATTAACCCAGGCAACTCCGGCGGCCCCCTCTTTGACCGGTACGGCAATGTGATTGGCATCACAACAGCCAAATATACCCAATCCTCCTCCGGCGTCAGCGCCGAGGGCCTGGGCTTCGCCCTGCCTATCAACGACGTGAAGAACATTCTCTCCGACCTGATTCAGCACGGCTACGTCACCGGCAAGCCCTATCTGGGCGTTCAGGTGACCAATGTTTCCTCCGAGGCCCAGCGCTACGGCGTGGCCGCCGGCGCCGCTGTCAGCTATGTGGCCGAGGGCTCCTGCGCCCAGAAGGCCGGCCTCCAGTCCAATGACATTATTACCGCCATTGACGACACCGCCATCGACTCCTCCTCCGCCCTCACCGCCGCCCTTTCCACCAACTACAGAGCCGGCGACACAGCCACCCTTACCGTGATCCGGGACCGGCAGGAGCTGAAGCTCACCGTCACCTTTGATGAGAAAAACTCTGAGACAGAAAGCCGCAACCAGCTTCAGGAGAACAGTCAGCAGCAGCCATCCCAGGGCGGACAGGACAACGGTTACTACTATCAGTGGCCTTTTGGAAACATGTTCCCGTGGTAAGCATCAGATTTCCCCTCCATTGCCCGCAGTCCGGACTGGACTGCGGGCATCTTTTCGCAAAAGGATGGACAATCCTGAAAAAACAGGTATAATATAGGATGATAGATTATATAGAAGAGGGATACTATTATGGAGATTAACGGAACTACCGTCAGCGGGACGGCCCGCTACCTTGAGATGGGTCTGTCGCCGGAGCTGATGCGGGCCATTGAGAAAAAGGGGTATGTTGAGGCCACCCCCATTCAAACCGGGGCCATCCCCTGGTTCATGGACTGGAAGGACGTCATCGCCAAGGCCCCCACAGGGACAGGAAAGACCTTTGCCTTCGGCATCCCCATGGTGGAGCATACCGACCCCGCCGGGATCGATATCACCGGCCTGGTGCTGGCCCCCACCCGGGAGCTGGCCATCCAGATTCAGGACGAGTTGCGGGTCCTGTGCGCCTTTAAAGAGGGGGTGCGGGTGGTGTGCCTCTACGGCGGCCAGCCCATCGGCGGACAGATCAATCAGCTGAAAAAAAAGCCCCAGATTGTTGTGGCCACCCCCGGGCGGCTGATGGACCATATGAAGCGGCACACCGTCCGCCTGGACAGGGTGGAAACGGTGGTGCTGGATGAGGCTGACCGGATGCTGGACATGGGCTTTGTACGGGACGTGACCCACATTCTGGATCAAATGCCCCACCGGAAAAACCTGGGTATGTTCTCCGCCACCATATCCCGGGAGGTGCTGGATATCTCCTGGGTATACCAGCGGGAGCCGGTGGAGATCACCGTTCAGTCCGACCAGGAGAACCGGCCCGACATCGCCCAGTACCGGCTGGATGTGGAGCGCAATGAGAAAGCGGATATTATGGTCCGGCTGCTGGAAATGGGGGATTATGAGCGGGTAATCGCCTTCTGCAACACCAAGAACATGACCGACCGTCTGGCCGGCCTGCTGGGGATGCGCGGGATCAGCTGCCAGGCCATCCATGGCGACATCACCCAGTCCCTTCGAGAGCACACCTTAAAAAAGTTCCGGGAGGGCAAGATGCGGGTGCTGGCCGCCACCGATGTGGCCGCCCGGGGGCTGGATATCGACGACGTGGACGCTGTGTTCAACTACGACGTGCCCGATGAGAACGAATACTACATCCACCGCATCGGCCGCACCGGCAGGGCCAAGCGCCACGGGGTAGCCTTTTCCCTGGTGTCCTCCATTACGGAGGGACTGCGGCTGGACGATATTATAAAATCCACCGGCAGCCAGATCCGAACGGTCTACTTCAACGAAAAGGGCGATCTGGTCGCCGCTGTAGAAAAGTAATGGACAGATTGAAGCTTTTTTTTCTGAATTTCTTCGCCTGTTTCCTTATTCCGGCCTATACTCTTCTGTTTGCCGGAAGCGTACAGTGGTTCGGTACTAATTTTTCCGTCATCGCCGTCACCGGCCCGGACCACTACCGGGGATTTATCTACTGGGGCATCCTGGCCGGAGGGTACTTCTTCGTTATGCTGAACAGCCTATCTTTTGCCCTCCCCACCCGGTGGCCGCGGATATGCGTGCGGCTGCTCACCGTCTGCGCCGTGCTGTCTCTGGCCTACGCTTTGGCCATTCCCTATCTGCCTGCCTACTTCCCCAGGTACGCCGCCCTCCATGTCGCTTTGGCCGCCGGAGCCTGTGTGCTGCTGATGCTGGCTCTGCTGCTGATTATCCTCTCCCTGCGCCGGAGCGATCCCGCCCGCTATACCCGCCCGCTCCTGGTTTGGGGGCTGATCGCGGCGGGGTGCGCCGTCCTCTTCCTCATCCCCCAAATGGTGTCCACCGCCCTGGAGGTATTTTTCACCATCTCCACATCCCTTCTGACCAGGAAGCTTTTCCTGCTGACCAAATTTTAATCATTTCTTCATCCTTTCCCTATGGTATTTTCAATCCTTGGGGCGTATCATGTAATGCAGAAACCACCCCACAACAATTGTAAAGGAGCGATATAAATGGGAAGCAAGAGACTGTATCGGACAGAGGGCCCCTATAAGATGCTGTGCGGCGTATGCGGCGGCATCTCGGAGTATTTCGATATTGACCCCACCCTGGTCCGGGTAGGCTGGGTCATCGCGTTTTTCTGCGGCACCTTCGGCTTCTGGGCCTACCTGATCTGCGCCCTCATCATGCCCAAGAAGAGCGATATTTACCCGGACTATTGAGATAATTGGGGCTGCCCCAGGCCGTCCCTTGCAGAAGAAAGGGTGATCCCATGCTTTTGGTCCGCCCCTCCGTTCCGGAGGATGTGCCCGCCCAGCGTGAGCTGTGGAAACTGGCCTTTGGAGACAGCGACCCCTATATCGACAACTTCTATAACAGCTACTACCGCCCCGGGCAGGTAATGGTGCTGGAGGAAGACGGGCTGGTACGCTCCATGACCGCCTGGTTCGACACCACTTTCGTGGTCCCCGGTCAGGGGGAGTACCGGGCGGCCTATCTCTACGCTGTGGCCACCCATCCCGACTGCCGGGGGCAGGGCCTGGCTGGAAAACTGCTGGCCGGGGCGGACGAATACTTCCGCTCCCTGAATATTCCCGCTGTCACTACCGTGCCGGCGGAGCCCTCCCTCCACGACTTTTTTGGCGCCAACGGCTTTCGGGAGTGCTTTACCTACAGCCAAGCCGCCCCGGGGGAGGATGAGGAGCTGCTTTGCCCCTTTGCGCTGAAGCCGGTGGACGCGAAGCAGTATGCCCGGCTCCGGGCGGCCATTTTGGCGGAGATCCCCCATATCGCCTATCCGCCGGATGCGCTGGAATACCAGCAGGGCTGCTGCCGCCTCTCCGGCGGCGGGCTGTACCTGGCCGAGACGGCCAAGGGGACCGCTCTGCTGTGCTCCGAGGGGCTGGAGAATGGCCGCATGCTGGTCAAGGAGCTGGTTGCCTGCCCGCAGGCGCAGGCGCAGGTCCTGGCCTGCCTGAATAAGCAGCTCCCCGGCTGCGCTGCCGTCCGAACCCCGGGGCCCGACGTGAAATTCGGGATGCTCAAGTGGCTGTCCCCGGAGCTGGAGCGCGCCTGGGACTGGAAGTCCACAGGCTACCTCGGCTTGGCATTTGATTGATACCTTGCATATTATACAAAAACGGCTGTTTCTTTTTGTGGAAAGGGCCGTTTTTTGTTCTCAGATTTCATGACTACAGCCAACTGGTTGTGGTAACCTCAACAAAATATTTGCTGTACAGGCCAC
>CAMTMZ010000001.1 GCA_947073765.1 uncultured Bacillota bacterium | reverse complement strand
TGGGCCAGCATGGCCTGGGCGGACTGCACCAGGATGTTGTTCTTGGTGTAGCTCATCATTTCCTCGGCGATGTCGGTGTCGCGGATGGTGGACTCGGCGTCCTGGATGTTCTCCTTCATGACGGACAGGTTGTTGCTGGTGTGCTCCAGACGGTTCTGGGTAGCGCCCAGGGTACCACGGATGGAGGAAACATTGTTGATAGCGGTCTTGATGGTGTTGACAGCGGCGGCGGCACCCTCCTGGGTGGCAATGCTGATCTTGTCAATGCCCAGAGCGGAGGTGTGGATATCGCCGATGGAGACCTTCAGCTGGTTGTAGCTGTCGGAGGTATCACCGATCTGCAGGGTCAGGGCAGTGCCCATGTTGGCGGTGTCAACCTTGCCGGTCTTCACAAAACCGGTCCAGTCACCGTCCTTGTTTGTAGCAACAGTGCTGTTCGGTTTACCCTCCAGCTTGTAGTTGTCGGTGTCCACGCCGCCCTCTTTCTCGGTAAGGGAAATGAGACCGCTGCCCGTAACGCCCACGGCACTGCTGGCGGTGACAGTGAAGTTCTTGTTATCCTTGGCCGCAGTGGTGACACGGCTGGCCACCTTGCCGGCGATGGGCTTTTGGGTCATATCGACCTGGGTCATGTCAGTCAGGTCGATAACATTTTCGCCATCCTTGTGGGCGCTGCCCTTGCCCACGGCAAAGGTATAAGTGGTGTCGCCAATGGTCAGAGTGGTGCCGTCCTCAATGGTCAGCTTGGTCAGGTCGAGGAGAGCGTGGGCATACTCCCGACCTGCGGAGCTGTCCACCGGCTCGGTAAGGACTTTAACCATTCCGCCGTAGGACTGGTTACCGGCAACTTGATCGCCGTTGGGCGCCACCGTCGCATTGGTAAATGCGAAACCATTTGCAGCAGCAGCAGCGGCAGCCGGAGAAGCCGACTCATTCCATGCTTTGGAGGGGGCATCGCTCATGGTAAGGGTGACCTTTTCACCGTTCTGCTCACCGGTAAGTTTAATGTTATAGTCAGCAGTATAATCGCCCTTGGCAGCGGTTGAGCCGTCAAAATGCGTCGCGATAGCCTCAGCGACCATCTCGCCGGTGATCTTGTCGCCCTTCTTTGCACCGGCCTTGACCGTAACATCCTGACCAAACACATTGACCTTCACATCGCCATCAGCGGCAGCAGTAGCCTCAAAGCCGGTGAAGTCGACCTCGAAGACACCGGCCTGGGCTTTCTTGCCCAACTGACCATCGGCAACAACGGTAAGAGTGCCATCAGTGAAGAGATCAGTCTCACTGGTGGTCTTCAAGCTGGTATCCAGAGAGCCGTCCAGCAGCTTGATGCCGTTGAAGTTGGCGGAGTCAGCAATACGGTTAATTTCGGACTGGAGCTGGTCAACTTCCTTCTGGAGGTTCATGCGGTCCACTTCGTTGTCATAGGTGCCGTTGGCGGACTGAGTGGCCAGGTAGACCATGCGGTTGAGCATGTCCTGAACTTCCTGCATAGCACCTTCGGCGGTCTTCACCAGGGAGATACCGTCCTTGACGTTCTTGCTTGCGGCATCCAGGCCGGTGATCTGAGCACGCATCTTCTCGGAAATAGCCAGACCGGCGGCGTCGTCACCGGCGCGGTTGATCTTGTAGCCGGAGGACAGCTTCTCCAGGTTGCCAGACAGAGCCTTCGTGTTGATGTTGTAGTTGCGATAGGCATTCATCGCCATAATATTGTGTTGAATGCGCATGGTTGTGCTCCTTTCTAAATTAGTGTGCCCGCGGCTTCCATACCGTGCGGCACAGGTCTGTGGTGCGCCGTCAAAGCGTTGTGGCCTTTAACGCTCTGGCTTGTGGCGCTGTTCCTAATTATTTCAACCGGTCCGCGAAACCGGGTGAAAACAAACCTATCAGGCGTCATACACGCAGCTGAGGCGCTTTCTTGCTGTTTTCATTGTTACATATCGGCAGAGTTTCTCAATAGTTTAGCCCAAAATAAAAAATTTTTAAATTTGTTTTCTCTGGTCTCCATGCGGCCAGGCTGCAACGATCTGTCCGCGCCTTCCTTCCCTATAGGTACAAAAATTCACACTATGACTGCTTTAATATCACTTTTACAGCACATTTTTTGATTGAAATTGGCCCGAAAGTCACGATTTTCCTTTATAATATCGACATTTCCCAAAATAGAGAAAGGAGAACCGGGATGTCAGGCATGATGTACGGCTATGCTCGCGTATCCACACGCAGCCAAAAGGAGGACCGGCAGGTAGTTGCTCTACAGGAGTTTGGCGTAGCGCCGGAGCACATTACTGTAGAAAAACAGTCGGGGAAGAACTTTGACCGGCCTTTGTACCAGAATCTGGTGGGAATGTTCCAGCCCGGAGATGTGCTGGTGGTAAAGAGTATCGACAGGCTGGGGCGGAACTATAAGGAGATATTGGAGCAGTGGGCCTGCATTACAAAAACAAGGGGCGCCGCCATCGTTGTGCTGGATATGCCGCTGTTGGACACACGGGAGGGGCGTGATTTGACCGGTACTCTGGTGGCAGATATTGTACTGCAGCTTTTGAGCTACGTGGCGCAGACGGAGCGGGAGCTCATCCGCCAGCGGCAGGCGGAGGGTATCGCGGCGGCGCTGGAACGCGGCGTTCGCTTTGGCCCTGAACGCATCCCTATGCCCGAAGGCTTTGAAGAACTGGCGGAGGACTGGTGGAACGGGTATGTCACTGCGACTGCCGCAGGAAAATCGTTGGGTATTTCACGAAAGACTTTTACCCGCCGGGCAACGGAGTGGGGGATCTCACAGGGGCTCAAACGATGCCCCGCCGCAAATCAGCCTTGAGGGATCGCCGCATAAAGCTCTGCCGACTGGTAATGCCTGTCCGTTTTTGTGAAGAAAGCGATACATTTTGACCCTTTTCTCGGTACAGAAGAACTAGGTCATATGGAGATGGTAGCAGCAATTGTCCATCAGCTGACTCGAAATCTCACAGATGAAGAAATTCGTGCCAACCCCTCATTTGCCCCTTACTTTGTGGACCATACCACTGGCGTTTACCCCACTGCGGCCTCCGGTTTCCCCTGGACTGCCGGATCTATCCAGTCCACCGGTGATGTTATTGCCGATTTGACAGAAGACTTGGCGGCAGAGCAAAAAGCACGGCTCACCTATGACAACATTCTGAGGCTGTCCGATGACCCAGACGTAAATAATGTTATTCGCTTTTTACGGGAGCGGGAAATCGTTCACTTCCAGCGGTTCGGTGAATGTCTTCGGCTGTGCAAAGAAAAAATGGATGCCCGAAATGTTTACCTCACCAACCCCGCATTTGACAAAATTCAGCCCAAAACCCCTGAAAGGGGCTAAGCATAAACAAGGGCGGGCACCCAGCCCGCCCTTGTCTGATTTCATTCCTGTACCGTTTCGCTTTTAAAATCGTCTAGCAAAACCGCACCGCCGACACAGCTCCGCTCTGGCTTCTCTCTGGGAAAAACCATTGTAGATATTTTGTGCCTGAGGACTGTCTAAAATTTCCTCCAGTGTTTTCTGATACAGATTTCCCAGTGGGATATCTCCCTCATGATCCAGACAGCAGGGCACCACTGTACCATCCCACAACACCCCAACTTGGTCCCTCAGGCCGTAGCAGAAGCTGGGACTGTCACTATCGGGGGCGGTCAGATCGGGCCAGTTGAACTTTTCTCCCCACTCCAAAAAAACGCCTGGAGTCAGGGTTGTCCCACGGCGCCCCTCCTTCCATGGTCTGGGGAAGGCTTGTTCCAGCGCCGTCAAAATAGCGTCATTCAACTGGTTTGCTCCCTTCGTATCTGGGCTGTCCAAATTCCACAGTCGCAGCGCGCACCGCTTCCCCGCCTGAGCAGCCCTTCGGGCGAAAACGATACAACATTGCAGATAATCCGACAGCCCTGTGCTTCCATTCGCCTCAAAGGAGTGGAGAGAAATGCTCACCTTCTCCACTGCTGGAGCAGCCAGCAGTCCTGAGCCCTGCTCCCTGAGTAAGGTGCCATTAGTAGTAATTATCACGCGGAAGTTCAGCCATTTTGCGTGGTCTAAAATCTTCTCTAATTCGGGATGCAGGAGGGGTTCTCCCATCAGATGAAGATACAAATACTCTGTATGGGGACGCAGCTTCGTAGCCAAGATTCGAAAGTCCTCCGGAGACAAAAACCCTGGTTTTCGCTTGGTACCCGGACAGAAAGCACAGCGCAGATTACATAAATTTGTAATCTCTAAATAGGCCTTTTTCAGTGTCCGCAGAGCTTTCCCTCCTCTCTTACAGGACAATACTATCATATGGAAAGTAACGAGTCAACAATATACCCCTATAATGTGGAGAAACCGGGACTCCCGGATGGGGTAGGTGGACAGAGGGCGGTAGTCGCTGTCCTCACTGTGAGCAGCGACCAGGATGTTGTCTAATTCAGGTATATTCCCCACTGCCACAATCACAGGATTATGGGCAAAGGCTCCTTCCACAAAACGCAGCTGAACAAAGTCGCCAGGTTGTACGCCTTTCAAGTCTACCTCTTCCCCAAAGGGACCGGGACTCTCCTTTTTTCGGGTCAGAAAGTTATAAAAATAAGGCACCCCTGTCCAAGCTGGGGCCCGGCTATATTGACTGTTGTAGTACCAGCCAAATGTAGGAGTATAATTCATCACCCCGGAACCAGCGTAAAGACACTGGGAGGCGAAATTAGTACAGTCGCCTCCCAGTTCATCGAAATTGTAAAAATCCGGGTTCCGGTGGTAAGCCCAGCGGTGGGCGTAGGCCACCGCCGTTTGGCGGTCGTAGGGGCGCAGCGTCATAGAGAAAACCTCCTTTTCCCCTATGCTATGCATAGAAGAAAGGAAAAGTGCCTGTCAGGTTAATACCCACCGAATGACCCCTCTAACCCAACCCCACATGTGGGGAAACTGCTCTGTGACCGTACGCCAGACATCTTCTATGTGATGTCCAAACTCCCGGATATAGGCAAATGTGCCCTTCGCTTCATGGATGCCAACCGCTATGTTTCCATAGGCGGAACCGCCGATGGCCAACCCGTTGGACCATGCTCCTCCACCGATGGCTAGGTAGTTGGAAAAGGCCCCGCCGCCGGCTGCTAACCACTGTCCCACAGCGCATCCACCTACGGCAAAGCCGCCAACAGCAACTCCCCCCAAGGCCGCCAATCCCAGGCTAAGTCCCCCCAAAGCCAAGAGCCCCAGGCTGAGACCACCAAACGCGAGCAGTCCCAAGGAGCCTCCGCCAATGGCTACAACTCCAACCGCACAGTTTCCAATGGCGATGATCCCCTTAGCCAACTGAGGACCAAACCCAAATCGGATATGGATAAGTGGCAGGCTAAACACCTTTATAGGACTGATGTACTCATAGATCATGCCGTAGGACCACACACCGGATCTCTGCGGATCATGGGGTGTAACACAATCCTTCCTCTCCCCTGCTTCTTCCAGACCCACCAGCTGATCCAGGGACATGTCAAAGAGCTTAGACAGTTCCACCAGTTTCTCCAGCTCTGGGGTACTCTGTCCCATCTCCCACTTTGACACCGTCTGCCGGGTAACTTTAATCTTGCTGCCCAGTTCCTCCTGAGACCATCCCCGCTGTTTCCGAAGGGTCATTAGATTTTCCGCAAAACGCATGGAAAAACCTCCTTTTCTGCCCTCACCATAGCAAACAGCCCACACACTGTCAAGCAAATGGCCCTGGAAATCTGTCAACCAAAATTAACATAGACTAAAAATCCAGATTTATAGTACAACGATTAAGAATTAGATCAACAAAAAATTAGTTTTGTTGATCTAATTAGAAAACCGGAAACAGGGCTGCTCCTGTCTCCGGTTTGTACGAAGATTACATGTTGACTTTGTGGTACGTCTTTTTTCCCTTCTTCACCATCAGACCACTGCCAGTCAGGTCTTGGGCAGTGTAGCCCATCGCGATATCGGTCACCTTCTCTCCGTTGACCTCCACGCCTCCCTGCTCTACCAAGCGGCGGGCCTCTTTCTTGGAGGGAGCAAGCTTGCATTTTACCATCAGGTCCAGCACACCGATGGCGCCGTCAGCGAGATCATCGGCAGTCAACTGAGTAGCGGGTACATTGGACATGTCTCCGCCACCCACAAACAGAGCCTTAGAGGCCTCTTGGACCTTGACGGCCTCTTCCTCCCCATGGACCAACTTAGTCAGCTCATAAGCCAGAATCTCCTTGGCGGTATTGAGCTGGCTGCCCTCCCACTTGTCCATCTCTTCAATCTGCTCCAGAGGCAGGAAGGTAAGCATCCGAATGCACTTGAGCACGTCGCCGTCCCCTACGTTGCGCCAATACTGATAGAACTCGTATGGAGAGGTCTTGAGAGGGTCCAGCCACACTGCGCCCTTGGCGGTCTTGCCCATCTTCTTCCCTTCGGAGTTGAGCAGAAGAGTAATGGTCATAGCGTGGGCATCCTTGCTCAGCTTACGACGGATGAGCTCAGTACCGCCCAGCATATTGGACCACTGATCATCACCGCCGAACTGCATATTGCAGCCGTAATGCTGAAACAGGTAGTAGAAGTCGTAGGACTGCATAATCATGTAGTTAAACTCCAGGAAGCTTAGCCCCTTCTCCATCCGCTGCTTGTAGCACTCCGCCCGGAGCATGTTGTTCACAGAGAAGCAGGCCCCCACCTCACGCAGGACCTCCACATAGTTCAGCTTCAGCAGCCAGTCAGCGTTGTTGATCATCATGGCCTTGCCCTCACCGAACTCGATGAACCGCTCCATCTGCTTCTTGAAGCAGTCGCAGTTGTGCTGGATGGTCTCCGGGGTCATCATGGAGCGCATGTCGGTGCGGCCGGAGGGATCGCCGATCATACCGGTGCCACCGCCGATAAGAGCGATAGGCCGGTTGCCCGCCATCTGCAGCCGCTTCATGAGGCACAGGGCCATGAAATGGCCTACATGGAGAGAGTCGGCGGTAGGGTCAAACCCGATGTAAAACACCGCCTTCCCCTCATTGATCATTTTTGAAATTTCCTCCTCATTGGTCACTTGGGCAATGAGCCCACGGGCCTTCAGTTCCTCATAACAGGTCATTTGCTTTTCTCTCCTTTATCATAATTGTATTATCATTGACTTTCCAGCGTTGATTGCCGGGATAAAATCATATTGTACATCACCACGCTGCTCACCACCACCATGGCTCCAACCAACGCAATGGGTCCAATCATCTCGTGGTAAAATACCGCCACCAGGATAGGATTCAGCACGGGTTCAATGCCAGACACCAGACTTGCTGTAACGGGAGGTGTTGTCTTCAGCCCCTCCACCATCAGGATATAGGCCAGTGCTACCTGAAACACACCTAACACGACAAGAGCAATCATAGTGTCCCTGGAAAACACCCTCTCATACCCCAAAAAAGGCAGCCCCACCGCCGCGCTGATTACATCTCCCCAGAATACGGAAGAGATGGGGTCGCTGTCGGGCATATCGTTCATCAAAAATACCCCGGCGTAGGACACTCCGGACAGCAGGGCCAGTACATTGCCCAGCATCCCCCCAGCCGACAGACTGTCGATGAAGAAAAGCAGAACGCCTCCCAGCACCAGTCCACAGGTAGCTATGTCTAGCCGCTTGGTTTTTTTTCCAAAGAACAAAACGGAAAATATAATCACAAAGATGGGAGCTGTAAACTGTAGAACAATGGCATTTCCTGCGGTGGTGAGCTTGTTCGCGATGGAAAACAGAATATTTGTGCCGCATACAGCCGCCGCTCCCACCAGCACCCAAAGATTTATCCGGGGCCTGTGATGGGTCAGCTTAAGATACAGTCCAATCACCACCAGGGCGATGGCGGTACGGGCGCCGTTAATGGCCATACCACTCCAGGGAATCAGCTTGATGCAAAGTCCCCCGATGCTGTACAGTACAGCGGCCAGGAACACATACAGCGTTCCTCTTTGACGCGCTGACAAAACAATCACTTCCTTACAAAAAGCCCTCTGCCCGGAAAACCGGACAGAGGGCGTAATTACGCGGTACCACCTCTGGTTCGCCCATCCCTCACGAAACGGGCCTTGTGGAGCCTGCAGCTCCTGCGCGGTAACGGGCGCTCCCCGGCCTGTCTCCTACTGCGCTCACGCGGTTCAGACGGCTGCTCCAAGGGGTATTCACACGGCGTTCCCCTCCCCCGTTCCACCACCCCGGGGGCTCTCTGTGCCGGAAATTGCCGCGCTACTTGTCCTTTTCGTCACAGTGACACACACTCTACCACAGATTTGATTCGTTGTCAACCAGAAAATCACATGGACTCACATCATTTTTGCGGAGAATCAGCTCCGAAAACTGTCCATACCGCTTCACCACGTCCAGGCGGAACCGCCGTAATCCCTCTTTCTGAGTAAACAGCGGAATCCCCTCTCCCAGCAGGACGGGGGCAATTTGGATGATCAGATGGTCTACCATATCCCGCTCCAGCAGCGGGGCCAGGATGGTATTTCCGCCGATGATCCAGATATTTTGATCCGGCCCCAGTCCCTCCACGAACTCCGCGACATCACCGTTCACTGGGGTAAAGCCCTTCCGCGGCAGACTGGCGGCGTGGGTAAAGACATAGTTCTCCGTGGTGGGATAGACGCTGGCGGCGTCCTCCAGCTGTGCGATCTCCTCAAAGGTTCGTTTGCCCATAATGGTGACGTCCATCTCGCTGTAGAAGCGGTCGCAGTCCGTCTCCTCCGGGCTGCCCGTCTCGTGGAGCCAAGACAGTCCGTGGTTTTTGTCAGCCAGATAGCCGTCTATTGTGATACACCCATAAAAGAATACGCTCATGTTTCCTCCTTGGATCGGTATTTTTTTACTAATATGTAAACATGTCAGTATACTTTTTACCAATCGTATTATACTAAACTCTGGAAAAATCGCAATAGATACTTTAATTTTTATATGTTTATCAGCTTTTTCCTCACAAATTCCAGCTTTCTCTGTCCAATTTTATTTGTTTCGACGTTGACTAAGAAGTATGTTTCTGGTAGAATTTCATTTATCTGACATTTCAGTGTGAATAAATTGTAAACAGGAGGATACTATGGAACATCATCATCACAGGGGAGAATGGGGCAGCAACTTGGGCTTCCTCATGGCCGCGGTGGGCTCTGCCGTTGGCCTAGGCAACATCTGGGCCTTCCCATATAAAATGGGTGCCAGCGGCGGTTTCGCTTTTTTGGTCATCTACCTGATTCTGGCCGCCACGGTAGGTTTCAGCATCATGTTGTGTGAACTGGCTATTGGTCGAAAGGCAGGCCGCAGCGTTTTGGTGAGCTATCAGCAGGTGGGCAGCAAAATGGGCACTATCCTGGGCTTTCTGGCTATGCTCTCCCCCTTTCTGATCCTCAGTTTTTATACCGTTCTGGGCGCTTACTGCATCGAATATATGTCCCTGAATCTGGCAGATCTGGCCTTCGGTGTGGCGGCTATGGCTGGTATGTCCGGCGGTGACACTTTTGGCGCCATGCTCACGAACCAGTTTGGATCGGTAGCATTTACCTTCCTCTTTATCTTTATCTGCTTCCTCATTATCCGAGGCGGCATCAAGGACGGCATTGAGAGATTTAACAAGATTGGTATGCCCGCCCTTTTTGTTATGCTGGTCATCGTTATCATACGTGCTGTCACCCTGCCTGGGGCTGATGCGGGTCTTGCTTTCATGTTTGCCCCCAACTTCGCCCCTTTGCAGGAAAACTTCTTAAGTGTGCTCTCCGTTGCCGGCGGCCAGATGTTCTTTTCCCTCTCTCTGGCAATGGGCATCACCGTCACCTACGGCTCCTATCTAAGCAAAAAGGAAAGCCTTGTAAAGAATTCTCTGATTATTATTATCTCCGATACTATTGTGGCCATTCTTGCCGGTATGGCCGTTCTCCCTGCGGCCTTTGCCCTGGGCGGTGAGGGGGCGGAGAAGGCCGGTCCAAAGCTGCTGTTCATCACCCTTCAGGACGTGTTCAACGCCATGGGGCCCACTGGCCCTATCTTCGGTGTACTGTTCTATATGCTGGTGATTCTGGCCGCAATTACCTCCGCCATTGCCCTGCTGGAGGTGCTGGCCACCTTCCTGTCCGACCGCGCCGCTCTGAAGGGACGCACCCCCGACCGGAAAAAACTGGTTACCATTATCTGTCTGGTCGTCTTCGCTGAGGCCGCCCTGGTGGCCGCCGACGGCTTGGGCTCCAACGGCCTGTGGATTCCCTTTCATGATACCGGCCGCAACTTGGGCAGCTCTTGGCTGGATTTCATGGACTTCATCTCTGAGGGTGTCGCTATGCCTCTGGGCGCACTTTTGATGTCCATCTGGATCGGCTGGTTTGTGGGGCCCAAGCTGGTTCGGGAAGAGGTGGAGCTGGAGGGCCATAGGATGAGCAGCGGGCTGTATGGATTCTTCAATTTCTGTATTAAATTCATCGTTCCCCTTGCTATGGCCTTCGTTCTGTACGGAATGGTCAGCGACTTCATGACAATCAAAACTTCATGATAATCCAATAAAAAAGAGGTAAATTTACGGGCGCACAGCGATTTAAGCTGTGCGCCCTGTTCTTCTCCTACTGTTCTGTCTCCTACATCACTTCTGTTGCCGATACGCTTCCGCTTGCTCCAGCAGTTCTGACGCACTGGCACGCAGAGAATCGGTAACCGCCGCGCCGCCGATGAGACGGGCCAGCTCGTCCACACGGCCCTCCCGATCCAGGCGCATCACATTGGTAAAGGTTCTGCCCTTCTTTTCCCCCTTCTCCACCGAGAAGTGGGTGTCCGCCATAGCGGCGATCTGGGGCAGATGGGTCACACACAGCACCTGCTTGCAGCCAGCCACGTCAGCCATTTTCTCCGCAACTTTTTGGGCCGCCCTTCCGGACACCCCGGTATCCACCTCGTCAAAGACCAGACTGCCAATGCCGTCGTCCTCCGCCAGCACGTTTTTCAGCGCCAGCATGATTCTGGCCAGCTCACCGCCGGAGGCCACCTTTTGTATCGGCTTAAGCGACTCTCCTAGGTTGGCCGACATTAGAAACTGCACCTGATCCATGCCTGTGTCATCCATACCGTCCTGACCAGAACTGGGAACAAACTCGGTTACAAACTGTACCTTTGGCATATCCAGCTGGCGCAGCTCCTCCTGCACCCGCTTCTGCAAATCGTCCGCTGACTTTTTCCGTGCCTTGGTAAGGGCCGCGCCTCGCTTGGCTGACTCCTTTTTCGCTTTATCCAAATCCTTGTCCAGCTTCTGAATGGTATCATCAGCGTCCTGAATCTGTTCCAGCTCTGCTTTGCACCGCTCCAGATAGTCCAGCATGTCGGTCACTGTGGGACCGTATTTCTTTTTTAGGCGATAAATTACATCCAATCGGCTCTCCAGCCGGTCCAACTCCTCGGGTGAGAAATCAAATTCCTCTGCGAAGTCCCGCAATATCTCTGCCGCGTCATCAGCCTCACAGCGCAGGGCGTTGAGCTTTTCCCCTAATTCCTCCAACTGAGGCCCCAGCCGTGTCACAGATCGGATAGCCCCCTCCGCCTCACTAATGAGGTCGCAGGCCCCTCGGCTGTCCTCCCCTCCGGATAGAGCAAACACAGCCTCCTGAATGGCCTCCATCAGCTTACCGGAGCTGCGCAGAAGGGTCTTTCGAGCGTCCAGTTCTTCGTCCTCACCTGGTTTCAGTTCCGCCCGCTCCAGCTCCTTAATCTGGTATTCCAAAGTGTCTACCCGCCGGGAGCGTTCTGCCTCATCCATCTCCAAGGCGGAAATTTTTCTGCGCAGTTCTGCCATGGACCGGTAGGCCGTCTGATAGCTTTCCAACAATGGACCGGTTTTACCAAAGCTGTCCAGATACCCTAGATGGCAGTCCGGATCTAACAGCTGCTGGCCATCATGCTGGCCATGAATATTCAGCAGCTGCCGCCCCAGCTCCCGAAGCTGAGCCACCGTCAGCGGCCGACCATTTACCCGGCAGACGTTGCGTCCATCTCCCTGAATTTCCCGCTGGAGCATCAGTTCTTCTACATCTGTCGGAAAACCGTTGTCCTCCAGCCATTTTACCGGCAGGGATGATGTAAACACCGCATTCACCAATGCCGACTTGGCACCGGTTCGAATGAGCTCCCGGCTGGTCCGTTCCCCTAAAACGGCACTGATTGCGTCCACTACAATAGACTTGCCTGCGCCCGTCTCACCAGTGAGCACATTAAATCCCCTGTCAAAACTGATGTCTGCCGACTCAATAATGGCAATATTTTCAATATGAAGTAAGGAGAGCATAACGCCTTCCCTCCCATTTTCTCTATTTTAACAGCTTGTGCACCTCGCTGTTGAACTGTTGAGCCAGAGCGTTGTCCCGCATAATGAGGATGCCTGTGTCGTCCCCGGCTAAGCTACCTACCATGCCCTCAATATCCATCGCATCTATAGCGGAACAGGCAGCAGAGGCCAGGCCCGGCATAGTTCGTATTACCACAATGTTCTGCGCTACGTCTACTAACACCACCCCTTCCCTGAAAATATTCCGCAGTCGGTTATCAAAGGTGGAGGAAGCTTTGCGCTCTGAGGGAGCATACCGATAGCTGCCGGAGCCTGTAAGCTCCTTTACCAGACGCAGTTCCTTGATGTCCCTGGAAATTGTGGCCTGGGTAGCGGAAAGTCCCTGACGCCGCAGTTCTTCCAACAGCTGCTCCTGGGTGTCAATTTCTTTCGATTGTACAATACTTAATATCGCATTCTGACGGACATCCTTCATTGATTCAACCCTCCCAGTTTTTGATTGATCACTTCATAAAAGCTGCGGTCAGCCAGCCTTACCAACTGGGTAGCCCGCTCTGAGCGGCATATTTCAACCCGGTCTCCCCCTGTCAGACGAACCGCCTTTCCTCCATCTACCGACAAGTATAAATACTTTCTATTCCCTCTGGGAAGCTGGACAGAGACTACCCGCTCCGGCGCCAGGACCATAGCCCGGGCAGCCAGCTGGTGAGCACAGACAGGCGTTACAATTATGCTTTTAGAGGTAGGCTCTACGATAGGCCCACCAGCTGACATGGAGTAGGCAGTAGAGCCCGTTGGAGTGGCAACAATCACTCCATCTCCCGTAATGGATGTCACCTTTACACGATCTGCCAGAACCTCCATTTCAGCCACACGAGCCATCGATCCCTTGGAAATAACCGCATCATTCAGGGCTGTATCCTGGCTTATGACTCTATCGCCCCGAAGAACCTTTACATCCAACATCATCCGTTCCTCAATGGTATACATACCATGGGCCAGTGGTGCCAGGAGAGGCAGTTCGCTCCGCTCCAACTCCGCCATAAACCCCACACTGCCTAAATTTACCCCTAGAATGGCTATATTATGGAGAGTAGCGTCCCGTGCGGCATGGAGAATAGTGCCATCCCCGCCAAAACAGATCAGCAGGTCAGCGGTCGGCAGTTCCTTTTCCAACATGGATAGGGACAGATGTCGGGGCAGGTCCAGCCTATCCCCCTTTTTAGGCTGAAATGGCAAGCACATAACGGTTTGGGCCCCGGCGTGCTCCAGTACCCGCCGAGCCTCCATAGCCACCCGCAGCCCTTTGTCCCGGTAAGGATTGGAGCTGAGTACAATTTTCATGAGACCTCCTCCTTCCAGGTACTGTGGGACTGCTCCACCAGACGCTTCAAGTCTCCCTCGTAATTGGATCCCCCCCCAGCCTGAAGGTATCCTAGATACTCAATATTTCCCTCCGGCCCTTTTATGGGTGAAAAAGTAATATCTTTTACGACAAATCCTGCGCTGGAAGAGTGATCTAAAAATCGCTCCAGCACCTCCAAGTGGACTGCCGGATCCCGGACCACCCCTTTTTTCCCCACTTTGCCTTTTCCCGCCTCAAACTGGGGCTTTACCAGACACACCGCTTGTCCTCCTTCCAGCATCAAAGGCCGCAGCGCAGGCAAAATCAAACTCAGTGAAATAAAGGACACATCTACTGAAAAAAAATCCAACAGATCTGGGATATGATCTTTGGTAAGGTGTCGGGCATTCGTCCGCTCCATACAAATTACCTGTGGATGTGTGCGCAGTTTCCAGTCCAGCTGGTTATAACCCACATCCACAGCGTACACCAGCTTCGCCCCATTTTGCAGCATACAGTCTGTAAATCCGCCAGTAGAGGCACCGATATCGGCGCAGATTTTTCCCTCCAAATTAATCGGCCATAAGGACATGGCCTTTTCCAGTTTCAGCCCTCCTCGGCTTACATAGCGCAAAGGATGATTCGTCCGAACCTCAATCACGTCGTTTTCTCTCAGGGTCGTTCCTGCTTTCAGCTGCTTTTGACCATTGACATAGATCTCTCCAGCCATAATGAGTGCTTGGGCTTTTTGGCGGCTGTCTGCCAGCCCCAGTTCCGTGACTGCTGTATCAAGCCGTCGTTTCGCCACGCCCTAACACCTCCAACGCTTTTTTCATGATCCCCTCTCCATCTAAAAACAGGTCCCGTTTTAACAGACTGGTGGTTCCATGGGGCACAAACCTATCCCCGCAGTTCACTAAAACTACCTTGGCGGGCAGGCCAGCTACCTCCAAGTGTGCCGCCAGCCGCTGGCCTACGCCGCCCCGCGCCGCTTGCTCCTCCGCCACCAGCAAAGCCCCTGTCTTTCGAACAGATAGCTCTACTAATTCTGGCACAAGAGGTGTAAGCTGATTCATCTTTACAACTTCAGCCTGGATACCCAGTTCAGCCAGCAGCTCCGCAGCCTCTAAAACATAGTTGATTTCTGTTCCATAACTCACCAAGGTGATATCTTTCCCCCAACGCAGGATCGCTGACGGATCCTCTCCGCCAGTGCCCACATAGCTGCCCTCGCCGCCTCGGGGATAGCGCACAGCTACCGGGCCATCCAGCTGGAACAGAGCACGCTCCAGCATCACTTCCAGCTCCGCGAAACTGGACGGCGCCAACACTGTCATATTCGGTATGCTGTCCAGATAAGCCACATCGAATATTCCGTGGTGCGTCTCGCCATCGTCTCCCACCAGCCCCACCCGGTCCACCCCCATTACCACATGGAGGTTGTCTATGGCCATATCGTGGAGAAGCATATCATAAGCCCGCTGTAGAAAAGTGGAATACACCGCAAAAACAGGGATCGCTTTCTGTTTGGCCATACCGGCGGCCATAGCGGCGGCACAGCCCTCGGCGATGCCCACGTCAAAAAAACGATTGGGAATTTTTTGAGCAAACTGCTCTAATCCTGTTCCGCCTGTCATGGCGGCAGTGATCGCGCACACCCGCTCATCCTGTTCTGCCAGACGGGTAAGTGTCCGTCCGAATACCGCAGAAAAGCTCTCTCCTGGTTGCCGCTTTAGTCTTCCCGTTAGCGGTTCAAAGGGGGCCACACCGTGGAAAGCGTCGGGATTCTCTTCCGCAGGGAGAAACCCTTTTCCCTTTACTGTCTTGACATGGAGTAAAACGGGTTCATCCAGCTCCTTGGCGTACCGCAGAATCTTGATTAGAAAGGACAAATTATGGCCGTCTACCGGCCCCAGATAGCGAAACCCCATGTTCTCAAACATACTGCAGGGCAGCAGGGATTGTTTCAGCGCCTGTTTTATTCTATGCGTAAACCGATATACCACCCGCCCCGGCGCTGTAGCGTTCATGATTTTTCGGTAATGCTTTTTAAAGGCAAGATACTGCGGCTTGAGCCGCTGTTTGGCCAAATAGTCTGCGATCCCCCCCACATTTGGGGTAATGGACATGCCGTTATCATTTAGAATTACTAAAATCTGCTGACCACACTTCCCCGCGTTGGAGAGTCCCTCGTAGGCCAGGCCGCCGGTAAGCGCTCCATCCCCGATCAGGGCAATCACCTCGTAATCCTCGTTCAAAAAGGTTCGAGCTCGAGCCATACCCAAAGCCACCGCTACAGAATTGGAGGCATGGCCGGCGATAAAGGCGTCATGGACACTCTCGCACGGCTTGGGAAAACCGGCAATGCCGCCATATTGCCGCAAGGTGGACATATATTCCCGTCGTCCGGTGAGCATTTTATGGGTGTAGCACTGGTGTCCCACATCAAACACCAATCGATCCACAGCGGTGTCAAAAACCCGGTGGATGGCCACTGTCAGTTCCACCGCCCCCAGGTTAGAGGCCAAATGCCCTCCTGTCTGAGATACGTTTTCGATCAGCTCCCGGCGCAGTTGGGCACACAAAGCCTCTCCCTCCTGATCAGACAAATGGGAGAGTACAGGTTCATATTTTTTTTTCTGTGCAGATTCAGCCAAAATACAATTCCCTCCGGACTCTGAACTCATTTTGTCCGCTGCGCCAGGGATCTGGCCAGCCAGATAAGAAATTCTGAGTTATCAAAGCCGATGAGGGCTTCGATTCCCCGCTGGGTCAGCTGCTCCACCAGAGCAGCACAGCCCTCCAGCCCCAGGGCTGTGACAAAGGTACTTTTCTCGTTGACCTGGTCAGAACCCACCGGCTTGCCTATCTCCTCCTGAAGACTGACAATGTCAAGCATGTCGTCCCGCACCTGAAAGGCCCGGCCCAGGGCTTGGGCGTAGGCGCGCACCTGAACCCGCTGGCCTGGATCACCTCCTGCGGCAATACATCCCAGCTCGGCAGCGGCAGAAATCAGCGCCCCCGTTTTCAGGCCCTGGAGCAGCTCCAACTCTCCCTGGTCCAGGGCCCGGCCCTCCCCGGCCATGTCCAGAGCCTGTCCCCCTACCATTCCAGCGGAGCCAACAGCCTGAGAGAGACACCGTACCCCCGCCACAATAAGACTGTCAGGCAGCTGGGCACGGGTGAGCTGTTCAAATGCGGCAGTGAGCAGAGCGTCCCCCGCCAAAATGGCGGTGGCCTCTCCAAAGACCACATGGCTGGTGGGGCGGCCCCGGCGCAGCGCGTCATCATCCATTGCGGGCAGGTCATCGTGAATCAGGGAGTAGGTATGTACCATTTCCGCCGCACAGGCAAACGGAAGCGCTGCCAGTACATCCCCACCGCACATGCGGCAGGTCTCCAGTGTAAGCACAGGACGGATGCGCTTGCCTCCAGCCAGCAGAGAGTACTCCATGGCCTCCTGTAAATCAGCGTGGCGCATCTCCCCTTCAAATACGTGTGAGAGATATTCCTCAATTACAGCCTTGTCCTGGGCCATCAACTCTGTAAAGCTTTTTCCCATGTCAATCATTGCCTCCAAAGGGTTCTCCAACTATTTCGCCGTCCTTTCCGGCGGTGAGGAGGGTTACCTTCTGCTCAGCCTCATCCAGCTGCTTGGTGCACTCCCGCAACAGCTTAGCACCCTCCTCAAACAGAGACATAGCTTGCTCCAAGGGGGCGTCTCCTTTCTCTAGAAAAGACACGATCTCCTCCAGCCGGGCCATAGAGCCCTCAAAATCCAGCTTCTTTTTTGCGGCCATACTCAATTCTCCTCACATTTGTTGCTCTGCACCACACTGCCCTCCATACCTCCCGGGTAGACCTCGGCCAGCTTGGTCAAAATTTCCTGAAACTCCTGAGTTCCTCCGTACCACTCCGAATCGATTGCCGCAATGCGGCCGCACAGTGTCTCACGCTGGGCTTCCTCATAGGCGATGCCGTAGTCTTCCAGATCGGTACTAATCATCTGCCAAGTATGGTTCTCTGCCCGCCAGCCCGCTTCCTCTACAGGATGCATCTTCTGAGGCTCAGCGGTGAGCCTGTCAAAACCAGCAAAAGCAGCAGAACAGAGGCAGCGTTTCTCACGTTTTCTTTTCCTTCTTAACTGTTTCTACCTGGCACCTCAATTCTCCGTCGAACAGGCGCAGCCGAAGGGCATCCCCTGGCGCAACAAACTGAACGGAGGACAGAACGCTCCCATCCTCCCTTTGGGCGATAGAGTAGCCCCGGCCCAACACCTTTAATGGGCTCATAGCGTCCAGCGCGGCGGCTAGGGCATTGAGCCGCTCCCGGTATCTCGCTATGGTACGGGCTCCACAGCCCGGAAAGGATGCGGACAGCGCGGCCACCTTCTCTTTCTGCCGCGCGTTGGATCGGCGCAGACCATAGGTGAGGCGTCCATTCAGAAGATTCAATGTCAGCCGCTTTTCCCGAAAATAAGCGGCCGGTTCTGTCATAATCCGGCTGCTGCCCAGTCGGTCCAGCCACTGCCGATACTGTTCCAGCCGCACCGCCACCGCCCCCTCCAGTCTGTCTCCAGATCTCAAAAGTGACATATCAATATCATTTCGGTCAGGAACCGCCAATTCAGCCGCATTCGATGGGGTGGACGCGCGCAGGTCAGCCACAAAATCGGCAATGGTCACGTCCGGCTCATGGCCCACGGCGGAAATAACAGGAATCTCGGAGTGGTAAATGGCCCGGGCCACTGCCTCCTCATTGAAAGCCCACAGATCCTCCACAGACCCGCCTCCCCGTCCTGTGATAATCAGGTCTGCTACACGGTGCAGATTAGCCCACTGAATGGCGGCCGCAATCTCCTGAGGAGCCTCCTTCCCCTGTACCCGAACGGGTATTACCTTAACCTCTGACATCGGCCAGCGGGTCCCTAAAATACGAATCATATCCCGCACCGCCGCACCGGCAGGGGAGGTAATCAGAGCAATTTCTTTGGGGAAAACTGGTATTTTCTTCTTGTGCGTTTGGTCAAAAAGACCTTCTCTGGACAATTTTTCCTTCAGCTGCTCAAAGGCCAGCGCTAGATCTCCGGCTCCCTCCGGAGTGAGACGAGCACAGTACATCTGGTACTGTCCATCCCGTGGATAGACAGTGACCCGTCCAGCTGCGATCACTTCCATTCCATTTTCCGGACAAAAGCGCAGAAACTGAGCGTCACTGCGGAACATGACACACCGCAGGCTCCCTTCTCCATCTTTCAGTGTAAAATAGTGGTGTCCCGAAGGGTACATCTTATAATTAGACAGCTCTCCTCGTACCAGCAGCCGGGACAGCAGATAGTCCCGATCCATCATGCCCTTCAGATACTTCCCCACCTGGCTGGGCGTAAGAATGGTTTCCTCTCTCATAGCCCCTCCCCCATGTTCAGAGCTCTCCAAGCGAGGATGGCCGTCCCCATTGCGTTGTCGGTGGAATACTGAGGTTCAGCAAAGATTGCCCCGCAGACATCCGTCAATCTCGCCCGAAGCTGTGTATTGGAGGCTACTCCCCCGGAGCAAAGCACCGGCAGGCCGGGGTATTGCCGCTGTGCCTCTTGCGTAGCCCTGGACACCACATCAATTACAGCGTCCAGCGCAAAGCGGGCGATAGTGGCTTTTTCTTCTCCGCGCTCCAGCAATGTCTTTACCTGATTCTCCATGCCAGACAGAGAAAATGAAAGGTTTTTAAGATTTACACTCGGCTTATAGAAGATTTCTGCCTGGTGGTAGAGCTTGTCCAGAGCCTTCCCCGCGGGGAACTGCAGTCCCAGCATTACACCGGTGCGGTCAATAAGCTGTCCGGCGGACAAATCGCTGGTGCCGCCGATCACCTCAGCCTCCACCGTATGTTCCTTTGGTTTTATCAGGAGCAGCTCTGTCGTTCCTCCTGACAGGTGCCAAGCCAAAAAAGGGGTGTCCAGCAGCTCCAGCCGACCAGCAGACCAGGCGGCCGCGGCCAGATGCCCCTGTTGATGGGAATTGGAATAGAAAGGGACGCCCAAGCCAGCAGCCAGTCCCCGTCCCTGAGACTCCCCCACCAAAAAACAGGGCATATAGGAGCCCTCCACCGCCCTGGGGCGCGTAGAGGCTCCTACAGCTTTAATCTCAATCAGCCGCTCCCTTTCCGCCAGTTGCTCCAGCAGTTCGGGAAGGTGTTTCACATGCTGAAACAGAGCGTCGCTCTGCCGCAGTCCCAGCTCTCCGGGCCGTACGTCCAAAAGTCGACCGATATTTTCACCTGTCCGGCCGTTAAATACTGCCGCAGAGGTGGTGTAATTACTGGTGTCCAACCCAAGGACATCCATTATTCGTCCTCCTCCTGGGCGGTCTTCTTCTCCGGCTTTGGCGGGGTGTTTTCAAACTCCGTGCGGACAAAGGTGCCTAAAATTCCGTTGACAAAAGACACTACCTCCGCCGGCTCATATTTTTTGGCGATTTCCACCGCCTCGTTGATGGCAGCAGCATTGGGGATATCAGGCATATATAGTATCTCATACATGGAGGTGCGCATCACCGCAGCCGCCATGCGGGGAATTCGGGCAAAAGCCCACCCCACCGAATAGCGGCTGATATAATCATCCAGCTCGGGCCCATGGGCAAAGACCCCCTGAACCAACTCCCGTATATATTTTTCCTGCTTTTCGTTAGGGAACTGTTCATAAAGGGGCAGCTCTTCCGCCAGTTCATGAAAACGCTCCCGGGTCAGCTCAGCCTCCAGCACCTCTTTGGCGCTACGGCTGTCAAAACCCAGTGTAAAAACGATATGTATGGCAATCTCTCGTGCGTTGCTTCTTGTCATAGGTATAGGCCTCCCCTTTTTGGTCCATTAACTTCCTAGCATATTATATACATGAATATACAAAAAGAAAAGCCCTATTTTTAAAATCTTTTCGTAGCCTGCTCCATCTGGACAGTGCGCGCTGTTACAGATAGCAAACAGGGGACGCTCAAAGTCGTCCCCTGCCGTTTTATCCATAGAATTTGTGTCCGCCGATGGTGGCGATCAACTCCTTATTCCGAGCGGCCCAGCTGGTAGAACCGGAATCGAAATAAAGCGCTCCTTTCGTCTCCTCCACCACACCGCCGTCCATCACCAGCTTGGCAGCGATGATGCTGCGCTCAGAGGGATTGGTCTCCGCCAGCACTCCGGACTTGTAGGTGCTGAATTGATTCTTTTGGGCCAGCACTCCCTCCACAGTATCAGGGAATACGGGGTCAGCTACCCGGTTGAGTACAACATTGCCTACAGCCATCATGCCCTCCAGGGGCTGGTTGCCGCTCTCGCGATGGATCACTCTGGACAGCCAGAACAGGTCCTCCTGATTGTAAAAGCTGTCTCCTCCCTGAATGGTTCCAGACCCACTGGTAACAGTGGTGGTACGGGTGGCGGAATCGTAGCCCACTTGGGCGTCAAAAGCCTTGGCCGCCACCCGCAGGGGCACAATCACCTGCCCTGCTGAAGTCAACTGAACTGTCTCAGGTACATAGAGATAGCGTCCATTGGCCACTATATAGAGTTTTCCTACCTCAGCGGAAAGAGACAGCCTGTCGGTGACTACAGTGGCGGCTGCACCATCCCAGCTGATCTGAGCGCCGGGAGCAAGCTGACGGGCCAGAACAGACAGGGATACATAAGTCACTCCGTTCTGTAATTCACGGTTCAGTTCAGCGGGAGCAGGCTGTCCGTTGATAAACAGTCCGCCGTCCAGCGCTCCAGGGAGATCTGGAATCACAGGCACAACAGGGGTTGTCGGGATTTCTGGAATTGCAGGCACAGATACCTCCGGTTCCCTTCCTTCGGTGCTGCCTCCTACCACAGAGTCGGCGGCAGGTACGCCCCCAACCGTGTAGCCCGGGCCAACCTCAAAGCTGGGTCCGGCACTAAAGCCAGGGCCAGCTTCAAAGCTGGGGGCCACGCTGGACATGTTCGCTTCAGTCTCAAGCGCCGCATCCAACACGACGCTCTCCTCCTCTGCCAAGAGGGCGGCGGACGGCTCAGAATTGGCGGCCGCGCCCATCAGGAGGAGCATGGCAAAGACGCTGAGCATTACGGAAATTAGCTTTCGCTTCATTGTCTGCACTCCTTTTGGAACAAGTTATGTCATAATTATGACAACCAAAAGCATTTGTTGTTACTTTTGTAACCACATTGTAACCAATTCCAAAAAGTAAAACAAGGGCAATATTGCCTAGAATTGTCCTGATATTCTTGTGTAACTTGTTGGATTTTTACAGGAATAATCGTTTATTTTTCTCTTTTCTTCTGTAATTTCCAAATTATTACAGAAATCGTGTATCTAAAAAAGTACCGTCTTCCGGTCTCAAAAACCAGAAGACGGACAGACATTCGGGCTTAAATTCCTCGATCCAGCGTTTTTCGCAGGCGGATCTTTCCTGCCAACGCCTGGTCGATCATATCCAAGAATTTTTTCCGGTCCTCCGGAAGGCCGCCTTTCAACGGCAAATAATTGGAGGCGTGGTTGCTGGTGAAATGAAGGGGATTCACGTCCAGGTGTTCAATCAGCAGGCGGCACTCCTCCAGCACATGGTCGGCGGAGCAGACAGTAAACCGCCCAGCCAGCACATCCTCCCCCAGAGGAGTGCCCTTGGCAGGGGCGAAAGTCATAGCGGACAGGTGTCGGGGTTTCATGGCGTTGATCATTTTAGCTGTGGACAGGATGTGCTCCTCCCAGCAGCCTCCCTCCCCGTTTGCTCCGGTCATACCCAGGATAATTGTAACCCACAGATCAATGCCGGCCTCCACCAGCCTCTGGCCGGCCAGCAGCATCTGTTCGGCAGAACAGCCCTTGTGGATAAACTGGAGCACCTGTTCACTGCCGCTCTCCACTCCCAGATAGGCCCGGGACAGCCCTGCCTCGTGGAGAGAACGCAGTTCTTCCGCCGACTTGGACAAGGTGCTCTTGGGTCCGGCGTAGAGTGTAACCTTTTCCAGCTTGGGAAAAAGGTCATACAGCTTATGAAGAATCTGAAGCAGTTCCTCTGTCTTCATAATGATGGCATCACCATCCATCAGGAATACCCTGCGCAGTTCCGGTCCGTAATAATCCCGGGCCATATCGATGTCCTCCAGAATTTCCCCAACCGGACGGATACGGAATTTCTTCTCCTTGTACATGCCACAGAAGGTACACCGGTTGTTGGAACAGCCAATGGTGCATTGCAGCAGGTAGCTTTTCCACTCCCCCGGTGGTCGGTACAGCAAATCGCTGTCATAGCGCATATAGTATGCTCCTTTCTTTACAGGTTTTCTACAGGTTGGCCATCCCGGAAAACTTTTTTGATGTTTTTTTCCACCTTGCTCCGGGGCAGCATGATCTCATGCCCGCAGCCCTGACACCTTATTTTGAAATCCATCCCCACCCGCAGGACAAGCCACTCCTGACTCCCGCATGGGTGAGGCTTCTTCATCTTTAGCATATCGCTGACGTGGATGTCCATATTCTACACCTCGTTTCTGTGATCGTTCTTATATAGTATCGGTCATATCCCCCGGGACATAGCGCTTTAATATCTCCAAAATACTCTCTCTATTAATGCTGCCGCCCAGCACACTGCCGTCCGGGTCAATGCAGACGGTCCTGATATCCCTTGGGTCCTCCTCATAGGGGTCAGCATATGCCTGATTGGCATCGTAATAATCGCCCAAGTATTTCAGCGCGTTTCCCTTGGGGACAACGATGTTTCCCTCTGACTGCAAAAATCCCATTCTCTCAAACTCTACAAGAATTTTAGCGGTGCGGATGTTGTATGGGTTCACTTCTCTCCGGCTACCCACCCACGCCGGATGGACCCGCACCCTTATGTCATAGACGGATACTGCCTGCGCAAAAGCTTTCACTGGCTCTAAGGGGATGGTCTCCTGGTGAAATGCGTCCACAGACAGCAGAATATCATTCACCCCCGCCTGGGCCAGCTTCCAGGTGGTGTTTTTTATGGCCGTACTGTCTCTGCTGAAAAATCCATTGGTAATAAGCTGACGTTTGGGGATCCCCATCTCCATCGCAGCCTTGTGAATATCATACACTGTTTCCGGACAGAGAAGCGGTTCACCGCCAAAGGTCATAACGGATGTGACTGGAAACTGCCCTGCAAGCTCGCACACTGCCCTGGCCGCAGTTTTTCCATCAAGACATATGCCGGAACTGCTGTGACTTCCCTCGGAACAGTGCTTACAGCGGCCAGTACAGGCATAGGTAACCACAAATTCCATGCGGTTCAGGTTTTTTACATACTCATTCATAAAAATACCTTCCAATATTCCTAAGTTCTTGTCACTTCCTCTTCCTCTGTGGTAAAATGTTTTAAAAAACTTATCAGGAGATTATTGCTATGAGTATTATCATCATCCCCGCCTATGGGCATACCGAAAAAATTGGTGCGCTATTCTCAGAATACACCCGGGCTCTCATTTCGGGAGAGCCCACTTTCAAGGCATACCTCGAACTTCAGAACTATGATGGAGAGCTGTTACATCTGGCGGAAAAATACGGCCGGCCCTGGGGACGGCTGTATCTGGCCCTCTGCGGCGGGGAACCGGCCGGGTGTATTGGCCTTCGAAAAATCGATGAACAGAACTGCGAGATGAAGCGCCTCTACGTCAGACCACAGTACCGGGGCGCCCGAATCGGTGAAAAGCTGGTCCTTCGAGTTATTGAAGACGCCAGGGCCATCGGCTATTCCCACATGCTGTTGGATACTTTCCCATTTTTAGACAGCGCCATCCGTTTATACCGCGCTTTGGGCTTCTATGTGATCGACCGCTACAACGACAACCCTATCGATGGCTGCATCTATATGAAACTGGATCTTTAAAAAACGCCGGGCGCTGCGAAGCGTCCGGCGTTTTGCGCTGTACTGCTTACTTAGCCAGCTCAGCGGTGTCGATGGCAATCATCAGCTCTTCATTGGTGGGAATCAGCAGGACCTTAGTTTTGGAATCCGGAGTGGATATAACAGTTTCTTTCCCCCGGACATCATTGGCGGCGTTATCCAGCTGCACGCCCATATATTCCAGGCCCTCACATACCATCGCACGGATAGCCTTGTCGTTCTCACCCACACCGGCGGTGAAAATAACGGCATCCACCCCACCCATGGCGGCAGCGTAAGCGCCCACATATTTTTTCACCTCATAGGCAAATTTCTTCTGAGCCAAAGCAGCCTTGCTGTCTCCCTTATCTGCGGCGGTCTCCAGGTCCCGGAAATCGGAGCTGACGCAGCTCAGGCCCTCCACGCCGGATTTCTTGTTCAGCACATTGAGCATCTTGTCAATGTCCATGCCGTACTTATTCATCAGGTACTGGAGGATACCCGCATCAATATCACCGCAGCGGGTGCCCATAGGCAGCCCGGCCAAAGGAGTAAAGCCCATGGAGGTATCCACGCTCTTGCCGCCGTCCACAGCAGCGATGGAGGAGCCGTTGCCAAGATGGCATGAGACGAGCTTCAGCTCTTCGATGGGCCTGCCCAGCATGGCGGCAGCCCGCTGCGTGACATATTTGTGGGAGGTGCCATGGAAGCCGTAGCGGCGAACCTTATCTTTCTCGTAGTACTCATAGGGCAGGGCGTACATATAGGCGGCGGCGGGCATAGTCTGGTGGAAAGCGGTGTCGAACACGGCTACCATGGGGGTGCCGTGCATAAGCGCTTGGCATGCCTTGATGCCGATGATGTTGGCGGGGTTGTGGAGGGGGGCCAGTGGATTGCACTCCTCTATGGCGGCCATGACCTCATCGGTGATGAGAACGGACTTGGCAAACTTTTCGCCGCCGTGGACCACCCGGTGACCTACCGCGTCGATCTCCTTCATGGAGCCGATGACACCGTTGACGGAGTCCACCAGAGCATCCAACACAGCCTTGATTGCCTCGTTGTGGGTGGGCATGGCCACGTCAGCTTCCTTGACCGCCTGCTTGCCCTCGGGCTTGTAGGTGAACTTGCCGTCGATGCCGATGCGCTCACACAGGCCCTTTGCCAGCACCTGCTGCGTCTCCGGGTTGAGCAGCTGGTACTTTAACGAGGAGCTGCCGGCGTTGATTACCAAAATATTCATGGGAATCGTCTCCTTCTCAAGTCGAATTTGGGTTGCCTCGCCGCGGAGAATGTACTACAATAGAGGCAGCCCGGCTGATGTTTCTATTCTAACGCTTTTTTTCAAAATGGACAACCACTTTTTCACTTTTATTCCAGATATTTTTTCTGCCAGGAGGACCGGCCTTGAAAACCATCGGAATCGTTGCGGAGTACAATCCCTTTCATACTGGCCATGCCTGGCACATCCAAAAGACCCGGCAGATGTTCCCAGAGGAAACCGCCGTTGTGGCCGTCATGAGCGGCAACTGGGTGCAGCGTGGGGAGTGTGCCGTCACCGATAAGTGGACCCGGACCGAAAAGGCCCTGGCCGGCGGCGCCGACTTGGTTCTGGAGCTGCCCACCGCCTGGGCCACGGCTTCTGCAGAGGGTTTTGCCAAGGGAGCGGTATCCCTTTTGGCGGCTACAGGCGTGGTGGATATCCTCTCCTTCGGCAGCGAGTGCGGAGAGATCGCTCCCCTGCAGGAATTATCTCGGTGTCTCAACAGCCCTGATTTTTCCTGTGCCCTGCGCCAGGAGCTGAATGGGAGGCAGTCCTTCGCTTATTGCCGCCGCAAGGCAGCTGCCCGGCTGCTGGGGGAGGAAACTGCCGCCCTTCTTGATTTTCCCAATAACAGTTTGGGGGTAGAGTACCTGCGCTTTTGGCCTCCAAGTATGCAGGCGGTCACTGTTCCCCGTCAGGGAGCAGAACACGACGGGGAGGCAGCGGAAGAATTTGCCTCCGCCTCCCTCCTGCGTCGGTGGCTTCGAGCAGGAGATGTGACCAGTGCCTCCCCCTACCTGCCCCTGCCCTGGAAAGGTGAATCGGCCAATATGAAGTATTTGGAGCGAACCCTCATCGCCAGACTGCGCGCTATGTCTCTGACAGAGGCAGAAACTTTCCCCGACAGCGGCAACGGCTTGGCCACCCGGCTGTTATGCGCCGCCCGACAGGCCGCCAGTTTGGAGGAGCTGTACACCCTGACCAAGACCCGAAGCTATACCCATGCCCGGGTCCGCCGGCTGGCCCTCTACGCCCTGCTGGGCCTGCGGAAGGTGGACCGCCCTGTCTCTCCCTCCTATATCCGGGTGCTGGGCTTTAACAGCTTGGGCCGGCAGCTCCTGAAAGAAATGAATCAAAAGGCAACTCTCCCTATTTTTGTCAAGCCCGCTCACATGCACACGCAAACCCGTTTTTCCCCGGAGGCCCAGGATCTGTTTACCTTGGAGGAGCGGTTCACCGACCTGTTTGCCCTCTGCTTCCCCACCCCCTGGACTAGCGGGCTGGAGTGGACCACCAATCCCGTGATCGCCAAATAGTTTTGGGCTTTAACCGCCAATCCGCAAAGGAGACACTATGAACACCACAAACACTGAAAAGCTTCTCAATCGAATATGGCTGCGTATGGGGGCGGTCATTATCCCCTTGGCGCTGGTAGTTCTCTTTCAGGTGCTGAAAAAAAATCAAAGCTTCATGACATATTGGGTGTTCGGCGTTATGGCACCGGCAGAGCGGACACTGGGCCGGCTGTGGTCTCTCTTTCCGTTCTCCGTTGCGGAGGTGCTCACCGCCGTTTTCCTGACCGGCTGCGTGATCTGGCTGGTACGGTCGGTGGTTCTGCTCTTCCGACACAGAGCTCCGCGTCCCTTCCTGCGCCGTCTGCTGTCTCTGGGCGCTGCATGGCTCTGGCTTTGGTCAGGGCTGTGTTGGCTGTGGAACGCCGCCTACTACATCCCAACTTTCGCCCAGAGAGAGGGTTTGGAAGCCGCTCCCTGCTCTGTAGAGGAGTTGTCCGCCGTCACCGAGTATTTTGCCCGTCAGGCCGCATCCCGTGCCTCACTGGTAATCCGGGATGAGGAGGGTCACTTTGCGGAAGATCTGTCCGGTTGCTTTGAACAAGGAACCAGAATCTACCAGAATATCCAGACAGAGTTCCCCTCTTTGGACATAAAATCTGTAAGGGTAAAACCCTTGCTCTGCTCTAGATTGCAAAGCATTCTAGGTTTTACCGGCATGTATTTTCCCTTCACCGGGGAGGCCAACGTTAATGTGGACGCCCCTGCCTGTCTGGTGCCCGCTACCATCGGCCATGAGATGGCCCACCAACGGATGGTAGCCTCGGAGTTGGAGGCGAATTTTGTGGGAATTGCCGCTTGTACCTCCTGTGACGATGTTGCTTTCCAATATTCCGGATACCTTATGGGGCTGATCCAGCTTTGCAATGCTCTGTACTCTGTTTCCCCCGACACCTGGTTCGATATCGCTGGACGCACCTTTACCCCGGAGCTGGCCCGGGACTGGACCGACAACAACGACTATTGGGAGGCCCTGGAGTCACCTGTGGAGAATACGGCTGGTGACATGTACGATACCTTTCTTAAAAGCAACGACCAGGAGCTTGGCATTCTCTCCTACGGCGCATGTGTGGACCTGCTTGTTTGTTATTACTCCTCCAAGCTTTAAAACCACCCATGATTGACAGAAAATCTTCCGTCTTACAGAACGTTTCAACCATCATTTTCGGTTATGCAAAATGAAAGGGTGCGGCAGACCATTGCGGTTTATCGCACCCTTTTGATTTGTGTTACCCCTGGTGGTGGTTTTTTACGAAAACAGGCCATAAATTAACCGGATCAGCAACAAGCTCAGCACGACAAAAAACATCGGGCGAATTACCTTGGCGCCCCCCTTCAGCGCCAAACTGGAACCTAAATAGTTGCCGGCGATGCCACACACGGCAGCCGGAAGCCCCACCGTCCACATCACTTTCCCCGCCAGGGCAAAGGTCACCAGTGAGGCCAGATTGCTGGCTGAGTTGGCCACCTTTGTGTTTCCGGAGGCAGTAAGCAGATCGAACCGGCACAGCCCGGTGAAGGCCAGCATCAGAAAAGTGCCCGCCCCTGGACCGAAGAAGCCGTCGTATCCGCCGATAACCAGGCCTATTCCCAGAGACATAGCCATCAATTGAAGCTTAGACAGCTCTCCGGAGCGATCCTCCTGGCCAAAATCCCGTTTCAGCAGCAGGAACACCGCCATTACCGGCACCACGGCCAGCATAATATAGTACAGCATCTGTTCTGGCATGATAAGGTTAAGCTGCGCCCCTACCCAGGCTCCAACGAGCGCCCCTACAGCCCCGGCGGCGGCGCTGGGGATATGTACGTCTCCCCGCTTTACAAAACGGCCAGTGGACAAAAAAGTTCCAAACGCGTTGCCACACTTATTGGTCCCGGAGGCCATGTGGGCCGGCAGCCCAGCCAGCAGGTAGGCCGGCAGGGTAATCAGTCCCCCTCCTCCGGCCACCGCGTCGATCAGCCCACCCAAAAAAACGAGCGGACAGACAATCAGCCAAATATGTGCCAGTTCTCCTAACTCCATATCCTTCTCTCCTAATTTCCCTTTATTTCTTCCCAATACCGCTTTGCGGCCTGTTCAGTTCTGTTGTCGCCGTACTGGTAATAACACGTCCCCACCAGTTCGTCAGGAAGGTACTGCTGAACCACCCAGTGGCGGGGAAAACTGTGGGGATACAGGTACCCCTGATCCCGCTCCTGCCCGGCGGAGTCGGCGTGGACATTTTGCAGCTCCCGCGGGATATTCCCCGTTCGTCCGGCCCGGACATCGGCCAGGGCGGCGTCGATGGCCATGCAGGCCGAGTTGGATTTGGGGGCAGTGGCCAGAAGGATCACCGCCTCAGCCAGAGGCAGTTTGGCTTCCGGCAGCCCCAGCTGTAGGGCCGTGTCTACACAGGCCTTGACAATGGGGACAGCCAAAGGATAGGCCAAGCCAATGTCCTCGCTGGCAGAGCACAAAATCCGTCGGATGGCGGTGATCAGGTCCCCCGCCTCCAGCAGCCGGGCCAGATAGTGAAGGGCGGCGTCAGGGTCGGAGCCTCGAAGGGACTTCATCAGGGCCGAGGCAATATCAAAGTGGGCGTCTCCCTCCCTATCATAGCGCATGGCTGACTTTTGGGCGGCAGTTTGAGCATCCTCCAGCGTAATCAGCAGTTCCCCTTGCTCACCCTTGGCAGCGGTGAGAATCAGCTCTATCGCGTTCATAGCCTTGCGTACATCTCCTCCGCAGGCAGAGGCGATGTGCTCCCGAACTCCATCTTCACAGCGTACCTCCGCTTCCAAGCGCTGTCCCATGATGGCAATGCCCCGATCAATGGCAGGAAGCACATCCTGTGCGGTGATCTGCTTAAACTCAAAGACACTGGCGCGGGACAGCACCGCTCCGAAAACCGCAAAAAATGGATTTTCCGTGGTTGAAGCGATGAGGGTGATCCGTCCGTCCTCCATGAACTCCAGCAGAGACTGCTGCTGCTTCTTATTGAAGTATTGGATCTCGTCCAGATAGAGCAGTACCCCCTCTGGAGCCAAAAGCGTACCAATATCCGCCATAATATCCTTGATATCGGAGATAGAGGCGGTGGTTGCGTTGAGCCGATGGAGGGGCCGGTTGGTCTTTTGGGCGATGATATTGGCTACGGTGGTCTTACCTGTGCCCGATGGGCCATAGAATATCAGGTTTGGGACATTGCCTCTCTCAACGATTCGGCGGAGCAGGCCGTTTTTACCCAAAATATGCCTCTGCCCCACTACCTCATCCAGTGACTGAGGCCGTATTTCGTCCGCCAGAGGGCGGTATGCCATACTTACTCACACCTTTCTGCTTGGTTCCTTCTCCAGCGCGCCGGTATAGCCTTTCAACGCTCTGCGCCGTTTGCGCCAGTCAGGCATGAGGACATCCATCCGGGCGTAAAATCCCGGCCCGTGGTCGTGATGGAGGAAATGGACCAGTTCATGAAGGGCCACATAGTCCCGCAGTTCCTCTGGACACCGGGCCAGGGCAGTATTGAGCGTGATATATCCCTGAGCCCAGTGACAATTGCCCCACTGGCTCTTCAAGGCCCGCAGCTTCAGGGAGGGAAAGCCCACCCCCAGCGGCGCTACCAGCGGGTAGACCCGCTCCAGGGCCTCGGACATGCGTCGAGCACACTCCTCCCGGGACGCCGGAGGCAGAGGTTCCGCCTGCCTCTCCAAGAGAGCAATTGCGTTCAAAATCCAGCCGCTCTTCTCCCGGACAAAGTCGTCCGCCTGTCTTATGGAGTATCGCAGTGGAACAGAAATTGCGATTTCTCCTCCAGCTTTGATTCGAAGGTTCAGATTTTTCACAGCTTTCCAGGCCAGCGTGTAGGTGAGCGGGCCGCCGGGGGTATCTACCATTCTCAGTTGGGAGGGTTTCTTGATACTCACCATTTGTTCTCCACTTCCTCGGCAAAACCCAGGAAATCTTTGATAAATATTTCCGTGCCGTCGTCCAGCAGGGCCAAGCCGGTAAACCTTCCGAAGATCTGGTGCTGATCCGACTTCACCACCCCGGCACTGGTACAAGCGGAGCGGTCTAAAATGGGATCAAAGCGCATCTCAAAGCGGCCATCGTCGCTGGTGAACTCCCACTGCTCCATATACCTGCGGCGCCTCCGCCGCCCCGGGATACGGAAGCGCACCCTGGAGAGCTTGTGGGCCCTTCCATTGTAGAACAGCATATTCTCCGTGGCGGCGGACGTGTTTCCAAAGCCGTAGCCCAAGTTAAAGCCAAAGGTCACTCCGTCCACCATACCGGAGGCAGAAGCCCAATACCAGGTGTTGTGGTAGGTCCAAACTCCCCGGCCCCAGTCCAGTACAGCGAAGGAGTCGGAGGGATCCAGCATGTATTCCCTCTCCCCCACTGTCACCTTTCCCGACGCCCGGAGGCAGTTAATTTTTTGGTTAAAATAGAAGTGGCCCGGCCTGTCAAAGGGGGTGCAGATGACCATGGATTCCTCAGGCTCATCGGTGAGCTCAATGTAGGCGTCCAGGGCCTCTCGACCGTCAAAGTGCTCCATGTGCGCATAGAGCCGCCGCCGCTCCTCCTCTCGTCGGAACAGCAGAGAGTAACCCCGGCCCCCGGAGGCGCAGTCCCCCTCCGCCGTGGAGGATGGCATACCGGTGTTTCCCATGGGCAGCAGCCGCATGGGGCTTTTGGTAACTTGGGTATTTTCCCAAAAATCCATGAGGGAGATGGAGTCCAGTCCCATATAGCTATTATCCGCAATGGTCAGAGCCAGAGCGAATTGACCGTTCATCACCAGATAGTAGTCCCACTCCTTGATGCGCATGGCATGGCCCTTGACGTCGTTTCTGTCGTACTCCAGCAGCATCCGCCTGGCGTATCCTGCCTCCCGCAAATTTCCATGTCCATCCAGAAGCGGCCCCGCTTTGGTTATCTCATGCTGTTCCATAGCAATCCCCCTTTGGGTTCTCTTTCCTGATTGATACGCCTAAAACTTCCATCGCTTACCCTGCGTTTCCTTAAGCGTTTTAAACCTTAACGGAAAGTAGAACAGAAAAAGAAATTTTCTTCTATTATACTGTAAAACTTTTCATTCCGCAATTCTTTTTCGTGGACAGGCAAAAAATCATTTTTCTTACATACCATTATGGAGACATCTAAAAAGGGGGCCGGCAACCGTGGGAAAACTGATGGGAAAAGCCCATTACCGTGACATTTTATTGGGCGTCGGACTGCTTTTGGCCTCCCTGGCCCTGGTGCTGTGGCCGGAACAGGCTATGGAGTCTATGCGGGATGGACTCAGGCTGTGCGGCAATGTGATCGTCCCATCTCTGTTCCCTTTTTTTGTGCTGTCCTCTCTGGTCGTGGAGCTGGGGATGTCCCGATATTTGGGCAAGTTGTTGGAACCGGTAATGGCCCCTCTCTTCCGAGTCAACGGAAACTGTGCCGCGGCTCTGGCGCTGGGCTTTGTGGGAGGCTACCCTGTTGGGGCGCGGACTGCCATCCAAATCTATGAACGCGGTCAGTGTTCCCGAACTGAGGCGGAGCGGATGCTGGCCTTCTGCAACAACAGCGGCCCCGCCTTTATCCTGGGAGCAGTGGGAGCCGGTGTCTTTGGCAGCGGATTAGCGGGACTGCTCCTCTACCTGGTCCATCTGGCTGCCTCACTGGTCATTGGGATCCTGTTCCGATTTTACAAATCCCATGAGAAACCCCAGACCAGAAAAAGCCAGGGGCCCCAATTTCAAGCGGCTAGTTTTCCCAGCGCTTTTACCAGCTCCATTACCGGCGCTCTCCAATCTACCATAAATATCTGCGCCTTTATTCTGTTCTTCACCGTATTCCTGCGCATTTTGGCCCACGCGGGAATCTTGAACTTCTTAAGCCGATTTCTCTCAATTCTGCTGGCCCCCCTGGGGATGGATCAGACCTGGACAGAGCGTCTGCTCACCGGACTGATGGAAGTATCTTCCGGGGTCTCCTCCCTCACTGACGGCGCCCTTTCCGGGCGGTTGTCCATGGCTGCCTTTATGCTGGGTTGGGCTGGGGTGTCTGTCCACTGTCAAGTGCTGGCTTTTTTAGGAGACAGCGGTCTATCCATCCGAACCTATATAACGGGCAAACTGCTGCACGGCGCCCTCTCCGCTCTTTTGGCCAACCTCCTGTTTCAGATCATTCCTCTGAGCAGCCCAGCCGCTTTCTACCTAGCAGAGCAAGCTGAGGCCATTGCCGGTCTTGATTTTCACCGGGCCCTTACGATTTCCGCCACAGCCGCCTGGGTCATGTGGCTGCTGTTTCTGGCTCTGACTGTCTGGGTGGTACAAAAAAACAGTAGCAAAGGCCGGAAAAGTGTAGTATAATGATGATCACCCTACACTGTTGCAATGAGGAGTGAGATATTATCAAGCTGTTTCAAACATCAATTGACCCCCGCTGTGCCTATTGCACCCGCGGGCGGGAACTGGATCAAAGCCAGATCATCTGCCCCAAAAAAGGGGTCATGTCTGCCGGTTCCCACTGCCCATCCTTCCGGTACGACCCTTTAAAGCGGGTGCCTCCCCGCCCAGCTAAATTGACCGGAAGCACACTGGAAGAAGAAGCTTTTACCCTGTAAATCACAGAGAATCACTGTAAAGAAATTTTCTTTACAGTGATTCTCTCTTTTGTTAAGCTTATAAAATTTTATTACATTCCTACAAATTTTTACGGATGTTTTTAGATAACTTTTCTCGCTGTAAAGTTATTTTATTTTACAGGATCTTTTTGTCGAATTACAAAATTTTTCTGACAATTCCGCACACTGCGACTCCATCCTACACATCTCGCATCGCCTCGTGCCGAAGACCGTCAAATTGAGTACTTTTCTGCGAAATGTTTCTCTTTTCTCATTAAATCAAACACTATATAATGTGCCCATCAAGCTATTTATGAGAAAGGAGCTACTAGATCATGGAAATGAAAATTGCAACCCGCTGCTGTACTGACCAAGAAGGAACTCTCCACTGTTTCCACTACTATCTCACTGTCAGCCCAGAAGAGACACCACAGTTTTTTTGCGAAAACTACGGCGTCCGCATCGCTGAAGAGCGTGGCTCTGACACTGCCGTTCCTAACATCACCACCAGCGCCGCCCGCATTGACGAGCTGATGACCCTTCTGGTGGACAACCAAGTGGGTCCCGCCGGCCTGGCCGACGTGGTGGCCGACTGGCTGTAAGGATATTTCGCCTTACAGCTATGCGCTCCTTTACCTTTTGCTGTCCATCTTCTGCATTAGAACCACCAGTAGGGCGATCACACCCAGCACCACAAAAATACCCAGCATTCCCTGCCCCAGCATTTCCAGGGCCATTTCCAAATTCATCATTCGTTCTGACATCATAAAATAGTTCCCTCCCAAATCAGCCGATATTGGTGAAATACTGTAGCACCACACCACCAGCCACCACCGAAGCGATCTGCCCGGAGACATTTGCGGCGATAGCGTGCATCAATAAATGGTTCTGGGGATCAGCCTCCTGGCCCAGCTTCTCGATTACCCGAGCGGACATGGGAAACGCGGAAATTCCCGCCGCGCCCACCATGGGGTTAATCCTGTTGTTGGGAGTAATGAGATTCAGCACTTTAACAAACAGCACCCCCACTACGGAGTCCAACACAAAAGCCACTAGGCCCAGTCCCATGATCATAAAGGTTTCCCACCGGACAAACTGGTCCGCCTTCATGGAGAAGGAGATCGTGATGCCCAACAATAAAGTGATCAGGTTGGCCAAGTCGTTCTGGGCAGTGTTAGACAGACTGGACAGTACACCGCATTCTCGAATCAGGTTGCCGAACATCAGGAATCCCACCAGTGCCACCGAAGCTGGGGCCACCAACCCTGCGATCACTGTCACCACAATAGGGAACAAAATCCGCATCCGGCGGGTAACGCCCTGGGGTTTATAAGGCATGCGCAGACTACGATCCTTCTGTGTGGTGACCAGCTTGATGGCAAAGGGCTGAATGATGGGCACCAGGGCCATATAGGAGTAAGCGGCCACAGCAATGGCCCCCACAAAATTAGACTTCAGCGTCTGAGACACCAGCAGGGAGGTGGGTCCGTCCGCCGCACCGATGATGCCGATGGAGGCGGCGTCCTTCAGGTCGAAGCCCAACAGTACCGCAATGATGATGGTGAGGAAGATACCTGCCTGAGCCGCCGCGCCACACAGGAACAACTTAGGGTTGGCCAGCAGGGGGCCGAAGTCGATCATGGCCCCGATACCGATGAAGAGCAGCAGGGGCATGGCCTCGCTGGCCTCAATTCCGGTTTCAAAGAGCCACTGAATGATCCCAGGGGTCTCCCCCACCCCGGCGCTGAACTGGTTGATGACCCCGGACAGGGGCAGGTTCACCAGAATTGCGCCGAAGCCCATTGGCATGAGCAGGGCGGGCTCGAAGCCCTTCTCAATGGCCAGATAGATGAGCAGCCCGCCGATGACGTACATGACCAGCTGCTGCCAGGTAATGGACACAAGTCCTTGCCAGAGAAATGAAAAATCCATGTTCCCGCACTCCTTTTTCTGTATCCTTTCCATTTTTCGGGGAATCTATCAAAAAAGACCCGCGTCCCGAAAAATCGGAACGCAGGTCTGGTCATTTCAGGCACAGCCAGAGCGGCCTCACGGACCACACATGCTTGTTGACTGGTGCCGCGCCCCCGGGTTTTGGGTGCGCCGACTACTCCCCTTTGTTGCATGGGTATGCTATCATAGCCGCCAGGGTTTGTCAAGGAAAATTTTGTATCGTTTTTCAGCCTTGACTCCGGTCCCTATTAGGCACCATGATCCGCAGGTGGGAGCCCTCGCCGCACTTCCCCTTCTCGTCGTGGACCTCGATATCAAACCACATCTTCCGCCGCTCAATCTCCCGCAGGGTGGCGGTGGCAGTCACTTTCATCCCCACCGGCGTGGGGGCCAAGTGGCGGATATGGGCCTCTGCGCCCACGGTGGTCATACCCTCGTCCAAATATTCCTGGGCCAACTCCAGCGCACAGGCCTCCATGAGGGCCAGCATGTTGGGGGTGGACAGAATCTTCGCTCCTGCGGTTCCTATGCGCTTGGCGGTCATGGTGTCGTCCACCGTCCAGGTCAAGCTGTGTTGAGTGGGTTTTTCCATTTGTTACACCTCTTTCTCAAAAATCAAGTCCATTTCTGTGAGGGCACCGTTTGCCCATACAGCAGGAATGAGGCCAGCATAACGCCAGCCGTCCTCCGCCCAGCGAGCAATCGCTTCTTCATACTCTTTTGTTTCCAGGCGGATAAAGCCTCTAACATAAATGCGCTCATATTCATAGGTATACATAACACTTCCCCTCTATCTCTCTAGCGGAAGGATTTTCCCTCATCATCCAGCACATCTCTGCGGTGGAAGGTGACAAAATCTGGGGCATACTCCGGATACTCGGCGCAGAATGCGGCCCGGATCAGGTCAGGATTGAGGCCCGGGTTCTGGGCGGAGGTGACCATATCCACCATCATAGTGTCGCTCTGGCACTCGATGCGCCATCTGCTGACCAGTGGGATAATGTCAACTTCCGTAAAGCCGGATTTCGCTTTGTTTGATTTCTTCTTTACCACCAGACTCTCCTTTCCCAGCAGGGCCGCCATGGCGGGCTCCGTCTCCTGGGGACGGCCCTCGGGGTAGTCAAAGGTCATGATATAGTTGACATAACGCAATTCCTTCAGTTTTCGCTGGGCTGGGTAGCACTGGTGGACTATAATCCCCTCCGGCATGGCGGCGGTGAGCCGCTCGGGAACCTCCTCATGGCTTGTCCCCTCCAGCAGGCCGAACTCCAGAATTTCACACTGGCTGGAAAACCCTACCGACAGGGGCAGGGCGATGGACACAAAAGGATGAGGGTTGAAACCCTCGGTATGCTTGATGGGGATTTTGGCCCGGGCGAACGCCCGCTGAAAGGTGCGCATCAGGTCCAGGTGGGAGATATACCGGGCCCGTCCGGTTTTGGTAAACAGAAGCCGGTCATCCACAGCGGCCACCTCCCGTCAGCAGTTTGTTGGCCCCGCAGCCGGAGCAGCGGGTGCGGCAGTCCGGAGTCGTCTGGGAAAGGCAGCACTGCTCCCGCTCCCGCCATAGGAAGTCGGCATCCACTCCTGTAGACAGCCTGCACCAGGGAAACACTTCATCCCGCGGCCGCTGCCGGTGGGCGTAGAAATTCCCGTTCAGGCCGCAGGCGGCCAGACCGTCCAGCCAGCGCTGGTAGTCGAAATACTCCGTCCAGGAGTCCATTTTTCCCCCGTGGGCCCACACCCACTCCAGCACATCCGCCAGACGGCGGTCGCCCCGGGACAGGATGGCCTCCAGGTAACTGGTCTGGGGGTCGTGCCAGTTGTAGGTGATGGACTTGTCCCGTTTCAGGGCATCCCGCAGCAGATTTACCCGCCGCTGATACTCCTCTACCGGGATCTGGGCCTCCCACTGAAACGCGGTGTGGGGCTTCGGTACGAACCAGGAGGTAGACACGGTAATTCGCACCCCCCTGGCCTTGTTTGGGGAGTATTCCCACCATGTAAAGTAGACCTTCCGGGCCAGGTCGGCAATGCCCAGCACGTCCTCGTCGGTCTCGGTGGGCAGACCAAGCATGAAATACAGCTTTACCCCGCTCCATCCCCCGGCGAAAGCGGTTTTGCAGGATTGGATCAGGTCCTCCTCCCGCAGATTTTTGTTGATTGCGTCCCGCAGCCGCTGGGTACCCGCCTCGGGAGCGAAGGTCAGCCCGCCCCGGCGCACCCGCTGGAGCCGCTCCATCAGCCCCATGGAGAAAGTGTCCGCCCGCAGGGAGGGCAGGGACAGCCCGATGTCCCGGGGGGCGCAGTAGTCCAGCAGCTCGTCGCACAGGGGCAGCAAATCGGGGTAGTCGGTGGAAGACAGGGATGACAGAGTCATCTCCTGATAGCCGGAGTCCTCACAGGCCGCCTTGCCGTATTTGGCCAGCAGTTCTGGGCTGCGGGAGCGCACCGGGCGGTAGGCGTACCCCGCCTGACAGAACCTGCACCCCCGGATACAGCCCCGGAACAGCTCCAGCATCACCCGGTCGTGGACGATCTCGGTGGAGGGAATGATGGTTTTCACCGGGAAATAGGCATCATCCATGTTCTGAATGATCCGCTTGGTGACCAGCTCGGGCGCGCCCTCCAGGGCCTTGACCTCCTCCAGCGTGCCGTCCGCTCGATAGACCGGCTCATAGAGGGAGGGGACGTAGATGCCCTCGATCTTGGAAGCCTCCAGGAGGAACTCCTCCTTGGACCAGCCCTCGTCCCGGGCCTGTCGGTAGAGGTCAATGTACTCCAGGGTGACCTCCTCCCCCTCCCCCAGGACAAAAAAGTCCACAAAGGGGGCCAGGGGCTCCGGGTTGTAGCAGCAGGTCCCCCCCGCCACGATCAGCGGAGAGAAATCGGCCCGGTCAGCGCTGCGCAGGGCCAGTCCGGCTAGGTCCAGCATATTCAACACATTGGTATAAGCCATCTCGTAGCCCAGGGAAAAACCGATGATATCAAACTCGGCAATGGGGTCGCCGCTCTCCAGGCCGTAGAGGAGCAAGCCCTCTCGGCGCAGCTGATCCTCCATGTCCCCCCAGGGGGCGAAGCAGCGTTCACACCAGAGATCAGGCCGCTCATTTATCACACCGTAGAGAATCCGACAGCCTAGGTTGGACATGCCAATCTCATAGGTGTCGGGGAAGCACAAAGCGTAGCGGACGTTCACCCTGCTCCTGTCTTTCACCACGGAATTGTATTCGCCTCCGGTATACCGGGCGGGTTTCTGCACTTTTGGCAGGATATGTTCCAAGGTATGATTCATTTTCTTTCCTCCAGGTCTTATTGCGACATGGAGTTTATTTTACCTTTTTCCTGTCCCAATGGCAAGCATTATTTATGCCTGCCCACAAAATTTAACGTGATCGGGTCATATTCCCCTTCCAGGAGACAACTATCAGCCATAGCGCCACCACCAGCAGTGTGGGATTCCTCCAAACAACCGCCAACAGCAGTCCCGCCGCCAGCGCTCCAACGGTACACAAACTGTCCAGCCATCCCCCTACCCGGTCCGCCCAGCTGGAACCGGCCAGCAGGGCCAGGGTGCAGTAAAGCGCTCTTCCCCCGTCCAGCCGTCCCACTGGCATCAGATTGAACAGAGCAAGCACCAGGTTGAGCCCGGCAAAGGTCAATCCTCTGGAAACATTGCAGAATATCAAGGCCAGCAGCAAATTCCCACCTGGTCCGGCCAGAGCGGCGAGCCCTTCCTGCCAGTAGCCCAAAGGGCGCTCCAACACCAGCTCCGCTCCAACTACTGTCAGGTGCATTTCCTTTATAGCGCCGCCAAGCAGATAAATGGCTATTACATGCCCCAGCTCATGAGCCACACAGGCTGTCAGTGCCAAAGGAACTATGAGAGTACGATCCAGATAGTTCAGCCAGGCCATCAGCAAAAGAAATCCTCCACTGACCTCTACTCTTCCCAATCCCCTCATTGCTCCAAAAAATCAACATAATATACTGGATTCAAGTGCATTTTGTTGAATTTCAGTTCTAAATGGAGATGGGGCCCAGTTGCGGAACCAGAGGAGCCAATCTCGGCCACTTTTTCCCCCAGTACCACCCTTTGCCCCTTGGAGACTACAATTTTACTGCAATGCGCATAAAATGACTTTACACCGTTCCCATGGTCTATCTGAAGATATTGTCCGTAGGAATCATCCTCCCCAATATATTCTACCGTACCTGCCGCAAATGCACCAATTGGATCACCGTTCTGTCCGCCAATGTCCACTCCTCCGTGGAATTGATATCGGCCATCAATTGGGTGATCCCGGTATCCGTATTCCGAATTGAGATGTCCTATCACTGGAGTAACTGTCTCCAACTCACCCAGAGAAAGCTGGTCCATTGTGTAATTGTTGGGCAGGGCTTCCCCACTGTAATTCGAAAACATAACCACTGTCCCTGCTGCCGGGATAACGGCAGGTTCCTCCGGAACCTCTGTCGCTGCAGGAAGATTCTCATCTAAAACCGGGGGCTGTATAGGAGTAACCAGCCTCAATCCATACCGTTCCAAATCAGCGTAGTGGGCACTACACACCTCAGCTGTCACACCTTGACTGAGGAAACGCAGTTCCTCATCCAGCACGTTGTTCGAGATCGGGGGCGGAATAAAATCTGTTTTTTCCAGCGTCTCCCTCTCCTGGCCTCCGCCAAAGACCTCCACACAAAACGTCCCCAAGTCAGACAGCATCGACTCGCTTTCCGCCAGAGACTCCCCCAGTTCTGTCAGTGCCCCCTGAAAATCCAGATCAGTGGTAATCATGTTAAGCAAGTCCTCTCTCACCTGAGTCAGTTTCTGAGGAAATATCCCCTTCCACAAAAAAATGGACAAAAACAGCGCCAAGCAAATCGCTAATTGTGTCAAACGGACCTGTTCCTGACTTCCGCCTCCCCGTTTGCGGCTCCGTCCTGGAACAGCACCCCATCTCCCCGCATGTCTTTGCTGGCTCACCATCTGTGTGCTCTGACTGTACACGCTCATCCCCCCTGCCCGTTTTTTCCAGTTTATTCTCTCTGAGCGGGGAATATTCCTCTTGACACATAGAATAAAAACACTTATAATGGATGAGCTAATCAATCCGGGTGTAGCGCAGTTGGTAGCGCGCATGGTTCGGGTCCATGAGGCCGTGGGTTCAAATCCCGCCACTCGGACCAAAGTATGATAATCCGAACTACATTATCAAAATTGGTAATGTGTTCGGATTTATCATTTTTATCGAGAACATCCTATAAACAGTAAATGGCGGAGTATCCAGTTAGGATACTCCGCCACTTGCTACCACAGATAGCTTACATCCGCCTGACAATATCGTATAGAGTGTTTAACGCTTCTGCTCTTTGACCGCTACTATCTCTTGTTCCCCCGTTAGTCCCTTGATTTTGCTGAGCTAACATGGATTCAAGCCAGACAATCACGTCGCCATCCGCATCCTCCAATGAGTCTTTCGGTTTTCCGTTAAGATCTCCTGTGCTATAAATAGTAATTGGCTCAGATGCCATGCCTTTCATAAATAACACATCAAGGTCCACATCTATGCGCTGAAGCCCACTACGACCTAGCCACATTTTATCAGATTTTGTCAGCGCACCTTTCTCCACCAGTTCATCCAGAAATGCGTTATACTGGTCTTGTGTCATATTGCGCACGTCATATTTGCTCGCCAGTTCAGCAATCTCCTGATCGGACAACTCGGTTCGGTTAATCAGTTCTGGTACATATGTATCACAATCAATGGGCCGTACTGTATTACTCTTGCTAGTATCATGAGCCTTCTGAAGAACATCACTAAATCCCTTTCGATACCATGTCCCATCAGCTCTCTTTGCAAGCTCCCATGTTGCTTTGACAGGCTTGCCGTTGTAAGTTATCATTCCATTTACAGTAATACCATCCATGTACAATGTAACTTCCTTTCTTATACAATGTGGCCGGTTTTTCGGAGCATTTCAGTCGTTGCTTGTTCAGCGAGAAGTTTTTCATACATCTCATCCAAACAAGGACAAAGAAAGCGGACAACCCCGCGTGGACCAAGGTCTGCGTTTTCACCCCATTTTTCCTCGGCCTCGGCTCCTTCAGCCAGGATTTCTGCCTTTAGATCGCTAGGCTTGAGAGCTATTATTTCATGCTTACAGTCACAGGAGGGAGGACGGTCAATGACATCCTTGTCATATAAGAAATTGAGAAAATCCTGGATTTCTTCGTGGGACATCTGACTCATATCGCACTTTCCCGAATATTCCTCGATTTCCTTCTGCGTAAGCTTACTTCCGCCCTTCTTGGCCAGTTCCGCCTGTTCTGCCATTAGATCCGAAAAAAAGTTCAGGTTTGGAGCAAACGTTTTTGTTTCATAGTCATATTTGTGAGTGGGGCAATAACGCTCTAAAATAGAAAAAGTACCAACCGCTTCGGTGGATGTAGAAATGCCGCTCATGCTTTAAATTCCTCCTTTTTGCTTTTTAATCTCAAATGTTGGAACCGAACAAAAACCGCCCTCTTCCCGTCACAAATACAGTAACGAAGAAGAAGGCGATTTGGGGACACTATCTCCAAAATTTATTTTTCTGAAACGTGAATCCCGCTTGCTACCCTGATTATTTCATCCGGTGGAAAGTCACCCGACACCAGTATAACCGAGACGTCATCCTCCCACATTAGGATTGTATGTTCACCCTTCACAATAAGCGTAGCCTCATATCCATTAAAGTCAATCGTTGATACGTCCGCATCCTCAGTATCAAGAATCATTGTGGATTGCTTGCCGTCTACCATAATATCTTGGTCAATAACGATTCTCCGGCCTTCTATATCCTCAAAGTAGATAGATTGATTGTGGGTTTTTGAATTACACTCTCTATAAACTTCCAACATACCATCTGGAAGGTATTCTAATGTTATTTCCCCCAATTCCGTTTTCTCAGTGCGAGAGGATGAAAACGAAAACTGCGTCAATTCCTCAAATATTTCGGTGATAACTTCGATAAACTTCTCTCGATAGGCCTCTACACACATCAGACAGGAAAAGCTGACGGTCAGTATAGCAAAGGCGATCACCGCAATGCGCTTTGAGGCAGAAAGGAACTGATTTAGCCCAGGGGAGCGGCGCTGGGATCGAATCAGCTTTCTCATTTTTCGCTCAAATTTATTAGAAAACCTGTGCTCTGGTATTTTATCATCTGAAAGAAGGGAATTAAGCCATAATTCTTCTGCTTTCCTGGCGTGCTCATACAGCATTTCTTCCGACAATTTCAAAACTACACCTCCTCGGAAGATAATACTTCTTCGAGCCTCTTTCTGGCCCGTTGAATGGTCTTTTTTACATTTTCTCTTGTCATCGAAAGAATAACAGCAATTTCATCCATAGAATAACCCTGTGCATACTTTAGGAGAAGAACTTCACGATATTTTCCGGGAAGTGATAAAATTGCCTTCGCAATAATTTCTTGATCTGCAATCCGGTCAATTTTCGACTGCTCTGGAACACCCAAGTATTCTTCTTCAAATGGCACAACATTTATTTTCTTTCGTTTTCTATATAAATCAATCGCTTTATTCTCAGTTATAGTAACGATTAGAGAACGTGTTTGGGAACTCGTTGGATTGTCAATTTTTTCAAATATATCTATTATCTTCAAAAAAGCCTCATGGACAACATCTTCTGAATCTTTTGTGTCTCCCAATATATTATTGGCGATATAATACATGAGTTGCTTGTATGTATTGTATATAACTTCAAATTTATGTCTATCATCAGGGGAATCCAGCATAGTTAGGTAAACCAACAATTGTCTCACCCCAAACGTTGTAATTTTTTGTTGATCCCGGTTTTTATTATCATAGCTTTGTAAATTCTGTCACTGTATTTGATGACTATATTTTAATCACCTTTAACCACAAAGACGGCGAAACTCGGATATCTTTTGATGATATAAAAAGTTCGGATTTAAAATCGGTCGGGGGACCAAAGCGCCCACTGGAACAACTCCAGCGGGCGCTTCCTTTTCCGATCTCAGCCGGGGGCATTTCAGCGCTCTTGACAAGCCCCCAATCTCGTTAAATGGGGCCTAACGCTTGTCCTTCTTGGCGTTTCTCCTATCCTCATCCACCTCATAAGCCTTTATGATTTTCTGCACCAGGGCATGGCGGACCACATCAGACTCGTTCAGGCGAAGGATAGCGATATCCTCCACCCCCTTCAGCACCCTCATAGCCTCACGCAGGCCAGAAACTTTGTCTGCAGGCAGATCAATTTGGGTAATATCGCCGGTGATCACAATTTTTGACCCAAAACCCAGCCGGGTGAGGAACATCTTCATCTGCTCCCGGCTAGTGTTCTGCGCTTCATCCAAGATAATGAAGGAATCGTCCAGGGTACGGCCCCGCATATAAGCCAGCGGCGCCACCTCGATGTTGCCCCGCTCCAGATACTTCTGATAGGTCTCCGGGCCCAGCATTTCGAACAGGGCGTCGTACAGCGGGCGCAGATAGGGGTCTACCTTAGACTGTAAGTCTCCAGGGAGAAAGCCCAAACGTTCCCCCGCCTCCACCGCCGGACGGGTGAGGATGATACGGTTGATCTCCTTGGCCCGAAAGGCAGCCACGGCCGCGGCCACAGCCAGATAGGTCTTGCCTGTTCCGGCAGGACCGATGCCAAGGGTAACCACATTGTTTCTGATAGCCTCCATATACTTCTTCTGCCCCAGCGTCTTGGCCTTGATGGGCTTTCCCTTGGCGGTAACGCAGATCACGTCCCCAGCCAGCTGGACAATCTGGTTCTCTTTGCCCTCTCTGACCAGCTGAACAATGTAGCGTACATTCTGCTCGTTGATCGCCTCTCCCCTGGACGCCAGTGTCATCAGGTTTTCAATGGCTCTGACGGCGTACATAACCCCTTCCGGGTCTTCCCCCGCCACCTTGAGCATGGAGTCCCGGCTCACCACCGTGACCCCCATCTCCCGCTCAATGATGCGGATATTTTCGTCGAAGGAGCCAAACACATTGATGGTCTCCTCCAACCGCTCCAAGCTGATGGTCTGTTCTGTCATGAGTATATGATCTCTCCTTATTCTTCCGGAAGTGCCTTTGTCCCCGGCTGCTCCTTTCCAATCTCCTCCAGACACTGGGCGGCGAGGGTAACCTCCAGCCGCCCGCCGATTACCCGAGCGGAGACCTGCACAGACTCCACCTCACCGTCCTCGCCAATGAGGGTTTCCAGCTGGCCGCGCAGCTGCTCCTCCAGCATAGCCTGGGCCGCGGCACGGTCTACCTCTACAGTACGAGGGACATACTCCCGAAACGTCTCCCGGGAAAGGGACAGAGGCATAGCCTCCCCACCGGGGAGATTTACTTGACGCACTGTGGTTATTTTATCATACATGGGCCATGAAATGCTAGTGTTTCCAAAAATTTTGAGCCTTCGCCCAAAAAAATATACAGACCATACGCTTTTTTCCGCCCCTGTATAATCCTTCACAGCTGTTTCCACCGGGATAGCGGCGGTAAGGAAGCGCCACGTTCTCGCCCAAACCCGTCCTCGGGCGTGGATCTGGTAGTACCGAGGCGGCAGTTCACTGTACTGCGGAGGCTCCAGAGTAACCGTTCCTGAGATGAGCACATCTCCCTGGGCCACCACATCGCCATCTTTCACCAGGGCATCTCCCAGCTCTGGCTCAATATGGGTAATTACACCGTCCGCCTGGGCCACAATGTCAAAATACTCCGCTTCGTCCACCCGGTCCGGCGTTTGCAGCGTCTCCCGAACGATAACCTCCGCTCGTGTACCGCGGAGGTTAATCGCCATCCAGGACAGACCCTCCAGTTGGGTCAGCGCCTCCTGGGCCAACTGCTTGCGGTCCAGAGCCGGACCGTATACCCCTGGACGCACCCCCAACTGCCTCAACTGACTAAGTATCACTGCGGTGGGAACTCGATCATTTCCGGTTACCTCTATCGTCAGCACAAATCGAGACAAAACGCTCACCGCGCACAGGGCAAAGGCCAGCCCAGCCAGAAAGGCGTACCGGGTACGGAACCGACCCAAAAAATCCGGCAGTCCCCGGCTGGACTCCCGTTCCATCTGACACCCTGTCCGCCGCGCCAGCTCCTCCAGCCGCCTCAGTGTATGCCGCCGGGTAGTAAAGCGGACAGTATGCTCGTCCGGCCACTCCATAGCCCAAAAGTCAATTCCTTCCTGGGCGCACAGGTTGATTAAACGCTCCGGAAAGGGGCCAGTCAGCTTAAGCACTACCATCCCCAGCAGCAGGTTCATCAATTTTCTCATAACGTCCCCCTATGCCAGCGTAATCTGGGTGACCTTTCCAGTTATCAGCAGCTCAATACCCGTCATGGCCCGAAGCTCCAACCCCTGTCCCACAATTTTGATAAGATATACCCCACCGCTGATATGGATCTCCTCTTGACCATAGGCCAGGATGCCCTTGTGGTTCTCCACCCGCAATTCCCCGTCTCCCACCAGTTCCAGCTTGGGCAGACCTGCCAGGGCATCCGCGGGCAGGTCAAATACTTCCGCTGTTCGTTCCAAAAATCCAAACCGCCGGGGTTTCATAAAAATCACCTCTCCCTTATGTGTATGAAAGGAAGAGGCAGAACTTTCTATGTTATTTACACGCACCTTGTCAGCAGCGTTTCAGCTTCAAAGGCTTTTACACGCCGCTTTTCGCAAAGTGGTCACACCACGGCCGCAGCGTACATGTCTGGCACTGAGGGCGGCGGGCGATGCATACCGCCCGACCATGGAGGACCATCCGGTGGCAGAAGTCATTTGACTCCTCAGGAGGCAGAATCTTTCTCAACTGCTGCTCCACCTTAGCAGGGTCTTTAGTGCCATCGGTGAGGCCCAACAGGCCGGTGATGCGGATGCAGTGGGTATCCGCCACCACCACGCCGGGGGTGTGGTAAACGTCCCCCAAAATCAAGTTAGCAGTCTTACGGCCCACACCGGGCAGTTTGAGTAAATCCTCCATGGTGCTGGGCACTTTTCCTCCATAGTCTCGCAAAAGCATCTGAGAGGCCAAAACAATATCCTTTGCCTTGGCCCGGAAAAAACCTGTGGAGTGGATGTACTGCTCTACTTCAGAGATATCCGCGTCTGCCAGGGCCTCCAGAGTTGGGAATCTGGCATAGAGGTCGGGCGTTACCTTATTCACCCGCTCATCCGTACACTGGGCAGCCAGGCGAACGGAAAACAGCAGCTCGTAGTCCTTCTTGTATTCCAGGGAGCAGATACCGTCCGGATACAGGACCTTCAGTTCCTCCACGATGGCGCGGATATCTTCCGGGGTCTTATTCATTGGGGATCACCTCTCATCTATTGTTTGGGCAGGCGGCTACAAGCCGCCCCTTCAATATATCATATCCCGCCCAAAATTTCGACCCCTTTTCCTCAAATCCCCTTGTATTTTTTCCACCTGATAGGATGGGGAACATAAGGTGAATCTCTATAAAATGCCAGATCGGGTTTGACCTGCACCTGTATCAGAGAACTTAAAAAGAGCCGCATGTGCGGCTCTTTTTGATCTTAAAGCTTGTTCAGTCCCAGCTTCAAACGGCGGAGGGTCTCCTCTCGTCCCAAAATGCGGCAGATTTCCACCGCACCGCCGGGGGTAACAGCCTGCCCGGCAGCGGCAATGCGCACCGGCCACATGAGAGTGGCGTTTTTGACTTCCAGCTTTTCGGCCAGAGCCGTCAATCCGCCATGAATGGCGTCCTGGGTCCACTGGTCCAGTCCCTCCAGCATGGGGATGGCGGCCTTCAGCATGGCCTTGGATACCTCTGGGTCGGTCTTGGATTTCTTGTTGGTGAACAGATCCGCGCTGTATTCGGGCAGGCTATCGAAAAAGGCCACCTTTTCGGGGATGTCAGTAAGCTTTTCACATCGGGCCTGGAGCAGGGCGGCAATCTCCTCCACGGACATTTGTTTATTCTTTACAGACTCTCGGATATAGGGCCCTGCCACCTCCGCAAAGGCCTCCGGCGACATGGCCCGGAGGTACAGAGCATTAAAATGGGTCAGCTTTTCAATGTCGAAAATGGCGGGGGACTTGGACATGCCGGCCAGGTCAAAGGCACGGGCCAGCTCGTCCAGAGTAAAGACCTCCTGTTCAGCGATATCCCCCCGAGGGGACCAGCCCAGCAGGGCCACGTAGTTTAAAATGGCGTCAGTGAGGAACCCCTGGTCCTTCAAATCCTCATAGGACGGGTCGCCATGGCGCTTTGACATCTTGTTCTGGGCGTCCCGCATCACAGGGGAGCAGTGAACATAGGTTGGGATGTCCCAGCCGAAGCCCTCGTAGAGCAGATTATATTTTGGGGCGGAGGACAGATACTCGCTGCCTCGGACCACATGAGTAATGCCCATCAGGTGGTCGTCTATGACGTTGGCAAAGTTGTAGGTGGGCATACCGTCCCGCTTGATCAGCACCTGGTCGTCCAAGGTCTTGTTCTCCACGGTGATATCCCCGAAGATGGCGTCGTGGAAGGTGGTAGTCCCCTCCCTGGGGATGCGCTGGCGGATCACATAGGGCTCCCCGGCGTCCACCTTGGCCTGCGCCTCGGCCGTGGACAGGCTGCGACAGGGGTCATCTGTCCGGTCGAAATCGCCGGAATCCTCTCCGCTCTCCGCCTTCTCGCAAAAGCAGTAGTAGGCGTGACCCTTCTCAATCAAGAGGCGGGCATACTTGCCGTAGGTATCCCGCCGCTCCGACTGAATATAAGGGGCCACGGGGCCGCCCACATCGGGGCCCTCATCGTGGTTCAGCTTACACTCGGCCAGCGTCTTATAAATGACGTCGGTGGCGCCCTCCACCAGACGCCCCTGATCGGTATCCTCAATGCGCAGGATGAAGGTACCCCCAGCGTTCCGTGCAATGAGCCAGGTATACAGTGCCGTGCGCAGATTGCCAACGTGCATATACCCCGTGGGGGACGGCGCAAACCGGGTGCGCACCTTACCCTTTGGAATTTTGACCTCCATCTCCTCAAAATACTTCATATCTAAAGCCATACGTTCTCCTCCAGTACAGTGGTTATGCCCATATTATAGAAGACTTTTGATCATTTGGCAAGAGTCGGCAAAATTTAATCTTCTATTCATTGCTTTTTTCAGGAAAAGCGTATATGCTATATCAAAAGAGCTGGAGGCCGGCAAAAACCGTCCCTGCAGCCAGAGAGGAGAATTTTAATCTTGAACGAAAAAATGACCCGAAAGCCTATGGGCCGGGCGGGCAGCCTGCTGGTCAGCCTGCTGATTACGGCGGCGGTGGGCTTTATCTACTTTTACGTATCCCTGCCCGCTATTAACCCACAATCCGGCGATTTCTACAGCTTTTTAGCCCTGTTATGCGTGGTGTACACTGTCAGCGTTTTTGCTCTGTCAGTCAAACCCGCCAATGATTCTGTCGTACGCACTCCGAAAGAAAAGCTGAAGGACTGGTTCCAGTTTGTCAAAAAAAGCTGCCTGCCTGTGCTGATTCTCTTCGCCGCCGTGATTGTGGTGGCCATTGTGGGACAGATTATTTCCATGCCTATTTTCCGGGCCTCTGCCTACCGGGAGCTGCTCACCGTTCAGACCGGCGACTTCGCCGCCGACGTAGCCCAGATCTCTTTTAATGAGATCCCCACCCTGGATCGCTCCTCCGCCGAGTTCCTAGGCGACCGGCAGATGGGCACCCTCAGCGACATGGTCAGCCAGTTCGAATACTCCAACGACTCCACCCAGATCAACTACCAGGGCCGTCCCGTCCGGGTGGCCCCCATCGCCTACGCCGACCTGATTAAGTGGTTCACCAACCGGGGCAACGGCCTGCCCGCCTACGTGGTGGTGGACATGGTCACCCAGGAGGCCACCGTCACCCGGCTGAGCGAAGGGATGAAATACTCCTTCTCCGAGCCTCTGAACCGGAACATCCTGCGCCACCTGCGTTTCCAATACCCCACCATGATGTTCGCCACCCCGGAGTTTGAGATCAACGAGGAGGGCCACCCCTTCTGGATCGCTCCCCGGGTGGTGAAGCGCATCGGCCTGTTCGGCGGTGTGGATATCCAGGGTGCTGTGCTGGTGGACGCCGTCACTGGTGAGTGCCAGTATTGCGAGGAGGTCCCCAACTGGGTTGACACCCTCTACGTCCCGGAGCTGATCATGCAGCAGTATGACTACTACGGCACCCTGATTCACGGCTTCATTAACTCCATCCTGGGACAAAAGGACGTGACCCAGACCACCAGCGGCTACAACTATATCGCCATGAACGACGATGTGTATATGTACACCGGCGTCACCTCCGCCAATGCCGACCAGTCCAACCTGGGCTTCCTGCTCACCAACCAGCGCACCAAGGAGACCCACTTCTACACCGCCCCCGGCGCCACCGAGTCCGCCGCCCAGGCGTCGGCTGAGGGTGTGGTTCAGGACCTGAACTACCGGGCTACCTTCCCCCTGCTGCTGAACATTGCCGGGGAGCCCACCTACTTCATCCCCCTGAAGGACGCCGCCAACCTGGTGAAGACCTACGCCATGGTCAACGTGGCCCGGTACGACATCGTTGCCATCGGGGACGCCGTCCCGGTCTGCGAGCAGAAGTATATCCAGATGCTCACCGACAAGGGTGTCACCAAGGTGGAGGCCCTGCCCCAGACCGAGGCGAAGGGTAAGGTAGCCGAAATCAGGACCGCCGTCATGGAGGGCAACTCCTACTACTTCATCCGCCTCCAGGGCGAGAAAGTTTTCTACTCCCTCTCCGCCGCCCAAAACCGGGATGTGGTCACCCTCAACGTGGGAGATACCGTCACCATCGAGTATGCCCAGCCCATATCTGTTTTGGATCATGAGGCCCCGCCCTCCATCTACGACGGATATACGCTGCAGATCAACGAGCGAATGACTGTGTTCCCTCGCAACGAATAAGACAGCAGGACCGTCCGTGCTTCGCGGACGGTCCTATTTTTGCGTCTCTTCAATCAGACGTTCCTTTTCCAAACGGCTCAACCGCTTGATCTGGTACTCCCGGCGCAAAGCAGCGGGCTTGTCGGAGACCTCCTCGGTATAAACCAGCTCCAGCGGCCCTCTCCCCCGGGTATATTTGGCCCCCCTGCCGCTGCGGTGGGCGGCCAGGCGGCGCGCCACGTCGTCGGTGATGCCGGTATAGAGGGTATCGTCTCCGCAACGGAGGATATAGACGTACCAGGACATAGAAAATTCCCCCTTTCCCTCTATCATAACATAATATGTCTAAATTGGAAACAATTCCTTTTTATCTCCTCCAATGGCCCAAACCTGTTGCCTTTCTCCCCAGTTAGTGGTACAATATGGTGATATCATGCAGATGCGAAGCAGCGTCTGAGCAAAGGAGCAACACACATGAATGAAAAAAAAGTAATGCTCTCCGGCATCCAGCCTAGTGGAGACCTGCACCTGGGCAACTACCTGGGCGCCATCAAAAACTGGGCCGCCCGGGCCGAGGAGTTTGACTGCTACTATTTCATGGCCGACATGCACACCATTACCGTCCGTCAGACCCCCGCCGACCTGCGCCGCCGCACCCTGGAGCAGCTGGCCCAATACATCGCCTGCGGCCTGGATCCGGAGCAGAACACCCTGTTCATTCAATCCCACGTCCCTCAGCACGCTGAGCTTGGCTGGGTGCTCAACTGCTACACCATGTTCGGCGAGCTCAGCCGCATGACACAGTTCAAGGACAAATCCGCCAAGCACAAGGACAACATCAACGGCGGCCTGTTCACATACCCCGCGCTGATGGCGGCAGATATCCTTCTCTATCAGCCTGATTTTGTCCCCGTGGGCGAGGACCAGAAGCAGCACGTGGAGCTGACCCGGAACATCGTCCAGCGATTCAACGGTATCTACGGCGATGTGTTCAAAATGCCAGAACCCTATATTCCAAAGGCGGGAGCTCGGGTGATGGGCCTGACCACTCCGGACAGCAAGATGTCCAAGTCTATACCCGAGGGCTGCGTATTCCTAATGGAGAAGCCAGAGGACATCCAGCGCAAATTTAAGCGGGCCGTTACGGACAGCGACACAGAGAACCCCATCCGTTACGACCCCGCCAACAAGCCCGGCGTAGCCAACCTGATGAACATCTACTCCGCTGTTACCGGCAAGAGCTTCGAGGCGATTGAGTCGGAGTTCGCCGGTCAGGGCTATGGCAAATTCAAGCCCGCCGTGGGCGACGCCGTGGTAGAAACTCTCCGCCCCATCCGCGAGGAGGCCGCCCGCATTCTGGCCGACAAGGCCTACTTGGAGAGTGTCTACAAGGCGAGCGCAGAAAAGGCCTCCTATGTGGCCGGCAAGACTTTGCGCAAAGTGTATAAAAAAATCGGTTTTGTGTCACGGTAACCAAAGAGCACAATAAGCAGTTTTTCTTTTGGCTTTTTCTTAGAAAGAGGTTCTAAATCATGTCCATCCAACTTTCCTCTGTAGGGCTGGCCGCGGCCGCTCTCTTCACTGCCGCCCTGGTCGCGCTCATTTCCACACCAGTGGTCCGGTCTCTGGCTTTCCGGGTGGGGGCAGTAGACGTGCCTAAAGACGGCCGCCGGATGCACGATCACCCCATTCCCCGGATGGGCGGGCTCGCTATATTTTTCGGCTTCATTCTCAGTGTGCTGATTTTCCTGCCCCTTACGTCCGAACTGCAGGGGATGCTGCTGGGCGGCGTGGTCATTGTCATCCTGGGCATTTTAGATGATATCTACTCCCTGCCTGCCCTGCCCAAGTTCTTCACCCAGATTGGAGCCGCCCTGATTGCCGTACTCCATGGCAACCGCATCGAGTTCCTATCTAACCCTAATATTTTCAGTTCCGAGCCCTTCTGGGAGCTGGGCTGGCTGGCAGTCCCCATTACAGTTTTTTGGATCGTAGGCATCACCAACGCGGTCAATCTTATCGACGGTCTGGACGGTCTGGCCTGCGGAGTATCCACGATCAGCTCCATGACGCTGTTGGTGATTGCTCTCATCGTATTGGAACCTGATGCGGCCCTGCTTATGGGAGCGCTGTCTGGGGCCTGCATCGGATTTCTGCCCTACAACCTGAACCCGGCCAAAATTTTCATGGGGGATACCGGCTCAACCTTCCTGGGCTTCATCCTGGCGGTAGTCTCCATTCAGGGCCTGTTCAAGTTTTACGCCATCATCTCCTTTGCTGTCCCTTTCCTGATGCTTGGTCTGCCTATTTTCGACACCTGCTTTGCCATCCTGCGCCGGGTGTCTCACGGGCAGTCCCCCATGTCTCCTGACCGCGGACATATTCACCACCGGCTCATCGACATGGGCTTCTCCCAAAAACAGGCTGTGGCGGTACTCTACATCATCAGCGCCATTCTGGGCCTGTCCGCCGTTGTGCTCACCACCATCGGTGTCGTAAGGGCCATGCTTTTTCTTCTGGCCCTGTGCGCCGCCGGAGCTGTGGCTGGCAAGCTGTATCTGGATCACAGCAACGGGACATCTCCTCCTGTGTCTTCCGGCGAAGTCAGGGTGGCCAAACCCCGCCGCAGCCAACCCGCAGACATTGAAAATTTTTTTGGTGAGGAGGATCGGTCGGACAAATGAGCAAAATAAAAGTGATGACAGTGTTCGGCACTCGGCCTGAAGCCATTAAAATGGCCCCTCTTGCCTTGGAACTGGCCAACCGTCCCGAATTTACCCCCCTTTGCTGTGTCACTGCCCAGCACCGGGAGATGCTGGATTCGGTGCTGGACATCTTTTCCCTGAAGCCTGACTATGACCTGAATGTGATGGAGCCCCGACAGACTTTGTCTACCATTACCTCCAAATGCCTTAACGGCATGGACAGCGTTCTGGCAGAGGCCAGGCCTGACCTGGTTCTGGTACATGGGGACACCTCCACCACCTTTGCCGGAGCGCTGGCCGCGTTCTATCACAAAATTCCTGTCGGTCATGTGGAGGCAGGTTTGCGCACTTATGACAAGTGGTCTCCCTTTCCTGAGGAGATCAACCGCAAGCTGACTGGGGCCATCGCCGACCTTCACTTCTGCCCAACTGTCTCCAACCGGGACAACCTGGCCCGGGAAAACATCACAGACGGCGTATTCGTAACAGGCAACACGGTGATTGATGCCCTTCAGACAACAGTTGTAAAAGATTTTCATTTTTCTGAAAAAAAACTGAACACCTTAGACTATGTCAATCAAAAGGTAATTCTGGTTACCTGTCACCGCCGGGAAAACTATGGCCAGCCCATGGCAAATATCATGATTGCGCTCCGCCGCATCGCTGATACTTTCCATAACGCTGTGCTGGTCTACCCCGTTCACCTGTCTCCCGTGGTTCAAGAAACCGCCCGAAAATACCTGGGGGACCATCCCCGTATTCACCTCATCTCTCCTTTGGATGTGCGGGAAATGCACAACTTGATGGCCCGGTGCCATATTGTAATGACAGACTCTGGCGGACTTCAGGAGGAGGCCCCCGCTCTGGGCAAACCAGTGCTTGTCCTTCGTCGGGAAACAGAACGCCCTGAGGCGGTAGCCGCCGGCACTGTCCGTCTGGTTGGTGTGGAGGCAGAGCCTGTTTTCCAGATGGCCGCTCATCTGCTGTCTGATCAGGCCGAATACAACAAAATGGCCCATGCTGTCAATCCCTATGGGGATGGCCAGGCGTGCCGCCGCATTGCCGACGCTATCTCCTGGCACTTTGGCGCACGCAATACGCCCCCTGAGGAGTTCCGGGGTTAACAAAAGAGGCGGCCTCTGCGCCCCTTGCTGGAGGTGAGGGACATTGGAACAAAAAAACCGGCTTGTTATTGTCGTTGCCATTGTGGCTCTCATCGTAGCGGCCATCTGCGCCAGTTTTGGCCGGGTTCTTTTTGCCGCCAACACTCCAGAAGTAATCCTCCCTTCCTCCAGTGCGGATCCGGGTGATATCTCTGCCGCCGGCTCTGAGGAGCAGGACTTCCAGCGCGTTGAGGTCACCACCCAAACTGTCACTGGGGTAGTGGCTACTCTGGAACGCCCCAGCAGCTATTATCGGGAACTGACGGTAGAAACCTTCTGGAGCGGGGGCTCCGCCACCACCCAAGTCCAGATTTGGGCGGACGACGGCTGGTCTCACAGTGTACAGACTCTGCCCTCCGGCGTTGTGCGCCACGATCTCACCGGTAATGACACCACCTACTACTGGTATGACGGTTCTCAGCAGTACCAGAGCGCCCCAGCGGACAGCAAATCCTCTGATTTAGCCCAGCATATCCCCACCTATGAGACAGTTTTGGAGCTGGAATCTGATGAAATTATTGCTGCCGGCTACGAACTTCGGGGCGATCTGCCCTGTATTCTGGTGGAAGTACAGCGTAGCGGATCACCATGGTTCCAACGGTTTTGGGTCAGCGTGGACAATGGTCTGCTTGTCTCCGCTGAGACCGAGGAACAGGGGCAGCTGGTCTACCGCATGACGTCTTATGCTCCGGTGCAGTCCCCTTGCCCAGCGGACGGTCGGTTTGCCCTGCCCAGCGGAGAAGTTCTGCACACAGCAGGAGAATGAATCAAGCGATCGTCCTCTTTGCTGCCTCTATTCCTCACCATCCCACAGTCCCATAAGCAGCATCAGCCCCAGAGCGATTACTATATCCGGATCATCCCCCTCCTTCCACAGATACAAAGCAATCAGCAGCAAAAGAATATCACCGCTGTCGATCTTGTCCAAGTGGAGGTTTTTCATGAAGCCGGACAGTCCGTTCTCATATCCACGCAATAGACCGAACAGCCCCTCTCCCCCCGCGGTGATCCCCGAAAAGCGGCTTGGAGTCTGATGCCGGGGACTAGGTCCCGCTTTTATACCACCAGGGCTTTTCCGGGAAAGCTGAGCCGGTTCCAGACGGGTATAGGAGATATCCTCCGGGATGTAGCGATTATACACGCTTCCCCTCCTCTCCCAGGACACTCAGGGTCGCCCGTATCAGTCTAGTCATTCGGGCCAGTTGAATGGCCCGGTCCAGCCGGGCCCGGCGTTCCTCTTTTAAAAACGGCCGCATGGCATTCAACAAAGCTGTACTTTGGTCCTCGGCCCCCTTGGCCTGACGGATAATGTCCATCCCCGTCTGAATCATTTTGGGATCAATCTGTCCCAAAAGGGCTGATAGATCAGGGGCTTCGTCGGAAGCTTCTGTCACGGGCACATATGTAGCTTCCTCCTCCGTGTTCTCCGGATTATCGGGAGCGGATGTCACCTGTGCTGACGGCTGGTCTCCCGACAGGGAGCGGGCCAGGGCCATAATCTGGTTCATCGCCGCTTGATTTCCCAAAATGGAATTCAGTTTGTCCTCAAACTCTGACACGGTTCCTGCCCCCCATTCCCCGTTTTATAAACGCCTCACAGGCACTTGCCAGTCTGTCGCCAGGTTGAGATTATTGCTATTTCAACCCCGCTTGCTTTGCTTGGCTCTCAATACGGTTCACCAGTTCAGCCCCCTCCTTGCTGCGCATCAGCTGGTCCATCATCGCCATCAGCTGGCCCGGGTCCCCTGCTGCGGCAGCCTGAGCCGCCTGTTTTACCTGTCCGCTTTGCTGCTGCAGCAGCTCCATCAGCTTCTGTGCGTCGCCGGACTTGGCCAGTTGGGCAATAGCCTCCCGATTCTGATGTGTCAATTCCATCATAATCCCTCCCACTGCGTTGACTATTCCAGTATATGCGAAGAAAGGTCCAGGTGACACAGTTTGAAAATTTTGGTATTCTCTGACTCTCACCGGTCCCTGTCCGGAATGTACACCGCGATCGACCGCCACCAGCCCCAACAGGTTATTCACCTGGGCGATCTCATGTCCGACGCCGAGGCGGTGGCCGAACATTACCCTAAGATCCCCTTCTGCCTGGTCCCTGGCAACTGCGACGGCTGGGGTGTGGCTGTGCCCATCAAAAAGCAAATCACACTGGCGGGCAAGTCTATCCTCCTCTCCCACGGACACCGCTGGGGCGTGAAAAGCGGATACGACTCCGCCATTCACGATGCCCGTGCTGTAGGCGCTGATGTCCTGCTGTTCGGTCATACCCACATTCCCCTTTGCCGGCAGCTGGAGGATGGCCTCTGGATGATGAATCCCGGCCCCGCCCTCACCAACTACGGTCTCATTGAAATTGAAAACAGGAAAATCCTCTGTACATCCCACCAAATCTAACCAAGCGTTCGGCATCTGTTCCACACCAGGCGCAGCGGAGGTGACGCATCATGAAAAAACTGCTTTATATTTTCTTCCACCGCTCAGTATTTGTGACCTTGGCCCTGCTGGTCCAGATTGCTGCACTGGTGGTTATGGTGTTTTCCTTCTCTGCCTATACTGAGATCTTTTACTGGTGCTGTATCGCCCTCAGCGTGGCCGCCGCCTTCGCTATTGTTGGCAGCCGAATGGAGCCAGGTTATAAAATTGCCTGGCTCCTACTGATTTTGCCCTTCCCTATCTTCGGCGGGGCTTTCTATCTATTGGTCGGAGGCGGCTATGTCCCCAAACGAACTCAAAAGCGGATGAAAGGGATGCTGGACAAATCCTTTGAAACGCTCAAGGAGGATTTCAAGTCTGACGATCTCCTTCCTTTGGGGGGAGACGCCGCTGGTCAGGCCAGCTATTTGGAGCGCAGAGCCGCCTGCCCCGCCTACACAAACACCGAGACGGAGTACTTCCCCTTGGGAGACGCTGCCTTTCCACGGATGCTGGAGGAGCTGGAAAGGGCAAAAAAATATATTTTTTTAGAGTATTTCATCATTCAGCCCGGGATTTTCTGGGACAGCATTTTGTCCATTCTGGAACGAAAAGCGGCCCAGGGTGTGGAGATCCGTGTGCTGTATGACGACTTCGGCTGTATGTTCACCCTCCCCCGAGACTACAATGAAACGCTTGCTAAAAAAGGTATCCAGTGCCGTGTGTTCAACCGGCTGATGCCGGTGATGTCCCTGCGGCTGAACAACCGCGACCACCGAAAGCTGCTCATTGTCGACGGCGTAGTGGGTTTTACCGGAGGGATCAATCTGGCAGATGAATACATCAACGTCCGGGATCGCTTCGGCCACTGGAAGGACAGCGCCATCATGCTGCAGGGAGATGCCGTCTGGTCCATGACCGTAATGTTCCTCACCATGTGGGACAATATCGCTAATTGGGACGAGGATTTTAATCTCTTCCGTCCCCCAGCCGCCCCGGTGCGGCCCTGGACAGGATACGTCCAACCCTACACTGATACCCCCCTCGACCGGGAGGCAGTAGGCCAGGCAGTCTATCTGAACATGATCGCAAAGGCCAAAAACTATATCTATATCACTACTCCTTATCTGATCATTGATGTAGCCACCAGCACCGCCCTGTGCAACGCTGCCAAGTCCGGTGTGGATGTGAGAATTATCACTCCCCACATCCCTGACAAGCGGTATGTATTTGAGGTCACTCGGGCCCACTACCCTCCTCTTTTAGAGGCCGGTGTGCAGATTTATGAGTATACCCCTGGTTTTATCCACGCCAAAAACTTTGTGGTGGACGACCGCTTTGCCGTTGTAGGTACTGTCAACCTGGACTACCGCAGCCTGTTTCTCCATTTCGAGGACGGCGTCTGGTTGTGCGAGGCCCCCTGCATCCGGGATATTCGGAAAGATTTTGAGGCCACCCTGCAGGTTTCCCAGCCCTGCTCTCTGCGGCAGTTCAAGCACCTGAATATCCTTCTCCAGCTCTACCGCAGTATCCTGCGTGTTTTTGCCCCGCTGATGTAACCTGATATACCTTGGCATATCAAAAAATGAAGTGAGGAAAAAAAGAAAATTATAATAATGTGAGTATGCGGATGCATCGTATTGACAATGCCTTTTTGGAACACCCAAGATTAGCAGATACGCGATTCCAGAAAAAGATTTCTGATTTGCTTTCACCAGAAGAATTATATGCACTGAATCAACGGGCAAAAGAACGTTTTATTATTATGTCTAATAACTCTACTCCGGCCAAAAAAGGAGAGACAGGCATTGCCTGTCTCTCCTTTTTGCTCCGTTCCCTTCTGAAAACCGTTCTTTGCAGCTCAATGAGCAGTCTCCACAATCACAATACTGGAGTCTCCTTTCCAGGCCTGCTCCAGGACAGCCTGGGCCAGCTGCTGGAATGTTCCGTGAGAAGACGATGCCCCCGTGATCGCATCGATCTCGCCCTGGCCCTGCCCCTCCAGAAGCTGTCCAGCGTAATAGCGGGTGTATTCGTTGGGGTAGGTACCGTTGACATGGAACATGGTTTGCATGTATGTGTTATCCCAGCTCTTGATAAAGCCGCTGGCGTTCTCCGCATTGTACTCTACAGAGATAATGTTTCCGCCCTTTACCAGAATAGTAATATATTCCTTCCATCCATGACTGAACTCAGACATCTGCGCAGTATAATACCCATCTTGGAACCCGCCCTGATTCCCACAGGCCGTCAGAACTGGCACCATCAGCAGTACACTTAAAAGTATGGCAAAAATCCGTCTCATCTGACTCCGTTCTCCTTCAAAACAAATTTTCGCACCTGAGTCTGGAGAGCCTCCGCCTCTCTCGCCAGAGAGCCGCTGGACTGCTCCGTCTCCCCCGCGTTTTGCAGATTGCGGTCCGCGATGTCGGAGATAACGGCAATCCGTTCCTCCATCACGCTCAAAGCTTCCTCCTGGCCCTGTACCGCCGTTGCCAGCTGATCCGAAATGGTGTTGATCTGGGCAGAGACATCGAAAATCGCCCGGAGGGAACCGGCGGTGTCCGCGGTCAGTTCCACACCGGTCTGAATGATCGCTTTGGTGTTATTGACCATCTCTGTGGCACTCCGCGCCGCCTCGGCGCTCTTTGTGGCCAACCGCTTCACCTCGTTGGCCACAACCGCAAAGCCCTTTCCGGCGACTCCGGCTCGAGTCGCCTCCACGGATGCGTTGAGAGACAGGATGTTCGTCTGGAACGCAATGTCTTCAATGTCTTTCGCGATCTTTGTAATCTGCTGCGCGTTGGCGCTGATATCGTCCATGGCGGAGGACAGGGCAGCCATCTGCTCGTTGGCGCTCTGGATACGCCGGGTGATCTCCCCTGTCTGGGAACGGGCCCGGTCACTGCTCTGTGTAACGTCTGTCAACCGCTCCTTCACATGGGCCACCTCATGGACCAGTTTCTCAGTCGACTGGTTCTGATCCAGGGACGCCTGATGGAGCCGCACAGACTGCCCGCTGAGCTGCTCCGCCATCTCTGTCAGCCGATCTGCAGCGGCGCGGAACCCGAGCAGTGTTTCGTTCATGGACTTGGTAATGGTGTACAGGCTGCCGCGAATCAGCGCGAAGTCGCCCATATAATCCACCTGGGGCTCGGTACGCAGATCGCCATCCGCTACATGGGTCAGCACCTGCTGAATATCGGATATGTACCGGTTCACGCTCTCCAGCGTGGCATCCAGTGTCTTTGTCATAACCTCCAGCTCGTCGCCGGTATCCAGGGCTAGCACCTCTGTGTGCAAGTCGCCGTTGGAGAGAGCCACCATCCGGTCCGTCACACGCTTCACCGGGCGGGAGATGGAGTGGGCAAGCCGCAAAACCAGCAACATAGAGACAGCCAGAACCATCAGGGTTGCCAGAATGGACACCAGCATGGCTCCATTGATGAAGTGGTTATAGTCCGACTTTGGAATCTGGATAACCAGGGACCACTGGGTTCCTCGAATGGGCGAAAACGCCACCAGCATCTTCTTCCCGTCGATGGAAAACTCTGTGGCTCCGGTCTCACCAGTGGTTACACGCTCCACCGCCTCCCCGTCTCCGCCGCTGAGCTGAACCAGCGAGCTGCCGCCGAGGACCAGAGACTGATCCGGATGGCCGGTAACAACACCCTGGCGGTTGACCATGTAGGCCATGCCGGTTCTTCCCAGATTGATGCTGCTGATGACATCGTTGAGGGTGTCATATTTATAGACACCCACCACATAGAGAGCAGTTTCGCCATTCCACTTCACTGGCATCCCCATGGTGACGCCCAGCTTGCCCTGATGGATTGTGGAGGAGTCGGTAGTCAGATTATCCGTCTCTTTCAAAAGGGCAAAGAAACCGCTGTTCAGGCTCTCCGGCGCACCGTCGATCCCCTGGATCAGCCGGCCATCCAAATCATACAGGGCAACTGTATGGAACTCATAGATCTCTGCCACCTCCGTCAGCAGGGCCCTGCGGTTTTCAGCGGTAGCCGCAACGTCTGGAATAGGCGCCTCTGTTTCCTCCTGGCCTACGATGGTTACCATATTCATCCGTGGATCGTTAGCAATGGTCATCATACGGTCTGCCAGCATATGGATATTGGCTTCCACCGTTTTCGCCGACTGCCGGGCCATGGGCTGAAGGCTGTCCAGCAAAATGCTGTTAGCAAGTGACTGGAGAGAAAAGGCCATAATCCCGCAGCATATGACCACCAAAATCAGGATATTGAGGGTGGTATTCCTCAATATCCTTCCATTCAGGCTCCGCTTAATCCCCCGGCTGGCGAGGGTGTCTGCTTGCTTTCCTACCACGTTCCAGTCTCTCCTTTTCGTGATGTTTTTTCTTGATAGGCAGAAAAAAGCCAATCGTTCGTTTATTCGCAGGTTTTATAGTCGCCGCAGGAGCCGCAAAGCGGCCATACGGTGGACTTCATTGGGAAACGTCGGGTGCATTTCATGCGCCGGCGGGTTTCGTCCGCCTTGAAAACCGTTTTCCGGTTTTCAGCTGCGTTGATGATACACCGTACTGATCCGCTGGACGATAGATTTCGGATGCAGTATACCATAGATTCCCCATAAAGGGAAGAGTGTTTTTTCGTTGTTTCCACAGAAATTTTTTGGCAAAAATCAAAACAAAAAGTTCTTATAAATTTAAAAAAATAGTAAATACACTCAGAAATAGCAAAAATATATTTCAAATGACAACTCAGTTTCGTCCCTGCCAGGCAGCTAAATTCTAAAAGACCGTATGGGGAACCGCTAAGGTGGAAGGTAGACTTCCAGATGTTTCCACTTTCTACTGATGCTACTTGTTTCAGCCTTAAGCCTTGCGGCACATGGGTTTCTTGATGTACGATGAACTGCTCATAGTTGTAAAATTTAATGTTTGAATACGACCGATTTTATACAAATCTGCACCGCATCCTGATTAAAATACTCCCCTTGCTCTTTTATCCCCCACATGCTATAATACAACTCAACTGTTTAAAAACTACAACTTGACAGGGGGATGAGACATGGGCATATTACAGAAGAAAAAAGGCTTCATCTGCGACATGGACGGCGTCATCTACCACGGCAACAACTTATTGCCTGGAGTAAAAGAGTTTGTAGACTGGCTGACGCGGGAGAAAAAGAACTACCTGTTTCTCACCAACTCCAGCCAGTACACCCCTAAGGAGCTTCAGCAGAAGCTGGCTCGGATGGGTCTTAACACAGATGAGTCTCATTGTTACACCAGCGCTTTGGCTACAGCCTGCTTTCTGGACAGCCAAGCGCCGGGCTGCAGCGCCTATGTGGTGGGGGAACACGGCCTGATGAACGCCCTTTATGACAAGGGAATCACCTACAACGATGTAAATCCCGATTACGTTGTTGTGGGTGAGTCCTCCTCCTATAATCTGGAGCAGATTACAAAAGCCATCCGCCTGGTGAACGGTGGCGCTAAGCTCATTGGTACTAACTTCGACCTGACGGCCCCCGTGGAGGCTGGTATTGTGCCAGCCTGCCGGGCGCTGATCGCCCCCATTGAACTGGCAACTGGCAAAAGCGCCTACTTTGTTGGTAAACCCAACCCCTTGATGATGCGCACTGGTCTGCGCATGCTGGGTGTACACTCAGAAAATGCGGTTATGATTGGGGACCGAATGGATACCGATATCATCGCTGGCATTGAGACAGGACTGGACACTGTGCTGGTGCTGTCCGGGGTATCCACCCGGGAAACCTGTGAGCAATACCCCTACCGTCCCCGGTTTATCTTGAACAGCGTGGGCGAAATTCCAGAATCCTGACCAACACACCAACAGGGCCCGCCGAATGGCGGGCCCTGTCTCTTTCTCTGGAATCAGACAAGTGTAATTACACTTCCTCAAAAATTGCCTTCATGCCCTTAAAGGTCATATAGCAGTCCAGCTTGCCCACCGTCTCAAAGGGGGAGTGCATAGACAGCACAGGCACCCCTGCATCCAAGGTGTCAATGTTCCGCTCCGCCATATAGGCAGCTACGGTTCCGCCGCCTCCGGCGTCCACCTTACCCAGCTCCGCCATTTGCCACACCACATTAGCGCTGTCCAGCACCCGGCGAACCCTGGCCACCAGTTCAGCGGAAGCATCGGAGGCCCCGGACTTTCCTCTGGCTCCGGTATATTTGCACAGGCCCATCCCGTAGTTGACAAAGGCACTGTTGCGCTTCTCATACACATCAGCAAAGTTGGGATCGTAGGCAGCGGTGACATCAGCGGACAGGCAGAAGGATTTCTCATAGCAGGCGCGCAAAGCCACCCCCTGAGCCTGACACAGATCCTCCATAAAGGTATCAAAGGCGGCAGATTTCATTCCCGTAACTCCCTCGGAGCCGATCTCCTCCTTGTCAGCCAACATACACACAGCAGTGTATTCTGGCCCATCCAACTGGAGCAGAGCAGCCAGGCAGGCGTACGCACATACCCGGTCGTCGTGGCCGTAGGCGCCAATAAGAGAACGGTCAAAGCCAATGTCCCGGGCATTAAAGGCCGGCACGGCGGACAGCTCGGCGGAGATAAAGTCCTCCTCAGTGATACCGTATTTTCGGTTGAGCAGCTCCAGGGCGGCCAGCTTCACCCGGTCCTTGCCGTCATCTTCCTCCAGAGGGCGGCTGCCAACCAGAATGTTTAGGCTCTCCCCGGGAATGGCCTGTCCCAAGGGCTTTTTCGACTGCTCCGTCCCCAGATGAGGCAGCAGATCGTCAATGGTAAACAGGGGATCGTCCTCCCCTCCCCCGATAGACACCCGCACGGTCTGGCCGCCCTTGAGGGCTACAACCCCATGGAGCTCTAGGGGAATGGTTACCCACTGATACTTGCGCAGGCCGCCGTAGTAGTGGGTTTTCAGGTAGGCCAGCTCCTCTGCCTCATAGAGAGGGTTCTGTTTCAAGTCCAGGCGCGGGGAGTCGATGTGGGCCGCACCGATGTTGGCCCCCTGATCCAGAGACTTCCTGCCGATTACAGCCAACGTCACCGCCTTACCGCGATTCACCCGGTATACTTTATCGCCGGGCTTGACCTCAGTTCCTCGGACGTAAGGCCGAAAACCCGCCTTCTCTGCCAGAGCCACAGCCCGATCCACGCACTCCCGCTCTGTCTTACCCCCGTCCAGAAACTGCTTATAGCCGGTGCAGTAGGCCTCCATAGCCTCCAGCTCTCCAGCTATAAGCCGGTCATAGCCGTTCTTTTTATCATAGAGCAGCGCCTTGCGCAGCTGCTCGCCCCTGGTCTGTTCCTTTTTTTCCTCGCTCATAAATAGGACCTCCTTACAGAATAAATCAGCGTATTCCCATCCTGGAGGGGCGGGAATCACTTTTTTGCTTATTATATGTCAATTTACCGAAGATACTTGTCCATGATCCCGGTCTACTGCTTCCCAGCCATCGCAGCTGTATGTCCACAGCTCGTTGTGCCCGTTGGGTTCTGGGGTGTCGGCCACGTGGAACTCCACCGCAAACGCCCAGGAATACCACGGCTCCACGCCAACCGCCCCCATGTTGTCCTCTCCTGTCGTCATCTGAGGCGGCTCGATCTCCGTCATCTGGCCGGTGGCCGTATCCCACAGCACGATATACCGGTCAAAGGACATCATGTCCTTCTGCAAAATGTAGCAGACATAGCTTCCGTCGTCGAAAATGGCACAGGATTTGACCTGTTCTCCATCAATGGGGGCCCGGGCCAGCTCGGTGACGGTCCCGGTGCCGTCCCGCTCTATGCGGACCATGCGCAGCTCCTGGTCCACCTGCTCCACAAAGGTAGAGTATCGGAACCCAACGGGCCTCCAGCTGCTCTCGAAAGGATGGTCCAGCCGGAGCGCCCCGCTGTCCACATTGCACAGGAAATAATTCCACTCCTCGTCAATGCAAAGCATATGCTCTTCGTCCAGCCAGTTCATGCAGTAGTAGCTGTGCCCGTCGGTCCCGCTGAGCAGTACCTTTTCTTCTCCTGTGGCTACATCCAGCAGAAACACGGAACGCCCGGTGTAATTGGGCGGGTCCAGGCAGTCCTTGTTGGACGAATAAGCTGCATACCGCCCGATGTTGGACAGCATCATGCTCTCCGCCCAGACGGGGTAGGGCCCTGTCTCGGAGTTGAAGCCCAGCTCATAGGCCCTGTCGTAGAACGCGTCCTTGTCCATGCCGTTGTAGTCGGGGATCTCAATGTTGTCCAGGCGGCTGGACTGGGCGGGCGCCTGATAATCGGCCTCGATCAGCTCCCAGGCCCCATCTGCCACGGTGGGCTTTTGCGGCTCCTGAGAAGCTGCCGGTTCCTGAGAGACAGCAGGCGGCGAGTCACCGGCACTGACGGCGGGCGGCTGGGATGGTTTGGTTCCGCAGGACGTCAGCGCCACAGCCAGCAGAGCCAGGGCGGTAAGGAGTTTCTTGTTCACAGTTGAATCAGCTCCCCCAGTTTTTTTCTCGCCGCGGCGGCAAACTCCTCCGCTGACGCGCAGTCATTTATCAGGGTGATGTCGCAGTTTTTTGTAAAATATTGACTTTCCTTCTGGGCCTTCACGCGAGCCCAAGCGTAGTCCTCTGGAATGCTCTCCCTGATCACAATGCGCCCCACTCTCACCTCTGCCGGTGCCAGAACAGCCACAGTTAGTTGACATAAATTTTTCAGCGTGCTCTCCAGCAGAGCAATGGCATCCACAGCCACAACACTTCTCCCCTGCTCCCGATACGCCTCAATCAACTCTCGGGTGCGCTCCACCACCGCCGTTTGCGCAATGGTGTTGAGCCGTTTCAACTGGGCCTGGTCCCTGAACACAATGCGCCCCAGCTTTTTTCGGTCAATTTGCCCCGCCTTGTCCCGCAGGGGGCCAAAGGCGCTCTCCAGCGCACACTGTAACGCGATATCCTTTTCCAACATTTCATGATAGACGGCATCGCAGTCGATAACCGCGCCGCCCAGCTTTTCTACCTCTCCCAGCAGGGTAGTTTTCCCTGCCCCGGTCGGTCCTGTGATCCCTAACACTACCATAAACCTACGCCTCTACAATATGAAATCCCGCCGCCTTGCTCAAGCGGTTGACCACAGCCAACCCCATCCCAGCGGTGTCGGGACATTGAGCCCAGATGTGCTTCACGCTGTCCTCGTCCATTGCCCTCAGGGCGCGGAACAACCTCCGCGCCTGCTCAAAGCAGTCCATAGAGCTGCCCAGCCGCTCCACCGGGTGGTCCTCAAACCAGTGGGCAAACTCATCAAAGCAGATAACACCCTCCCAATAGCTGTCCCCCACATGCTCCAGAATATACTGCGCGCTGTGGACTGGGTCTCCCCGCACCACGGTCACTGGGGCTTTCGGGGCATAGTGACGGTATTTCATACCTGGCGCTCTAGGCCGTTCTCCTGTCTCCAGCGGGCGGGTGACGGCAGGGTCCAGCTCCACCTCCCCCAGCACATCCTCCAGCTCCTCCAGCGGAATGCCACCGGGCCGGAGCAGCCGAGGCGGGGTGCATGTCAGATCAATGATGGTGGACTCCACTCCCACCTGGCAGTCGCCGCCGTCCAGGATGGCTTCCACCCTTCCATCCATATCGTCCAGCATATGCCTGGCGGTGGTGGGGCTGGGCTTTCCCGAGAGATTGCCCGACGGTGCGGCGACAGGCACCCCCGCCGCCTTAATCATGGTTCTGCACATAGAATGTGCCGGGCACCGCATCCCCACTGTGTACAAGCCGGCGGTCACCACATCGGGTACCACTGGCTTACGTCGCAGTATCATGGTCAGCGGGCCGGGCCAGAACCGCTTTGCCAGCTTCCAGGCTGTCTCCGGAATATCCTCGCAGTACCGCTCCAGCCAGGATGGATCCGGGATGTGCAAAATCAGCGGGTTGTCTTGGGGCCGTCCCTTGGCCTGAAAAATCCGTTCCACCGCCGCCCTGTCCAGGCCGTTGGCCCCCAGACCATACACCGTTTCTGTGGGGATGCCCACCAGTCCGCCGGATCGTAAAATAACCGCCGCCTGGTCGATCTCACCGGGACCAAGAAATAGCGTCCTCATGGTTCACCTCAAAATCAAATCTTCCAGCTCTTCCGGAACAGCGGCCAAGCAGCTGGCTCCCTCGGCCTCCAGCTCTTCCCGGCCGCGGAAGCCCCACAGCACACCGCAGCTGGTGAGCCCGCCATTTTTAGCGGTGCGAATATCCACATTGCTGTCCCCTACAAAGAGGGTATTCTGGCGGACAGCTTCCATCTTCTCCATCAGCCTAAAAAGCAGGGTAGGGTCCGGTTTACCGGGGATACCGTCAACCGCCCCCTGCGTGTACTGAAACACATTGGGAAAATATCCTTCAATAATAGCAGGCACCAGACTGTGTGCCTTGTTAGACAGCACCGCCATATGTACTCCCGCCCCTTTCAGCCGCTCCAACAGCGCCAGAATACCAGGATAAGGGGCGGTTTTGTCCTTTTTGTGGATGTTGTAGTAGGGCATAAATTCCTCTAAAATCATCTGAATTCTCTCTGGCGTACGCCAGTCCTCCGGCGCGAAACGGGCGGCCAGCTTCGCCATGCCATTGCCTACATATCGCTTGTATTCCTCCACAGAATGGACAGGCCAGCCGTGGCTGCGGCACACCCAGTTGCCTGCATCCGCCAGGTCGTCGATGGTGTTCAAAAGGGTGCCATCCAGGTCAAAAATCACGTTCTGATACATTGAACAACTCCCTACTCGTAAACGCCAATCTCCATGCCGCCAATCTCCACAGTAGTGTCCCGCGTGAAGCCGGCCCGCTGAAGATAGGCCTTCACCGATATCTGGGCGTACTTGGGATTGACCCGCTCGTCCTCCAGGTCCAGGTCGATGCGCCCCGGCTCACCGCCGCAGACAGCGCCGGTGTCCTCCAGCACCTCATTCAGCTCTCCCACCACATCGTGGATATCCTTTCCCTCCGGGAGAGTTTTATAGTGAACATACATTTCCATACTGGTAATCTCCTTTTGTGATATTTATACTGCCAGCAGAGGTCAATCTCCTGCCGCTCCTTACTGGGCGTTTTTCAACAGCTCTGCCTGGTGATCGGCGGCTAAAGCGTCGATCACCTCATCAAGAGCCCCATCCATCACCTGGTCTATTTTATACAGTGTCAGGCCTATACGGTGATCGGTAACACGGCCTTGGGGAAAATTATAGGTGCGTATTCGCTCATTACGCATACCGGATCCTACCTGGCTGCGCCGCTGGGCGGTGTACTGGGAGGAAATTTTCTCCTGTTCCGCCTCATACAGCCGGGAGGCCAGAATCCGCATGGCTTTATCCCGGTTCTGGAACTGGCTGCGCTCCTGCTGGCACTCCACCACCATGCCAGTGGGCTTATGGATGAGCCGCACGGCTGATGAGGTTTTGTTTACATGCTGACCCCCCGCTCCGGAAGAGCGGAACACCTGCATCTCAATGTCGGCGGGGTTGAGCTGCACATCCGCCGTCTCCATCTCGGGCAGGACGGCCACTGTCACAGTAGAGGTATGCACTCTTCCACCCGACTCTGTTTCCGGCACCCGCTGAACCCGGTGAACCCCACTCTCAAACTTGAACCGGGACCAGGCCCCTTCTCCTTCTACCGTAAATACTATTTCCTTCACGCCTCCCAGTTCTGTCTCACTGGAGGAATCTATCACAGTATTCCACCGTTTAGATTCAGCATACATGGAATACATCCGATACAGAGAGTGGGCAAACAGGGCAGCCTCCTCTCCCCCCACTCCGGCCCGAATCTCCACAATGACATTCTTTCCGTCGTTGGGGTCCTTGGGCAGTAGCAGCACTTGCAACTCCCTCTCCAGTCTCGGCAGGTCGTCCAGGGCCTGCAAATACTCCTCCTGCGCCAATTCCCGCAGCTCCGGGTCTGACATCATCTCCTCCGCCTGATCCCTGGCATCCAATGTCCGGCGGTAATCCCGGAAGGTCTCCACCAGGGGCCGGAGCTCCGACTGCTCCTTATTCAGCCTGGCTACCAGCTCTGGGTCGGTGTAGGTCTCCGACGCCCTCAGCCGGGCCTCAATCTGAGAATACTTCGCCTCAATGGCGTTAATCTTATCTATCATGCTATCACCTGTCAAACAGAAAGGATTTCATCAGAGCCAAAGGCTCCCGCACATACATTTTCAGCCGTGTGGGGGTGTGGCTGGAGGGGGCCGCCAGAACGGACACATTTTCATAGCCCGCCCGTCCGGCCAGCATTTTGGCTCGGGTGAGGTGGAAGCCATTGGAGACAATCACCACACCCTCCCCGATATCAATTCCGGCATCCCGCAAACACTGGGCGGAGAAACGCAGATTCTGATCTGTATTGTGAGACTGCATCTCCAGAATTATGTTTTCCCGGGAAACGCCGTGGGCTTCTAAATAGTCGGCCATTCCCTGCGCCTCGGTGGTGGGCTCGTTGGCTCCCTGGCCCCCGGACACTACCACCACCATTTCCGGGTGCCCCTCCAGGTACTCCAGCGCCTTGTCCAACCGATCCCGGAGCATGATGGATGGTCCCCAGTCGTGGAGCTGACAACCCAGAATCACCATCACCTGGGGATCTCCATGAATATCGTCCTTCGCACCCCCCAGCACCTGGCCCAGCAGAAAGGCAAAAACCGCCGCCCCGGCCAAAAACAGGGCAAGCAGGACCTTAATCAACCCCGCAAAGCGTTTCCCTTTATAGCTTGCCACCTCAATTTTAGGCCGCTTGGCAGCTCTTTGTATCCTCTGCATCATTCACGCGCCTCCTCCAGTTCCGCCGCCAGCTTTTCCCACACGGCGTACAGATGAGCCAGCTCCTCCTCCAGAGCCTCTCTGTCCTTATAGAGCTCCTGAAGCTTTAAATAATCCACGGAAGCCGCCTGAATCTCCTGTTCCAGATCGTACATTTTCTCCTCAGCGGCCCCCACCGCCCGCTCGGCGGCGTTGACCTCCTTTTCCAGGTTCTTTGTGCCGCCAGGCCGCCGGAGCTTGCCTCTCTTCTCCGCAGGGGGCGCGGCTGCCTCAGCAGCCAGTTTTCCCCGCTCCTTCGCGGCCAAGAACTCCTGAAAGGTGCCCTTAAAATCGGTTATTTTTCCCTCTTCCAGCATCCAAATCCGGGTAGCGAAACGGTCGATGAAATACCGGTCGTGAGAGACAAAGAGCAAATTGCCCTCATACTCCTCCACCGCCTCCTCAATCCACTCCCGGCTCTGGATGTCCAGGTGGTTGGTCGGTTCGTCTAGAATCAGCAGGTTGATTTTGCTGTCCATAAGCATACACAGCCGCAAACGGGACTGCTCCCCACCGGACAGGGCGGACACCGGCTTGAACACGTCCTCCCCCCGGAATTTAAAGGAGGCCAGCCGGTTCCGGGCTGTCTGGGCGGTACAGTCCAGGTCGTAGAGCATCGTGTCCACCAGGTTGCGCTCCGGGTGGTCGAAGTGAATAATCTGGGGCAGATAACCGATCCGGACAGTGGGCCCCTTGCGCAGCCTGCCGCCGTCTGGCTCTTCCTCCCCCATAATAATTTTGATCAGTGTGGATTTTCCGGTCCCGTTGTCCCCCAGAAGGGCAATGCGTTCTCCCCCCTCCACCTCCAGGTTCACCCCGGAAAACAGCTTCCGCGTGCCAAAAGCCTTTTCCAGCTCCTTGATCGACAGCACCTCATCTCCGCGGAACTCCCGCTCTCCAAATCGGACCGCCATTTTTCGGTCCTTTTGGGGCTTGTCAGTCTGGCGGATGCGCTCGATGCGCTTCTCCATAGATTGAGCTCGCTTGAAAATCTTATCATTGCCCGAGTAGGCCCAGATGCGCAGCTGTTCAGCGGCCTGCTCCAGTTGATGGATCTTGGCCTGCTCCTTCTCGTACTGTTTTAGCTTCTCCTCGTACCGCCGCTCCTTTTCTATGGCGTAGAAGCTGTAGTTTCCAGAGTAGAACTCCGCCTTGCCTCCCTGAATCTCCACCACACGCTTGACGACCTTATCCAGAAAATACCGGTCATGGGATACAGCCAGCACTGTGCCTTTAAACCTCTCCAGATACTCCTCCAGCCACTCGGTGGCCCGCAGGTCCAGGTGGTTGGTAGGCTCATCCAGAAGCAGGATATCGGTGTCCTCCAGGATGAGCCGGGCCAGATTCACCCGGGTTTTCTCTCCTCCGGACAGTTTATCGAACCGCTGCTTCCGCATCGACTGGGGAATGGACAGGCCATTGCACACCTTATTTTTGCCGGTATCTGTCTCATAGCCGCCTCCGGCCTGAAAAGCGGCAGACAATTTGTCATATTTAGACAATAGAGCAGGGTCGCTTTCCCCCTCCGCCATCCGCTGGAACAGAGTGGTCATCTCCTCTTCCATGGCGTGGAGGGGGGCAAAGGCGCTGTCCAGTACGTTCTCCACGGTGTAATCCGCCGGGAAAACGGGGATCTGAGAAATCAGTCCCATCCGTTTATTGGGAGCGACAACAATGTCCCCCTCGTCTGGGTAGACCTCTCCCGTCAGAATGCGCAGAAAAGTGGTCTTGCCGCAGCCGTTGGGGCCCAGCAGCCCCACCCGTTCCCCGGCGTCCACCTGAAAGGTCAGTCCGTCCAAGATTTTTTTGCCGACCTCGAACTCCTTGACAAGGCCGGATACCGATATGTCTATCATGGTTTGGGTTCCTCGCTTATTTTGTTTTCTATAGCTTGTCCCCGTCGGGGCCCAGAGCCCGGCTCAGGAGCATCCGGAACACCTGGCATGCGTCCCTCCCCCCGGCACCCGTGCCTTGTTTCGTGTCCAGATACAGGAACAGGCTTTTACCGCCATAAAAATCGGCCAGTCCCTGGCGCATGGGCCAGCGCTCCTGCTCAGCTCCTTCGCCAGAGCGTTCAAATGGGCGGCGAAAGGGACGCAGTCATAGATCATGGCGTCACGCGGGGCGGCACAAAGGCCGCCCCCTACTTGTAAAACGGGGCTGTTCTATGATAAAATGTCCTATCTCAACTCAGAAACGAGGTCATTTTATGGAAGCTATCCGCTGGGAACACGACGCCCTTTTACTTCTGGATCAGACCCGCCTGCCCGCCAGCGAGCACTGGCTGCGGTACATTGACTATCGGGAGGTGTCTCAAGCGATCAAAACCATGGTAGTCCGAGGCGCTCCCGCCATTGGAATTGCCGCAGCCTATGCCATGGTTCTGGCTGCCCGGGAGAGTATCCACAATAATGCAGACTTCCCCGCCGCCATGTCCCAGGCTAAAGCCGCTCTGGCCGCCAGCCGGCCCACCGCAGTCAATTTGTTCTGGGCTCTGGACCGGATGGAGTGTTGCTGGAAAGCCTGCGGCCCCGATCTGTCTCGCTTGGAGAATGAGGCCTGCACCATCCACCTGGAGGATATCCGGATGAACAGGGCGATAGGTGAAGCGGGGGCGGCGCTGATCCCGAAGGGTGCCCGCGTCCTTACCCACTGCAACGCCGGAGCCCTGGCCACCGGAGGCTATGGCACAGCTCTTGGAGTCATTCGAGAGGCACACACCCAGAGAAAGGTATCCATGGTTTACGCCGATGAGACCCGCCCACTGCTCCAGGGCGCCCGGCTCACCGCCTATGAGCTGCTTCAGGACAATATTCCCGTCACCCTAATCTGTGACAACATGGCGGGCTGCCTTATGGCCCAGGGTGAGATAGACCTGATCGTGGTGGGCTGCGACCGGATGGCGGCTAACGGGGATTTTGCCAACAAAATCGGCACCTACTCTCTGGCCGTACTGGCCAGACACCACGGCATTCCCTTCTATACCGCTCTTCCCTCCTCCACCATCGATCTGGCCATTCCTGACGGCTCTCACATCCCAGTGGAACAGCGGGATGGAAACGAGATAGCCTGCTTTGCCGGGCGGCAGACTGGCCCAGCAGGGGTGCGCACCTGGAATCCGTCCTTTGACGTAACCCCCCACGAACTGCTCACCGCCGCCATTACCGAACAGGGCGTGCTCTATCCGCCCTTTGACAAGGCTCTGCATGACCATCTTTTGTAAAATAGCAAGCCTATATTTCCGCCGTCAGCTCCAGCAGCCGCGCAGTAAGCGCCTCCATCTTCATCCCTCTAGAGGCCTTCAGCAGCACAGTACAATCGGGGCGAATCATCTGCGGCAAAACGTTTATCGCGTCTTCCCGGGTTGGACAGTGGATCACTTGGCGCACCCCGGCATCCCGGGCGCCCTGGGCAATGTGCCGGGCCAGATCGCCCACGGCCAGCAGGCAGTCCACCCCCACAGTTCCCAAATACTCTCCCACCCCGGTGTGAAGGGCGGGGGCGAAGGGCCCCAACTCCAGCATATCCCCCAACACAGCTGTCTTAAAGCTGCCACGGCTGTCGGCCAGCACACGGATGGCTGCCCGCATCGACTGGGGATTCGCGTTGTAGGTGTCATCTAAAATTGTGATACCTGAGCCCCGGCGCAATACATTCATCCGCATCCTTGTGGGTACAAACCTGCTGATTCCCTCCTCAATCTGGTCTGGGGTCAGGCCGAACCGCTCTCCCACTGCCGCGGCAATAAGGGCAGGGTAAATCATATGATCTCCCAAGGCTGGAATCTTCACTTCCCGGTCCATTCCAGGGGTGGTCAGCCGGCAGTGAATATGGCTCACGCCGTCCCCTCCGGTCACCTGGGCCCTGTAGTCGCATCCTTCTCCCTGTCCGCAAAATACAGCGGCTACGGAAACCCTTTCCTTTAGTGAGACCAGCATAGGATCGTCTCCATTGAGCACCACCGCGCCGTTCTCTTTGATGTGGGGCAGCAGCTCACATTTGGCCCGAAAGATGTTCTCCCGGCTGCCCAGCCGTTCAATGTGGGCATCGCCGATGTTGGTGATAACCCCCATGTCGGGCCTGACAATGCCGGCCAAATAGTCGATCTCACCAAACTTGTCCATCCCCATCTCCAGCACGGCAACCTGGCAGCTGCTGTCCAATTCCAAAAGGGTGAGCGGCAGACCTATATTGTTATTGCGGTTGCCCTCTGTCTTGAGCACCTTATATTTTACTCCCAGAACAGCCGCCAGCATATCCTTCGCGGTAGTCTTACCCACGCTTCCCGTCACCCCAATGCAGGGGATGGAAAACCTGTCCTTATACCAGGCGGCCAAATCTCCCAAAGCCCGCTCGGTATTTTCAACCTTTACATAAAACTTGCCAGGGAGACGGTCCTCTTGTTCCCGGGCGGTCAGGCATCCGGCGGCCCCTCCCTCCAAAGCGGCATTGATATAGGCGTGGCCGTCAAAGCGGTCTCCCACCAGGGGGATAAACAGTGTACCAGAGTGAATCGACCGACTGTCCGTCTCCACCTGAAGGATAGGTGTGTCCAGTCTGTCAAATCCTCCCAGCAGGCGTCCCTTCACCGCCTCCAGCAGTTGAGCCAGGGTGATCGCTTCCATTTACAGTCCTCCCTTCCGGACCTCCAGGGAAATTTGAATAATAGTCTCACACAGCTTGCCATAATCAATTCCCGCCGCCGCCGCCTCCTGAGGCACCAGACTGGTAGGGGTCATGCCGGGCAGGGTGTTGATCTCCAAGAAATAGGGAACGCCTTCCGGCGTGATGATGAAGTCGGCCCTGGCGTATACCGACAGGCCGATAGCCTGAAACACGGCAAGGGCTGTGTCGCCCACCGTCTTTTCCAATTCCTTAGGGATGCGGGCGGGGCACACCTCATGGGTGGCGCCAGGCTGGTATTTATTGGAGTAGTTATAAAAACCATCCTTCGGGATAATTTCGATGGCGGGCAGCGCCCGGTCCTCCAGCACCGCCACAGACACCTCCCGCCCCTTGATGTACTCCTCAATCACGGTGCGGCTTCCCAGCCTCATATTCTCCTCCAAGGCACTTTGCAGCTCCGCTCTGTTTTTGGCGATATGCACCCCCACGGAGGACCCGCTGGCAATAGGCTTTACCACCACCGGGGGCTTGATGCGCTCCAGCAGCTGCTCTATATTCTCCTGCGTCACGGTAACCGTTTCCCAGTCCGGCGTCTTAGCAATTCCGGATACCAGCCGCTTGGTCAGGTCCTTGTCCATAGCGATGGCGGATCCCAGACATCCTGAGCCGGTATAAGGCACCCCCAGCAGATCCAAAGCGGCCTGAATACGGCCGTCCTCTCCGCAGGTGCCGTGAAGGGCCAAATACACCACATCCGCCCCAGCGCACATCTGAAAAACCCCTGAGCCGATCATTGAGGAATCGTTCCCCCCTCTTTTGGCCCGGATCTGCTCCAAATCGGGGGCCTCACGGGCTACCCGCTTGTAGGCGTCAGGGATGGGCGCCACATACAGATTCTCCCCATTCAGCGCCCCATCCAGACCAAAAAACAGATCCATCAGCGCCACCTGATGTCCCCGATTCCGCAGAGCCTGACACACCATTGCGCCCGAAGACAGCGACACATTGCGCTCCGGGCTGAGACCGCCCGCCAAAACTAGTATTTTCATAAAAAACCTCACTTTATAATATGCGGCCAGCATTCATCCGGCCCACCCCTCTGTATGGGCATACCGCTCACATTTTATCATGAATAAGATATTCTAGCATATTTGCGGATAATACTCAACCCGGAGAAGAAATTTTTTCCTGGTATTTGACATCTCCCCTGTTTTCCTGTATGATACTTCTTGCAGTAAGCTGGACAGCCGCGCGGGCGGGCCGAAAGACCTGCCTGTGAGGAAAGTCCGGGCTCCGCAGGGCAAGGATAACGGGTAACACCCGCCGGGGGCAACCCTAGGAAAAGTGCAACAGAAATAGACCGCCGGCAGGATTTAACCAGCCGGTAAGGATGGAAAGGCGAGGTAAGAGCTCACCCGATGGCTGGGAACAGCCCATCGCTGTAAACTCTATCCGGAGCAACGCCGTGGAGGGACATACAGGCTGGCCCGGCCGTCCCGGGGAGGCGGCTTGAGCGCATTGGCAACAGTGCGTCGAGATAGATGGCTGTCTTAAACGACAGAACCCGGCTTACAGGCTCACTGCAAAAAAAACCGCTGTGGAATATATTCCACGGCGGTTTTTGTCTAATCACGCTCTACAAACAGCTTAAAAGGCTCAATCTCCAGCGCATCGGCAATTTTAAACACCATATCCAAGCTTGTCCCGACCCAGGCAATCTCTGTTTTACTGATCCGGGAGCGCTCAATCCCCGCCCTTTCCGCCAGCTCCTCCTGTGTCAACCCGCGTTTTTTTCGGTAGTAGGCAATATTCAGGCCCAGTGTTCGGTAGCGGTCCTTATACTGCTCCAGCATTGTCATCACGTCCAAACAAAATGTTAATATTGTTGATGTGATTATTTTAATCCGGAAGCCCACCTGCTATCCACTGCATATTTTTCAATAAATTGTCCTTGATTTGCATCAAAATGTGAAGTATAATCATAGGAAAGGAGGGATACGTCATGACGATACAAAATCAACTGAAGCTGATTGCGTTGGGTCGGCAGTTGTCTGCGGCAAGTTTGGCACTGCGCGCCGCCCAAACGAACCTGAGCCACGCGGAGAAAAAACACGGGGCAGCCTCCCCCCAGGCGGAGCAAGCAGCTCAGCGGTGTGACAACCTATCCCTGCGCTTTTCCAAACTGCAGCAGGAATATCTGGCCTTCAGAGCACAGAATAATGTATAAAAAGCCGCCGTGGCGCTCTTCCACGGCGGCTTTTTCATGCCTGTATGGTGATTTCTGGGGAGGGAGCAGGCTCCGCCGAGGCGGCCGCATACTCCCGCACAGCGGCGTCTACTGATGTCTGCGTCCTGTCCGCCACCTCCTGCATCTGGGCACGCATCTCCAGCCTGCTGGCGGACAGCTGGTCCTGCAGGCGATTGTCCACCTGAGCCTCCCGCATATAGCCTGACTCCCGCATCGCCCGCATCGTTTGGCGGCCGCGCAGCTGATGACCCAGCCGCTTGGCCTCCTGCGTGCGCTTCTCTCGCTCCAGCCGTGCCTGACGCCGGGCTGTCAGCTTCTCCTGAGATATCTCCCTCCGCTTCCGCCCCGCCCGGTTCACCGCTTTCTGAAGCTGATTAATGGCGGCCTGGATACGGTCAGCGTTATCGCTGTCTCCCCGTTTAGCGGCCCGCAGGCGAGCGATCTGCCGTCGGGCATAGCCAGAGGCCGCGTCCACATCCCCCAGGGTACGGGCCCGGGCCAGCTTGGAGTAGGCCAGCAGGGCGGCGTCTCCATATCTCTGGCTGTTTTGGGGGATTTTAAACATCTTCTCCCGCTCCGCCGCCTTCTCCCGGGCCTCCTTCATCATCTCCGTCAGGTCTGGCTGACTGTCCCGCTTCTCCCGAAGGGCCTCAGCCAGTTTTTTTCCCTCCGGCGCCGCGGTCTGAGGCTGACAGAACTCCCCTGCCCTCACACCGGACACACTTATGCCGCTCATGCTGTCCCTCCTCCCCACAATCTATACTATCTTATTTGAATATCGTCCTATTGGACTACGATTATAAGGGAAGGTGGAAATTTTTTCAATCCAGCGGCTTCTTTCCCTGCGCCCACGGAACGTTAAGCTTTTGGATCAGACCGATGATCTGTCCTGACAGCACAACCGTCAGCACTGACCAGCCAATCCGCCCCAGGGGGATATAACTGATGGACAGCGCCAGCACCACAAAATCAGACAGCAAATAGATCCACTGAATATCCCAATGGGTCACATAAGAGACGCACATGGCTAAGGCATCATCTCCCCCGGTGGCGCCCCCTACCCGAACACACAGCCCGGCCCCCACTCCCACAAAGACAGCTCCCAGCACTGACGCTGCCAGGGGCATCTCCGCCAGCTGGGGCCACATAGGTGGGAACTGCTCAAACAGTTTATATGCCAGAGAAAAACCCACGGCTGACACAGCGGAGTAGCCGACAAAACCTCGGCCCAGCAGTCTCCAGCCCCCAATATAACACAGGGCGTTCATTATAAATCCGGATATTGCTGGGGAGATATGCAGCCAGTGCTCCAGCAGAAGCGTCATCCCCAGCACGCCCCCTTCCGTCACCCCGGACATGGAGTGGACATGGTACAGCCCAAAAGCCAGAAAAGCACTGCTGCAAAATGCGGTTAGGCCGTATTCCACTTTCAGCTTCAAATGAGTCCCTCCCCACTTCCTCCATCGTTTAAAAGACCGCCGTCCGGCTGGACGGCGGTTCTTCTTTTCTAATCCTGATCCCAGTTGTGGTAGACGTTCTGCACGTCGTCATTCTCTTCCAGAAAATCGATCAGCTTCTCCATATTCTTGATGTCGCCCTCGTCAGTAAGCTTCACGTAATTCTGGGGCACCATCTGCACCCCGGCCTCCAGGAAGGTATACCCTTTGGCCTCCATAGCCTCAGTGACGGTGGCAAAAGCGTCCGGGTCGGTGTAAACCTGAAAGACCTCGTTGTCGGCCTGCATGTCATCAGCGCCGGCATCCAGGGCATCCATCATTACAGTATCCTCATCCAGGTCCTCCGCCTCGATCACAATTACGCCCTTCCGGTCGAATGACCAAGACACACAGCCGGTAGCCCCCAGACCCTTGCCATACTTGTCCAGCAGATGGCGCACCTCTGGCGCGGTGCGGTTGCGGTTATCCGTCAGGGCCTCTACGATGACGGCCACTCCGTTGGGACCGTAACCCTCATAGACCACGTTCTCAAAGCTGTCGGTGTTACCGGAGCCCAACGCTTTGTCGATGGTACGCTTAATATTGTCATTGGGCATATTGGCCGCCTTGGCCTTAGCGATGACGGTGGCCAGCCGGGAGTTATTGGCTGGGTCCCCGCTGCCGCCGGTCTTTACCGCCACAATCATTTCACGGGCGATTTTGGTAAAAATCTGGGAGCGCTTGGCGTCCGCCGCCCCCTTAGTCTTTTGTATGTTGTGCCACTTGGAATGTCCGGACATGAATATCTTCCCTTCTTGTATAATAGGCGAAGGTATTATATCATCACTTTCCCCAATTTGCAAGCCCTGAACCGTGTTTTTTCAACTCAATGCCGCCACGGCCTCCTCAATGGCCGTCTCCTCGGCTTGCATAGCCTTCAGGGTCATATCCAGCAGCTTGTCCAGCTCCCAGCCCAGCAGCTGGGCCCCGTTGGTGATGACGTCCCGAGAACAGCCAGCGGCAAACTTCTTGTCCTTGAACTTCTTCTTCAGGGACTTCAGCTCCATATCCGCCACGCTTTTGGAGGGACGCATCAGCGCCGCCGCGCCGATGAGCCCAGTGAGCTCATCGCTGGCGTAGAGCACCTTCTCCATCTCGTGTTCCGGCTTGATGTCCACCCGCAGACCCCAGCCGTGGCTGGCGGTGGCCCGGACGATGGGCTCCTCCACCCCGGCCTCCCGCATCAGCTCCTGACTCTTTTCGCAGTGCTCCTCGGGCCACATCTCAAAATCCAAATCGTGGAGCAGGCCTACCAGAGACCAAAACTCCCCTTGATCTCCATAGCCCAGTTCCCGGGCGTACCAGCTCATCACATGCTCCACGGTAATGGCGTGGCGCAGATGAAACGGCTCCTTATTGTATTTTGTCAGCAGGTCCCAGGCCTGCTCCCGGGTCATAATCATTGTAACTCCCCCTATTTTAAAAATGAAGAGGTAACGCAGTTTTGTCAATAGGCAACCACAATGCCGCCGTCATAGGCGTAAACAGTAGTTACTCCGCCGGCCTCTGTAATAATAATGTGAGCAAATTTACACTTGGCCTCCACCATGGCCTTCACCTGAAAAGCCCGCTCCAGGCAGTTGCAGTGGCAGATAGCCAGCGTGCGGCCCACATGGGCGGCATCGGCGGCAATTTTGTCCACCATCTTAGCCAGCGCCTGCTTGATCGTGAGGGCCTGGCCCAGCTTGCAGATCTCTCCCTCCGGGGTGGCGCCCATAAACAGTTTGATTTTCAGCGCCCCGGTAATCACTGTCTGCAATTTGGTCAACCGTCCATTTTTCCGCAGATTCTCCAGAGACTCCAGCACAAACAGCGTCTGCATCTGATAGATGAACTGCTCCACCTCGGTGACCACCCGCTTATAGGGCATCCCCGTAGAGGCCAGCCGGTGGATGGCCATTGCCACCAGCAGCTCCCCAGAGGCCGCGGAGCAGGAGTTGAACACATGCACATTTACCTCCGGCTCCTCCTCCTCCAGCAGCAGCCGGGCCTGTTCCGCGCAATTGTGAGAGCCGCTGAGCAAGGCGGACAGAGTAACCACATACACATCATCCGCCCCACGGTAGGCATCCAGATAATCCTGGGGAGAGGGGCACGCGGTGGAAGCCGCCTCCTCGCTCTGCCGCATGGCCCACAGCAAATCCGCCTGGTCAAAGGTTTCATCGTCAATAAAAGTGCTGCCATTAGCCCGGATGGTCAGCGGCACCTTGACAAATGCGGGATCCTTCAGCATGGCGGGGGTGAGGTCGCAGCAGCTGTCCACTACAATTTTAAAACTCATATGCTTCAACTCCAGACGTGGTATTTTAAATTAGATTATGCCAATTAGTTTACCATAGGTTTGGGGAGATGTAAAGAGAAAATATAGATACTCATCTGTCGCGCTCAACGGCAGTTCCATCTGATTGCTCCTCCTCCAGCTCCTTCAGCAGCTTCTGGTTTTCCTTGGAGGACAAGTCCAGCTTTTCATACAAGTCAGGCCGGCGCTCTCTGGTGCGGAGAAGGGACATCTTCCTCCGCCACTGGTCCACCTTGGCGTGGTTGCCCGACAGAAGGACAGGCGGCACCGCCCTGCCATGCCATACCTCGGGGCGGGAATACTGGGGGGCCTCCAGCATCCCGTTCCAGTGGCTCTCGTTCTCGTAGCAGGAGGGATCTGACAGCACCCCGGGCACCAGGCGGCACACCGCGTCGGCCACCGCCATAGCGGGGATTTCTCCGCCTGTCACAACAAAGTCCCCCAGAGAAATTTCCTCGTCCACACACTCCTCAATAAACCGCTCGTCAATCCCTTCGTAGTGGCCGCATACCAAAATCAACCGGCTGTACTCCTCCCTTAGCCGCCGGGCATCCGACTGGCAAAAGGTTTTTCCCGCCGGAGACATGTAAATTGTATGCACCCGCTCCCCCGCTTCATCGCAGATGTGCTCCCAGCACCGGAACAGAGGGTCAGCCTGCATCACTGCCCCTCGGCCACCCCCGTAAGGATAATTATCCACCTGCTTCTGCTTGTTTATGGTATAGTCCCGAATCTGGTGGCACTCCACCCGGATATAGCCCCGCTCCTGCCCCCGGCCCAAAACGGACTCGCAAAGCATATCCCCCACCACATCAGGGAATAATGTCATAATGTCAATCCGGTACATGTTCGTCCCGCCTTTCAAGCTTTCAAGGAATATTATACGGGATTGCGTCGCTTTTTTCAACGGATTCCGGATAAAAGAGAAAATTTTTACTTCCGCTTAAAAAAGCTATCGCATTTTCAGGAAAAATATGCTACACTATAGGACGACTATATTTCTCCACGAAAGAGAGGTTTTATCTATGTATTGTACCCGCAAGGTCACAGAAGACCTCATCTGGATCGGTTCCAACGACCGCCAGCACCCCGTTTTCGAGGCGGCCCACCCTGTTCCCCGTGGCATGTCCTACAACTCCTATCTGCTGCTGGATGAAAAAACTGTCCTGCTTGACACGGTAGACCGGGCGGTCCAGTCCCAGTTCATGGAAAATCTGGACCACGCCTTGAACGGCCGCGGGCTAGACTACATCTTTGTCCATCACATGGAGCCTGATCACGCCGCCACCCTGGGCGACCTGATGCTTCGCCACCCTGAAGCCCGTATCGTCTGCAACGGCAAGGCCATCAACATGATCCGCCAGTTCCACGCCGCCGACCCCAAGGGAGCCATCCTTGTTGGCGAGGGGGACACTCTCTCCACCGGCAGACATAATTTTACCTTCGTCGCTGCCCCTATGGTCCACTGGCCCGAGGTGGTGGTAAGCTATGACTCTACCGACAAGATCCTTTTCTCCGCCGACGGCTTTGGCTCCTTCGGCGCGTTGAACGGCGTGCTTTTCGCCGACGAGGTGGACTGGGAGCGGGATTGGCTTGACGAGGCCCGCCGCTATTACACCAATATTGTTGGCAAATACGGGCCCCAGGTCATGGCTTTGCTGAACAAGGCCTCCAAGCTGGATATCCAAATGATCTGCCCTCTCCATGGCCCCGTGTGGCGCAAAGACTTCCAGCAGATCATTGACCGGTATGTCAAATGGGCCTCTTATGAGCCGGAGGTCAAAGGCGTGGTAATCCCCTTCGCTTCCATCTACGGCCACACTGAGACCGCCGCCAATATCCTGGCCTGCCGCTTGGCCGAGCTGGGCGTCCCAGTGGAGATGCACGACGTATCCGTCACCCACTACTCCCATGTGCTGTCTGACTGCTTTAAATACAGCCATATTGTCTTTGCCTCCCCCACCTTCAACAACGGCGTCTTTGACGCCATGGAGCATCTGCTCCGGGACCTTCAGCACCACAATCTGCAAAACCGCAAGGTGGCTCTCATTCAAAATGGTTCCTGGGCCCCCTCCAGCGGCAAGCTGATGACAGAAATTCTGGGCGGCATGAAAAATATGGAGATCATCGAGGCCCCTGTCACCCTCAAGTCCGCTCTGGCCCCCGGCCAGGAGGGAGAGTTGGAGGCTCTGGCCCAGGCCCTGGCCTCCTCTGTCAAGGGTCAGGAACCCGCCCCCGCACAGGAGGAGACCCCCAAATCAAAGGGCTTCGTGTGCACAATCTGCGGCTTTATCTACGAGAGCGACACGCTTCCCAGCGATTACGTCTGTCCTATCTGCCGCCGCCCCGCCTCCGACTTTGAACCCGTACAGTAAAGCCAAAACCGCCGCCCCAGGGTGGGGCGGCGGTTTTCTCTTCATCTTCCCGGCAGCTGAGGGATCATCGCGCGGGTGTGGCGAATTTCCTTCCACACAATCGTCTTCTTCCAAAAGCTGAAGGCGGTAATGGGCAGCCAAGTAAGCAGAAACAGCCAGTAGGCAGCCAGTCCCTTCCACAGCCGACGGTCCCATTTGTTCTCCATGGTAATGACAACGCCAGCAGCTACGGTAGCCGTGAGAGCTGCCCAGGCAATATTTCCACATACCCCCGCCGCTCCCAACGCCACGGCCTGCAAAAGGGTATTCCCTCCCAGAGCGGAAGTAAGGGCGGTGCACACCAGCCCCGCCAGCGCCGCCAGCTGATAGGCAGGCAGGAGGAGGGTCATCTCCACGTCGAACAGTAACAGCCTGGGCCGCTCTGTCTGTGCCTTCCCCAGCGCGGGCAGATAGGCCTGCGCCACCTGCAGTGTGCCGCTGGTCCAGCGGCGGCGCTGCGTAAAGGACTGCTCCCAAGTCAGAGGCTGCTCGTCGTAGGTAACCGCCTTGGGGACGTAGGCCACCCGTTCTCCTGCCAAAACAGCTTGGGTCGTAATCTCCAGATCCTCGCTGATAGTCTCGGTGCGCCAGCCACCCAAGCGGTCCAGCAGCTTCTGGGTTACCATAAAACCAGTGCCCCCGATCATAGCGGACATCCCCAGCCCCGCCTTTCCCCCGTTATGGAAGCGGTCCATCATCCAATAGTAGATCGAAGAACAGCCGGAAACGGCGGTGTCGTAGGGATTTTTGCTGTCCCGGTAGCCTTGAGCGGCCTGGACTCCTGCCAGCCGGGCGTTGTTCATCTCCGCAAGAAAACGGGAATCCACCACGTTATCCGCATCAAATACAATCCATGCGTCATACCGCCGGCCCCGGAGTCTGTTGTAAGCAAAGCGAAGCACCTCTCCCTTGCTCTTCACCGGCATGCCGCATTCCAGCACCTTGGCCCCAAAGTTTTGGGCCGCCAAAGAGGTGTTATCGGTACAGTTGTTGGGGATAACCCAAATGTCGTACAGCTCCGCCGGATACTCCTGGGTAAGCAGACTGTTAATCAGCGGTCCAATCACCAGCTCCTCATTTCGGGCAGCCACCAGCACAGCGAATCTTGTCCGGGCCGGGTGAAAGCCATAGTCTATGGGTTTTCGCACACAGGCCAGGCCTGACACCAAATACCACAGCCCCCACAACATCATCAAAACTCCCATTGTACCCGTCAGGGCCAAGGCAGCAGGAAACAGCCAATCCATATCCCGCTCCTCCTCTCTGTTGTTTTGTCCAAAAGGATATCAGAGTTTCCTTAAGGTCAAAGTAGGAGGGAGATTAAGATTTCATAAAGGTTTTTTTAATGTCCATCGTATGTGGGTTCTCGACCAAAATTTACATTTTCTTCATTTGACAAAAACAGCGAAATAAGTTATACTATCTTTAGTTATTATGCCAGGTTCTTCCATTCAGGTATACAGTCCAATAGGTTTTTGTGGGCCGGCCGCAAGCTCGGTCCCTCTTTTTTATTACCGGAAGGAGACCCTGCAAGCCGGCGCTCAGTCGCCCCGGAGAAGGAGGTAACATTGCTCAGATTTGATCACGTCAGTCTCACCTACGGCTCCCAGCAAATTCTCAATAACATCTCGTTTGAAATTCAGGAGGGCCAGTTCGCTGTCTTCATCGGCCCCTCCGGCTGCGGTAAGACCACCACCCTGAAAATGGTCAACCGCCTCATCCAGCCAGACAGCGGGCACATCTACTTAAACGGCCAGGATATCGCCGGGGTGGACCGCTATGAGCTGCGGCGGCACACCGGCTACGTCATTCAACAGATCGGCCTGTTTCCCAATATGACGGTGGCCCAGAACATCTGCGTGGTGCCCAAGCTGCTGAAATGGCCCAAGGAACAGTGTGACCAGATCGTCCGGGACTTGCTGGACATGGTGGAGCTGCCCTATGACCAATACGCCCATAAATATCCCGGGGAGATGTCCGGAGGACAACAGCAGCGCATCGGCATCCTGCGGGCGCTGGCCGCCTCTCCCCCGGTGGTTCTGATGGATGAGCCTTTCAGTGCCTTGGATCCCATGACCCGCCGCTCCCTCCAGCTGGAAGTCAAGACCCTCCAGCAAAAGCTGAACAAAACCATCATTTTTGTCACCCATGACATGGAGGAGGCCCTGGACCTTGCCGACGTCATCATCTTTATGAACCAGGGGGAGATTGTCCAGATCGCTCCTCCCGAGGAGATGCTGGAAAACCCCGCCACTGATCAGATACGGGAATTTTTGGGCAGGCACCAGTCCGGGCCCGACCCCGCCGGGCTTACAGTGGACCAGTTCATGCGTACCGGAATTATCACCGTGAAGGAAAACCGGGGCATCAACGAGTGCGTCAGCCGGATGCAGCACCACAACGTGGACACCCTTCTGGTGGTGGACGAGCAGCGCCGGTACCAGGGCACCGTGTCTATTGCGGACATCCGCCTCACCGGCCACGTGGTTAAAACCATTGCCCCTCTGGTGCGGTGCACCACCCCTGCCGTCCACATTGGAGACAACGCGAAGGAGTGCTTCGAACAGCTCATCTCCAGCGGCTTCCCCTACCTTGTGGTACTGAAGGAGGATGAGACGGTGGCCGGCATCGTCACGAAGACCAGCATGGCCTCCGCTATGGCCGAGCAGTTGTGGGGGTGACAGGATGAATGAACTCCTTCTGTCCATCCTCCGGGCCTCTGTCATCCACACGGGATACACCCTGGTTTGCGTATCCATCGGTTTTGTGATAGGGGTCACTCTGGGGGTTGGCCTGTCCCGTCTGCCAACCCTGTCCCAGTATTTGATTCCCCTGCTGTCCATCCTGAACACGGTACCCGGCATCGTCTTTATCGGCATGCTGGTCATCCTTATCGGCATGACCCCAGCCACTGTCATCATCGCCCTGTCCATCTACGCCATGTTCCCGGTGCTGAAAAATACCGTCACCGGTTTAAACGGCGTGGATCAGCAATATAAGGAGGCCGCCCGGGGCTGCGGCATGAACCACTATCAGCGCCTGCGCCAGGTGGAGCTGCCTCTGGCTATGCCCACCATCATCGGCGGGCTGAGGCTGTCCACGGTCTACACTGTCAGCTGGGCGGTACTGGCCGCCATGATCGGCCAGGGCGGGCTGGGTGACTTTGTCTACAAGGGGGTCAGTTCCAACAACAACGCCCTCATTCTTCAGGGGGCTGTCCCCGCCGCCATCCTGGCGCTGGCGCTGGGCGGGCTGGTGGACCTTCTCCAGAAGCGTGTGGTCCCCCAAGGCCTGCGGAAAGGCGGGGCTGGAAAATGAGTATTTCCATGATTTGGGACCATCTGTCTCTGGTTCTTTCCGCCCTTATACTGGCCATCACGGCTGGAGTTCCTCTGGGCCTGCTGGCCTACCTCTTTCCCAAAGCTGGCAAGGCCCTGCTGTGGGTAGTGGATCTGATTCAGACCATCCCCGCTTTGGCTCTTCTGGGGGTTATTATGGTGATCACCGGGCCAGGCTCTCCCACCGCCATGATCGGCCTGGCTCTCTACTCTCTGCTCCCTATCGCCCGGAATTGCTCCCTGGGTCTGTCCCAGGTGCCCGGCCACCTGAAGGAGGCCGCCGCCGGTATGGGCATGAGCCCGGCTTACCGCCTGTTCCACGTGGATGTCCCCCTGGCCACCCCCGTGTTGGTTACCGGCATCCGCATCGCCGCCGTCAACGCCATCGGCACCGCTGTTTTCGCCTCCTTCGTGGGCGGCGGCGGCTTGGGCGGACTGTTCTACACCGCCATCCGTCAGCGGAATATGGGGCAGATTCTATTTGGCACCGCCGTCCTCATGGCCATGGCTCTGGCTCTGGACGCCGGCCTGGGCTGGGTGGAGCGGCGCATGTCCGGCAACCGGCGCAGCAAGCTGCCCCTTTCCCTAAAGGCGGCGGGAGGAATGGCCCTGGTCCTGGCCAGTGCAGCTTTGGTCGTGTCCATGCTTCTCCCCTCCGATACTTCTGGCCAGCTCACCCTCTACGATGGGGACTACTCCGAGGTCAAGCTGATGCACGCCATGGTAGAGCTGCTGGTAGAGGACAAAACCGACCTGGAGGTCGTCATTCTGGATCAGATGACCCAGGTGAACAACCACAACGAGCTGAAGGGGACCAACCCCAGCTGCGATTTGATGTTCAGCTACGACGGCACGGTGCTCACCACCTTCCTGGGGCTGGATACCAGCAACATTCCGCCGGGAGAAACTCTCTATGACTTTGTCAACAAAACTGTTCAGGAGCGGGAGGGCCTGCGTCTGCTGGGCAAAGTTGGTTTGAACAACACTTACTCCATCGGCGTCACCCACTCCGTCATCGATCAGTACGGCGTATCCAAAATCTCCGATCTTCTTCCCATCGCCGGTCAACTGAACTTCGGCGCGGAGCACGAGTTTTACACCGAGGAGGGCAGCATGAAATACCAGCCCTTTGTGGACTTTTATGGCCTGCAGTTCAAGTCCGCCAAGCCGGTGGATGTAGTCCTCAAGTACAACGCAGTGGAGGGCGGGGCCTTCGATGTCATGGTGGTCTACGCCACCGACGGCCTGAACAAGCGGGCGGGACTCACCATTCTGGAGGACGATTTTGGCTTTTTCCCCGAGTATTACGGCGCTTTTCTGATACGGGATAATCTTTTTGCGGACTTTTATGATGCGGCTCCCAATCTGGAGCAGGTGCTGGAGCTTCTCACCGGTCAGGTGAGCAGTGAGGACATGGTCGAACTTACCTACGCTGTGGACGTGAACGGACGCCCTGTGGCGGAGGTAGCCCGCGAATTTTTAGTCAAAAAGGGCCTTTTGACACAATAACAACAGCATTGACGGGCCGGTGGAAGCACCGGCCCGTTTTCATGCGTATAGGACAGCCCCCTCCGCTCATATCCTGAATCAACAAATTATTAGGAGGGACAGATATGGACACCAGGATCGCGGAGCTGCGGTATAAGGAAGTGATCAGTGTGGAGGACGGCGCCCGCTACGGCTATGTTGGTGACATGGAGGTAGACTTGGACACCGGCCAGGTCCGAGCGCTGGTGGTTCCCGGACGCCGGCGATTTTTCGGCCTGTTTGGCCGGGAGGAGGACAAGGTAATCCCCTGGAAAGCGGTGCGCCGCTTTGGAGAGGACATTATTTTAGTGCAGGAACACCCCCTGCAGTCTGACCTGTAAGCTCCCCCCCTCTGCCCCAGATAGGATCATATGATTCACCGGAAAATACAGTCCCCTCCGCAGGCCAGGCACTCACTCTTTCTGGGCACCTGGACAGGGGAGGCGCCAACAACATATTGATAGTGACATCCATTCCCCAGGCCCTTAACCTAACCATCGGACAAATAATAGAAAACAGCCCACTTGTTTATATCCTTCGCGATATCTTATTCCCCCTCCTGCAGCTCCACCGCCGTATTTGTCGCAAAGAACCACAGCACCTGACGGCTCACAGGTTTTCCTAAAATGGAGGACAGGGCCAGGGCATAAGCATTGAGCTGGGGCCGGTACTCCTCCGCCTGTTTCCGCTCCCCGCCGGGGCATATCCGGTCGCTCTTAAAGTCCACCACAGTAACAGCGCCATCTTCCCCCTCAAACCACGCGTCTATCACACCCTGGAGGAGAATCTCCTCTCCCTTCCCATCCGGAAAGTAGTTCAGTGCGGAATCCAGAACGGAAAACTTAAATTCCCGGCGGCACTTTTCCTTTGCCGCGGCCATCTCCCGGCCCAAGGGACTGGTTAAAAAAGCAGACAGCCGCTCCGGCTCCACGGCCTGACGCTGCAGCCGAGTCAAAAACCCCGCCTGAGTCAACCGGTCCAGCTCCTCCCCCACCGCAGCGGGGCTGCTGTCCCCCTCCAAGGAGAGGTACTGCATCGCCAGATGGAGGGCGGTGCCCCGCTGGGCGGGAGTCAACCCCCGCTCCTCCGCGATAAAATTGGGTCGGGTAACAGGCTGTCCCCTGCGGAGGGGCGGAACCGTCTCCTCCGCCGCCTCTTGATCCAGAGTACGTCCTTTAATCTGGGTGGCTGTGAGTTTCGAGGGCAGATCGGCTGCCGCTTTGTGGGGATAGACCCAAGCCAGCCGTTCCACCAGATCCTCATCCGCCTCCTCCTCTGAGGTCAAATCCCCGTAGCTCCCCTCACTACCATGGTGGGCCTCCCCCAGCGGAATGCCGTCCACCCAGAGGATGTCCCAAGCGGGGCCCATCCCCTCCACAGCCTGCTCCGGCACACCGGCCAGGGCTCTAAAAGAGTCTCCCTCAGGCCGGGTGAGGGCATGGAGCAATACCCAGGCCCCCACGCTCTGTTGCTGTTCCAGCGCCAGGGGAGAGACAGGCAAATACTCCCCCAGCCGCTCCAAGGCACCTGCCCCATCGGGCAGAGCCATGGTAAGAATCAGCTTTTCCCTGGCCCGGGTCATGGCCACATAGAGCAGTCTCAACTCCTCCGCCATCATCTCTCGCTCCAGACGCCGGGCCACCGCCCGCCGGGCCAAGGTGGGATATTCCACCATCCTCTTCCGGTCCAGTCCCCGGGGCCCCACACCCAATTCCGGATGGAACAGCACCGGGCGCATCAGATCGTCCCGGTTGAGACGGCGGGTAAGGCCGCACACCAGCACCACCGGTTTCTCCAGCCCCTTGGCACGGTGGATGGACAAAATGGACACCCCGTCCCCATCCCGTCCTCCCCGGCCACCGGCCCCCAACCTGGCTCCGGTATTTTTCAGCCGCTCCAAACGGAGCAGAAACTGGAACAGGGTACGGCAGCCGCTGTCCTCCAGTTGTCCGGCCAGCGCGTAGAGAGCCAGCAGATTGTCCTGCCGGGCCTCTCCCCCTTCCATTGCCCCAAACACACCCAGCATGTTGGTCTTTTCAAAGATATGCCACATCAGCCGCCGGCAGGTTCGGTCCCCCGCGCCGAAGCGCAGCTGCTCCAAACTGTCTAAAAAGTCCTGGCACTCCCCGTCTCCCTGCCCTGCCGCATAGACCAGGGCGCTGTAAAAATCCCCGGTGCTGGCCGCCCGAAGCAGAGCCAGCTTGTCCCCGGAAAAGCCGTACACCGGGGAGCGCAGGGCCGCAATGAGGGCCACATCCTGCCGGGGATTGTCTACAATCTGGAGAATTGCCATCGCCACATTAACTTCCGTGGTCTCAAAAAGGTCCCCCCCGCCGTCGGCAGTCCATGGGAGCCCCTCCTCATTCAGCGCTTGGAGATAGCAGTGCAGCACCGGCCCGGGGCTGCGCAGAAGAATCATCACGTCTGAGGGACGCAGCGGCCGGACGCCCTCCCCCTCCTCCACCATCAAGGGGGCCTCCAGCATTGACCGAACCCGCCTTGCGGCAAACCGGGCCTCCAGCAGATCCTTGCTTTCTTTCTCCCCCTCCCGGCTGCCCAAAAAGGACAGATCCAGAACATCCAGTTCCAGGGCGTAAGGGTCATTGGGACCGCCTTCGCTGGCCGCTCCCGCAAATTCTTTCCCTGGTACCAGGGCTTGGTCGTCGGTGTAGTCCAATTCGCCAAACTCAGCCGACATAATATTTCTAAACAGATCGTTGCATCCCTCCAGCACCTGGGCCCGGGAACGAAAATTCCGGGACAGCATCCGCCTTCTGGGCGTTCCCTCCGCCGCGCCGTCCCCATCGGGATAAGCCCGGAACTTCTTCAGGAAGATGGAGGGGTCGGCCAGGCGAAACCGATAGATAGACTGCTTCACGTCCCCCACCTGAAACAACCTGCGTCCCCCGCCGGAGATGGCATGGAAAATAGCGTTCTGTACCTGGTTGGTATCCTGATACTCATCCACCAACACCTCATCATACTGTCCCCCCCAATACTCCGCCAGCTCAGAGGGCTCTCCCTGTTCATCGGTGAGCAGCTTGACCGCAAAGTGCTCTAAATCAGAGAAATCCACCAGCCCTCGCCGGGCCTTTTCCCGAGAAAAGGCGGTCTGAAAGTCCAGCACCAGGTCCATCAGTGCTCCCACCGCCGGGGCGGACAGAGCCAACTCCTCCAGCTGGGCGGCAGTGTCCCCTTCAAAGGGTTCCGCCATCTTTTTCAGCGTATCTCTGCAGCGCTCTCGGATCGACTTCATACGCTCTCCCGCCCAGGCGGCCCGCTCCTCTTCAAAGGGGCTGAGCGAGGCGGTCCGCTTCCGCTTCCGTCCCGCCGCGGGAAAGGGGATAGGCAGGCAGGCGCAGGCCCCATCCCAGCTGTCCGCCCGAAGAAAATTCTCCAGTCCCTCCAGGGTGGCGGAAAGGGAGGGAGCGTAATTGCCCTCCAGCAGCTCGTCCCCCTGGCACAGCTCCAAAGCCTGAAGCAGCCTCTCCCGGCAGACGAGCGCCTGCCGGTGAGCATCCTCCAGCAGAGGGGCGCCCCAGACGGTCTGTGACAGATCAGACACACCCTCCAGCCTCCACAGCTCTTTTTGCGCTTCAAGCCAGCGGGCAGGATCTGGGTGGCTCTGCACCCGGGCAAAGATATCCACGGTAATCTGGGCCAGCCGGCTGTCGTCCCGCCCGGCGGACAGCGTGTCCACCAGCTGGGCGAAGGGGCTTTCTTCCGTCAAGTCCTCATAGCGTCGGTCCAGCACCTCCTCCAGCACCTGCAGCATCAGTGCCTGACCCTCCCCCTCATCGCACAGGCGGAAATCCGGGTCCAGATCCAGCACATGGCCGTTTTCCCGCAGGAGGGCGGCACAAAAGGCGTGGACGGTAGAAATCTGGGTTCGGTAGACCAAGGTAGCCTGTCGGCGCAGATGGCGGTCGTTGGGGGTTCGCGCCAGCCGGTCAGACAGTTCCTGGGCAATTCTTCCCCGCAGCTCCGCGGCGGCAGCTCTGGTGTATGTAATCACCAGGAATCGGTCGATATCCACTTCTTCCCGCGCCACCCGATCCAACAGCCGCTCCACCAGCACCCGGGTCTTACCGGAACCGGCCGCGGCGGACACCAGCAGCTCTCCACCCCGGTCGTCCACAATTTTCCGCTGTTCATCCGTCAAGGGAAACGGCATAGGGCTACCTCCTCACAATATTTCCTTTCTAACTGGGGAAGCCTTTTACTCTGTCAAAATGCTCAGATACTTCTCAATGCGGATGCCATTATTCCGCTCCGCCACATCCTGCTCCAGGAAAATCAATCGTTCCAGCAGATCCACCGCCCGTTTCACCCCCTGGGGAAGAGCCTGTCCTTTCAACAGCTGCCCGGTGAGCAGCGAGGTAAATATATCCCCAGTTCCTGGAAAATGGGCCTTGATAAAACGGTAGGGCACGGTAAAGTATTCCTCCGTTCCGCCATTAAAGCCCCATACCACGTGCCGGCCTGTCTCCTCCTCCCGGCCGCTGGTGATCACCGCCGACCTTGGTCCCAATCCCCGCAGCCCGTCCAGTACTTGGCGGACCTCCTCCGCCGTCAGTGCCTCCTGGCCCATACACAGCCCCGTAAGGAACTGTGCCTCCGTCAAATTGGGAACAATCACATCCGCCGCTCCCACAAAGCGGCGCATATTGTCCACCGTTTCCCGGGTAGAGCCATTGTACAGCTTACCGCCGTCCCCCATAATGGGATCTGTCACCACCAGCAGGTCCTTCCTGCGCTGGCTATCAATAAAATCCCGGAGCAGGCCGGCCTGAGCCGCTGAGGCCAGAAACCCGGTAGTAATACAGTCAAACCGAAAGCCCATGGTTCTCCACACCTGAATGGTCTCTTCCATGTACTGAGTGGTATCCAAAACGGAAAATTTCCCATAGTCAAAGTTGTTGGAAACCAGAGCGGTGGGCAGATTATAGATACTGTGTCCCATGCTGGACAAAATAGGCAGCATTCCCGCCAATCCCATCTTGCCATAGCCAGGCATGTCACCAATTATTAAAATATTTTTGCTCTCCGGCATGATTATTTGTCTCCAATCATGTGATATCCAGCTTCCTTCAGCGCCGCGATTGCTTTGGGAAACTGCTCATTCTTGATTAAAATGTAGTCTGTATTAAAGGTAGAAATGGCAAAAATTCCTACGCCCTTTTCCGCTAAAAGGCTGGATATTCTGGCCAAGATGCCCACCAGAGAAAAATCCAGCACCCCTTGGATGCGAAACGCGCGCCATCCATCCTCCCGCTCCAAAGTCTCTTTCGGCGCCCTATCTACCGCACATACCAGAGACAGCTCCTCGTCCGTCTTGCCAACAAAGCAAAACTCCCCCCGTAAGTCACACTCCGACAGTTCCTTGACCTTACAAACAGTAAATTCCTGCTGCAGCACCTTCAGTTCCATTCAGAACCCTCCCTTTCCCTCTCAATCTGTTCCCAAAATACCTGGGCATCCATCCCAGTCAGCCACCGCCTGCAGTCTCCGTTCCGCCCCGGTTCAAAGTGACAGGCAGCCCCATAGTCGCAGAAACGGCAGGCGTTTTTCTCCGGTCCGCGCCAGAACGGATCAGCGGCGATGCTGCCGCTGGCCAGCTCCTTACAGATATCCTCCAGAACCCGCTGGACGTGCTTTCCCAGCTTTCCCAGCTGCTCAGCGGAGGCCAGTGCCTCTCCCGTGATCTCTCCGGTGGACCGGCTCACTTTCAGCGGCAAAAAGCGGTATCCCCCTTCCCCCTGGGGTTCCATGGCGTCCAACACCCGCCGGTCATTCACCACAAGGCCGCTACGCCTCAGCTCCCGGTCTGTCTTTTTCCGCAGCTCCTCGTCGCTGATCCCCCGTCCAGCCCGGATCACCGCTTCCCGGGCCGGAAGATAGAGCACCCCTGCCCCCTCTACCGGCAATCCATAGAGAGCCTGTCCTCTCTTCTCCAGGGTAAAGAGGTAGAGCAGCATCTGCAGACCCAAGCCGTTCCACACCTCAGTAAGATCAAAGGTCTTTCGGCCCGTCTTGTAGTCCACCACCCGCAGGTTGAGCCTCTCCTTGTCAATCCAGCCGTCCACCCGGTCCACAAAGCCGGTCACACTGACCGTCACACCCCCATAGGTCAGCTCCACGGGGGGCAAATCCCCGTCCTTTCCAAACCCCAGTTCAAATGAGATGGGTTTGAACTGAGAGTGGAGCAGCTCCTCCGCCACGTTGTCCACCACCGCCTGCACCGTACGCAGCAGCCGGCGGAACAGGTACTGAAACCTGGGACTCTGACCCTCTAGTCCTCCCAATTCCTCGGCTACATAGCTATCCACTGCCTCCCGGGTCAGCCGCCGCAGCTTTCTGCTTCGAGCCTCATCTCCCTCCGTTACACCTGGGAGAACCGTCTGGGCAAACATCTCATCCCGAAGCACTCGCTCCAGCACATAATGGACAAAGGTTCCGTACTCTGGCGCAGTAAAGCCGGCCGGCTTGCGGGGCTCCGCCGCCAGGCCGTAGCGCATAAAGTATGAGAAGTGACAGGACTTATATTGATCCATTCGGGAGGCGGACATGGCCACCCGCTTTCCATACAGCCTATCCACCGTCTGCCGGGACAGTCTCCCCCGCTCCCAGGCGGCGGCCCTGTCCAGCCGGGCCACCTGGTCGGCATAAACGGCAAGGCGTTCCAGCGCCCAGCGGGCCTTTTTGTCCCGCCCCGCCTGTTCCAGCGCAGGTAAGGGCGCCTCCAGGCGGAAAGAACCGTTCAAATCCTCCTCCCACACCGTCTTCAAATCGGAAAACAGCAATCCCAGCCGCTCCACCAGAAAACTGGGGCGCCGCTCCTCCCCTCCTGTCCCCTGGGCGGGCCAGGTCACCGCCAGCTTTTGGCTGGGCCGGGCACAGATCTGATAGATTGTGGTCATCTCCCGGTAGAGCAGCTCCCGCTGAGACTGGCCCAGCTCCAACCCATAGGTGGCCAGCAGGGCCCGATCGCCGTCAGACAGCAGTCCTGGCGCCGTCCCCACCTGAGGAAGGGATGCGTCGTCCGCTCCCAATAGAAACAGCGCCTTCACCCGGTGCCCGGTCTGCCTTGTGGTCTCTCCCGCCGTCACTCTGTCCAGAGAAACCGGGATGGATCCCACATCATACTGGGACAACACCAGCCGAAACAGCAGGGCGAACTCTTCCAGCTCCATGGCCGCCTCTCCCAACAGGCGGGCGCATTGCTCCAGCGCACCGCACAGGATGTCCCACAGCTGCCTATACTCCTCTGCCAGCGCCAGCTGGCCCCACCGGGCCAGCTGATCCATCCGCTCCTCTAAGCGATCCGGCAGGCCGATCTCCTCCAAAAAGGTGTAAAGGGCCACCGCCTGCCCCCGTCCGGTCCTGTCCGGATTTTTCCGCAGTGCCTCCAACGGCCCGGTCACCTGGCGGCGAGTTCGATTCACCCGCTCCACCAGGTCTCGGTCCTCCTGGGTCCACTTCAAGCCGTAGCCCTTCGGGTGCCAGCTCCAGTCCTTGGCCTGGATCCAGCGGCTTCCCCGGATATCCCATTTTAATACGTAATTTTCCAGCAGATCGGTGTCCTCCTGGAGCAGGCCTGTCAGGCCGGTCTTTAAATAACGGAACACGTCGTCGTACCGGTAGCCCCCCGCGGTGGCATCCAAAGCGGCAGTTACCAGGGCCAGCACCGGCTTCTCCAAAATATCTGTCATAGCGGAGGAGAACACCGGCACGCCGTACCGACCGAACACCGTCTCCACAATATCCCGGTAGGCACCGTAATTTCGGGCGGCCACACCGATGTCTCGAAAGCGGTAGCCCTCCTCCCGCACCATTCGCAGAATACGCCCGGCGGTCCACTCTACCTCTCCCCTTGGAGTAGCGGCTTGAAACAGCTCCACTGCCCCCTCACACACCCCAGGCTGGCATCCGAACGCTCCAAAAAGTGCCTCCTCCAGCCAAACCAGCGCCGCCGCTTTTCCTGTCTCTCCAGGCACAAGGTGTTCCACCTCACAGGCAACGCCCCTCTCCCTGGCCAGCCGCAGCAGGGTTTGGGCTGTGTGCCGGGCAGGAGAGAAGATACCTGTCCCCCCCTCGTTGTCCTCCAGGTGGTCGCATGTCAAGGCAACAGTCATGGACACCGACTGCGCCATCAGCAGCTCCAGAAGCTCTCTCTGCTGGGGCGTAAAGTCGGTAAAACCATCCAGCCAGATATCCTTTCCCTGGGCCCAATGGCTGTCCCGCAGCTTGTCCGCTGCCCGGGTAAGGCGGTCTCGGGGATCCAGGGCTGTCCGGGCAACTAAAGCCTCATACTCTCCGAAAATAAGCCCCAGGTCCCGCAGCTTATCCCCCTCAGGGCCGGGGCAATCCTCTCCTGCCTGAATCAGGGTCTCATAGCTTACCCGGCAGCTCTTCAGCTCATCCACCGTCACCAGCAGTGAGTTGAGGAAAGCAGGCCGCTTGGAGGGCTGGCCGTATACCTTCAGCGCTGGAGACACGCCCCGCACCGCTCGATACATCAGCAGCAGCCGTCCGCCGCTCTCCAGCTCCTCTTCTCCCAGTCCCCCCGCCGTCTGAAATATACGGTTTGCCAGCCGGCTGAAGGACAGCACCTCGGCATACAGGCTGACCTGCGGCCCGCCTACGGTGCACAGGGCCCGCTCCGTCTCATGGGACTGCTGTTCCGGCACCAACAGCACCTGGGGGCGCTCCGCTCCCGCCCGGCACAACCGCTTCAGTACAGCGGTAGTCTTTCCAGTTCCAGCTCTCCCCAACAGCAGCTTGAACATAAACAGCCCCCCATACCTCACTAAATTATCAGCTTTCAGTATAGCACAGCTCTGTTCAAAAGAAAAGTCCCGGTCCGCTACCCTGACCTTCTCTCAAGCCTTTTGTTCACACAGGAAAAATATGGCTGCCAAAAATAAAGAACCGGCGGGGAGTATCTCCCTGCCGGTTTTAAAATTAGTTAGGGCTGATCGTATAGTTGGGGGCCTCCTTGGTAATGTAGATGTCGTGGGGGTGAGACTCCTTCAGACCAGCGGCGGTAATCTGCATAAACTGGGCCTTTGACTGCAATTCACCGATGTTGCGGCAGCCGGTGTAGCCCATACCGGCCCGCAGGCCGCCCATGAGCTGATAGATGGTCTCGCTCACCCCTCCCTTGTAGGGGACGCGGCCCTCTACTCCCTCGGGCACCAGCTTCTTGTTGGACTCCTGGAAGTAACGGTCCTTGGAGCCCTTGTTCATGGCGGCCAGAGAACCCATGCCCCGGTAAACCTTGAACTGACGTCCCTGGAAGATCTCCGTATCGCCGGGGGACTCCTCGCACCCCGCCAGCAGGGAGCCCAGCATCACGACATCACCTCCGGCGGCAATGGCCTTGGCGATGTCGCCGGAGAACTTCACGCCACCGTCGGCCACAATGGGGATGTCATACTGAGCGGCCACCCGGGCGGCGTCGTAAATAGCGGTGATCTGGGGCACGCCGATACCGGCCACCACGCGGGTGGTGCAGATGGAGCCGGGACCGATGCCAATCTTCACGCAGTCTGCCCCCGCCTCAATGAGGGCCCTGCAGCCGTCGGCGGTGGCCACATTTCCGGCGATGAGCTGCACATCGGGGTACAGAGCCTTCACCCGCTTGACAGTCTCCAGCACATTATGGGTGTGGCCGTGGGCAGAGTCCAGGGCCAGCACATCGGCCCCCGCCTCGGTAAGGGCGGCCACCCGGTCCAGCACGTCGGCGGTCGCGCCGATGGCGGCCCCTGCCAGCAGCCTGCCCTTCTCATCTCGGGCGGAGTTGGGGTAGACCTCTGCCTTCTCGATATCCTTGATGGTAATCAGGCCCTTGAGCCGCCCCTCCCCGTCCACGATGGGCAGCTTTTCGATCTTGTGGCGGCGGAGAATCTCTTTGGCCTGGGTCAGGTTGGTGCCCTCGGGGGCGGTAACCAAATTCTCCTTGGTCATCACATTGTCGATCAGCTGATTCATGTCGGTCTCAAACTTCATGTCCCGGTTGGTAATGATGCCGATGAGCTTGCCGTTGTCGCAAATGGGCACGCCGGAGATACGGAACTTGGCCATCAGCTCATCCGCCTCAGCCAAGGTGTGGCCGGGGGCCAGCCAGAAGGGGTTGGTAATCACGCCGTTTTCCGAGCGCTTCACCATATCCACCTGTTCGGCCTGCTGGCTGATGGACATATTCTTGTGAATGATGCCGATGCCGCCCTCCCGGGCGATGGCAATGGCCATGCGGTACTCGGTCACTGTGTCCATAGCCGCGCTCATCAGGGGGATGTTCAGCTTAACCTTCCTGGTCAGCCGGGTTTTCAAATCAATGTCGGCGGGCAGCACGTCGCTGACCGCCGGAATGAGCAGCACGTCGTCAAAGGTGAGACCCTGCTTTACAAACTTATGGGCGGCGTCTTGATTCACCATAACTCCACGTCTCCTTTTCGATATTTGATCTATTTTACCTTGTGCCTCCGGGCTTGTCAAGCTATGCAGCCTATCCCTTTAGATTTTTTATCGCATCCGGGTTATTTGAAATAATATCTCCAACCGTCTGGCATTTTTCAAAGTCTAGACAGTCCCCACACGTTGTCACCTCTTTTTTCAACGCACACTGACGAACGCCACAAAGGCTTTCACAAAAAACTGTCTTCATTCCATCCACACGACAGCCTTTACAGTTGATATGTTCGGGCAGGATGGGAGCGTTATTCAACTCAGCCCATAATTTTGCGGTTTTCTCCCGCAGCGCCTGGTCGTCATGAATTGTCGCAAGATATGCGTCGCATTTTTCACAATCCAGCCCACAGTAGGCAATCATGTCCCTCATAAATTATGTTCCTCCGAAATAAAATGTTTCTTTCTGATTTTTACAACCGATAGTACAATCAAAACAATTCCAATCACATACGTTGGCCAATATAAAAAACTATATAGAATGAGACAGTCCCAAAATGACCACCAGCTGTCCGTTAGGCAGGTCACGAGGCAGAAGCCAACGGCGATCAAAAACGGGACGCACCCTAAACACAGCAGAATCTTCCACATCCATTTTTGAAGAAAATCACCACCTTTGTGTATTAAACAAGTCATGCCAATCTCCTGAATTAAAACGGTGTCTCTCCGAAAAACAGAGCAGACTCAAACCGGGGCTTGCCCTCCAGGTCCACTCCTCGGACGAACCGGCTGTCCCCAAGGCCGCTGGTCTGGATGGACAGCACCTCGCCGGGGCGGCACTCAGCCAGGTAGCCGATACGCAGTTCAGCCAGGTAGCGGTCCTGGGGAAGATTCTCCATTCCCACAGCGTCGCAGGCAAAGTCGGCGTAGCGGGTATTGTTCACATGGCCGTTCAAATCGGAGTCGCTGTACCGCATGGGGCGGCGTTCCGCCTCCCGCAGATCACCGGGCTGACGGAGCTTAGCCAAGGTCATAGTCTTGCACAGGGCCCCCCCGCCAGTACCCTCCAGCTCAGGGATGGCGCTCAGCCGCACCAGCTTGTGGCTGTCCAAGCTGGCCAGCACCCAGGCGGACACCGACTCCCCCACTGGCTGGCCGTTGGCCAGGATATCATAATCCCGGTACATGACGGCCCCCTTGCCTCCCCGGTGCCAAGTACGGATTGTGAGCTTGTCCTCATACCCCAGGGGCCGGGAGAGCCGGTACCATGACCGGGCCAGCATCCAGAAAGCCCCGTACCGCTCCACAAGAGTTTCCCGGGAAAATCCCCCGTCCTCCGCCGCCAGGGTAGCGGCGTTTTGCAGATGGTTCAGCAGAGCGGATGCCTTACACTGGCCCCGTCCGTCCACATCCAGGCCGTTTAAGCGAATTTCATGCTCAAAAAATGTGCTCATTGTTGTTCCTTACCTCGAATCAAAATAGATGTTTTACAGCACAGATCATCAATGTCGTCAGCGGTGGCGGCGGGGATGCGGTATTTGCCGCCGCAGTCCTCACAGTACAGGTCTACCGAGCTGAAATTCACATCAAAGCCCCACCTTTTGCTGCCGCAGGTACAGGAGACGCCCCCCCGGGCGGCGATATCCTTCAGTTCCGAGAGGATCTCCTCCATGACAATTTCATCCAGAAAGGTCCCCTGTTGGGCTGTATCCTCCCCCAGCTTGTCCACCGCCTGTTCCAGCCGGGCGGTGGCGGCGTAAACCGGCCCCTCCTCCCCCACATAGCAGCAGTCCAGTCCGGAAGCCGCACAGGAAAAGGCCAGAGCCCTTTCCCGGATAAAGGCGTGGGATGAGCATGACACCGTGTGCTCCCGTCCACAGAATAGACAGGGCACCCTCATCCTGACCCGGCTGGGGAGGAACTCCAACCCCAGCTCCGACTTGCCGCAGGGGCATTTGATGCGGGCCGGGGCCGCCGCCAAAGAAAACAGGTCCCGCTCCACAATCACCGACTGCATGCAGTTGGGGCAGATATAGGACAAAAACCGCTTTGTCTCTTGTACCATGTTATTTACTCCTCACCCTGTCCACCGCGTCGTGCCACCCGGTCAGCAGCATCTCCCGACGGTCCGCCGCCATTGCGGGCTCATAGAGCCGGCCCAGCGTCCAGCTGCCCTGGATATCGTCCAGGCTTTTCCAAACCCCGGTCGCCAGCCCGGCCAGATAGGCGGCCCCCAGAGCGGTAGTCTCCCGAACCCTGGGCCGGCGCAGAGGACGGTCTATAATATCCGCCTGGAACTGCATCAGAAAGTTGTTGGCCGAGGCGCCTCCGTCCACCCGAAGCTCCAGCAGGGGGATCCCTGTGTCCTCCTCCATAGCCCGGAGGACATCGGCGGTCTGGTAGGCGATGGACTCCAGGGCCGCCCGGATCACATGGTTTCGGCCCGCACCGCGGGTCAGGCCTAAAATGGCCCCCCGAGCGTTCATGTCCCAGTGGGGCGCGCCCAGTCCGGTGAAGGCGGGCACTACATAGACTCCGGCGGTGTCCTCCACCTTTTGGGCAAAATATTCGGTATCCGAGGAGTCGGAGATGAGCCCCAGCTCGTCCCGCAGCCACTGCACCACCGCCCCGCCCACAAAGATACTGCCCTCCAAAGCGTACCACACTTTTCCCTTCAGGCTCACAGCAATCGTGGTAAGCAGACCATTTTTGCTGGTAAAAGGCTTCTCCCCGGTGTTCATCAGCAGAAAACATCCGGTGCCATAGGTGTTTTTTGCCTCTCCCGGCGCAAAGCAGGTCTGGCCGAACAGGGCGGCCTGCTGGTCCCCGGCGATCCCCGCGATCGGCACCTCCACCCCCTGGATGTTCACATAGCCATAAACCTCGCTGGAGGAGCGTACCTGGGGCAGCATAGCCATAGGGATCTCCAGCCGCCCGCAGATGGTCTCGTCCCAGCACAGTTCCCTGATATTATACAGCATAGTGCGGCTGGCGTTGGTACAGTCGGTGACGTGGACCGCCCCACCTGTGAGCTTCCAGATCAGCCAGCTGTCCACCGTGCCAAAGAGGAGCCTGCCCGACTCCGCCCCCTCCCGGGCTCCAGGGACATGATCCAAAATCCACTTGATCTTGGTGGCAGAAAAGTAGGCGTCAATAAGCAGGCCTGTGCAGTGCTTCACATACTCCACAAAGCCCGGGTCAGACTTCAGCTCCTCGCACAGTCCTGCCGTCCGGCGGCACTGCCACACAATGGCGTTGTACACCGGCTTGCCGGTCTCCCTGTCCCAGATGATGGTGGTCTCCCGCTGATTTGTGATACCAATACCGGCCAGCTCCCGGATGTCCACTCCGCTCTGGGCCAGCGCCTCCATTAGCACACCGTACTGGCTGGACCAAATCTCCATAGGGTCGTGCTCCACCCAGCCGGGCCTGGGATAAAACTGGGTAAACTCCTTCTGAGCCACGCTGACAATATTCTGTTCCCGGTCAAAGAGAATGCAGCGGCTGCTGGTCGTCCCCTGGTCCAGCGCAGCAATGTATCGCTTTTCCATAGCGTTCCCCTCTTCTTTCTTCTCCTACAGTATACCGCAAAATTGGAGAAAGCACAACGGCGGCAGTCACCACACCGCCACAGTCCCGTCACACCGGGATTCGGTGCCGCCGATGAGCAGGCCGTTCTCCGTCCGCCAGATAATCTGCCCACGGCCCATATTAATGGGGTCGTCGATGACTTCCACCTCGTGTCCCATGGCGGCCAGTGTCTCGGCAATCTCAGGTGAAACCTCCCGCTCCAGCTGGATATGCTTGCCCCCAATCCACTGCGCGCGGGGGGCGTCTAAGGCCTGCTGGGGGTTCATATGGTAGTCAATGGTATTCATCAGCACCTGAACGTGCCCCTGAGGCTGCATGAAGGCCCCCATCACCCCGAAGGGGCCCACCGCTTCCCCGTCCTTCAGCAGGAAGCCGGGAATGATGGTATGATAGGACTTTTTTCCCCCAGCCAGACAGTTGTCGCTGCTCTCGTCCAAAGAGAAGTTGGCCCCCCGGTTCTGGAAGGAGATTCCCGTTCCCGGAACAGCCACCCCCGCGCCGAAGGTGGTGTAATTACTCTGAATCCAAGACACCATATTTCCCTCACCGTCAGCGGTACACAGGTATATTGTTCCCCCGCAGGAGGGATCGCCCGCCTCAGGAGTCAGTGCACAATCCGAAATAAGAGCTCGCCGGCGGGCGGCATACTCCTCTGACAGCAGATCTTCTACCTTCGTCTTCATATACCGGGGATCGGCCACATAGGTCTTGGTGTCGGCAAAGGCCAGCTTGATGGCCTCCATCATCTTGTGGTAGATATCCGCGTTCTCCCGCTCCGGGGACAATTCCAATCCGTTGAGGATGTTCAGCGCCATGAGGACCGTAATTCCGTGGCCATTTGGGGGGATCTCACAGACGGTGTAACCCCGGTAATTGGCCGAAATGGGCTCCACCCACTGAGGACGGTAGCCGCAAAAATCCTCCTCTGTAAAAAATCCTCCGGTTTCACGGCTGAACGCCACTATTTTTTCCATCAGCGCCCCACGGTAGTAGCTCTCACAGCCGGTGACGGCCAGTTCTTCCAAGGTGGCAGCGTACTCCTCCCAGCGGAACAGGTCTCCGGCGGCGTAGGGAGATCCGTCCCTCTTCATAAAGGCTTTCCACCAGTAGGCGTGGGGTGCGGGATTTGCCTCCATCGATTTTTGGATTCTTCGGGAGTCCTTGGCCCACTGCCTGGCCACATTGACGGGGACAGGCACGCCCTCCCTGGCATAGAAGATGGCCGGGGCAAACAGCTCCTCCAGCGGCTTTGTCCCAAACCGGCGGTGCAGCTCCGCCCAGCCGGCGGGCGCCCCTGGAACCATGGTGGGAATCCAGCCTTCTTTGGGCATTTGGTCATAACCCAGGCTCCGGACAGTCTGGGCGTTCAGCGCCGCCGGGGCCACACCGCTGGCGTTGAGTCCGTAGAGCTTTTTCTCCTTCTCCACCCACACCAAGGCAAAGGCGTCAGAGCCCAGGCCGTTGCCGGTAGGTTCAAACAGGGGCATTCCCGCCGCCACAGCCACAGCGGCGTCCATGGCGTTGCCGCCGGCCTTCAGCACCTCCAGGCCCACCTGGGCCCCCAGGGGCACCGAGGTGCATACCATACCGTTTTTGGCGTAGACCACATTTCGGCGTGAGGAATATGTATACTGGCAAGGATTATACCTGGGCATTACAGTCAGCTCCTTTTTATTGTCTCTTGAGGACTATTATACAGGATTCCGGCGTAAATAGCAACAAAGAAAGGGCGCGCCGCAAGGCGCGTCCCTTAAAATTTACTTACAGACCCTGGGCGATCATAGCCTCAGAAATCTTCTTGAAGGCGGCGATGTCGTTGCCGGCGATGAGATCATCCCCCAGGCCATATTCCTTGGCCGCGGCGGCGGAGGCGTCATAAATAGAGCCCATAATCTGGCGCAGCTTGTCGTCCACCTCGGCCCGGGTCCAATTGTAGCGGATCGAGTTTTGTGCCATCTCCAAGGCGGACACCGCCACGCCGCCGGAGCCGGAGGCTTTGGCTCCTGCCGTGAGGATCTTGGGGCTGAGCCGTAGCAGCTTCAGCGCCTCGGCGGTAGCGGGCATATTGGCCCCCTCCACATAGTAGTGTACATCGTTGGCCAGAATGCAGATGGCATCCTCCACGTCCAACTCGTTCTGGGTGGCACAAGGGATCACAATGTCGGTTTTGATCTCCCAAGGCTTCTTTCCCGGGAAAAATTCAACCCCAAATCTGCGGGCGTAGGCGGAGACCTTGTCCTTGCCATCCTCACGCATCTCCAGCAGGAAGTCCAGCTTCTCTTGGGAAGCGACCCCGTCAGGGTCATAGACGCATCCGTCGGGGCCGGAGAGGGTGACCACCTTGGCCCCCAGCTCTGCAGCCTTGCGGCACACACCCCAGGACATGTTTCCAAAACCAGATACGGCGATGGTCTTGCCCTGCAGGGTATCGCCTTTGCTCTCCAGCATCCGGGCCAGGAAATAGACGGTACCGGACCCGGCGGCCTCCAGGCGGACCTTGCTGCCGCCGTAGGTCAGGCCCTTGCCGGTGAGGGCGGAGCTCTCCGCCTTGCCCAGCAGCCGCTTGTATTGTCCGTACAGGTAGCCGATCTCTCTGGCCCCCACGCCCATGTCGCCGGCGGGGACATCGGTGTCCGCACCGATATAGCGGTACAGAGAGTTCATAAAGGACTGGCAGAACCGCATGATCTCCCTGTCGCTCTTCCCTCTGGGGTCAAAGTCCGCCCCGCCGGAGGCCCCCCCGATGGGCAGGCCGGTGAGGGCATTTTTGTAGGTCTGTTCAAAGCCCAAAAACTTTACCACGCTGGTGTTCACCGAGGGATGGAACCGCAGGCCCCCTTTGTAGGGGCCGATGGCGCTGTTAAACTGCACCCGGTAGCCGTGACTGGTGTGCGCGTTCCCCCGGTCGTCTACCCAGGGCACTAAAAAGGTAACCATCCGCTCCGGCTCTACCATGCGGGTAAGCAGGTCCAGCTTCTCGTAGCGGGGGTCGTCCAGAGCGGGATCAATCATCTCCAGCCAGGTCTGAACGGATTGGAGGTACTCCGCCTCGCCGGGGTACTTCTGCCGGAGCCGCTCCAACACGCGGGCCGCATAGTTATTCATAGAGGTCCCTCCTTATACCAGTCCGTAGGCCAGCATAGAGTCGGCCACCTTCAGGAAGCCGGCGATATTGGCCCCCGCCACCAGGTTGCCCGCCAATCCGTACTGGGCGGCAGCGCCAGCGGCATTGTGATACAGATCAGTCATGATGGTCTTCAGTCTGCCGTCCACTTCTTCAAAGGTCCAGGAGAAACGCATGGAGTTCTGGCTCATCTCCAGGGCGGACACCGCCACGCCGCCGGCGTTTGAGGCCTTGGCGGGCGCGAAGAGTACTCCGGCCTCCTGAAGGGCGTCCATCGCCTCAGGTGTAGAGGGCATGTTGGCCCCCTCGGCCACGGCAAAGCAGCCATTCTGAATCAAGGCCTTGGCCCCCTCCAAGGGCAGCTCATTCTGGGTGGCACAGGGCAGGGCGATGCCGCATGGTACATTCCAGATGTTTACACAGCCCTCGTGATACTCCGCACCGGACTTGCGCTGGGCATACTCCTTGATTCTGAGCCGCTCCACTTCCTTGATCTGCTTTATCAGCTCCAGGTCAATGCCGTCCTTATCATAGATATATCCATTGGAGTCGGACATGGCCACCACCCTGCCTCCCAGCTGGGTGGCTTTCTCACAGGCATAGGTAGCCACATTGCCGGAGCCGGAGATCACCACCGTAGTCCCCTCAAAGCTCTTACCCGCATCTTTGAGCATGTTGTCGGTAAAGTAGCACAAACCGTATCCGGTGGCTTCCTTCCGGGCCAGCGAACCGCCGTAGGTCAGTCCCTTGCCAGTGAGCACACCGGTAAACTCGTTGCGCAGCCGCTTGTACTGGCCAAAGAGGTATCCGATCTCCCGGGCGCCCACGCCGATGTCGCCGGCAGGCACATCGGTATCAGGCCCGATATACTTAAACAGCTCGTTCATAAAGGACTGGCAAAAGCGCATGACCTCGGCCTCGCTCTTCCCTTTGGGGTCAAAGTCGGAACCGCCCTTGCCGCCGCCGATGGGCAGGCCGGTCAGGCTGTTCTTAAAGGTCTGCTCAAAACCAAGAAACTTGATGATGCTCTCATTGACAGAGGGATGAAACCGCAGCCCTCCTTTATAGGGACCGATTGCACTGTTAAACTGGATGCGGTAACCCCGATTGACATGGATATTGCCCTGATCGTCCTCCCAGGGCACCCGGAATTTGATGGTCCGCTCGGGCTCCACCAAACAGTCCATAACTCCTTCGCGAATCAGCTCAGGGCGGGCGTTGGCCACTGGAGCCAGGGAGGTGAGCACCTCCCGCACTGCCTGGTGAAACTCCGGCTCGGCGGGATCACGCCTTACAACCCGCTCCATCAAACCGTTCAAATACTCATTCTGAATGTTCATAGACTGTTCCTCCCGAAAGATAATTTGGCAATTCCTTCTTTATTCTCTCTCCCTCTTGGGTGTTACCACCTTACCACGTCTTTTTTTGCAAGTCAACTATTATTGTCCTGCATCTTATAACTTTGTTTTATTCATTAAAGTATTAGCGTATTATAAAAAAACTTTCGTCGTTTTGACGTGGAAATTTCCGTCATTCAAAATGATGTCCGCATATTTGACCTTCTATGCTAGAAGTGATCACTCACGAAAAAACCCACCGGCAGCCCGGTGGGTTTTCAATCAATTCTGGTGGTGATTTTTTTCAGCCAAAAACTCCATAAAGGACATAACCGTTCCCCGGTCTGCTGGCGGCAGCGCACGAAATGCGGCGCACAGCCTCTTCAGTGTCTCCTCCTCCCTTAGATCGGAATAGCCCAGCAGATAGTCCACACTCACTTCAAACAAATCCGCCATCCTCTTCAAAATAATCTCATCCCGAGGAAAGTGGTTTCCGCTCTCATAAAAGCTAATCATCCTGGGGGATATATCAATAGCACGGCCTAAAACCGCCTGAGTCATTTTTTTCTCCTGCCGCAGCTGCCGGAGTCTTTCGCTGAACATCACAATAATCACCTCTGCCCCATTATGACGGCGATGTGTGACGAAATCATGAATTTTCGTGAACTTTGCCGAAAAATTTAGAAACGGCAGAATAGTTACCATAATTCCAGGAAGATATTGGTCAACTTACCCGCAGCCAGGGATAAAACAGGTTATACGTCCCCCTGTCCCCCCAGTGGAGCAGCCGGTAAAAGCCAATCTGATCCTCACGGTTTCCTGTGTCCCAGAAGTTCCCCGGGACGCAGTAGATGTTTCGCTCCTTGGGGTAGATGTAATACTCCATGGCCACTGCGCCGTCCTCATTCAGGCCGTAAAGCTTAACACATTCCACCCCCTTCATCCAGGCTCTGCCCTCGTTGGTCAGAATGTAACGTTCCTCCCCCTCACTGAGAAAGTCCCGGTCCAGCTTCAGTTCTTTGAGAATCTGTGCGCAGCATTTATGAGCGAAGGTCTCCTCATATATTTCTAAACACTGCTCCGCCGAGTACAGCGTCAGGCCTGGCTGCGTGCGGATCAGAACCACCCGGCCCTCCCCCATCTCTTGGCTGCACAGCACCAACTCACATCGTGACGCCAGAGATCGGTACCATTTCTCTTCACGAAGCCCTTCCAAGAGCTCGCCAAGGTCACTGATAATCTCCTCTCCCCCGTCGATGGGCAGCGTGATAAGGAACGTGCCAGTGGTCTCCCACGCTTCCAGCTCCTGGTCCAGGCTGTCCACCGGCTCCAGCTTGTGGGATTGGGCAAACTCCTTCAGTTCCCACAGCAGCAGCATCTCCGGCAGGTTGGTAGTATAGCCCGGTTTGCCGTTTTTCAGGTCCCGGCCGTCATCCGGACCGGCCAGGAACCGCTTACTATCGGGGGCATCCTCCAGATAGAACACATTTCCATAGGTGTCATTGGCATACACTTCGCTCAGGTTGTACAGGGAACCCACCTTCACGCCGAAGTCCTTCGTGATGTACCGGCAGGTCTGCTCCCGGGGATCCCTGGCGGGTATCATGTCCCGCAGGCCTATCCCCCCAAGCTCCTTCCACAGGGAGGGGATCAAAATCAGGGCCAGCACCAGCGCTCCCCCAGCAGCCATCCGCAGGCCGGCTTTCCTTCGTCCAAACCGCTGGATCAAAGTTTTACACCAAAGGAACAGCAGCCCAAATCCGAACACTGCCGCAACCGCCGCTACACCCAGAAAGGCGGTGGAATCCAGAGACACGTTCAGCAGCACAAACATTACTACGGCCGCACCCAGGCCCAGGAACAGGTTTTTCCAACCCTGACGGTCTCGGCTTCGCTTCTCCTTCCAAGCGGGAAGCAGCATCTGGAATAGAGGCCGAAGTTCAGGACGCCCTGGCCCCTTGTCGAAACCATAGGCCATAAACAGGGCCAGCTTGATCTCCTGGGGCAGGTCCTTGGTGCTGACAAAGTCCTCCAGACCAAAGACCAGGTCCAGGCTGCTCCTCGTCTGCTGGAACAGAGGGCTCATGAAAAACCGCTTCCATGCCTCAACCTCAGCCTGGGCATTGTACATCATTTCGATGGTGTGGAGGATAATCTCGGTATTCTCCCAATGGTCCTGTTTCTGGCGGAATTGGTCCTGTCGCTCCCGGTCGTATGTATTTTGTTCCTCACGGCGTTGCCACCACTCCCGCTTTTGGGTCCATTCTTGGGCCTTCTGTCGCTCTCGGGCCCAAGCGCGCGCCTGGGCCTGGGCTCGGCGGCGCTCCTCCCCCCGGCGGCGCCGGGCCTCCGCCCGCTCCGCTTCTCCCTCGGCAAAGAGCTGCTCATAGTCCCAATCTCGCTCCTCCTCTTTCTCTCGGGAACAGTGGGGAGCCTCCTCTTCATCCTGAAGAAGACGTTCAAAATCGAAGTCCTGCTCCTCGTCCTCCCTGCCAGAACGGCGGAAAATCTCCTCCCCTTCCTGAAGAAGCTCGTCAAAGTCGAAATTCTCCCTCCCGTCCTCACAGGGACGGCGGAGGGCTTCGCCCCCATCCCGAAGCGGCTCGTCAAAATCGTCCTCCCGGGGCTGGGGCGGTTTCGGCTCCTTCAACAGATGCTCCGCCTGGGGCTCTGGGGGCGAGGTCCCCCGTCTCTGCTGTCGTGCCATACGGCTGGCCAGCTGGTAGGCGGAGTGAAGGCGCTGGAACCCCTCCGGGTCATCCTCCGGATGGGTGATTTTCAGCTTTTCAGCGTAGGCCCGGCGGATCTCCGGCAGGTCAGAGGGCCCGGACAGGCCCAGCTGGCTCCAGGGCCAGCTCATGCCTCATCCTCCTCATCCTCCAAGGGGTCCAAATCCAGGGGTGGCAGGTCACCCACCCCGATGTAGGCCTCTGCCTGGTCAAAAAAGGCGGCCACCCTGCGGCTGGCTTTGGCCACTCGCAGGCTCTCCTGGCTGGACAACTGCATCTGGTACCAGTCCAGCATGTAGGCAACCTGATCCCGCATATTTCCCACCAGCATAGAGTACAGCCGCTCTCCCCGGGCGATAAGCGTGCGGGGCCCCTCCTGATCCCTGGGGTGCATCTTTAAGGCTTCCAGCTCCTTCAGGCGCTCCTCCACCTCCTCCGCAGTCATCCCGGCCCCCTGGAGGACCAAACGGCCGCTCTGGCCGTCCTTGGCTACTACATCCACCTCCAGCAGGCCGTTGATGTCGTAAGTAAAGCGTACCCGAACGTACTGCTCCCCTCGAGGTGCGGGCGGGACGGCAATTTCCACATGGCCCAGGTAGGTGTTGTCGTCACAATAGCGGTTTTCCCCCTGGTACACCTTAACATCCAGGGAGCGCTGGTTGTCCCTGGCGGTGTAATAGGTGCCCTCCTTACTGGTGGGCAGCACGCTGTTGCGCTCAATAATGGGAGACATCAGGTCTCTGCTCTCCTCCGCCCGGTTCAGCACATTGACCCCCAGAGTGAAGGGGCATACATCAGTAAGGATCAGCTCCCGCAGGCCGCTGGCCCGGACCTTCATTCCAGAGCAGATGCCCGCACCCACAGCGATGGCAGTGTCCGGCCGTGCTCCGGCAGCTGGCTCTCGGTCCAACGCCCGGGCGATGTACCGGCGCACCGACGGCATGTGACTGGAACCGCCCACCATCACCAGCTCGTCCAGCTCGTCAGCCCCTACGCCAGCATCCATAAACACCCTGCGTACTGGGACCAGCATGCGCTGAAACAGGGAACTGCTCTTGCGGATGACCCACTCGTGGGTAAGGGCCAGGGACGCGGAAATTTCATCGTCAGACACCGCCATTATTACCGGCTCCTGGGCGGTAAGAGCCATCTTGCAGGTCTCCGCCTGCCGCCTCAGGGTCTCCTGCCGCTGTCGGGACAGACTGTCAAAGTTTAGGCCGCAGTCCTGGCAGAATCCACGGGCAATAAGCTCATCAAAATCCCGGCCTCCCAGGTAGTTGTCCCCGCTGACGGCGGTAACGCTTACCACATTTTCAAACCTCTCTACCAGAGATACATCCAAGGTGCCTCCGCCAAAATCAAAGACCAGGCAGACCTTATCCTCGTCCCCCTCACCGATGTGGCCGGCCACCGCGGCGGCGGAAGGCTCGTTCACCAGACGCTCTACCGTAAGGCCGGCCAGGGCCCCAGCCCGCTTGGTGGCGGCACGCTGAGCCTCGGCAAAGTAAGCGGGCACGCTCACCACCGCCTCGTCTACCGTTTCGCCCAGGTAGGCCTCCGCGTCCTCCCGCAGCCGGCGCAGCACAAAAGAGGACAGATCCTCCGCTGTGAAAAACCGTCCCCCCAGCTCATACCGGCGGCTGGTGCCCATGGAGCGCTTGAAGCCTGCGGCGGTATACTCAGGGTGGGAGATCAACCGATCCCGGGCCGCGGCCCCCACCAGAATGGAGCCATCGTCGTCCACACTGACCACGCTTGGCGTTAAATACTCCCCCAACCCGTTGGGGATCAGCTCGCTCTTTCCATCGCGCCATACTGCCGCCAGGCTGTTTGTTGTGCCCAGATCAATTCCAATGATTGCCATACGCGCCCACCTGCTCTCACCGCCCCAGGGCGGTTTTTGTCCTCTACATTATAATGTGCTCTCTCAAAAAAATCAACAGGGACGCCGCCGTCCCTGTCATCTTCTTTCTTATTCACTTCCAATGCCGTCTCCATCCAGATGCTATCATATTTCCACAAGGCGGCATCTCATCGGTACGCACTCGTATTCTGTATATTTATTGGACAAGGACATCCCCTGCCCGCAGGCAGGGGATATGCTTTTACAGGATAATGCAGATCAGTCCGCCGGAGCCCTCATTGATAATGCGCTGAAGAGTTTCCCGCAGTTTGGTGCGGGCGTCCTCTGGCATGCGATTGATTTTGGCGTTCAGGTCCTCGTTTACCAGCTCGTGGAGGGATTTTCCAAAAATGTTGGCCTCCCAGATGCGGCTGGAGTCGCCTTCATACTCCTGAAGGAGGTAGTGAATCATGTCCTCGCTCTGCTTCTCTCCCCCTACGATAGGGGACACCTCCGTCTCGATATCGGCCCGGATCATATGGATGGAGGGAGCGCTGGCTTTCAGGCGCACGCCGTAACGTCCCCCCTGCTTCATGATCTCCGGCTCCTCCAGCACCAGGGAATCTATAGGCGGCACCACAATGCCATAGCCTGTCTCCTCCACCTGCCGCAGGGCGTCAGCCACCTTGTCATAGGATCTCTTCACCCCGGCCAGCTCGGTGAGAAGGGCCATGAGATCGCCGTCGTCGCCAATCTCAAAGCCGGACTGCTGGGAAAGGGTGTTGTAAAACAGTGACCTCGGCAACTCCAAACAGGCGGCGGACACTCCGGTGCCCAGGTCGATGGTGGAGATGCGGGCATCGCTGACCACTTCGCAGCTGCGGAAGGAATTAACCGCGCTGTCCACATCCCGCACCCGGCGCAGCTGAGCGGTGCCCTCCCGGATGGCGGCGTAGAGGGCCGCTTTGATAGGATGCTCCTGGGGAAGGGCATCCACCCATGGGGGGAGGAACAGGTCCAGTTCCTTCACCGGGAACTCGTAGAGCACGCTTTTCAGGATGGCGTTGATCTCCTCCTGGTCCAACTCCAGGCAGTTGGCCGCCACGCAGGTAACATCGTAGCGCTGGGCGATGTCGGATCGGATGGCCCGGGCCCGCTCGGAGGACGGGTTGGCGGAGTTAAGCAGCACTACAAATGGCTTGCCCAGCTCCTTCAGCTCGGAGATGACCCGCTCCTCCGCTTCCAGATAGTCCTCCCGGGGAATGTCGGTGATGGTGCCGTCGGTCGTGACTACCACACCGATGGTGGAGTGCTCGGAAATTACCTTTCTGGTTCCGACCTCCGCCGCCTCCGCCATTGGTATCTCATGCTCAAACCATGGGGTGGTAACCATCCGCTCATTCTCTCCCTCCAGCTGACCCACTGCCCCAGGCACCAGGTAGCCCACGCAGTCGATCATCCGCATCTGGAAGGCCGCGCCTCCATCTACCTGCACCGCGACCGCGTCCTCGGGAACGAATTTCGGTTCCGCCGTCATAATGGTGCGCCCCGACCCGCTTTGAGGCAGCTCGTCCCGGGCTCGCTCCCTGCGGTAGACATTCTCGATATTTGGGATCACCAATGTCTCCATAAAGCGTTTGATAAAGGTGGATTTTCCTGTTCGAACCGGCCCTACCACGCCGATGTAGATATCGCCCTCGGTACGGAGCGCAATATCCTCGTAGATTTTGCGATCTTCCACTGCAATTCCTCCTTCGGCTGTGCGAGCCGGTATTTGTTCCTTACAGTGTATGAGACAGGCCGGGAAATATGACAGGAAAGCAACGCGCTCCTGTTTTCCTTCTTGTTTCATGTTTTGTAAAAGGCCTTTTCCCCATGATAAGCGTTTGGAATGTCTTGAAGAATCAATCACATCCAGCTTATTGAGCAGTTCCCAAAAAACAGAGGCAGGCCCGGGCGGGTCTGCCTTCTGGTTTTATCGGGTGCTGGGAATGAGGAGCATGCGCCCGGCGGGCAGGGTCTCCTCCTCCAGCTCATTGGCCTGCAGAATCTGATCCATCGTGGCGCCGTGGGCTTTGGCAATGTCCCACAGCTCCTCACCGGGGGCCGGCATGCGCAGCACCATGGAGGGCCTCTGTCCCTCTCCCCCGTTTCGTGGCTCTCCCAGCTGGGCGGCCGTCACTGCCGGGACAGCCTGGGTCTCGGTGGTCAGACAATGGAACTCTACCGTGAAGCGCACCTCCACCCCTCCGGCGGCAGGGGCGGCAAATACCTCCCCGGGACAGGCGCAGAAGCAGCCGCACCGTACCCCTTCGGGGCACTCCAGGCGGCAAGTTACCGGGAGAGACCGGCGGACACACTGGACCAGTTCGTTCTCATCCAGATAGAGCACAGTGATCCATGCCTCCGCGGTAAGGACCAGCTCCTTTCCCTCCCGGCTCTGGCGCACCTGACCCAGGGCCAGCCGGGCGTCTACAACGGAGCGGACCATCTCCCCTGTCTCCAACAGCTCCCGTACCGCCTGAGGCCGCACTGACTGCTCCACCAGCCGGCACAGAGGCTGGCTCTCCCGTTCCACCTCTATGAGATTGCTGGTGCTGTAAAGGTCTTGCAGGAGGGTTACCGGCCGGCGGCTGTATACTTGGGCTTGGGCCAGCAGCTCCAGGGTAACGTCCAGCGCCCGGCTGTCGCCGGAGGACTGTTCGCACTGAAGGGAGGCCACTTCTACCTCCACCTGGCAGTCCCCCTCCTCCCCGGCTCCAGTCACCTCAATAATCTGGGAGAATGGCAGGGACTCATGGCTGGCGGACAGTCCGCCCCCTGTTTCCTGAAGCAGGAGGTAGAGCTCCACCATTCCCTTGAAGACGAGCTTGGAACCAATAAGCTTGTTCTCGGTACATACCGGCTGAGCTCGGACGGCCAGCAGCATGGGGGATTCCCCTGCGCTTTGGATGCGCACCTGGTCGGAGAACGTAAAGGGCTTCTCCTGAACAGCACACAGCTGATAGTGCTCTCCCTGGAACTGGCGCTGGCACAGGCCCTCCTCATCAGTACCGGTTACTCCACCGCAAATCGAGCGCTCCACCGGCTGGCAGGCGGTGATATCCACGGCCAGATCCACCCGCAGCAGTACCTTCCGGGGGTTCAGCGCCCGGGCCTCGGCGCAGCGCAGGCGAGGGCTGGCCAGCACTGTCCCCCGCTCGGTGAGGCCGGGGGCTTCCGCTTGACAGGTAAAGGGCAGGCCCACCTCCATCCGACGCAGACCTCCACCCCCCTCCGGCTGGTATAGAATGGAGGCGCGCACCATGCCTGTGACCTGAGCAACGCCTTCCCTTGCCTGCTTGCCGCTGATGGTCGCCTGACCGCAGACATCCACGATGCGCAGAATGTCCGGGCAGGCATCGGGCACGATGCTCTCCAAAGTCTCCTCCTGACACAAGGTCACTTCCACCACTGTGTCGTAGTTGATAATGGTATCGCGTTCAAATTCCATATTGTCCGCTCCCTTGTTATAGTATCAGCCTGGCTTTATTGATACTGTATGCCCGGGAGCTCCTATGTATGACCCCTATTTCACCTTGAAAATCCTGCGCAGCAGCCCCCGCAGGCACCGGGGGGAACGTACCACCACGATACCCATGAAAACGCCTCCCCTCCCTGTTGGATTTGCCGTTGACGGCTGTTTCATCCTATGTGGAATGAGAAAAAACGTGACATGAAAAAACCGCCCCTTCGGGCGGTTTTTATGTCAATCCCTATCGGCGTCAAATACAGGCCTGCCGCTCTGAGCGGGACCTCCGGGGCTGCTGTTCAAAGCGGCGGCCGCCGCGGCCCGGAATCGAGAACGGGACTGTTTAATCTCCTCAAATGCCTCAGCCACTGCCTCCTCGGTGCGGCGCAGGGCGTCCTCACAATACTCATTGGCTGAGCGCTTCAAGGCCCTGCTGCGTTCTTCCGCCTGCCGGATCATGTCGTTGGCACGCTGTTTGGCCTGGAGCGCCAACGCGTCCGCCGCCAGCATCTGCTTGGCCCGCTCCTCGGCCGAGCGGACGATGGACTCCGCCTTCCGCTTAGCCTCCGCCTCCATCTCCGCCCGGCGGGCCATCATCTTCCGTGCCTCAGTCAGCTCCATGGGAAACTGACTGCGGATATCGTCAATCAGATCCAGGGCCTGATCCCGCTCGATAATACATTTATCGCTGGACAGAGGGGCGTTCTTCGCCTCGTCGATCATCTCAAACAGCATATCCAAAAGCTCTTCCACACCGCTTGCCATTGGGTCACCCTCCCTTTTCTTCCATCTCACTTACACGCCGGCTCACGTCTTCTACAATTTCTCTGGGAACAAACTCCGCCAGATTAGCCCCGTATCGGGCCATCTCCTTAACAATTGTGGAGCTGAGATAGGTATACTTTTCACTGGAGGCCAGAAACATCGTCTCCAGCTTGGGGTTCAGCTTACGGTTAATCACCGCCATCTGGACCTCCTGCTCAAAATCGGACACCGCCCGCAGGCCCTTCACCACCACGTGAGCACGCCGCCGTTTGGCATAGGCCGCCAGCAGCTCGCTGGAGTAGTCCACCTCTACATTGGGGAAGCGGGCGGTAGACTTTTTCAGCAGCTCCACCCGCTCTTCCGGACTGAAAAGCCCTGTTTTTTTTGAGTTTACCATAACACACACGACCACCTTGTCGAAACAGGCGGCGGCCCGCTTGATAATATTCAGGTGCCCCAGAGTCACTGGGTCAAAGCTGCCCGGATAGATGGCTGTGCTCATCCCTTCACACTCCCGGCCCGGCGGCAGATCGTCAACTTAATCTGTCCGTAACGGTATTCCCGCCCCACCTCATAGGGGGGCGCCAGGGGAGGAACGGTCCACTCCACCCCACTTTCGCAAACTATTATACCATGTTCCTGTAAAATGTCAAACTGTGTCATCGCTTCCAGGGATTTTTCCAACAATCCGCTTTGATAGGGCGGGTCAAGAAACACCACGCCGAACTTCTCACGGCACACAGACAGAAAGGACAGCGCCTCCTTCTGGACCACCTGAGAGCGGCACTCAAAGCGGCACAGCCTGACGTTCTCCCGTACCAGGGCCACGGCCTCCCGCCGCTGATCCACAAAGGTGCAGTGCTCTGCCCCCCGGGACAGCGCCTCCAGTCCCAGCTGGCCGGTTCCGGCGTAGAGGTCCAGCACTCGCCTGCCCTCCAGCTCAAACTGAATGATGTTGAACAGCGCCTCCTTCACTTTATCGGTGGTGGGCCGGGTGTCCATCCCCTGGGGCTCCTTCAGCTTTCTGCCCCGAGCGGAACCAGATATGATGCGCATATTAAACGCTCCTTACTTTTCTGATCGAAAATATTTATACACCGCCTGGGCGGTATTTTGAGGCACAACCTCCCGGAGCTGGTCCAGGGACGCGGCCTTGATGGCTTTGACTGTCTTAAAGTGCTTCAGCAGCTGCTGCCGGCGCTTCTCCCCCACCCCGGGTATTTTGTCCAGAACGGAGGTTTTTACGTGTCCCGCCTGGAGCTGGCGGTGGTACTCGATAGCAAACCGGTGGGTCTCCTCCTGAATCTGCCCGATGAGGGCAAACACCGCCGGAACGGACTGGATTCCGATCTCCCGGCCGTCCGGATGGACCAGGGCCCGGGTGCGGTGACGGTCGTCCTTCACCATGCCGAAAGCAGGAATGTCCAGATTCAGGGTTTCCAGCACCCGGGCCGCTAACCTCACATGCTCGTGCCCGCCGTCGATGAGGAGCAGGTCCGGTCTGCCGGAAAATTTCTCATCTCCGTCCAGATACCGGCGAAATCGCCGGGTGAGCACCTGCTCCATGGAGGCGTAGTCGTTGGGCCCCACCATGTCCTTCAGCTTGAACCGGCGGTAGTCCCGCTTCAGCGGCTTGCCGTCCACATAGACCACCATGGAGGCCACAATATCGCTGCTCCCTGTGTTGGAGATGTCGTAGGACTCCATCCGCTTGGGCGCAGTTTCCAGGCTGAGCATCTTGCCCAAAGCCTCCAGCAGCTTGTTCCGCCGCTCCTCATGGGTGGTTGCCCGCTCCACCTCTTCCCGGGCGTTCTGGTTGGCCAGCTTAATCAGATCCATCTTGGCCCCCCGCTGGGGGGTGACCAGCTCCACCCGGCATCCCACCTGCTCGGACAGCATTCGGGTGAGGGGCGCCTGGTCGGGCAGCTCACAGGGAATCAGGATCTGTTTGGGCAGCCGGGTGCGGCCCACGTAGTATTCCCGCATGAGGGAGGAGAGTACCACTCCCTCTTCCTCCTCCATAGGGGTTTCCAGCAGATCAAAGTCTTTAGCGGCCAGCTCGCCGTCTACAAAGTGGAGAACCACAAAGCAGCTCTTGGCCGTACCCCGGAAGAAGCCGGCCACATCGGTGTCAGCCAACGAGGCGGCGATTACCTTCTGCCGCTTGCCCAGCAGTTCGATGGCCCGCATCCGGTCCCGGAGCTGGGCAGCCTGCTCAAAGCGCAGTTCCTCCGCCGCCCGCTCCATCTCCGCTGTCAGATCCCGCTGAACATCCTTAAAGCGGCCCTCCAGAAGGGAAACCGCCTGAGCGATGGCCTGGGCGTGCTGCTCCTGGAGTTCGTCCCCCCGGCAGTATCCGTCGCACTTGCCCATATGGAAGTTGAGGCAGGGACGCTCCTTGCCAATATCCCTAGGGAATTTTTTATTGCAGGAGGGCAGGCGCAGGGCGGTGCGCAGGGCGTCAATGATACCCTGGGTGCTGTGACGGCCGGCGTAAGGCCCAAAATACCGGGCGCCGTCCTCTGCCGCCTTGGAGGCCAGAGAAAATTTGGGATAGGCCTCGTTAGACAGGCGGACATAGGGGTAACCTTTGCTGTCTTTTAACAGAATATTGTACCGGGGCTGGTGCCGCTTGATCAGAGAGCACTCCAGCACCAGGGCCTCGAACTCGCTGTCAGCAATGATGACATCAAAGTGGTCAATCTGGGACACCATTGCCCGGGTCTTTTCCGTGTGGGAGGCGGAGTCCTGAAAATACTGGCTCACCCGATTTTTCAGTGCCTTGGCCTTGCCCACATAGATAACTGTACTCTGGACGTCCTGCATGATATAGACGCCAGGCTTCAACGGCAGGCTGTGGGCCTTGTCTTTCAATTCGTCAAAGGTCACGGCTGTCCCTCCTTACTTGGGAAGCGTCAAAAAAGGCGCCGCGTTGCGGCGCCTTTCATGATTGGGAATGTTTACTCAGAGAAATCGGAAGAGATCATTTTGTACAGAGCCTCTACCGCTTCCTTCTCATCGGGACCATCAGCAATCAGCTTGATAGGAGTGCCCTTTACGATGCCAAGAGACAGAACGCCCAGCAGACTCTTCGCGTTGACCTTGCGCTCCTCCTTCTCCACCCAGATAGAGCTTTTAAACTCGTTGGCCTTCTGGATGAAAAATGTAGCGGGTCTGGCGTGGAGACCGACCTGATTGTTTACGACGGCTTCCTGACTATACATATCGCGTACCTCCGCCCTATTCATTAGGATGTGGGATAAGCATAACAGATTTATCCTGGTTTCGTCAATGGACAATTGCACAAATATTACTCCAAATTTCACCCGCTTTTACAGGATAAATTGCCGCTTTTGCTCCATTTTTTCTCTGTGTCGCAGAAAATATTCCGTTTTTTTTGATTATTCTCCTTTTTTCCAAACAAAACCGCATTTGTCACAAACATGAAATTTTTCCGCTGATTTCCGCTCCTTTTGGTACGAGACTGCGGCGGATGCGTCAGTTCCAGTAAAATTTGTTCCCCTTCCGCCTTCTTCGCAGACTACAACGCCTATGGCGCGGCGGTCTACCGTCTGGCCATGGTATATCTGGGCCGGCCTGCCGACGCGGAGGATGTGACCCAAGAGACGTTTCTCCGCCTGCTCTGCCGGGCCCCACCTTCGCCGGGGACCACCGCACATGGGACGAGGCTGGGGAGTGTCCCCGGGACTGGAACTTTTCCCCGATCCCGTCTCGAAACGACGCCCTGCTTCTCCGCCTGTCCACCGGGACACAGATGGAGTACAGGGAGCACCCCCCTCCTCTACCACCTGGACACCGGCGAGACGGAAGACCTGCCAGTCGGAGTAGACTCCGCTGTGCTGGAGCAATCCGACAGCGCCACCTGGTCCGATAACTTCCAGCTGGCCCTGATTACCGGTCGGGTCAGTGAGGGGTTCCCCAACGGCCGGGAGTGGCTGTATGACCGGGAGACCGGAACACTGACCGACGTGATAGACCTGGGCGGCGTGGGTGCCGATGTGGCGGCCTTCGCAGACGATGAGACGCATTATCTGCTTGTGTATCAGTTTTAAGAAAAAGCGGCCTTCTGGCCGCTTTTTCTTATTTCAGCTCCGCCACAGTGACTCCGTCCTCCCCCTCGCCGTAGCGGCCGGGGCGGAAGGATTTTACGTAGCGGCTGCGCTTTAAATAGGTGCGCACGGCGTTTCTCACCGCGCCGGTGCCCTTGCCGTGGACGATGGTGACGGTCTCCAGCTTGCCCATCATGGCGGTATCCAAGAACCGCTCCAGGTTGGCAACAGCCTCGTCGGTCATCATCCCCCGCAGATCCACTTGGGACGGGACGGCGGCGGTGCGCAGGGTGTGCTCCGCCCGGGCGATGATGCGGCGGGTCTCCTTCTGAGCCTGGGTCTCCCCCTCCACCACCCGGACCTCCTCCTGCCTGGCGGAGATCTTCAAAATTCCCGCCTGGAGCTGGAGGGTGCCGTCTTTGTTTACCGACAATACCGTGGCACGGGTGCCCATAGACACCAGCTCCACCGTGTCCCCCTTCACCGCCGGACGGGTGGGGGGCGGCGGCTCCACCTCGGGGGCTGCTCCGCCGATGTTCCGCTCCGCCTCATTGAGCAGGCGGCGGGCCTCCGCCCGTCCGTCGTTTACCTGTTGCCAATCCAGGTCCTGGCGCTTTTTCAGCTCCTTCAGCTCGGCCAAGGCCAGGTCGCTGGCCGCCCGGGCCTCCTCAATGATGGCCCGGGCCTCAGCGTTGGCCTTCTCCACCACACGGGCCCGCTCGGCCTCCAGCTTCTCCCGGTACTCCCGGGCCTTCTCCGCCGACTGCTCCATATCCAGCTTGAGCCGCCGGGCCTCCGCCCGCTCTTTCTCCATCTCCTGCCGCTGCTGGTCCAGGCGGGTGAGCACGTCCTCAAACCGGACGTTCTCCGCATCCAGCCGAGCGGCGGCCTTCTCGATGATATACTCGGGCAGCCCCAGCCGCCGGGAAATGGCAAAGGCGTTGGATTTGCCGGGAATACCCAGCACCAGCCGGTAGGTGGGGGCCAGGGTCTCCACGTTGAACTCGCAGGAGGCGTTCTCCACCCCTGGGGTGGTCATGGCGTACACCTTCAGTTCAGCGTAGTGGGTGGTGGCGGCCACCTGCGCCCCAATCCCCCGGGCGGACTCGATGATCGCCGCGGCCAAAGCGGCCCCCTCCACCGGATCGGTGCCCGCACCCAGCTCGTCAAAGAGGATTAGGGTGTTACTGTCCGCCTCCCCCAGAATACCCACAATGTTGGTCATGTGGGACGAAAACGTGGACAGGGACTGGGCAATAGACTGTTCGTCGCCGATATCGGCCAGCACCCGGGAGAATACCCGTACGGTGGAGTCGTCCTTGGCCGGGACGTGCAGGCCGCACTGGGCCATGAGGGTAATGAGGCCCAAGGTTTTCAGGGTGACCGTCTTGCCGCCGGTGTTGGGGCCGGTGATGACCAGGGTGTCGAACCGCTCCCCCAGCTCCAGGTCGTTGGCCACCGCCTTTTTCACATCCAGCAGGGGGTGGCGCGCCCCCCGCAGGTGCAGATACCGGTCCGACAATTTCGGCTCGGTGCACTCTAGTTTGAGGGACAGCTTGGCCCGGGCAAAAATGGCGTCCAGCCAGATTAACAGCTGGTAGTCCTCGGCGATGTCCTCCTTGTGGGCGGCACACTGGGCGGACAGCTCCGCCAAGATCCGCTCAATCTCCTTCTTCTCCTTGGCCAGCAGCTCCCGCAGCTCGTTGTTGGCCTTCACCACCCCCATAGGCTCGATGAAGAAGGTGGACCCGGAGGAGGACACGTCGTGAACCAGGCCGGGGATGGCGTTTTTATGCTCCGACTTCACCGGCACCACGTACCGGTCGGAACGGATGGTGATGATGGACTCCTGCAAATATTTGGCCTGGTTGGAAGAGATCAGCTTCTGCAAAATGTCCCGCACCTTGGCCTCAGTGGCCCGCATATGCCGGCGAATGGAGGCCAGCTCCGGGCTGGCGGAGTCGGCCAGCTCGTCCTCCCCCACAATAGAATTGGTGATGGTGTCCTCCAGGAAGCGGTTTGTGGTGAGGGCCCGGAACAGGTGGGAGATGGGGGTCTTCTCCTCCCCCGCCCCGTAGTCGGAGGCGGTGCGGGCCGCCCGCAGGACGGCGGCGATTTCCAGCAGCTCCCGGGTGTTCAGGCTGCCACCCATGTCCGCCCGCTGGAGGCTGGCGGACACCGGTTTGATGCCGGCAAAGCCGGGGGTCCCCCGGAGGACTAGCAGTTTCACTGCCGCCGTAGTCTCTGCCTGAGCCCGGCGCACATCGTCGATGTCGTTCATGGGACGCAGCTCTCGGGCCCGCTCCCGGCCCTCGTCGGTAACGGCGCACCCGGACAGCAGCTCCAGCACCCGGGGAAGCTCTAAAGTGGCCATAGATTTTTCAAATAATTCGCTCATAGGCTTTCTCCTGTTATTCGTCGTTCAATAGTTTTGTCAAATCTTTCATGGATATGTCCATTCTGGCGGATACCTCTTCCATTGTCATACCGGTAGCAAGAAACCGATTGACCACCATCTTCATCTTCTCGCCCACTTCAATGAGGTGGCCGTCTGGATCGTAGAAGCGGACCACACGCTGTCCCCAGCTGTGTTCGATGACTTCTCCAAGATATTCAATGCCGGGGTACTGCCTCATCTTCTCCAAAAAGCCGTCAAAGTCCCGGGTCTCAAAGGCCAGCTCCATGTTGTGAGGCCGTTTCCGCACTGTTTCCTTAGGGACAGACACCAGCCAGTCAAACTCCTGCTGGAGGGACAAGCCGCAGGTGAAAGAGACATTGATCCCATAGTTCTGATACAGCTCCAGGCCGAACAGGTCCTGATAAAACTTTCTAGAGGTGTTGACGTCCGACACGGATATGACAGTACCAGTGAATTTCATTGCGGCTCCTTTCCACCTTTCTCGTCCTTCCACTCCTCTTTCAGCGGCCGGAACCGCTCCGGCACCTGCTTCGGGGACAGAGTGTTGAGCACGGTGCAGGTCCCCGCCGCCTGAGCCGTCTGGTAGTACCACTGTTTATAGTCTAACATGAGCAATGTGTCCTCCAACTGCCGCCTCTGCTCCAGCACCGACTGCCGCTGCTGTTCGATCATCTCCAGCCGCTCGCCAATGGTGGCGTCACCCTGACGGGACAATTCCATGAAGGACTTAATCTCCCGCAGGGGCATCCCCGCCTTTTTCAGGCAGCCCAGCATTTGCAGCCACTCTACATCCTCGTCCTTAAACATGCGCATGCCCCCGCTGGACCGCTCCAAAAAGGGCAGCAGCCCCTCCTTATCATAGTAACGCAAAGTGGACGGAGCCACGTTCAGCCTCTGGGCCATCTCTCCAATGGTATAAAACATATACAGATCCTCCGAGACAAATTAAAGTTTACTTTAAATACTGGTATTTCTAAATACTTTCAAGTCTATTATAACGCACTGACCTGCCGCCGTCAATAAAAAGGGGCCGGATACCACGTACCCGGCTCCATGTCAAATCGAACAAAGATAGTCATCAATAAACCGCAGTGCCGTACCGGCACAGGCACTGTGAGCACCGAACCGGTCCAAATGGAGAAAGGAGCTGTCACCGTTGAAGAGCGTTTTTTCTCCCAGTTCCCAGCACAGCTCAGGAAACAGATCCCCCAGATAAGAGGACAGGGTTCCACCTAAGACTATGTCGCAATCAAAATTGGTGCGCAAATTGTTCAGCGCATCGGTGAGGTGGTCGCAATACTCCGCCCAAATGGCCGCGGCCTGCTCATCGCCTCCACGCAGGGCGGCAAAAAATTCCTCCAGCGTAACGCCCAGGTCGTCACTGAGGCGTGAAGTGGAACAATAGGCCTCCAGGCAGCCACGCCGGCCGCAATGGCACAGTTTGCCGTTCGGTACAATACACAGGTGACCAAACTCGCCTCCTCGTCCTCGGTCTCCGATGTACTGCTTATTATCCCAGAAAATAGCGCCCCCCACACCTCGCTCTAAATACAGATACACCATATTGCTCCGGCTTTTATCCATCCACCGTTCGGCGCATCCGCTGGCATTGGCATCGTTTTCAATAAAGGAATGGTAGCGGGAAAAATAGGGGTATATCTCATCCAGAGAAACGTCCCAAAGATCCAGGGTTGGAGCCATTACCACCTTCCCCGCCTCCTGGTCAATAATCCCAGGCAGAGTAATCCCCACCCCCAAAAGGCGGCTGCGGTCCAGATCCAGATCATCCAGAAACTCCTCCAGGCAGCGGGTCAGGGTCTCGTAATAGCTGGCGGTGTGGGTAAAGGGCAGTGGCAAGGCTCGAAAACCCAGCTCATTTGCACGCATGTCAATCGCCAGCATCCGCACCTCATTGTCCAGGATGGAAAGACCCACCGCCCCCCGGGCCAGAGGCTCCAGTGCGTAGGTTCTGGGCTTCCGTTCCTCTGTGGAGACCTGGACATCTGAACAGGACACCAGCCCTAATTCCACCAGTTCAGACAGGCTGCCTGTTATCGTTGGCACACTGAGAGACAGCTCTTCAGCAATCTCTTTTCTAGTGACTGGCTGAGAGCTGTTGTAGATGTATTGAAAAACACGCCGGCGGCTGGTCTGCCGCAGAACCGTGGCGGTTATGACATCATCCACACGCGTCGCCTCTTCAATTAAAAATTTCTGCCGTAAGAATAGCACATTTTAATTAAGAATTCAAGAGGCAGCTCACACTGTTCAACGAAAATTATAAAAAATCACCGGCACGGAAAATTCTGTGCCGGTGAGGCTGGTACAGCCGCCGCAAATGAAGGGCCAGTTATTGTCAACCGAATATCAAAAAACGAAAACAACTATCCCTTTGGGATGGACGCGGTCCAGAACTGGTTGTTGTACAGGTCGGTAAAGCGGTAGGCGGCCCTGACGGTACCCTCCAGGGGGACATTGGAAATAGTCAACCCCTCTGCGTCCACTGTTAACGGCTCGCCCAGGAGGTAGCTGTCCAAATAGTGGAAGTCCTCCAGCGGCCCCGCGTTTGCGCCATAGCCATAGTAGTCGCACACAAATTCCAGTACATCCCCCTCCTGGAGGTCGGTGTCACTCTTGGCCACCGTCTCGGTTTCACCGTCGGGATACACCGCCCGGACACCGGCTACGTAGCCGTAGGGCTGGTCGTTGTCAAAGGTGAGCAGCAGCTCGGAGCGCTGGCCGTTGTGGAGCACCGGCACGTAGCCGGTGATGGTATAGCGCTCCCCGTCGTCCACAGTTCCGGTGTGGTAGTAGGCCACGGGCTGGCCATTGATGGCGAGCCAGGTGCCGTCATACACCCCCAGCAGGTCGCCGCTGGCAGTGATCTCGAAGACGTTGTCCAGCCCCAGGTCGATATAACCCCCGCCGTCATCAACAAATACGTTCAGATCCAGGTTCTGCACCAGGGACCACTGGTCCTCATCGAGGTGAAGGGTCGGGGTGCCGTCCTCTTGGTGGCCGGACCACCACAGCTCCTCCCCTTTCAGGCGGTGCTCCGAAATGTACTGGGCTGTCTGCTCCAGGTCCAGAGAGCGGTCACTGAACAGGCCGTCCCGCATGGCCATCTGCAAAAAACCAGATATATCCCCTAGGTCAACCCCGGTGCCCAATATTCCTTCCAGAGCACTCATGGCGCCCGCTCCCCCGCTGCTCTGCTGGCCGGCAGTCTTCATGTCGGAGAACTGCTGAATACAGCGGATGTAGTCGCTGTCCATTCCCACCGCCTGGTAAGACTTTACCGCGTTGCTCACCGCGGCTCTGTTGTTGCGGTAGGGGAAGTAGATGGAAATACCGTAGGCGTTGGCCATGTTGGAGGAGGTGCGGTTGTATTTCACCGCGCTGAGCAAGGTATCCGCCAGCTCACCCGCCTCCTTGCTGCCCAGGTTCTTGGCCAGGTGGACCAAATCCACGTGGTCGATTTTACTGGACTGGGCAAACTCCCGGGTGTTGCTCCTGGCATTGGACACCGTCTGATACTCCTTGTTGGCGATAAGCCGGCTGGCCGACTTGGAGAAGTCGTTGAGGTCGTCCGGCAGGGTGGCCTCCAGCTCCGCCAGGTCGATCACCGACAGGGTGGTCAGCTGACCGGCACATCTCTGTGCGCAGACATCCACAAAGTCGTCGGCGATGTTCTTGCCGATCTCCAGGGTAGGCATGGAGGGGTCTTTGCCCAGGGAGGTGAGCCAATTGGTGTAGTACCAGCCTACACCGGGCTCTGTCTCCTCCGAGGCGATGAGATAATCTGCGTGCTTGGTGAGCATCAGGGCGTTCTCTGCCGTAGCCATAAGACAGGCGTCGAAGCCAATAAAGTCGAAGGCCACCCCTGCTTTGGTCAGTGCCTGATCAATCCCCGCCAGGCCCATAGAGCCGCTCTGCGCAAACTTTTCGTCGTACCCATAGCCGCTGATGGAGCCTCCGCCATGATCCCAGAGGATGAGCTCATAGCGGCTGGCAGGGAATTTATCCTCACAGTACTGGATAAAGCCGGTCAGAATCTTTGGGTCAGTCATGGGGACGGCCCCCAGATCCTTTTCCAGACAGACCATGCCGCCGTTTTTAATCTGCCAGATCTGGTTTGTGGAGCTGCTCACCTGGTTGTTCTTCCAGCTCTTGCAGCCGCCGGTGTAAAGCAGCAGGTTGATATTGCTGTCAAAGTCAGCGGCCAGCATCTCCTGCAAATCGGAGGTGCCCATTCCCGCCCGGGACTCCAGGTCGGTGCCGCACATGTACACCATAATGGTGACGGTGTCCTTTCCGCCGCCCAGCAGCTTCACCCGTTTTTCCCTGGCGGCTGGATCTACGGAGGTGTTCAGTTTGCCGGTATTAGGCTGTCCCTGCCATCCGCCGGACACGCTTCCGCCGCCCAGGCTGCCAATCAGTGAGCTGACATTTAGACCTCCGCCGGACGGAGAAGCCGTCTGTCCGGACTGCCCGCCCAGCATCGTCATCAGTCCACCGCCGCCGCCCAACAGCAGAGCGGCCAGCAGAATAATCAGCTTAAAGCCGCCCACGGAGCGGGTATTGCCAGAAGCGCGGGCCGAGGCTCCCCGGTTTCCGTTCCCTGTATCTCTGGGAACACCCACCGGGCCGGTGCCCAGGCCTTCTCCCCGCTTGTTTACCGTTTTTGCCGCGCCGGCAATGTTTTTCTCCCGGCTTCTGGGTCTCTGTTTTTCCATGCGCGGTTCACTTCCTTTTTTGAAAATTACAAACTATTATACCTGGCAGAGTTGGAAAAATCAACCGCAGGAGCGTGTAAAAAGCTCCCTGAGCCCAGGGAGCTTTTCATTTCATCGACACCCGCAAGGGACAATCTGAAAGTGACACCCGCTGGGCCAGCCGGTTCAAACCCTGGTCCCGTAGATAGTCCTGAAAAATGGCCGCGGACTGGGTGGAGTCAGGCCCAATGATCAGCTCGGTAACCAAGTCCTCAACGTCAATACCGATTCTCTCACACATACCCTTCAGATCCAGCGGATAGTATTTTTTTATTCGCTCCTTGGACACATGATAGCAGGGCTGAATGTCCAGCCCCTCCTTTTCAAAGGGGGAGACGACCAGCCGCATCTCATACTCTGAGCGGAAGGAGGGATGTTTAAAGGATACCGAACAGGCCCAGGCCTCACACATGGCCCGCCTGATCTCCTCCCCATGCAGGTCCGCCCCCTCCCGAATCAAGCTGCAAAATTTCTCCACCATGGGGTGGCCGGCCATGTCGTTTTGATAAAAGACCAACTGAAGAGACAGGGCCCCTGTGGCCATTTTTTCCAAATATTCCCTTTGGAAGGCGATGCACACACCCCGGCCCCGGTTGCCGTATCGCTCCCATTGAGCGGCATCGTCCCTATGGAAAGAAAAACAGGCGGCAAAGGCAGAGTACTCCTTTTTCATCTCCTCCCGGAACAGCTGCCGGACTCGGCCGACCCGCTCATCATCACCGTCCTCCTCCAGACGCTGGGACACTGCGGCGCACAGCCGGTCCATAAAGTGGCGCATCTCCGCCGAGTCGTTCATGCGCAGCACGTTATTTACCCGAAGCTGCGCATGGCCCAGAATGCCGTCAACCGCCTGAAAGTCGGTATAGTGGTAGAGAATCGCTCTGCTCTGGTGATTCATGGGACCTCCCTTCCTTTATCTTCCGATACCCATGTTCTTTACCCGCAGGCGGTTCAGAGCCCGGGCCATAGTGGCCTGGGCAATCTGGTATTCCTGCCGGGTCTTTTTTTGGAGCAGAATCTCCCGGGCCTCGTCAATCTCCCGCTGAGCCCGAACAATATCAATCTCCTCCGGGCGTTCAGCGGAGTCTACCAGCACCAGCACGTCGTTGTCCTCCACCTTTACCATGCCAGGGGAGACGGCGGCCAGCCTGGCCTCCTCCCCTGGCACCTGATAGCGCAGAGTGCCCGGCTTGACAGCAGCAATCATGCTGCTGTGGTTGGCCAGAATGCCCCGCTCGCCGTCGGTGGTGGTAATGGTCAGACTGACGCAGGGTCCCTCGTAAAACGTTTGGTCAGCAGCCAGGATATGCACCTGAAATGTCTCCATCAGGCTTCACCCGCTTCCATCTGCTTGGCCTTGGACACCACATCCCGCCAGGTGCCAACATTGTAAAAAGCCCCCTCGGGATACTGATCCAGTTTTCCGGAGATAATGGCCTCAAAGCTCTCCAGGGTGTCCCGCAGAGGGACGTATACTCCGGGAAGGCCCGTGAATTTTTCCGCCACGTGGGTAGGCTGGGCCAGAAAGCGCTGGATGCGCCGGGCCCGGGCTACGGTACGCCGGTCCTCCTCGCTCAGCTCGTCCATGCCCAGGATGGCGATAATATCCTGGAGTTCCCGGTATTTTTGCAGAATCTCCTGCACCTTTCGGGCCACACGGTAGTGCCGTTCCCCTACAATATCCGCCTCCAGAATGCGGGAGGAGGACTCCAGAGGGTCCACCGCCGGGTATATACCCTGCTCGGAGATGCGGCGGCTGAGCACCGTGGTAGCGTCCAGATGGGCAAAAGTGGTAGCGGTGGCCGGATCGGTGAGATCGTCGGCGGGGACATACACCGCCTGGACAGAGGTGACGGAGCCCGCCTTGGTAGAGGCGATGCGCTCCTGCAGTTCCCCCATCTCATTTGCAAGGGTAGGCTGGTAGCCCACGGCAGAGGGCATCCGTCCCAGCAGGGTGGACACCTCGCTGCCCGCCTGAACAAAACGGAAAATATTATCAATGAAGAGCAGCACATCCTTGTGCTCCACATCTCGGAAGTGCTCGGCCATTGTCAGGCCGGACAGAGCCACCCGCATGCGCACGCCGGGGGACTCGTTCATTTGGCCGAAAACCAGGGCGGTCTTGCCCGACACGCCGCTCTCCGCCATCTCACGCCACAGGTCATTGCCCTCACGGCTGCGCTCGCCTACGCCGGTGAAGATAGAGTAGCCGCCGTGCTCCATGGCCACGTTGTGGATCAGCTCCTGGATCAGGACCGTCTTGCCCACGCCGGCGCCGCCGAACAGGCCAATCTTCCCCCCCCGGGGATAGGGCTCCAGCAGGTCGATAACCTTGATTCCCGTCTCCAGAATTTCCACCGCCGGACTCTGCTCCTCGAAGGAGGGGGGAGCGCGGTAGACTGAGCGCACCGGCGTGTCCTCAGGCAGGGGGCCGCCGCCATCGATTGTTTGGCCCAAAACATTGAACATCCGCCCCAAAGTAGCCTGGCCCACCGGAACCTGGATGGTATGGCCGGGGATATCCACGGCAAGCCCCCGGGCCAGACCCTCGCCTGGGGAAAGCATAATGCACCGCACGGTGCTTTGACCCACATGCTGCGCAACCTCCATCACCCGGAGGGCGCCCTCGATCTCAACGGTGAGCTCCTCCCGCAGCTTTGGCAGCTCACCTTCGGTGATCTCCACATCTACAACAGGGCCGGAGATCTGCACAATAATTCCTCGTTCCAAACCCCTGTCACTCCTTCCTTTGCCGCTGCGCCCTGGCCCCGGCGGATACCTCAGTGATTTCCTGGGTGATAGCCGACTGGCGCACCCGGTTATACCGCAGGGACAACTCCCCCAGCAGCTCCTCGGCGTTCTGGTTGGCGCTGTCCATAGCTGTCATGCGGGCGTTCTGCTCACAGCAAAAGCTATCGATAAGGGCGCTGTAAATAAAGCCTGACACATAGCTTGGGATCATGCTGTCCAGCACGGACCGCACATCAGGGAGAAACTCAAAGGGCTCGGCGACTGCCCGCTCCCCGGGATCCGTAACAAAATGGCTGCGGTGGAAGGGCAGCACCTGGGCCGATCGGGCCTCAAAAGACATGGCGCTGGCCATGTCGGTATAAATCACATAAATTTCCTTCAGCTCCCCACGGTCGTAGCCGTCCAGCAGCAAAGCACTGATCTCCCGGGCTCGGGCCATGGTGGGATTCTGGGCTGTGTAGAGAAAGCTGCGCTCGATGGGGATGTTCCGCTGGGAGAAAAACCGCCGGCCATACTCCCCAACCACAAAAAGCTTGGTGTCAGGGTGCCGCTCCAGCAGCTGCTGGGCCTGGCGGATGGCATTCTGGTTGTAGGCGCCAGCCAGCCCCTTATCGGCGGTAATTACCAGGCAGCCATAGGTTCCCACCAGGGGAGACTCGGCCCCGGGCGGATAAAAATAGCGGCTGTCCACATCGTCAGCAGTGCGGAAGATGCGCTTGATCTCCCCCCGCAGAGCCTTAAAGTAGGGCCGGGTATTTTCCAGCTCCTGCCGGGCCCGGCGCAGCTTGGTGGAGGCGATCAGGTACATAGCATTGGTGATCTTTTTAGTCTCCTGCACACTCTGTATGCGGCTTTTGATCTCCTTCGTTCCCGCCACCTCAGCCACCGCGCTTTCCGCCCGCCTGGAACTGCTCCAGACATTCTCGAGCCAGTTCCAGAATCTCCTCCCGGTCCTCCTGTGACAGCTGTCCGGACAGGTCCAAACGCTGGCACAGGTCCGGTGCCTGCTCCTCTGTGAAGGCCAGCAGCTGGTCCTCAAAGCAGTCAATGTCGTCTATGGGGACCTCCTGCATCACATGTCCCAGCGCCGCCACCAGCAAAATTACCTGCTGATACTGCGACTGCGGGTGGTACTGGGGCTGGCGCAGCAAAGCCATTAGGCCCTGACCGTAGGTCAGCTGACGCTTGGTGGCATCGTCCAGATCGCTGGAGAACTGAGTGAATACTTCCATCTCCCGGTATTGGGCCAGGTCCAGTCGAAGGGTGCCCGCCGCCTTCTTCATAGCCTTTGTTTGGGCATCGCCTCCTACACGGGAGACTGACAGACCCACGTTGACCGCGGGCCTCTGGCCGGCAAAAAACAGGTCGCTTTCCAGAAAAATCTGACCATCAGTAATAGAGATAATATTGGTGGGAATATAGGCGGAGACATCTCCCGCCTGCGTTTCTGCAATAGGCAGGGCGGTCATGCTGCCTCCCCCCAGCTCATCACTGAGGTGAGCGGCCCGCTCCAGAAGTCGGGAGTGGAGGTAAAACACATCGCCGGGATAGGCCTCACGCCCCGGAGAACGGCCCATCAGAAGGCTCAGCGCCCGGTAGGCCACCGCATGCTTGCTAAGATCGTCATAGACAATGAGCACGTCCTGACCATGGTACATGAAATGCTCCGCCAAGGCACAGCCGGCGTAGGGTGCGATATACTGCAGGGCCGCCGATGCCCCCGCAGGGGCGCTGATGACGGTGGTATACTCCATGGCTCCCCGCCGGGACAGGTTTTCCACTAATTGGGCGATTGAGCTGGTCTTTTGGCCGATTGCCACATAGATACACACCACATTCTTCCCCTTCTGGTTCAGAATGGTGTCCACGGCGATGGCCGTCTTGCCGGTCTGACGGTCGCCAATAATCAGCTCCCGCTGACCCCGGCCGATGGGAAACATGGCGTCGATAGCCAGAAGGCCGGTCTCCATGGGAGCATTGACGCTCTGGCGGTCCAAAATACTGGGCGCCGGGGCCTCGATAGGCCGGCGGCCTTCCGCCTGGATGCGGCCCTTGCCGTCCAGCGGAACGCCCAAGGCGTCCACCACCCGGCCCAAAAACCCGTCGCCCACCGGCATGCCGGCGGTCTTTTTGGTGCGGCGGACCAGGCTGCCCGCGCTGATCTCCTCCGCGTCGCCAAAAATAATGCAGCTCACCGCGTCCCGGCGCAGATCCTGGACCATCCCCCGAATGCCACCGGTAAACAGGAGTATCTCGCCATATTGGGCGTGCTCCAGACCATCTACTGTGGCAATCTCACTGTCTACCGTGAGCACCCGTCCAATCTCTTCGGGCACCACAGCCAGGGTCCAGTCTTCCACAGCCTGGCGCATCAAGGGCATCAGCTCCTCCTGCCCCGGCTGGATCTGGCGCAGATGGTCCTGGAACTGACGGATGCGCCCCTCCAGGCTCCAATCGTAGATATCCGACCCCACCTGAAGGCGGAAGCCAGAGCGCAGGGAGGCGTCCTCCTCCCAGCGCAGAGGCACCTTGCGCTTATATTTTTTTGACAGGAACTCGGCAAAGCGGCGCTGCTGGTCCTGGGTGGGTTCCTTGGCGCTGCGCAGCTGAGCTGTCAGGCGGCTTCTGTCACTCCTCATACTCTTCCCCCTCCTCCGCCAGGTCTAAGAACTGGTCGAAGGGATCAACGTGGAAGGCAAGCTTTTTGGTAGCTTGGGCAGCCAGCTTGCGCAGCTCCCGCTGGGACTCCCGCAGCACTCGCTCCCGACTGTGCTCCGCCTCCGTCTGGGCGTGGGCCACAATCTGCCGGGCCTGCTCCCTGGCCTTGGCCAGCTGGTCCTCTGTGGACTGCTGGATGGCCTGCTGGGCACGGGCACGGGCCTGATGAATCTCCTCATCCGCCCCGTCCAATCTGGCTTGGTACTCCGCCTGGACCCGCTCCGCCTGAGCCAGCTTCTCCGCCGCCTGCTCGTCCAGCTGGCGGTAATGCTCCTCCCGCTTGGTCATAAAGTCCTTCACCGGTTTATACAGCAGAAGGTACAGTCCTCCGGTGAGGATGGCCAGATTCATCCAATGCAGCAAAATTTGCTGCAGATCAATGTTTAAGGGCATCTATATTCCACCTGCCTTACAACACGAAGATAATCAAAATAACCACCAGCAAAGCGTAGATGATGGCTGTTTCGATAAAGACCAGGCCCAGCATCAGCGTGGTACGGACCTTGCCCTCCGCCTCAGGCTGGCGGGCAATGCTCTCTGTAGACTTGGCGGTCGCCAGTCCCATGCCTACCGCGCCGCCGGCGGCGGCGATGCCTACGGCGATACCTGCGGCGATGGCCTTCAGGCCAATGGTGTTATCCTCCTGAACCATGGCAGCGTCCCCCTCAGGGCCGCTGTCACTGGCAGCAAAGGCGGGCACAGCCAGGGCCAGGGCAAGCATAAGAATAGACGCCAGGAAAAATGTTTTTTTCAACAGCCTGTTCATAGTAGAAGCCCTCCAAATTTTATGATATTTCTGTTAAATTCAGCTCTTTGCCTTATGGGACGGCTCAGACACCTCACCGTAGTACATGGACACCAGCATTGTGAGCACATAGGTCTGGATCAGCGCGTGGAGCAGGGTAAACATTACACCCACAATAACAGGAAGGACAAAACTTAGATTTACATAATAATAAACCAGCTCTGTTACCAGCAGCCCGCTGAGCAGGGCACCGAAAAGACGGAAGCTCATAGAGATGGGCAAAGAGAACTCCTTCAGGGTTTTCCCCACCCCCTTTGCGCCGTTGGCGGCAATACCCCCAGAGAGAATCACCAGATAGGAGAGGGTGCCCAGCGCGATAGCCGCGTTGACATCGGACAGAGGGGCAGGCAGGGTGACAGGATGGCCGTGGATCGTGATGCCCTGAAGTCCCAGCAGCTCAAACAAGGTACCGAAAAAGATGTAGGCCCCGGCCGCAAAAATGTACGCCCCCACAAAACCATATCGATGGGGACTGCTGTTTTGGGCCATTCCGTGGAACAGACCTACGGCCTCCTCCAGCGCCAACTGAAATTTCCCTGGGATATATTGGAACCTTGGGATAACCAGGACACGAATCAGCGCCGCCGCAAGCAGTATCAGCCCTGTAACCAAAAACGCTGATATCAGACCGGGGTTCACCGCCTTCAGGCCCAGCAGACTGATCTGGTTGACATCATGGAGAACCGCGTCCCGCATAGCCTGCTGAACGCTCTCTGTCCGGCCATGGAATCCGGCCAGCAGCGCCCCGATCAGCAGGAGCAGTACGGCTCCAATCCACAGCACTAGGGCTTTTTTGTGTTGCTTCATAACATCCCTTCTCTTAATTCCAACTGTAGAAATATAAGGCGCTGTCAGCAAAACGCCTTAATTCCTTCCACATTATAGCAACCTCAGCGGTAAAGTCAAGGCCGCATCCCAACACTGAACAGGAAATATTCCTTTTGTACGCTTTCTTAACACCGGACAGGAAAAGAGGAGACGCACCTGGACGCGCCTCCCCGAAATGCCGCTATTCTGACTCGTTCCGGAGCAGCCAGGCAAAGCCGTTGGGCCACAGCTCAACGGAGCGGATGCTGTCGTATTTAGTACCGTACATCAGCTCGGTATAGCTGCCCTCCCGGTCGGCTCCGGCATAGACAAAATCACTGCTGAAGTTGAACAGGCACAGCAGCTCCCGGCCCTCGAAACGGCGGCACAGGGACAAAACCCGGTGGTCTCCGCTGTCCTCCACTCGAACCTCGGCCCCAGCGTCGAAGCAGGGCTCCTTGGCCCGGAGCTCCTCCAGGCGGCGCAGACCTTGGAACAGTTTGCCTTGATATGTATTCGGATCAGCTCGCAGCTGGGCCAAATCCCACTGGAAGGCGCCCCGATGGAGATAACGGCTGTCCTCCCGCTTGTCCGGGTCGTCGTGATAGGTATACTCGTTAAAGCGGCCCACCTCATCCCCACTGTAAATCACCGGAATGCCGCTCTGTGACAACATCCATGCGTGAAGCGTCAAATCGCAGGCAACGGCCCGCTCCAGCCGGAACGGGTCACCCGCGAGAGAGGCAGACTCCAGGCCGCACAGCGAGGCGGTGGTGCCGCACAGGCGGGCATCTCCCAGGCTGGGATCATCATTGTACAGCTCGCCCCGGGCCGGACTGCCCGGCCAGCGGCTGGTGAACCAGTCGTTGAGGTATTTCTTATGGGCAACCTCAAAAATACGGAACCGCTCCTGGAGCCAGGGGTAGTCCAGCCCCCAGCCGATGTCGTCATGACAGCGAAGATAGTTTAAAAACAGGAAGTCCTTGGGCAGGGCGCACAGTGCCTCCATCTGCCGCCCGAGAAGGGAGACATCGCCGGTGGCCAGCGTGTGCCAGGTGGTGGCCATGGTAGTGACGTTGTAGAGCATATGGCACTCCGGCTTTTCTGGGGTGCCAAAATAGGGGGCCACTTTAGCCGGTTCCATCACCACCTCACCCAGCAGCAGGACGCTGGGACAAACAATCTCGCACACCATGCGCAGCATCCGGGCCAGTGTATGGACCTGGGGCAGATTGCGGCAGTCGGTGCCCAGTTCCTTCCAGATGTAGGGGATCGCGTCCAGGCGGATGACGTCGACGCCCCGGTTGGCCAGGAAGAGGAGATTCTCTGTCATATCGTTGAAAACAGTGGGGTTGGAGTAGTTCAAGTCCCACTGATAGGGGTAAAAATTGGTCATGACAATTTGACCGTTCTCCAGCTGGGTAAAGCAGCCGGGGGCGGTAGTGGGAAACACCTGGGGGACAGTCTTCTCAAACTGGCGGGGGATATCCCAGTTGTCATAGAAAAAATACCGCTCCCGGTAGCCCGGCTCCCCCGCCCGTGCTTTTCTGGCCCACTCGTGATCTTCGCTGGTATGGTTCATCACGAAGTCCAGACAGAGGCTCAGCTTCTTCCTGCGGCAGGCGTCGGCCAGGCTCTCCAGGTCCTCCATGGTACCCAGCTGGGGCTGAACAGAACGGAAGTCAGAAACAGCGTAGCCACCGTCGCTGCGGCTCTTGGGGGACTGGAGCAGAGGCATCAAATGGAGATAGTTCACCCCGCACTCCTGAATATAGGGCAGCTTGGCTTCCACCCCCTTCAGATTACCGGCAAAGGCATCTACATAGAGCATCATGCCCAGCAGATCCCGGCGGCGATACCAGTGCGGGTCCGCCTCCCGGCGGGCGTCCTGATCCCGGAGGGAACGCTTTCGTTCCCCCCAGCTCCGCTCCAGCATGGAAAGAAAGTAGCTGAACGCCTGCTCATCACAATAGATCTCTTGATAGAGCCATTTCAGTTCATCGTAGTGCCGCTCCAGACGGCGGCTGAAAAGGGACGTTTTCCTTGTCATCTCGTATTCTCCTTCCGATGTAATAGGCCGGATCAATCAGCTGTGTTAGTTTCGATACTATACCACAGTGTTTTTCGCAGCGCAAGAGTGAAATATTCCTTCAACGCACCACGGCACATAAAAAAGCACATAGAGATATATTTTTTATCCTGATTTTATCTTTTTTCCGTCTGGAAGCAAAAATTTTACGTTTTACACAAAACGAAACCCTTGCAACTGTGCAGAACCAATGAATTTTCAAAAAATATCCCAAGATGTAAGTCAAAACTATATTCAATGTGTTGTTTCTGACATTCGGGTATATTTCGTTAAATCCAGTCTATTTACACAGCCTAAAGTCGGTATTATTATTTCACCATAGTTACGTACGTTTCTGAGTGTGACAAAAAAGCAGAGGAGTGGAGTTATGAAAAAGATACCCCGCGTCACAGCCCTTGTCTTGGCCATAACGCTGCTGCTGTCCCTGGCTGGGTGCGGCGCGTCAGATGGCAAGATCCATCTTAAGTTTCAGATATGGGACGTGGCCCAGCGTGACAGCATGCAGGCCATCTGCGATGCCTACACCGCCAAGAATCCCGACGTGACCATCGAGGTGCAGGTCACCAGCTGGAACGAATACTGGACCAAGCTGGAGGCCGCCGCTGAATCCAACACCATGCCTGACATCTTCTGGATGCATACCAACCAGATCCTGTACTACTCCGACTTCGGGATGCTGGCCGACGTCACTGACCTCTACAACGACGTGGAGACCGACTACTACCAGAATCATTTCTCTGAAATATCCATCGGCAACGCCCAGGGCAGCAACGGCCGGATGTACGGCGTGCCCAAGGACAAGGACAACATCTTCCTGGTGTACAACAAGGAGATGTTCGACGCCGCCGGTGTGGCCTACCCCGACGAGAGCTGGACCTGGGACGACCTGACTGCCGCCTCCGCCCAGATTTATGACAAAACCGGCAAATACGGCTTCATGGCCTACAACGACGACCAGATGGGCTACTGGAGTTTCGTCTATCAGGCCGGCGGCTGCATCCTGACAGAGGACAAGACTAAAGCCGGCTTCGACCAGCCCGGGACCAAAAAGGGCATGGAGTTCTATGTGGGGATGCAGGACTATGACTGGTGTCCCAAGCAGACCTATTTTGCCGAGACCGCTCCCGGCACCGCCTTCTTCTCCGAGGTGGGCTCCATGTACGTAGAGGGCAACTGGGAACTGATGAACAAGTGCATCAACTTCCCCAACATGGACGGCAAGTGGGACATCGCCCCCATGCCCAAGTGCCCCGATCCCGTCAGCGGCGACGGCCGGGCCACCATCTCCAACGGCCTGTGCTACTCCACCGCCGCCCACGGCAAAACCAAGGATATCGCCCTGGACGTAATCAAGTTCTTCGGCACCGAGGAGGCTCAGCTGCTGGCCAGCTCCTACGGCGCCGCCATCTCCGCCTACAACGGCACCGAGCAGCCCTACTTCGACGCCTTTGACAAGGCCGGCTACGACATCGACGTGGAGATCGTCATGGACCAGTTTGAGTACGGCGTGCAGAACGTGAACAACGCCGCCAAGCCCAAGTGGAAGAGTCCTGTGCTGGACGAGCTGAACAAGGTCTACAACGGCCAGCAGAGCCTGGACAGCGCCATGGCCAACATACAGAATATCATCGACACTGAAACCGCCAAGAAATTGGCGGGAGACTGAGAGGAGGATTTTCTGTGAAAGGTTTTAAATTGTCCCCCGCCGCCCGGCGGGAAGAGAACTGGGGCTGGATCATGGTGGCCCCGACCATCATCGGCCTGATCGTGCTGAACCTGTGGCCCTTTGTACAGACCATCTACACCAGCTTCTGCGAGCATCTGGGCTTCGGTCACTATAAGTTTGTGGGCCTGGCCAACTACGCCGAGATTTTCCAGACCCCTGAGTTCTGGAAAGCCACCTGGAACACCATTCTGTTTTGTATCCTTACCGTCCCTCTGGGCCTGTTCCTCTCCCTGTTGGTCGCTATGCTGCTGAACGCCAAGATCAAGTTCAAGGGCGGCTTCCGCACCATCTTCTTCCTTCCTATGGTCTGCGCCCCCGCCGCCGTTACCATGGTGTGGCGCTGGATCTTCAACGGTGAGTACGGCATTCTCAACCAGGTGCTGGGCGCCCACGTGGGCTGGATCACCGACGCCCGGTTCGTTATGATCGCCTGCGCCGTAGTGGCTATCTGGAGCAACATCGGCTACGACGCCGTCCTCCTCCTGGCCGGACTCCAGACCATCCCCAAGACTCTCTATGAAGCCAACAGCATCGACGGCGCCGGCAAAGTGAAGCAGTTCTTCACCATCACCCTGCCTATGGTCTCCCCCACCCTGTTTGTGGTTATGATTATGCGCCTGATGTCCGCTGTAAAGGTCTACGATCTGATCTACATGATGGTAGAGGAGACCAACCCGGCCGTTACCAGCGTACAGAGCCTGATGTATCTGTTCTACCGGGAGTCCTTCATTGCCGGCAGCCGCGGCACCGGCTCCGCCATCGTTATCTGGACCGTCCTGCTCATCGGCATGATCACTGTGATTCAGTTCTACGGCCAGAAGAAGTGGGTCAACTACGACGTGTAAGGAGGAAACAAGATGAAAAATCGCTCTCTCGAGGCCTCCCAGAAGCGGATGACCGTTCTCACCTATACCGCCCTGATTATCGGCGCTATTCTCATGATCTTCCCCTTTGTATGGATGATCCTCACCAGCCTGAAAACCGTTCCTGAAAGTATGCAGGTGCCCCCCACCATCTTCCCCAAAGAGATGATCACCACCAATTTCGGGGATGCTATGAAGAGCCTGCCCTTCCTCAAGCTGTACCTTAACACCGGTTTGATGATTCTCTTCCGCGTTATCTGCGCGGTGGCTTTCAGTTCAATGGCGGGCTATGCCTTTGCTATGCTGAACTTCCGGGGCAAAAAGCTGCTGTTCGGTATCGTGCTGGTGCAGATGTCCCTGCCCTCTCAGATTTTCATCATTCCCCAATATCAGATGGTGGCCAAGATGGGTCTGGCCAACACCATTTTCGCCCTGGTCTTCCCCGGCATTGTCAGCGCCTTCGGCGTGTTCTTCCTCCGCCAGACCTACATGGGTATCCCCAAGGAAATTGGAGAAGCCGCCTACCTGGACGGCTGCAACCAGTGGCAGACCTTCTATAAGGTGATGTTTCCGCTGACCGGCACCAGTGTGGCCGCCCTGACCATCTTCACTGCCGTGTTCGCATACAGCGACCTGATGTGGCCCTTGGTCGTTAACTCCGACTTAAACATGATGACGCTCTCCTCCGGTCTGGCTACCCTGCGCGGCCAGTTTACCACCAACTTCCCCGTGCTGATGGCTGGCTCCCTGCTGGCGATGCTGCCTATGGTAATTTTGTATCTAATCTTCCAGCGCCAGTTTATCGAGGGCATCGCCACCACCGGCGGCAAATAAGCTTTTTCCTTTCTCTCCTTCCCCTTTATGGAACAGCTCCGGCATTTTTAAGGTGCCGGAGCTGTTCCCCTAAAAAACCTACGATTTTTCAGTGAAAACCGGGTGGAGATTTGTAGATTATTTTTCCATACTATCCTTGCTTCTCAATTTGAAATCCCGTACAATCAGCCAGTAAAATCTTTCTTTCAGGGGGGATCCCTATGATCGTACTTGATAAGGAAAACAATGTCTTTACCCTGCACACCCAAAACACCACCTACCAGATGAAAGCGGATGAATACTGCGTACTGCTCCATACCTATTATGGCCCCAGAATTCGGAGCGGCGATTTGTCCTGCCTCATTCAATACGCTGACCGGGGCCTGTCCCCCAACCCCAATGAGGCGGGCCACCGCCGGGACTACTCCCTGGACACACTGCCCCAGGAATACTCCACCTGCGGGGTGGGGGATTTTCGTCTGCCATCCATTGAATTTGAGCCCGAGGACGGCAGCCGCCTGGCCGATCTGCGGTATGTGGGCTTTGAGCTGCGCAAGGGCAAATATAGTTTGGAGGGTCTGCCCTCCTTCTGGGGCGGCGACGAGTGGGAGACACTGATTATCTTCATGGAGGACGCCGCCTCTCAGATGTCGGTGGAGCTGTTCTACGGTGTTCTGGAGAATTGTGATCTCATCACCCGGGCCGTGCGGGTAACCAACCGTGGGACAGGCGTCGTCCGCCTGAGGCGGTGCGCCTCCCTGTGCCTGGACTTCCAGAACGACGGAGACTACGATTTTATCACCTTCGACGGCTGCCATGCCCTGGAGCGCAACCTGAACCGTTCTCCCCTCCGCCCGGGTATCCAGAGTGTAGAGAGCGTGCGGGGAACCTCCAGCCACCACCACAATCCCTTTGTTATCCTCTGTGAACGGCAGGCCAGCGAGGACTACGGTATTTGCTATGGGACTGCGCTGGTATACAGCGGCAACTTTTTGGCCGCGGTGGAGCGCACCCAGCTGGAGCACAACCGGCTGCTGCTGGGGATCAACCCTTATCACTTCTGCTGGACACTGGAGCCCGGCGCCTCCTTCACTACCCCGGAGGCAGCCATGATATGCTCCCCCTCCGGCTTTGGTCAGATGAGCCGGCAATATCACCGGGCCATCCGGGAGCATCTGATTCATGACCCCCTTCAGGGCAGGCAGCGCCCGGTATTGATCAACAATTGGGAGGCCACCGAATTTGCTTTTAACGCCGATAAGCTGGTGGACATCGCCAGCTCCGCCGCTCCTCTGGGCATTGAGCTGTTTGTGATGGACGACGGCTGGTTCGGTACTCGGGACAGCGATTTAGGCGGGCTGGGGGACTGGACCGTCAATGAAAACAAGCTCCCCGGCGGATTGAAGGCTCTAGTGCCCCGGATCCAGAAGCTGGGCATGTCCTTTGGCATCTGGATTGAGCCCGAGATGGTCAGCGAGGACAGCAGCCTCTACCGTGCCCACCCCGACTGGGTCCTGGGCCCTCCCGGCCGCCCTCACACCCGCGGCCGCAGTCAGCTCACCCTGGACTTTTCCCGTAAGGATGTACGGGATCACGTCTACGCCGATCTGCGCAAAGTGCTGGACAGCGCCAGCATCTCCTATGTAAAGTGGGACATGAACCGCAGCCTCACCGACGTATGGTCCGCCGCCCTGCCCGCTGACCGCCAGGGAGAAGTTTTCCACCGCTACATCCTGGGTGTTTACGACATGCTGGACCAGATGCGCCAGGACTACCCCCACATCCTCATCGAGGGCTGCACCGGCGGCGGCGGGCGGTTTGACGCCGGAATGCTCTATTACACCCCCCAGATCTGGTGCAGCGACAACACCGACGCCGTTGACCGGCTTCGTATCCAGTACGGCACCTCCTTCTGCTACCCTGTCTCCACCATGGGGGCCCACGTCTCCGCTGTGCCCAACGCTCAGACCGGACGCAGTGTTTCTATCCGGACCCGGGGTGTGGTGGCCATGTCGGGCACTTTTGGCTATGAGATGGACCTGAATAACACCACTCCGGAGGAAAAGAAACTCATACGGGAGCAGGTGGCCTTCTTCAAAGAGCACTACCATCTGATTCAGAGAGGGGACTATTACCGCCTGTCCGATCCCTTCCAGGGCGGCCCCTTCACCGCCTGGGAATATGTCTCCCCGGACCGCAAAGAGGCTCTGGTATCGCTGGTTACCGGCACCACCCACGCCTCCCCGGCCTTCCGCACTCTGCGGCTTAAGGGGCTGGACCCCGCCCTGTGCTACCGGATTAATGGGGAGGGCCGATGGCCCGGTGACATGCTTATGAACGCCGGCTGGCCCATTCCTATGTCCTTATTCCAGGATGACTACCAGGCTGCACAGCTTTATCTCACCACCATGTAGAAAAAATCGGCTTCCTAAAGACAGGAAGCCGATTTTTTATGTATTACTTTTTAAAGAACCCGAACAATCCGCCCTTCTTGGGCTTCTCCTTCCCCTTTGGAGACTGGGGAACGGGGGCCGGCTTGCGGGAAATATCTGCCGACTTCTGCCCGTCCAGCCGCTGGAGCGCCTCCTGAGCGGCCTGATAGCCCTTGTCCGCCGCCTGGCCATAGTACTCTCTGGCCCGCCGCAGGTCCGCCGCTACGCCGTTGCCCTCCTCATAACACTCCCCCAGCAGGAACAGCGCCCGGGGCTGACCAAGTTCGGCCGCCTTCCGGAACCACTTGACGGCCTCCTCGTCATTTTCCTCTACGCCGATGCCCTGATAATAGCAGTAGCCCAGGTTGCACATAGCGGTGATATTGCCATTTTCGGCGGACTGCCGGTAATACTCTGTAGCCTTTACCTTATCCTCCTGAACTCCCCGACCCATCTCATAGCACAGGCCCAACATACATTGCGCGCGGGGATTACCATCCTCAGCGGCCTTCAGGAACCAGTGAAATGCCTGGTCGTCGTCCCGCGCCATACCAATACCCTCATAGCAGCAGTAACCCAAGTTGCATTGGGCACGGGACAATCCCCGCTCCGCCGCCTGGCGATACAGTTTCACAGCTTTGGCCTTGTCTTCCTCTACCCCTATACCCAATTCGTAACACAGGCCCAAGGAGCAGGTACCGGAGGCGCTGCCCCTTTCATGCGCTTTCTGGTAGAGCTCCACCGCCTTCTGAACGTTCCGCTTCACACCGTAGCCGTTCTCATAGCACTCCCCCAGCAGCTGCATGGCACGGGGATAGCCCTGGGCGGCAGACTTTTCAAACCACCGGAAGGCCTGATCGTTATCCTCCTCCACGGCGATTCCCTGGTAGTAGAAAAACCCCAAATTACACTGGGAGCGGGCATGGCCCTGCTCCGCCGCTGCCCGGTAGAGCTCCAGCGCCCGGACTTTGTCCTCCTCTACTCCCATGCCCAGCTCATAGCACAAGCCCAAACTGCACTGGGCGGGCGGATAATTAGCCTGAGCGGACTGTTTATAAAGCTCCACCGCTTTGGAGATGTCCTCCTCCACACCGTAGCCGTTTTCATAACACTCCCCCAACAGGCACATGGCACGGGGATACTCCTGAGCCGCGGCCTTTGAGAACCATTTGACAGCCTCGCCGTCATTCTCCTCCACGCCAATACCCCGGTAGTAGCAGAACCCCAAGTTGCACTGGGCACGAACCATATTCCGCTCGGCAGCGATACGGTAGAGCTCCGCCGCCCGGACCTCATCTTTCTCCACACCGTCGCCGTATTCGTAGCACACGCCTAAGGCACAAGTGGCGGGGATAAAGCCGGCCTCATGGGCCTTTTTGTAAAGTTCCACCGCCTTCGACTCATCCTTCTCCACACCGTAGCCGTTCTCGTAGCACTCCCCAAGCAGCTGTACAGCGCGGGGATAGTCCTGTTCGGCGGCTTTGGCAAACCACTCTACCGCCTGGTCGTTGTCCTCCTCCACAGCGATACCCTGGTAGTAGAAGTAGCCCAAGTTACACTGGGCACGGGGATAGCCCCGCTCGGCGGACTTGCGGTAGAGCGACAGGGCCTGAGCCTTGTCCTCCTCCACACCCCGGCCCAGCTCATAGCACAGCCCCAAGGAGCACATAGCCGGCACGTTACCCTTTTCGCTGGCCTGCTGGTAGAGCTGGAAGGCCCTGACAGGGTCCTCCTCCACACCGTAGCCCCTGTCATAGCACTCCCCCAGCAGCTGCATAGCACGGGGGAGTCCCTCTTCAGCGGCCTTGGCAAACCACATGGCCGCCTGCGTGTTGTCCTCCTTCACACCGATGCCTACATAGTAGCAGTAACCCAGATTGCACTGGGCACGGGCATCCCCCTTCTCAGCTGCCTGGCGGTAGAGCTCCACAGCATGGGACTTGTCCTCCTCCACTCCGGCGCCCAGCTCATAGCACAGCCCCAAAGCACAGATGGCGGGAGGATACCCCGCCTCCGCGGCCTCGGTGTACAGCTCCACAGCCCGAGCCTCATCCTTCTTCACACCGTAACCATTTTCATAGCACTCCCCAAGCAGCTGCATAGCGCGGGGGTACTTCTCTGCCGCCGCCTTTTCAAACCACTTGACGGCCTCCTGCTCGTTTTCCTCTACTCCAATGCCGGTGTAGTAGCAGAACCCCAGGTTGCACTGGGCGCGGGGCATACCCTGCTCGGCAGCTTCGCGGTAGAGTTCCACCGCCCTGTCCAGGTCCTGCTCCACCCCCTGGCCCAGCTCGTAGCACAGCCCCAGGGAGCACATAGCGGAGACATACTCCTTATCCACGGCGCTCTGGTAGAGCTTAACGGCCCGGTCATAGTTGCGCTCTACGCCGCACCCCCGGTCGTAGCACTCCCCCAGCAGGAACATGGCGCGGGGGTACTCCCGTTCAGCGGCCTTTGTAAACCACTCCACTGCCTGAGCGGGGTCTTCCTCCACACCGATGCCGATGTAATAGCAGAACCCCAGGTTGCACTGGGCCGGTGGAAAACCCTGATCCGCGGCCTCCCGGTAAAGCTCCACTGCTCGCACCTTGTCCTCTTCCACACCTACGCCCGACTCATAGCACAGGCCCAAGGTGCAGGCGCCGTCAGGGTAGTGCTGGTCGTAGGCGGCGCGGTAGAGCTCCAGAGCCTTGTCCACATCCTTATCAACGCCGTAGCCGTTTTCAAAGCACTCCCCCATCAGCACCTGGGCCCGGGGATAGCCCTGTTGGGCGGATTTGGCAAACAGCTTAGCCGCCGCCTCGTTGTTTTCCTCAAAGTAGATACCCTGGTAATAGAAATAACCCAAATTGCACTGAGCAGGCGCGTAATCCTGGTCGGCGGCCTCCTGGTAAAGTTCGGCGGCCCTGCCCTTGTCCATCTCCACACCGTGACCCAGCTCGTAGCACAAGCCCAACTCGGTAACGGCAGGGAGATACCCCTCATCCGCCGCCGCGGCTATCAGCTCCGCCCCTCGGGACATATCCTTTTCCGTTCCTATCCCCCGCAGGCAGCACAGCCCCAGATAATACTGGGCGGCGATGCTGTCCCCCTCGGCGGCCTTATGGAACCAGTAAAACGCTTTCTTCTCATCCTTTGGGGCGCCGTCCTCCCCATAGTAATAGCTGCGGCCCAGACGGTATTGCGCATCCAGGTCGCCGTCCTCCGCGGCGGCCTGAAGGGCCTTCAGGTCCTCCTGCTTTTTCTCCGCCATATCGTTCAGGCTGCTCATCACCTTCGGGTCTATGTATATCATGACAGAGTCCTGGTCAAAGGACTCCGGGTTTTTGTTTCGCTCATCCGCCATGGTGATCCGCTCCTTCTCTCTAATCTTGATAATATGGTACAACGCTTTTCCGATTTTGTCAATCGGCATTGACTTGCATGAAGCGGGACCTCCCCTGCCAAGACAGAGGAGGTCCCGCTCTTGTTCAGTTCAAAAAATCCTTGAGCTTTTTGCTCCGGGAGGGGTGGCGCAGTTTTCTGAGGGCCTTGGCCTCGATCTGGCGAATGCGCTCCCGAGTGACGTTAAACTCCTTGCCCACCTCCTCCAGGGTGCGGGTGCGGCCGTCCTCAATACCAAAGCGCAGCTTGAGCACCTTCTCCTCCCGGGGGGTGAGGGTGGACAGCACCTCCACCAGCTGTTCCTTCAGCAAGGTGAAGGAAGCTGCCTCGGCGGGTTCGGAGGCATCCTCATCAGGGATAAAGTCCCCCAGATGGCTGTCCTCCTCCTCACCGATGGGGGTCTCCAGGGAGACAGGCTCCTGGGCAATTTTGAGAATTTCCCGCACCCGTTCGGCGGGCATGTTCATCTCCTCGGCAATCTCCTCAGCGGAGGGATCGTGGCCCAGTTCCTGAAGCAGCTGGCGGGAGACCCGGATAACCTTGTTGATGGTCTCCACCATGTGAACAGGGATGCGGATGGTGCGGGCCTGGTCGGCGATAGCCCGTGTAATGGCCTGGCGAATCCACCAGGTGGCGTAAGTGGAGAACTTAAAGCCCTTGACATAGTCAAACTTCTCCACCGCCTTGATGAGGCCCAAATTGCCCTCCTGAATCAGGTCCAAAAACTGCATCCCCCGGCCCACATACCGCTTGGCGATGGACACAACCAGGCGCAGATTAGCCTCGGCCAGCCGCTGGCGGGCCTTCTCTCCCTTTTTAATGGTCTTCTCCAACTCGGCTCGCAGCTCCTGGGGAATCTCCTCTCCCGACTCCGTCAGCTCGTCCAGCTGCTCCTGCGCGGCGGCGCCGGCGGTCATGGCCTGGGCCAGCTCGACCTCCTCCTCGGAGGTGAGCAGGTTCACCTTTCCGATCTCCTTGAGATACATGCGTACCGGGTCATCAGTGCCGAACGTATCAATGAGGGAGTTTGGGTCTACAATCTCCTCCTCGGCGATCTCCTCCATCTCCTCCACCGGGGGCTCCACGGCATCGGTCAGCTCGGGCATATAGTCCTCCCCTACGGTGTCGATGCCCAGGTTTTCCAAAGTGTCGTAGATCTTGTCCATCTGCTCTGTGCCCAGATCCATGTCCTCCAACACGTCCAGCAGCTCAGAGGAAGAGAGCTTCCCTTTTTTCTTGCCCCGCTCAATGAGCTCGGCCAGCTTCTCCGCCCCGGGGGTGCCCTCCACAACCTTCATGATTTCGATCTTCCCAGTTTCCATGCGGGCCTGGATATCGCTGCCCTTCTCTTTCTTCTCCAGGATCAGCTCCGGCGCGGTCTCTTTCTTTTTGGTACTCATTTGCTCTCCTCCATATATGCTTTCTTCTGTTGAAATCGCCTCTGCGCGGCCAGCAGCAGGTCAGCCTCATCCGCGCCGCCTCCCCGCAGCAGCCTTTCGCCGCGGATAAGGGATATGTAGTCCTCTATAGCCCGGCCGCTGTGAGCCACTGACTCGGGCTGGGCTGCCACCTGGGCCAGATGGTCCATCTCCTCGCCAGAGAAACCCTCCGCAAGGACGGCCAGCTGGGTGGACAGCCCCTCCTCAGCCAACCCTCGCAGCCGGTCAAAAGCCCGCCCCAGCAGGGACGAGGTAAACTCCTCCCCTGTTATTCCCTCCATCTGCTTCACCAGGCTTGGATCCAGCATGAGCAGGCGGAGCAGCCCCTCCTCCGCCCGGGCGGAACGGATGTTTTCATACCGCAGAGTACGCGCCCTGGGCTGAAGCTGAGCCGTTGACAGCTCCCGGCGCTCCTGACGTTTTCTCTCTCTGCGCAGGCGGCTTTTCAGGGCTCGGTCCACCTCCATCTTCATGGTCTCCGGGCTCACCTCCGCTGTCTGCGCAGCGTGGCCGCCGTAGATCTCCCGCTCCACCGCACTGGGGAGAGTAGATACCAGCAGGGCCGCCTCCTGGAGGAACGCCACACGCTGACTGTCGTCGGTCAGGTCGTATTTCTTCTGAATCTGAGCCAGGCGGTAGTCCACCTGGTTCTCGCTTTGGTCCAGCAGTTGGGCAAACGCATCTCGGCCCCGGGCCTTGATAAACTCGTCCGGGTCCTTGGCCCCCTGCATCCGCAGCACTTTAACCTTCAGTCCGGCCTTCTCCAGCAGAGGAATAGCCCGCTGGGCGGCCGCCACTCCGGCCCCGTCGCTATCGTAAGCGATGACGGCTTCCTTGAAGTAGCGGGAAAGCAGCTGGCCATGTTCTTCAGTCAGGGCAGTGCCCAAAGACGCTACCGCGCTGTCGAACCCCGCCTGATGAAGGGAGATGGTATCCATGTAGCCCTCCGTCAGGATAACCCGCCCCGCTTTGGAAGTTTTGGCTCGATTCAGGGCAAAGAGGTTACGGCTCTTATTATACACCGGGGTATCCGGGGAGTTGAGGTATTTGGGTGTGGAGTCATCCATCACCCGGCCGCCAAAACCGATCACATCCCCCCGGACATCGATGATGGGGAATATCACTCGATTGCGAAAGCGGTCATAAATGCGTCCGTCCTTGCTGCTCACAGCCAAACCAGCGTCCAGCAGATCCCGCTTGTCATAGCCCAGCGCGGCCATAGCTGTGATCAGGCCGTTCCAGCTGTCAGGGGCAAAGCCCAGGCCGAAATTGACCAAAACACCTTTGGAAAGGCCCCGCGCCTGGAGATAAGACAGCCCCCGGATCCCCTCGGGACCATTGAGCCACCGGTGAAAGGCCCGGGCCGCCTGTTTGTTTATCTCTAAAATTTTGTTCCGGCGCTCCCGGGCCCCAGGGGAGGAGCTGCCTATCTCGGGCATCTGCATCCCTGCCCGCTGGGCCAGCACCGCCACCGCGTCACGAAAAGGCAGGTTCTCCAGCTCCATCACGTAGTTGATAGCCCCTCCTCCCTTGCCGCAGCCAAAGCACTTGTACATCTGCCGGTCTGGCACCACATGGAAGGATGGGGTCTTTTCACTATGAAAGGGACAGCAGCCCCACCAGCTGTTTCCTTTTTTTGTCAACCGAACCGACTCAGATACCAGGTCCACAATATCAGTCCGGGAGAGCAGCTCGTCCAAAAACCGATCCGGCAAAGGCAAAGATTTTCCCCCCTATTTGTATCCAGTATATCACTAAATTATCCCAATTACAGCACTGTCCAGCCTTTTGGAATAAAAATCTCTTTATAAGTCTCCACCGCAAAGGGGTCGGTCATGCCAGCGATATAGTCACATACCGCCCGGTCTATCCCCTCCTCCAAGCGGATAGACTGAAAGTCATCGGGCAGGCGGTCCGGATGACTATGAAAGTAGTCAAACAGCCGTCGCAGCATATCCTGGGCTTTCCCCTCCTCCCCTTTGGCTACTGGGTTGGTGTACACGCTGGCAAACATAAACTCCCGCAGTGCCGCCATTGCCTCCTCCATCTGGGGCGACTGGCAGATATGGTCCTTCTCCTGACTGGCCTGGATGGCGTCGGTCACCAGAGTGTTTACCCGGGCGCTTTGGGTAAAGCCCAGCACATGGGAGATATCCAATGGGATGTCCATAGGGTAGATAACGCCCCCTCTCATAGCATCCTCAATATCGTGGTTGATGTAAGCGATGTGGTCAGCCAAGCGGACCAGTTGTCCCTCCAGAGTGGCGGCTGGAACACCTCTGGTGTGGCAGGCAATGCCATTGCGCACCTCCCAAGTCAGATTCAGTCCCATCCCTCCCTTTTCCAGCCGCTCCACAACCCGGACAGACTGGGTATAATGGGCAAAACCGCCGGGCATTACCTCATTGAGCAAACGCTCCCCGGCGTGACCAAAGGGGGTGTGCCCCAGATCGTGCCCAAGGGCAATGGCCTCGGTGAGATCCTCATTGAGAAACAGAGCCCGGGCCATGGTGCGGGCAATGCGGCTTACCTCTAGCGTGTGTGTCATCCGGGTGCGGTAGTGGTCGCCCTCCGGCTGAAGAAATACTTGTGTTTTTTGCTTCAGCCGGCGAAACGCCTTGGAATAGACAATACGGTCAGTGTCCCGCTGGAATGGAGTACGTACGCCGCACTCCTCCTCCGGATACGCTCTGCCCCGACTCTTTGACGACCGACAGGCCAGCGGAGACAGCACGGCGTCCTCCCGCCGCTGGAGCTGTTCACGCAGTGTCATGGCCAGGCCTCCTTTTTTCTTTATCATCCTGCTATGATTACTTATACGAAATATCTCTCTGGATTCCTTTTTTTATTGAAAATTTTTTGTGTACTGGTAAAACAACCGTCAGCCGCCTGGGACAACCCAGACGGCTGATTTTTAATATCATGTGACTTTTATAATAACACTTTACTTCTTTTTCCCTGCCCCCACCAGGATGTAAACAACACAGGCTGCCGCCAGCAGATAGGGGTAGTACAGACAGGGCATGATCTGAAAGGCAGAAACCACACCGCCCGAGGCGGAGATAGCCACCAGCATCTGGGCTCCGTAGGGGATGACACCTTGGAATACACAGGAGAAGGTGTCCAGCAGGGAGGCCGACTCCTTAGGGGTGATACTGTACTCCTCACTGATCTCCTTGGCGATGGGGCCGGCCATAACGATGGCCACAGTGTTGTTGGCGGTGGCAATGTCCATCGCCCCAACCAGTAATCCAACACCAAGCCGTCCTCCTACCCGGCCCTTAAACACCCGGCGGATAAAGCTCAGAAGCGCCTCAAAGCCGCCAAACTCCCGAATCAGCGCACACATAGCGGATACCAGCACTGTGACCATGATAGTCTCAAACATGCCGGCAGCTCCAGACCCCATGCTCCCCAGCAGGCTCATGAAGTCCACCGTTCCGGTGGGAAGCACAATGGCCACACCAGCCAGGATCCCCACCAGCAGCACGACAAATACATTCAATCCCACAATACCGCCGATCAGCACCAGCACGTAAGGGATAAGCAGTAGCAAGTTGTAGTCTGGAATTTCGATGCTCCCCACTCCCGCGTTAATGGACTGGAGCAGAATTACCGCCAGAGTCACCACAGCAGCAGGCAAAGCAATCTTGAAGTTAGCGCGGAATTTGTCCCGCATCTCACAGCCCTGGGTGTTGCAGGCTGCGATGGTGGTGTCCGAAATAAAGGACAGGTTGTCCCCAAACATAGCTCCGCCCATTACAGAACCTACACATAGTGCCAGAGAAAACCCGGATACATTGGCCACCGCTGCGGCAATGGGAGTAATCAGCGTAATGGTACCTACCGAGGTACCCATTGCGGTGGAAACAAAGCAGGCCGCCACAAACAACACCGCCACGGAAGCCCAGGCCGGCGTAACGGACAGCAGGAAATAAGCTACCGCTTCCGCGCTGCTGCGCCCGGTCACTCCCACAAACACACCGGCCACCAGGAAAATAAATATCATGGTCATAATATTCTTATCCCCAACGCCTTGAGCCATAATCGCCAGCTTATCATCAAACTTCAGCTCGCGGTTCTGTATGCAAGCCACCAAAAGCGCCACCATGAATACTACCACGATTGGAATGTTGTAAAAGGCCATCTCAATGCCCATCATGTATTCAAAGATCAGTCCCATCCCCAGGTACAACACCAGGAATACTGCAATGGGCAGCAGCGCGGCCCCGTTTTGCTGCGGTTTTTTCTCTTGTGTATTCACAACGAATCCTCCCTTTTCTCCCAAGTTCCCTTTATTTTAGTGGAAATTCCCTGCCATGTCAATGTAGTTTGGATAATTGATTGGAGATTTTCTCCAGAATCTTAGGAAAGATGAAAAATCCCCTTTACAATTCTGAAAAATCTGATATAATAGAGAAGCTGTTTATATGATGATGCAGTCTTACAGTGTTGACCTTAATAGCTTAGCAGGACAAACACATGGTTCGCATCCATAGCGAGACACATCCGACCCAGGTTTGTGGCCCCGTTTTTCAGTCCAATCCGTTGGACTTTTCCCC